>JANRJA010000188.1:0-6683 GCA_033764315.1 Oculatellaceae cyanobacterium bins.114
AAAAGTCATGAGATCGCAGGACAGATGTTTGATAACGAGTACGATTTAGCAATTGCTGTCATGAATGGAATGGAAGCTCGTAGCCAAGCAGGTAGTTATGCACTGGAGCGTTTTATATTTAATTACACCTAGCTACTTATCTTACTTTTATCCATTATCTCAGCAGACATGATACTGAAAATATGCCTTATATACTTTTTACCGGGGAGTTTCCTTACCAGCCTTTGGAGCAGGTGCCCCCCGTAACATTCCTTCCGTGCTTAAATCTTCGTCTATTTCTTCCCAGTGAATACCATAGCCTCCTCCACATACTTCCCATTGTGTTCTCTGTTCAGGTGTAGCATTAAACAATTTTGGATACCAGACTAAAGGCACAGTAATAGTTCTTCCATCCATCAAATCGACACTGATACTCTCTTCTGTAAAAGAGACGTGCTTCACTCTCTCATCTGCTCGAATCGCTAAAATACCCATACCAAGCCTCCAATAGTGTTTGTTGATTCTCTTGTACTATTGACTGTAGTTTCCGAAGCTCTTTAGCACTAAAGCCAAGGTTACTTGCTAAACTGACTGGTTCTAACCAAAATTTAGTCGATAGCTTGTCTCGGTCAATGTGAACATGAGGTGGTTCATTTGGTTCATGGCTGTAGAAGTAGAGTCGATAAGGACCTACCCGTAAAATTGTTGGCATAATTCTAGGGTACACATTATTTAGATGTAGAATACCTCAGCAAGAGGTAAGTAGGCAGAGGGCTAACAATTCAAATGCGGCGGACGGTTGAGAGATGCTGGCGTTGAGTTCGAGGTTGTCTGCCGCCGCTGATTTGAGCCGTTAGCCAGCTATCGCAACAAGGTTACTGAGTGCTTGAGAAGCTGAAGACCTCGGTACTTCAACATTATTGGTGAGGATTGGTGAGGCGCGATCGCCCCGAGACGAGAGGTTGAGTTCATTGAGGCGATCGCCCAAGTCTTAAGTCCCACAGCGTTATCGTCTCCAGTGAGAGGTTGAGTTCATTAACAATCTGGGTCAGAGTTTAATGTTCTAGCAGGTGTCAGGGGCGATCGCTATTAGGTTAACGCTTTCCGAGCCGTGGTTTGAAGGTTGACTGTGGGTTTGCGATTGCCCCCAAACTAGAGGTTAGGCATAGCAAAGCTTTCTGCCAACGTTAAAAGACCCGAAAGATTTTTTTTAGTCAGTGAAAAGTTGAGTACAATGGCGGTGATTGTGGGAAAGAGAGGATGGGAGAGATGTTGTGGGGGCGATCGCCGAGAGGCGCAGGCTAACATAGTCCCTGAGGTAGATGGAGTCAATAGAGAAATTAAAGGTGCAAAGTTCGGCTAGAATCTGGCGTTTTAGGCGTGAGAAACTAACTGATATTGAGTCATAAATTCTCAGTTGAATCTCAACTCAGTTTTCTCAATTCTTGCTCTTAGATTTACCTTATTCTCACTTTTGGCTCTTTTTTATTGTCTTCTACATTCTCTTTCTTGACTTTTATTTAGCTCCTTTCTCAGTAGATAAGCTGTAACACTCAACTGCTAAGCTACTAATCGCTTGACCAGGGGTGATTGCTTTCGCTGCAGTGCTGCAATGTACTTCTCCTCATCGTAGGGAACGTTGTCCTGCCAACAGCACTACAGAATCCTGCCCCACTTGTAAGCCAATGCACGTATCGCTTTTTGGTGGCTTTTACCTGCTTGTTTCTGTTGTTCATAAAATGCTTGTGACCAACTTGAAAATCGTCTTGCCTGATTGACCCATTCCACAAATGTCTGCCTCAAGAAGATCGGACAAGACCAACGCCAGTGCACCCACCGTTTTTTTCCACTTTCCTCCTTAACTGGAGCAATTCCGATATAGCTCATAAAGGCTTGGGCTGAGACGAACCGGGAACGATCTTCTCCAAACGCCACCAGTAATCGGGGGGCTAAATGCGGACCTGCCCCTGGCAATTTACTAAACAGCAGAGCATCGGGAAGCGTCTCAAACAGGTGGGCGATTTTGTCATTAAACTCCCCTACCTGTTGGATGATTACCTTTAAAAGAGCAACCAGTGCCAATGTCAGCGATTGAGCAGGCACGGCGACCGCCTGATCTAAGGTGAGTGGCGGACCTGCCTCTTGAATTTGCCCAATGCGACGGGCGACCCTTGCGGTAACGGCGAAGCCGCGCACACTTTTACGATCAACATGGTGGGAGCAAAAGAATTGAGTCCATTGCTGGGGTGTAGCCGCTTGAGCCGACTGAACATTGGGGAAGTGTTGCAGGAATTCACAGAACACGGAGGTATCTTTATCTTCAAACCAATCAAGGACTTGAGGAAAATAGGACTTGAGCGATGCTGTGATGCGATTGGTTAACCTGACCTTCTCTTGCACTAACATTCGGCGTGACTCCACCCATTGCCTCAGGGCACGAGTCTGGGGACAGCCTGCCACCCAAGCCTCCAGTTTGTCAGAATGCTTTTGCATCAATTCAACCAGGATGCGAGCACCCACTGGGTCAGACTTAGCACGAGAGGGCTGGAAGGCTTTGCGGTAGTTTGCAACGGTGCGAGGATTGATGGGAAATAGTACCAAGTTGTCATATTGGCAGAGCGCATAGAGCAATGAACCCCGTTTCTGTTCCAATGCAACGGCAATCTTCCCGTGACCGTAGCGCAGCCTAAGCTGATTGACCCAATCGAGTAAGTCTTGTGGACGGGTTTTGATTAAGCTGTCTCGCCAAGTGGCAGAGGCACAATCATACAGGGCAATATCATGTTTTCGCTCTGCCCAGTCAATTCCAATGTAAGCCACATACTCGTCGGTACTCATGGTAGATTAAAGTCCATTGATTTTGATTGAAGTGGAAGAATCTGCCGCCTGCACCCGCGAAAAGATTATGGAAATGGTTGAAGCCTTTTTCCCTGAGAATTCGTTAAAGGAGCATCGGACAAGGGTTTAGAGGCGAGTCGATATGTTAGTAGTCCTCTCGTGACTGGCGCTGCATAGTCATCCTCTAGCCCTGGCAGGTTCTCCCGCTTTTTACTCTAAGCCGTTTTACAATCGGTTGAAGTTAAGGGTGAGGAGCGAACAATATGTTAGTAGACATCAATGCTGTCATCCCATGCATAGTCGTCTCTTTTCCCTCTTCTAGTGCTCGTCTCCCCATAACCCCATGCACCCCACACCCCACACCCCACACCCCATACCCCCAATTCAGGTTCTGATTGCAGACGATCATGCTATTTTTCGGCAAGGTTTAGCTACGATTATTAACCGTGATCCAGAGATGGAGGTGATTGCCCAAGCCGAAAATGGGGAACAAGCGATCGCGCTATTTGAAGAACACCAACCGGATGTCACGCTGATGGATCTGCGAATGCCGGAAGTGGAAGGCGTTGCCGCCATTGCTGCAATTTGTGCGATCGCTAAATCTGCTCGAATTATTGTACTGACTACCTATGATAGCGACGAAGATATTTATCGGGGATTGCAGGCAGGTGCCAAAGGATATCTGTTGAAAGAAACTGAGCCGGACGAGCTTCTGAATGCGATTCGCACTGTTCATCGGGGTCAGCAGTATATTCCGCCCGATGTGGGAGCAAAGTTGGCACAACGCCTCAGCAATCCAGAACTGAGTGAACGAGAGCTAGAAGTACTCCGCTCACTGGCACAGGGAATGAGTAATGCTGAGATTGCGACTGCCTTGAGTATTGGTGAAGGTACGGTTAAATCTCATGTGAATCGGATTTTGAATAAGTTAGATGTGGGCGATCGCACCCAGGCTGTGATCGTCGCGGTTAAGCGTGGCATTGTCAGTTTGTAGGGTGTACTTTCGATCGAAGACGGATTCTAACTTAAGTTATAACCCGTCTTCTACTTTGCGATCGCAGAGTGACTCTATCAATTTGTACTGTAAAAAATTCAACTCACTGTAGACGACGGACTGAAGGCAATTTCCTAGATTGAATGTATGCAAACAGTCATGCAGTCAGGAGATAAATCCAGGATCTCTACTTCCATCGCTACAGATCCAACACGATTCGGTGCTGCTGTTACTGAGCTATAACAATTGCTCAATGCGAAAGGAATTCATCATGCAATATCTTTCACAGGACTTAATTCTTCTTGCACTCAATCCTCAAACTGGAAAAACTCGCTTCTCTTTGTACTCTGCACTCGACTATGGCTTGGTCGGTTCTTTATTACTAGACTTAGTACTGCAAGGCAAACTTGAGATCGACAACGACAATCATGTGATCGGTGTGATCACAGGCAACACAGGCAATGAATTTTTAGATCAACGCCTCAGTGAAGTTCTAGCATCGTCTCGTCCTCGAACTGCAAGGTTCTGGGTGACTCGCTGGAGACGAAGATACCTGGGCATTCAAACGATTGTGTTGCAGAACTTAGTTGAGTTAGGTGCTTTAGAACGACAAGAGCAACGCATTCTTGGACTGTTCCCAACGCAGCGATATTTTTTAACCGATGAATCCATTCAACGCAAGATTGTCCAGCAAGTTCGTGCAGCCGTGTTAGAAGGCGTTGGACTGAATTCTCGAATGGCAGCATTGATTAGTTTGATGCAAGCCTCTCACCTGACCGATGCGGTGTTTAGACCGGAGGAACGTCCTGAAGCGAGATCGCGAATTAAGGCGATCGCAAGAGAGGAGTTGGTCGGTAAAGCCGTTTCAAAGGCAATTTTCACCGTTCAAACAGCCGCGACTCTGGGTGCAGTCAATGTCAGATGAAATCGTTAGGGGTTGTATAGAACAATCGTTCGGACAATTTTTGACAGGAACGCTTTCTGTCAGGCTTATCTAGAGTGTTCTGCTTGATGCAAACGTAGAAAAATGAACAACGATCGCAGCCACAGGTCCTTACTTGTCCCGCCTTCAACCCAAGATTGGATGCAAGGTGTGCTGAGTGCAAAGGTCGTGCTGGTGATGTATGGAGACTATCAATGCCCCAAAAGTGCGGATGTTTATAAGCTGATCAAAGGAATCAAACGAGAGCTGAGTGCTTCCTTTGAAGCGGATGATTTATGTTTGATCTTCCGTCACTTTCCGCAAACACAAATTCATCCTCATGCTCAACGGGCTGCTGAAGCTGCGGAAGCCGCCGCTATTCAAGGACAGTTTTGGTTAATGCACGATACGTTATTTGCCCATCAACAAGCGTTGGAGAATGGTTATCTGATTGAGTACGCAAATGATTTAGGGCTTAATATTCCTCAATTTCTCAAAGACGTGTCTAAGCAAGTGCATATCGATCGCATCAATGAAGATATCGAAGGGGGAATACACAGTGGAGTAACAACTGCTCCAGCCCTATTTATCAACAACATTCGCTATACGGGACGCTGGAAAATGACAGAGTTGATGGCAACTATTGTTGCTACAAATCACTATTTCAATCAATGAGTTTTACACAAGGAAAACAATGAAAACACTCCTCAAAAGAACCGCATTATTTTTCGCTCTGCCTATCTGTATCTCAGTTTATTTCTCCTTGCCTGCTGCTGCTGATTCTACAGCCGAACTCATCTTGAGTACTCAATGCCAGGGCGGTTACACCATCAACATTTGGCGAAACTATCGGTCTGGTGAACTGCTTTATCGTGCCATCAGTCCTAACGGTAATTTAAGTTTGGATGGAGGAACCAGCCAGGCGACTGAAGGCGTTCGAGTGTACAAGTTTGGGAGTGGCAACTATGAATATTGGGTTTGGGATGGGACGTTGGATGATCCGCAGGCTGGGACATTAGAGGTCTATCAAAACAACCGCCTTTTAATGCAACAAGCTTGTACGAGAAGCTGAACTTTATTCCCTGATAGATTGAGACTATTTCTCTGAACCAGAACCCTACCTGAGTTACAGCCTATAGCGATCGCTTAAACAACCATCAAACCGATTAATCGCTCAGAAAGAATTTCTGGCGAGACTTTTAATGAACAAAATTCTTTTCACCTTCCAACGCTCTTCGCTAATCATCTCAGCAACAATCCTGTTCAGCATATTTTTGCTGTTCACCTTTCCATCTCTGGCTCAAATCAATAGCAAATGTACGAAAGGACTTCATCACCATGTCTCAATTTTCTTCTGACAATCCACGAAATCGTAGCCGACTCACCCACGACGCAGGGGCAACGGTTTCCGCCAGGAGAAGATCCTTGCTCACCCGCAAAACCTACGTCCGCAGCTTGCTAATGACTGGGGCAATGGGGCTGACCCTCAGTGCCTGCGTCCAACCGACATCTGGGCAGCTGCCAGAGCCGGGGGAAGTTCCGGCAGGTCTTGATCGCTTTTACAACCAGGAGTTGACGTTTGGCTCGTGCGAAGGCTTTGCGACTACTGCAACCGAGGCACAAGTGTACGTTGATCCGTTTGAATGTGGTCGCCTGGAGGTACCGCTAGATTACGACGAACCTGAGGGTGAGACCATGCAAATCGCGGTACTGCGGCTACCGGCCCAGGGTGAGCCAGACCAGCGGATCGGCTCTCTGGTGCTCAATCCTGGCGGGCCTGGAGGCTCGGGCACGATTCAAACCCCCTTCACCGCAGTGGCTCTGAAGGAGACTCCCATGGTTCAACGATTCGACTTGGTTGGGTTCGACCCTCGCGGGGTCGGAGCCTCGACCCCGGCCATCAACTGCTTCACCGACGAAGAGAACGACCGGGGCGAGAACCAGACGACG
>JANRJA010000190.1:0-4103 GCA_033764315.1 Oculatellaceae cyanobacterium bins.114
CACGGGATAGTCCTCCCTAATTCATGCTGCACCAGTAACCTTGCCCAACTGGAGTTCAAGGAAATGGTGTTTCTAGCAGATGGCCTTCTGTCTCATTTGAGATCCCAACTTGTCAAAACTGAATTAATCGAGGTTCCCTAAAAAATCAAATTTAAACGAACAGCAGAATTGTTTTATTTACAGTTTTGTTTACATTTGTTTATTTATGTTGATCCCTTAATCAAGGCTACATAGAAATAATTTTGGTAGTTGGGTGAATGCAGCTATGCGCTCCTTATTCACCATTACCATTTGGGACTCCCCTCTTTGTTGAAATGTTGATGAATTCTTTGTGGTGCCCTTCGCAAGCTGCCTGCAAAACGGGTTAATCTCGCTCCTCTAACGGTGCGATGCATCAGATGTATCAATCAAATGCATTAAATGTGGGGATGCCGCAAGTTGTTTCATCTTTTTTACATTTGATGAGCAGATGATTTCTTGGGTTCAATTCACGTTACTCTAGAATCCGTATTGAATCGCAACCCATCTTTGTCTCTTCATTTGGCGATCGAAGATAAAACTATGGTGAATATTTCAACTGTCTCTACCTCTAATTATTTGCCCCCCTCTGATTCGCAGCGGCGGGTCAGTGAGTTTATGAGAAGTATTCAAGACACGATTTGCCAGGGATTGGAGCAGGTAGATGGGGGTGGCACCTTTCGTGAAGACAGTTGGGAACGCCCAGAAGGCGGTGGTGGTCGCTCTCGCGTGATGCGTGAAGGAGCCGTTTTTGAGCAAGGCGGTGTCAATTTTTCGGAAGTGTGGGGCAAAGATTTACCTCCTTCCATTTTGATTCAGCGTCCAGAGGCGGCAGGGCATGGGTTTTATGCCACAGGTACGTCGATGGTGTTGCACCCCCGCAATCCTTACATTCCCACAGTGCACCTCAACTATCGCTACTTTGAGGCGGGTCCGGTTTGGTGGTTTGGCGGTGGCATTGACTTAACGCCTTACTACGCTTTTGCTAACGACGTAGTACATTTTCACCAGACGTTGAAACAAGCTTGCGATCGCCACCATCCAGACTATTACCCTACCTTTAAGCTCTGGTGCGATGAATACTTTTATCTCAAGCACCGTCAAGAACCCCGTGGAGTGGGTGGTATTTTCTTTGACTACCAAGACCATCGCAACAAGCTCTATCATGGTCCTTCGGCGACGGGGGAAGCGGCTCACTATAGCGATCGCATTGGTGAAGTGCCGTCTCGCACTTGGGAAGAGATTTTTGGCTTTGTGCAAGACTGTGGCAATGCCTTTTTGCCCGCTTACACCCCCATTGTTGAACGTCGGAAGGCTTTAGAGTATGGCGATCGCCAGCGTGACTTCCAGCTCTATCGTCGGGGTCGTTATGTCGAGTTCAACCTGGTCTATGACCGGGGTACGATCTTCGGCTTGCAAACGAATGGACGCACCGAGTCGATCTTGATGTCACTGCCGCCCCTAGTGCGTTGGGAGTATTGCTATCAACCAGAACCCAATAGCCCTGAAGCTGAACTGTATGACGTGTTCCTCAAGCCCCAAGATTGGGTCAATTGGAATGCTCATCGCAATGGCAACGGGCAGCGCTAAGCTATTCCGAGATGCCAGTTATGAGTAGTTAATATAGCAGTCCTAATTCATTTGTGAGATTAGGGAGTTGTAAGAAGCGCACCCCAACGGGGTGCGCTTCTTACAACCCATTTGGGATTGCAATAGCTCACTCCCCAGTCTTGAATGATTTTGGGGAGTTGCTTTTATAGAGCACAAATTTGATTGGCAACGGTGTAGTTAATCGATCGCTGTTCTTGATGTACCCAGTTTGCAGGAGAGTCGAGTTGGGGTGAGTAAACAATTTCTCCTAAGCGACAATTGACTCTCAACATCTGAAACTCAAAAATTCCATTGCACAAACTGCCACCCCTATCCCCACGCGTAAAAAGAACAACGATGCGGCGTTCATCCCCGTTAATTACCAAGGTGCTGGGGTTAGCATAATAGCGACAATCGGTATCGTCTTGAATCAATAGGCTATAGCGACTAATCACGAAGTTATACGTTTCTTCGTCTGGCAATGCTGCATAACTGGATGGAAGACTTCCCATGTAACCCAGTATTCCTGCGATCGCCATTAATGAGATAGCTCCTCTCTTGAAAGGTTCTTTAGACATAGAGTTCTCTAACGAATTGCTTTCAAATCAGTCCGGTACGTTGAGCAACATCAAACCGCACTTTCCACAGCATTAGTTATTCTTCTTGCAGTAATTAATTGTTTAGATCTGATCTCTTTTAGGGGCAATCTCCTTGCTACCAAAGGTGGAATAGGAGATTCAAGTTTGATGCCATCCAATTCGGCGCTTTTTTAGACCTCAGCCATCGGTGATGCCATAGCCACTATAAACCAAGGCAAAAGAAATCATTCCGGCAAAATCGCGATTCTGAAAGATATTACAGCCATATTGTCCATCAAACCAGGAGAATTCAGAACAGATTTACTGTTTAAGTCATCACAGGGCGATCGCCTCTATTCTGTCATAATCGTCTTCTTCCTGCGTTACCATTCACTCCTTGAGCTGAGGTTCACAGCAGCCCTTCTGGCCTTTATTACGCGATGGGCAACTTAGAGGGCTAGATCCCCAGTTTCTCATCAGCATTCTTAAAGGGGTCTGATTCCCATCATCAGAAACCAGAGATCTTGGAAAAATCACATATGGGGTCTTTATACTTATCCCTTAGTCTTTCTATCGGCTCAACCGCTATGGTTAATGAAGGGACTTCTCACTGTCCTTACTTAGACTATTGATTCTCTATTAACCCTTACATTTCATTGCCCCATGACCATTCGCCGCATTGCTGATTTGCTCAAAACTGGACAACCTGATGAAGCCGTCACGATTCAGGGTTGGGTTCGGACAAAACGAGAGCTAAAAGAGTTCAGCTTTGTTGAAATTAATGATGGCTCCTCTTTGGCTGGATTGCAGGTTGTGCTCAATCAAGGATTGCCCGACTATAATAATCTCCTCCGTCGGCTAAGTACGGGTGCTTCAGTTGAGGTGGTCGGCACGTTAGTAGCTTCCCTTGGCAAAGGGCAACGAATTGAACTCAAAGCTGAAACCGTTGTGGTCTATGGTGAAGCTGATCCCGAAACCTATCCATTGCAAAAGAAACGACACTCCTTTGAGTTTTTACGCTCCATCGGACATCTGCGATCGCGCACCAATACATTAGGTGCGGTCTTTCGAGTTCGCAATGCTTGTGCCACTGCCATTCACCAGTTTTTTCAAGAACGAGGTTTCTTGTGGGTGCACACTCCCCTGATCACCGCCAGTGACTGTGAAGGAGCTGGGGAACTGTTCACTGTTACTACCCTCAACCTCAAACAAGTGCCGCTAACCGAGAGTCAGGGCATCGACTACAGCCAAGATTTCTTTGGCAAACCTGCCTATCTCACGGTGAGTGGTCAGCTTGAAGCGGAGATCATGGCACTGGCATTCACTAACGTCTACACCTTTGGCCCTACCTTTCGAGCTGAAAACTCCAATACCTCACGTCACTTAGCCGAGTTTTGGATGGTGGAACCCGAAATGGCCTTCTGCAACCTGCAAGGGGATATGGAATTGGCGGAGGCTTTTCTCAAGCATGTCTTCAAGCATGTGTTGGAAACCTGTCCGGAGGACATGGAATTTTTCAACGAACGCATTGATAAGTCTGTCCTGGCAACGGCTGACAACATCATCAACAACGAGTTTGCGCGGATTACCTATACAGAGGCGATCGAGTTGTTAGAAAAATCTGGCAAGACATTCGAGTATCCCGTGGAGTGGGGCTTGGATATGCAGTCGGAACACGAACGGTATTTGGCGGAGGAGTACTTCAAGAAGCCGACGATTGTCACTGACTATCCCGCCAAAATTAAAGCCTTTTACATGCGCCTCAACGATGACGAGAAAACCGTTGCCGCGATGGATGTTCTCGCTCCCAAAATTGGCGAAATCATTGGTGGCTCTCAACGGGAAGAACGTCTCGATGTGTTGGAGCGCCGTATTCAAGCGGTTGGACTTGATCCTGCCCCTTACTGGTGGTATTTG
>JANRJA010000073.1:0-3908 GCA_033764315.1 Oculatellaceae cyanobacterium bins.114
AGGTTTTATGGGTAAATCATTGAGATGCTAAACAACAAATACTGATACAACTACAGCATTTGTTAGGCTTTGTGATTACTGCGTCTCACCCACAAAACCCACTCTTACAATCGCCCTTCCTGGTCTTAAGATTGCTTCAATCAAACGAAGTAAGGGGCGATCGCCCCTTACCCAGAGTCAAGCGTGACTTAGAAAAACTTGAACCAACGTAACTCTCGTTCAAGCAAGTATAAGTTTCGTTTAAGCAAAAGCTAGAAAGATATAAGCGATCGCTGCATTGGTTCAAATCAACGTAACTCTGATTCGAGCAAGTATAAGTTTCATTTAAGTTTTTCATAGAAAGATATAAGTCGTTGCTGCATTGGTTTGAATCAATGTAACTCTGATTCAAACAAATATAAGTTTCATTTAAGTTGTTGCAACAAACATTGAAGTACGCTTATAACCCTAGTCTGATACCAATTCAGTAAACAACCGTAACAGAACAGCGGTAAGAGCGTTTCGCGAAACGTCTTTACGAAGAAATTGATGTGTAACCCAAATTTTCTAGAGATGGTATTTGCTAGAAACTTTGTATCAAAGTTTTTACAAAAACTAGGTTGAAGGCTGAGAGCCAATTTTGCCACTCTTGCCCCTATTGCCTGTTGATCAGCTTCCGTGATAACCACTAAATTTAGAGAGAGCCATTCATCAAGCCACCTTAAAGCTTGCGAGTTTTCTCTCAAGTCACTGCATCAAACCAATAGATAGAGTGTTGCAGTAAACGTCATGAATCAGGGTATCTCTGTATGCCAAGACGTAAAAGAAACTCTATTGCATTAAAACGAGCCGAACGTCGAAAGGAGAGCATTTGTTCTATTCATCCACAGCTCGACTTAGGTGGTGGACTCACCGTAGACGCTTATACCACTACCATTGATGATTTGCGAGTGAAACTAGCGGTTTATAACACTGCTCTCTCGACCCTCGACAAACTAGCAAATGATGTTGATGTAGCAGAACAAGCCACCACAGAAATGTCTGAAAAGATGTTGTTGGGCATCGGCAGTCGCTATGGCAAAACCAGCCAAGAGTATGAGATGGCGGGTGGTTCACGTCGCAACAGACGTCGGTCTAACAAAACTTCAGCGATGAATGTTGCATCATCGCCTTTGTCCTCTAGCAATGGTGCAGCGGCGAATGGCTCCTCTATAAATGGCACCTCTGTCAGCACAGGAGTGAACTAACAGCTTCAGCAATTTTCAGTAGGGTGGGCATTGCCCACCATGACTCAAACTTATTCAACAGATAGACAGATAGGGGTGGGCATTGCCCACCCTACGATTTGTGGCTTATTCATGGGAAAACTGCTGTAACTCATATCCTCAACCTGCACCGATGGGAGGGCTTTCTCATCAAAATCCGCATTGATACGAGCTTTCCCATAGGATAATTTGAGAGTTCAACTGTTGTCAGTGGGTTCTCATGGATTATCGGGAAGCGGGCGTAGATGTTGTCGCAGGACGCAATTTTGTCCAACAGATTCGCCGTTTAGTCGAGAGCACCCGTCGCCCAGAGGTGTTGGGGGGGTTAGGCGGGTTTAGTGGTTTGTTTCAACTGCCAAGTGGCTATCAAGAACCCGTCTTAGTATCGGGCACCGATGGTGTCGGCACTAAGTTGAAATTGGCGCATCAGTGCGATCGCCACGAGACGGTTGGGGTCGATCTGGTGGCGATGTGCGTCAATGATGTGTTGACCTGTGGGGCTGAACCCCTGTTTTTTCTCGATTACTTAGCCACAGGCAAGCTCAACCCAGAGCAACTGACCCAGGTGGTGTCGGGCATCGCTGAGGGCTGTCGCTTATCGGGCTGTGCTCTGCTGGGGGGTGAAACGGCTGAGATGCCAGGGTTTTATCAACCAGGGGAATATGACCTGGCGGGCTTTTGTGTTGGCATTGTCGAAAAGAGTCAGATTCTTGATGGCTCACAGGTGCAAATTGGGGATGTGGCGATCGCCCTAGCCAGTCAGGGCATTCACAGCAACGGCTTTAGTCTGGTTCGCAAGATTGTCGAAGTCAGTCAGACCCAACTTGATCAACCTGTACCCTGGCAAGAAGGACAGTCTTTTGCTGATGCGTTGCTTACTCCCACCCGCATTTATGTCAAATCGGTGTTAGCGGCTCGACGGGCAGGACTAGAGATTCACGGCATGGCACACATTACCGGAGGTGGCTTGCCCGAAAACTTACCCCGGTGTCTGGGTGAGGGACAGTCAATTCGGGTGAATCCTCACAGTTGGTCAATCCCCCCAATTTTTGAGTGGTTGGCGACCACAGGGAACGTTGCTACCACAGAAATGTTTAACACGTTCAATATGGGCGTTGGGTTTGTGGTGCTGGTGCCACCCCTTGCAGCAGAGTCCGTAACTCGCTGGTTTGAGTCGCAGGGTTTGCCAGCGTGGGCGATCGGTGAGGTGATTGCGGGAGCAGGGGAGTTGGTGTTTGATTAAAACTCCCAGATCGAAGTTCACGAGGGGCTTGGCAGTGCTAAGCCCGTACTAGGATTTGTCGTGTTTTCAATTCAAATTGGTATGAGAACCCAGGTCTTTGATCTACTTGCTTAAATCTAAAGACCCGGAGTAACCAAGGACTTGTTTTCTTGTTTTTATTTAGTGAAGTACACATCTTGAACGGAACGAGGCGATTTTTGTTCTATGTCCTTCACTTGATAGGCGATGAGGTTAAATAAGGGGCGATCGCCTATCATCAAATTAGATCCGAATTCGGTGCTTTTTCATGATTAAGCTTGAAAACATTCACCCGCTCACCGACTTTAAGCGAAACGCCAAAGAGTTTGTAGAACGCATTAAAGCAACCAAATCTCCCTTAGTTCTGACAATCAACGGCAAAGCAGAAGTCATTGTTCAGGATGCAACTGCTTTTCAAGAGATGGTAGAGCGGCTTCAACAGGTGGAAGAAGAACTTCGCGTTCTTAAGACACAAGCATTGAGGCACGACCTTGTAGTGGGGGTTGAGCAGCTTCAAAATGGGGAATACACAGACTACGATGATGTCTCTCTTGTCACTTTACAAGAAGACATTAAAGCACGAGGACGCAAGAGACTGGCACAAGGCGATATTGAATGACTCGCTACAGGCTTTCCAGACGGGCAGAGCAAGATCTCGAAGATATCTGGATTTATCTTGCTCAAAGCGACGAGCTTACTGCCGATTTAATGCTGGGCAAAATTCTTGATAAATTGCCTATGTTAGCAAAGTTTCCAAACATGGGAAAACTGCGAAGCGGACTGATGGAAGGACTCCGCAGTTTTCCTATTAAGCCTTACATCGTGTTTTACATCCTAAGCCAAAACCATATTGAGATCGTTAGAATCTTTCATCACTCTAGAGATATTAAGAGCGAATTCTAAGCATTAACTGCTCAGGATGACAACACTCAATAGATCACGATTGCAGCAGAACATAAGTAGGTTGGTCTAATTAACCTGAGTTCGGGATAAGGATTTTGGCGGTTAAAACCGCTTGCTATACGAGCAAAACCGACCTGACACCGATTTGAAACGTGTTGTGGACAGATTTAGAGTTAGGAAGTATTTCAGCACTGCCAAACCCCTACAAGCCTTTGCCACAGTTTTAATTCAAATTGGTGTGAGTAGGTTCAGTAAACCTTTGATTTTGCTAGTCCGCGAAGGCGGACTTCGCTCTGGTAGCCGCGAATTTATTCGCTGGGCTGCTTAAACCGAACTGACGTTAATTAAATGTAAGACATAGAGCCTATCCGAAAACCTGAATTGCCCTTATAGCAATACATGCAAAAGCAAGGTGGATCATCGCTAGATAGTTTTGTGGTTTCTTCTCCCAACGAATTAATAACCGTCGAAAGCGGTTCATCCATGAGTGTGTTCGTTCT
>JANRJA010000088.1:0-2605 GCA_033764315.1 Oculatellaceae cyanobacterium bins.114
CTTGCTGACGTAACCGAATCGCTTGTTGACGTAGATAATCTTGAGTATTGGGATCGAGTAATCGAGCATCGGGTTTATTCATACTTCCATTGTACTAATTGCCTCTTTCACTCCGCATTCTCTTAAGCTGCCGGGTTAATAGCAGAGTCGCTAGAGACAGAACTAAAAAGCGTCGTATCGTTGCTGGTAGAAAACCGTTGGGCATTCCGATTACATGCTACCTATGATGAATCGATCGATCGTTTCCTTAATGTATTCGAGGACGTAAATAGAGAGATTCCGTTTAATGGTCTGCACTGGTTCTTTGATCATGCTGAAACGATTAGTGATCGCAATATTGAAAGAGTCAAAGCATTAGGTGGCGGTATTGCAGTGCAGCATCGGATGGCATTTCAAGGCGATTATTTTATTGATCGCTACGGTAAACAAGCGGCAGAGCGTACACCTCCCATCTCTCGCATGTTAGAAATGGGTGTTCCTGTTGGAGCCGGAACCGATGCAACCCGTGTGGCATCTTACAATCCCTTTGTTTCCTTGTATTGGATGGTAAGTGGTAAAACGGTTGGTGGTACTGCCCTTTACCCAAAGAAGAATCGCTTAGACCGGATGGAAGCTCTACGGCTCTACACAGTTGGCAGCAGTTGGTTTTCATCAGAGGAAGGTAAGAAGGGCGCGATCGTACCGGGTCAACTGGCAGATTTAGCCGTCCTTTCTGACGATTATTTCTCTGTTCCAGAAGAGCAGATCAAACGGTTGGAATCAGTGCTGACGATCGTGGGTGGTAGAGTCGTCTACGCCGCCAAAGAGTTTAGCGATCTAGCACCCCCACCCCCACCTGTACTGCCTGACTGGTCGCCCGTGGCGTACTACGGCGGCTATTACTCGCAGCCTGTCCCAGTATTCGCTGCCTCAAAAGTACTGCATCTCTGTACTGCCCTGTGCAATCACCTCCACAAAGCGACTTGCCGGACAGCAACATCTTTGAATACTGCTGGCTCTCTGTCCAGCTTATGGGGCGGCATGGGCTGCGACTGCTTTGCGTTTTAGAAGGCGAAAAGGAGGGATTTTGATGAGTGACTTTAGATCTGTTGATTTCCTTGACTTCTCTTGCAGAAACAACCGGAAAAGATAGGCAATCTTATCCTTTTGCCCTTCTCTCACCCTTCGCCTATTTCTCAATCGAACGACAGGAAATATCAAATGACAGGATTCATCAAAGATATAGGTATGGCGCTACTGGGCGGTTGGATTGTTGGCGTGATTTTTGCGGGTATGAAGCTGGTTCCTCCAGTGCCGCCGCTAATGGGATTAATTGGAGCCGCTGGCGTTTTAATTGGTGGCTTTTGCTATGAGCTAATCATCAAATTGGTCTTCAATCACTAACGCCGTTCACGACTATAGGAACACAGGTGACTCACCTGATACGATGGAACGAGTTAATTGTGCAAGCGAATGCGATCGCTTGCACAATTAACTCCAGCTTGACTGGATAAGACCTGCTCCGAATTCGATTCCAAGCTACCAACACACCTAACCTGAGGACTGCTACCGGAACAAACATGGCACGTTTGGGCTTTGATAGTCCGAATCTGGATCAGGTGGGGACGGCTGAGGAGTTAACGGAACGAGTGAGCATATCACGCACGACTTTTTCACTCAATTTCGGGAATTGGTGGGAGAACCGCCGAATACAGCCGTTTCTAATTGAATAAACCACACCTTTTGTAAGGGCGAACGGCCGTTCGCCCTACCCCTGTGGCTAACGATTCTGAAAATCGCTGTAAGTACCTGACGCGATGGCGGATGCAGAGAGCCAGTCAGATTTTGCGATCGCAGCGTCTTCCCTTCAGTGCCGTTGCCAGTTCCGTTGGCTGTGAATCAGAAGCATCGTTCAGCAAAGCATTTAAGCAATGGATGGGGCAATCACCGGGAGAGTATGGACAAGCCAATGCAGGGGTAAGCAAATGAAATACTCTGACCTCAAAGCTATTTTTGCCGAGGAGCAAACGAATCGAGGATTGTTGGTGATTGGACTCGATCCCGAAGGTCGTCAGGTAGAAGTCCTGTTTCACATCACAACCGAATCAAAAACTGATTGGGAGGCAATCAGCGTTCGGTATTTGTGAGTATGGGTAGAGGGAAGTATTATCAGTTCAAGCAGTGTTTGAGATGTTCTGTTTTAAGCGATCGAGCTTGGTTGTGAGGTAAGTTTTAATTTCACCCAAATGATGCATCTTTTGGATAACTTCTTCGAGTTTGCGCTCAATCACTTCAATTTGATCGCTGGGTGACAATGCACCATCTTCCCACTCGTCAATCAGTTGTTTAATTTCATTGAGGGTAAAGCCAATTCCTTTGCCCTGGCTAATCATCAACAGTCGTTCAACCGTCGCATTACTAAATTCTTTGTAAACTCTCGTTCCTGCCTGTCTCTCTTGTGCCGTGATTAACCCAATCTTCTCGTAGAACAATAGTCCGGACTGAATTTTGACGAGAAAGCTACCCATCGACTAAGGTGCAATTATCAACAAACACACCGGATGGGTAGCCCAATGGAAGCTATTGTACAAAGCCTACTGAGCGAAGTGGGCAATTTCGCAAACCG
>JANRJA010000109.1:0-10810 GCA_033764315.1 Oculatellaceae cyanobacterium bins.114
CGCTACGAGCTTGTTTGAGGCTCTTCTCTAGCTGCTCCAAACTCTCAGTAATCTCTACCCTAAAAGGTCGTCCTGTCATCTCACTGTCTCTGATAGGTTCTACTCTTTAGTTTGGCGCATCTTCATATCTGATTGGTATAACGTGAAGCGTCAAAAATCAAGCAGATGGCAGTCAAAAGAGAAAGGTGGTGCAAAGCTTTAGGCGATCGCAAGCTTTAACTGTTTCAAAATCCGCAGAACATCCCATCAATGGTTGTGACGATATAGGGATAAGGAATAGGGAGCAGATACAATCTCCACTTATCCACTCTCCCCAACTCAAAACTCACACCAATTTGAATTGAAAACACGACAGATCCTGGTACGAGCTTGGCAGTGCCAAGCCCCTCCTGAACTTTGATCTGCCCAAAAATCCGTTTAAATCGGTATCACCTACCCAGTACAGACGCGATTAATCGCGTCTCTTCCCTTCCTAACCTCTGCCTTCACGCTCTCCTTATCTCCACCCTTCCCACGACTCGTTAAAGATCGAGGTATCTGGAAATGCAGTGGGGTTGCCCTGCTGTTGCAGTCGTCGCTGTAAGACTTCGAGTTGAGGTTCTCTGAGCGGCAGTTGATCGACCAGTTGATAGGGTAAGATTCCTTGCTCTAACGCAAAGGCAGCGGTGTTTCCGGCAGCGGCTCCAGAGGACCACTCAAATGAGTGAACCCGATAGGCGGCGGCTGCAATATGACTGGTGGCAATGCTTTTGCCAGCAACCAGCAGGTTGTCAATTTTTTGAGGAATCATCGCCCGCAGTGGAATCTGAAAGGGATAGGCACTGCCTGCGCCACGTCGTTCGCCCGCGCGTTCGGTGTTGCCAGGAGTCTCTGGTGGAGAAAGGGTCATGCAGGGGTGGAAGTCGATCGCATAGTGCCCAATGCCGACCGAGTCAGGGTAGATAGTCGATCGTGTGCGACGTGTGGCTTGATTGAGCGATCGCGTTCCACCCACGAGAGAGGTTGCCTCTAACCCAGCGATCGCAATTTGCAAACTGCGGTAAGTATTGGGAGAGAGCGTTTGTTCGTAATAGGAATCTCGATAATCGCGACGAGAAATATCGATTTCCCACACCATAAACCCTTGAGGATAGCTAGATGTAGGACGACCGATAATACGCCGACTTTCTCGCATATAGGGATATTTGGACAAGCCATGCACCGTCCCCATCGGTGAATTCAACCCGCTCAGATAACGGTTGTTAGGCTGGGGTTGTTTCACCCCTTCTCCTAATTGCGAGTCAGTCGTTCCAGCAACTAGCCAATAAAAGAAACCCAGCGCATTTTCTTCAGCTTTGCGCAGCGTTTCTGTTCGCAATCCCCCCATCCAACCGTTGTCAGCTAACTGACCTGTTGCTTGCAATTGCTCACGGGTATACACCAGATTGTCTTGGGCGGTGCCCGGTCGATAATCATTGCCCCATGTCCAATTTTGCATGGAGATATCCCCCGGATTCACCGCATATTCTTGAATCGTGCGTGGCCCCTCTGGCGGACGCTCTTTGCTAAAAATGCGGCGATAGGTAAACACCACATCAAAGTCAGCTAACCGGGGTAGCTCATAGCTGTAGTAGCGATGATATTGCAAATAAAAAGGCGGCATGACCTGGGGTTGGGGCTGTGCGGTTGCCTCCATCGCAAAGGTATAGGTAAACCCCTGAGTGCAATAGGGATCGTTGGTTGTACTGGAGGAGGAGGGTTCCAAAGACGATCGCGCATCAATGCCCAAACGGTAAGGCACATCTGCCAGAGCAATGATCTCACCCGTCTCGGTCGCATCAATTACATACCACTCGGCTGGTCGTGTCTGTTGAGATGAATTGCGCGATCGCCTGGGGGGTTGGGGCACAAACCGAATCACCGTCTTTTGGAACTGGGCAGAATCTTCGTAGTCATACCAATCGTCAATCGTCTGCGATAGGGGGGCAGTATTGAGCGGAGGAGCCCCTGCGGTTGGTCGGTGTTGAATGGCGATCGCCCCTCGAAGTTGAGCCTCTGAACTCTCTAGATCTTTGATCACCGTTGAGGGAAACCACTTCAGCTCACCTCTGCCCTGTCGAGCCGCATGACGCAAAATGTCATACAAAATTTCATGCCCATCTTTTGGCATAAAACACGACTCACTGACCCAACAGTCACCGGGGTCAGGGCGACGATAGTGCTGTTGAATCTGTTTTCGCAACTCCAGATAGCCACGAGGATAAAACAACAGCGACTGTTGTGTGGGGCGTTCATCGAGAGCAGAGGTTCCCTGAGATGAGATCTGTCCCCCTACCCAATCAGTAATCTCAGTGAGACAAACCGTCTTTCCGGCTAATAGTCCTTCATAGGCTGCCGCTGCCCCAGCTAACCCGCCACCCACCACTAGCAGTTCGCAACTGACCTCCTGGTCATGAGTTGGAGGAGACTGTGCGATCGCAGGTAATAGCAGCGGCTCTAGCCAGATCAAGCTAACTCCAATGCTAGTTAGCCAGGTCATCTTTTGCCAAGAAAAGGGCTTTTTGAAACAGGTGTGCCGAGAGAGCATAAAGTTGAGAGCGTGGGTGAGCGATCGCTTTTCAAGTTGGATTAGGTGAACGCCAATCTACTTTAAAGAACGAAAAAACGACTACTTAGCTTAAAGCTTCTGATATCGCTAAACTTCATCCCATAGGATGAGCCAATGAGTCATAACGTTAACCAACCAAGGTTCAATAACCTCACTCATAGACCTCGCATCCATGCACTCACCTGTCCTAGGGGTGGGTCACTCCCGAATGACCACTAACTATGACTAATACCGAATGACCGCCACCGAATGACCCCTCTCCTCCGGTTTTGGCTCGATTTTTACCTCAACAACGACCTGAAATTATCAGGAATACCAATTCAATTTTTTAAGGCTACACATCTGACCCCTCCCAACCTCCCCGTGGTAAGGGGAGGTGCCACAGGCGGTGGGGTGTGATCTGTAGGAGTAATTTCTAGAATTGGTATAACCTTAAGCAACCCCATACTGATCTGGGCTGCAATGACTGAGTTCTCTAGCATATCGAGAGGTAGACAGTGGATTATGACCGATTCATGCACGAATTGCCCCATCAATATGAGAATTGGGGTACTCCATCTGTCCGCTTAATATCCGATCAATTTCAAGCCATTCTGAAACAAACAAGGGGTAAGACCACTGCCCGTGTGTTGCAATTGTTGAATAGTGCGGCCCATGCCTTAGAAGCTAATGAACTGATTTGTTTCATTGGGTCTCAACAAGCCTCTCATTTGATAGGAACCTTATTAAATAATCCAACGCTGCACATCATTTATAACGCCACTCCCACAGATATTGATACACCAGAAGATGATTGTGAAACTCTGGCAAGCACCCTGGCTCAATTTGGCGTTGAAGATCAGGTCTTCCTATATAGACAAGATTTTGAGGATTTTTTACTAGAGTTACGCACCCTAAAACTTCAAGAAAAAGTTGGCATCCTTTTTTATGATGGGTTACACGATTACCGTTCTCATTTGATGGCTTTGCTCTTAGCAAAATCAGTTTTGGCAGATCGTGCCCTATTAATCATCAGTGGAAATCATCTGCGTACGACTCATCAGGCAAGCCAAGATTTCATCGCATCTCATCCTGAGTGCCAACTGCTATTAGATTTATCGTCTGGGACAGAAGATTATAAGTGGGATAATATTCAGATTTTAAGTTGGAACTGTGACCCAAAAGTCTCTTTAGAGGAGGGCCAAACCGAATTTATTAGGAACTCCACTGCTATCAAAATCTTGTCTGAGATTACAGTTCAATTTGATGAAGATGCATTACAAGCACAACAGATAGCAGAGCGAAATGAAACTGTTATCACAGCTCTATTAAAGAGTAAAGAACCCATTCAATTAGAGTTAGGAGCGGGTGGACGAACGCTCAAAGGGTGGACTTCGATTGATGTTGGAGGTAATTCAGATTTATCACTGGATCTAACTCAGCCGTTACCGTTTCCAGATCATGCAGTTAGTCAAATTTATTCATCCCACGTTTTAGAGCATTTTTACTACCCCTATCAGTTAGGTTATTTACTGGCAGAATCTTATCGCATCTTAAAACCCGATGGCTGGTTTAGAGCAGCCGTTCCTGATGCATCGATCTATCTCAATGGCTATTTCAAACCCGATCAGTTTGACTCCGATCAATACTGTGTGTTTAAGCCTGCCTTTCACTACAATTCTCCAATTGACCATATCAACTACATTGCTTATATGGCAGGGCAACATTGTCATTTATTTGATCCTGAAAATTTAGTTGCCATTATCCAAAAAGCTGGATTTCGAGAGGTTAAATTGCGAGAGTTTGATCCTTCCATTGATTTAGAGGAGCGTCACTATGAATCCATTTACGTTGAAGGGGTGAAATAAGAGAGCTAGCTGAGACAGGCACAGTTATTTGTAGGATAGCTTAGCGATCGCGTAACCCATGCGGACGTTAAATTTTATGCTCCAACCCAACCTACACCTATAGCGTTTGGCTGAAGCTCACGCCGAAGCCTGCAACTTGAGTCGCCAATGCTGCCTAAATCTAGACTGCCTAAATCTAGACTTTGAGGACACCCTCTAAAAACAGCGTTAACGCTGATTCTTTGTGATTCTTATAGTCTTCTCATCAAACTGAGCCTTGGAGTGTTTAAAGTACAAGAGCTTTAAAGGTTCATTACTCTTGTTTGGTTTCACTCCCTAACCTCCTCTTTTGCCGATAGCCCAGAACTCTATTTCAGGGCGAGTGAGCAATGAACAATTCTAAGTGGGTTGGGAGAAGTGCACCCCTAAAGGACGCTCTTACAACTCGACCATTTCACAACTGATTTAGAACTGATATAGCAATCCCAAATGAGTTGTGAGAGGCACACCCCTTCGGGGTGTGCCTCTCACAACGTGCTAATCTCACAAATAATTTAGAACTGCTACATATAGCAACTGTCAAGCTATAGCCGTAGCCACATTCGATGGGGCGGAGGCGAGTCAGAAAGCTTTCCCAGCATCAGGATTTGAGCCATCACCTTTGCCTTAAGCTTTCTGACCAAAGCTATAGTTGCTACAAGGGGGCGAAGCCCTGTACCCCGTCTTAACTAACTCTTTAATTGCTATAGCAATCCTAAATGGGTTGTGAGAGTCGCACCCCGGAGGGGTGCGACTCTCACAACCTCCTAATTTAACAAATGATTTAGGACTGCTATATAGAACAATTGTCGTCAAAATCTGAATCAAGTCAGGTGCAACATCTACTGGTATTTACACGATATCCCGAACCCGGAAAGACTAAAACACGCCTCATTCCAGCGTTAGGGGCAGCGGCAGCCGCCGACTTACAGCGACAGATGACCGAACATGCGATCGCCCAAGTTCGCTTATTACAGACCACTCAACCAGCGTTGTCTGTCACAGTTTGGTTTGCTGGAGGTGATACAGACGGTAACACAGACTATCGATCGCTCTTGAAGGATTGGCTGGGTGAGCTGAACTATCAAACCCAGAGCACAGGAGATCTCGGAGCACGACTGATTGAGGCAACCCAATCAGCATTTGAGGCAGGAGCGACCGAGGTGGTGATCATTGGCACTGACTGTCCTGGAGTCGATGCTCTCTGCTTAACAGTGGCATTTACTGCTCTAAAAACAGCAGATGTGGTCTTGGGGCCAGCGACCGATGGTGGTTATTACTTGATTGGCTTACGGTTTTCTCATGTGCCAGATGCTCCTGTTGGCTATACTTCTCATGCTCTAAAGAGCAGAGGGGAACGGTTTAGTCAACTTGTACCAGCCCTATTTTCAAACATCGCCTGGAGCACCAGTGAGGTGTTTCAACAAACCGTCGCGATCGCCCACTCGTTGAACCTCACCATTGCCTATCTTGATCCCTTAACAGATGTCGATCGCCCAGAAGACGTTGCGGTGTGGGAGGCCATTCGGGATGGGTGAACCGCTACATGACACCATCTCAGTGATCATCCCCGTCCTCAATGAAGCCGACAAAATCGCCAAGACGCTGCTATTTCTCAAGTCAGTTTCCACTGTCGAGGCGATCGTTGTAGATGGCGGCAGTGGGGATGACACCGTTGCTGTCGCTCAAACCTATGGGGTCACCGTTCTGCAAACCTCACCCGGACGCGCCCATCAGATGAATGCAGGTGCTGCTCGTGCAACGGGAACCGTATTACTCTTTTTGCACGCCGATAGTCAGTTGCCTCACAACTTTGTGGAACAAGTCCACCGCACTCTGGCTCAACCCAACGTTATTGCAGGAGCCTTTGACCTCGTTATTGACAGTCCAGCCTTCTCCTTGCGGTTGGTCGAGTGGGGAGTCAAGTGGCGATCGCGCCTATTGCAGTTGCCCTATGGTGATCAAGCGATTTTCTTAAAAGCGGATACCTTTCGACGGGTGGGCGGGTTTACCGAACTGCCCATTATGGAAGACTTTGATTTTGTTAAACGCTTGCAAAAGCTGGGACGAGTGGCGATCGCTCCTGCCTCGGTGATCACCTCTGCTCGTCGTTGGGAGAAGCTGGGGGTGTTGCAAACGACGCTGATCAATCAACTGGTGATCTTCGCTTATTTTTTGGGAGTCCCGCGCGATCGCATTGCCCAATGGTATCGATCGGGAATGAGACAGGCGAATAGGAAGAGACGCGATTAATCGCGTCTCTTCCTATTCGCCTCTTGCTGAATCCTTATCCTTTCCCCTCAAGTCGCGCTATAACAAACTCATCACCATTCTCCATCAATAGAAAAACTGGGATGTATGACCAGGGATATCTTTTTAGGACGCACTGAAGAACAGGCACAGTTTCGTCGAACCCTACGATCGCACCTACCTCATTGGATATCCAAACACCTCCCCACCGTTTCTAAACTCTTCATTCAACCCAGCGATCGCCACTCTTTGCCCAACATCCTGTTGTTTCATGGCGAGGGAGGCATGGGCAAGACAAGCCTGGTGAAGCAACTGCGGAGAATCGTGGAGACAGAGAAGGAGTTTCAGAACCACTTCAAGGTCTTGTTCCTGGATTGGGAGGCGAAACAAAAGCTAACACTGGACTTGAAGGTGGGGCATGACTACATCCGTCCTGAAACGATCTTGGCGGAGTTGCACAAAGCGTTGGACGATGAGGGATGGGGCAGCTATTTTGAACCCTATCGCAAGCTGATTAAGGAGATCCAGCGGATTGAGGAGCGAGTCGAACAGGCACTGCGATCGCAACCGGAGTTAAACCTGCCGAAGGAGGTGAGCAACCTCGGTGCGAAGGGCATCGCCTGGATCATTCGCCAATCGACTGGGCTATCCCCTGACGCAGCGGTGATTGAGCAAACGCTGAAGGTCAGTGCTGAGAGTCTATATCAAGCACGGCAATTTGTGCAAAAGGCGGTCTCTCACAATCAACGAGATTTTGACACCTACGCCCAACCCCACGAACGACTGGCAGAGGCACTGGGCAAGGGCATGGCGGAGTTGGCGCAGGCAAAGCGGCAACCCCTGGTCGTGTTGTTGGACACTTACGAGATTGTCGATCGCCCGGAGTGTGACTATACGCTGCGGACGGTGGTCAAGTGCGGGGGCGATCGCGTCATCTGGGTGATTGCCGGACGCGCCAACCTGGCAGACAGCGGACAGCGCGGCGACGCTTACTTTCGCGGCTATAAGCGCGACTTCCCCGAAGACCGGATCTACGCCAAAGCCATGAGCGAGTTTGGCTTAGACGAGATTCAAGCCTATTTTCAGCAGGTGGTGGGCGATTACCCCAGAGGGGGAACTGCTTCGCACCGCCCCATTACTCCCGCTCAAGCTGAGGCATTGGCTCGCTTTAGTTTGGGCGTTCCCTTTGTGATCAGCGAAGCCGCTGCCATGTGGCGCGAGGGCAAACCGATTGACGACATTGTGGAACCTGTGCCCATGCAGCTAGGCACCCTGTCGCCGCGTGAACAGGTGATCAAGGCAACCAGTGAGCGGTTTTTGATGCACTGCTTTAGTGCCAAAGAGCGAGAGCGCGACTTGCAGGCGGTGTATGCGCTGGCGATGATGCGTCGTCCGAGTGTGGAGTTGCTCAAAGCCATGCTGGATGTGACGGATTTGAACCGGGAGTTGCAAGCCCTGCGCGATCGCTATTCCTTTATCTGGGTCGAGCAGGTACGGTTGGATGAGAAACTCGCCAAGTTTTTGCGCGACTACCTGTTGGCAGAAGTGCGGCGCACCACCCCGATGGTGCAACAGGTAAACGATCGCGCTATTGCCTGGTTGCAACTCTGCATCGAAGACCAGAGCCGCGAGTGGAGCGACACCGCCGATCGCCTCAACCAGGAACGTCTTGCCGAAAGCATTACCGACCTGATCTATCACAGCTTTTGGCGCAGTGAAACGGAGGGATGGAAATATCTCGTACCCCGTTTCATTGAGGGGTGGCAATATAACCGGAGTTGGACGCGCAGTGTCTTAGATAGCCTTGCCCCCATTACCCCCACGCTGGGTCGTGAGACACAACAGCACCTGAGGTTAATGACCAATGCCCTCAGCAACTCCCCCGACCTGGAAGAACTGCGTGCGCTGTTGACGGAGTTAGAGAAACAACTGCCGCGTTTGGGGTTAGATAGCACAACAACCGTCGAACTCAACGCCATCTTGCTCTTGCAACGGGGACGCTTGCACCATCTCCAGGGCAAATATCACGAGGCATTGCAGACCTATCTAACCGTTGAGCCTCAACTGCCGGAACTAGCTTTAACCCTGAGAAAACACCTAGCGGATGAATTTGATAGCGTTGGTTTAGAACTGGGCTGGAAACCCGACAAATCGGATAGTATTGCTTCCCCCAATGCCAAACTTGCCTTTGAAAGAGCCGTTACTCTTGACCCCACCCATGCTTCAGCTTGGTATCGATTAGGTGGAATTCAATTAAGATTAGGTGAGCTTGAATCAGCAGTTAATAGCTGTAGAAAAAGCCTTGGGTTGAATTCCGAAAACTCTTATACATACAACGGTTTAGGACTTGTATTGCAAAAACAAGGACAGCTACCAGAGGCGATCGCCGCTTACCACAAAGCCATTGACCTCAACCCAGACGATGCCACCGCTTACAACAATCTGGGCATTGCGCTAAAAGCCAACCAACAGCTAAATGAGGCGATCGCCGCTTACCACAAAGCCATTGACCTCAACCCAGACTATGCAACTGCTTACAACAATCTGGGCAATGCGCTACAAGCCAACCAACAGCTAAATGAGGCGATCGCCGCTTACCACAAAGCCATTGAACTCAACCCAGACTATGCAAACGCTTACTACAATCTGGGCAATGCGCTATCAGACAATCAACAGCTAACAGAGGCGATCGAAGCTTACAAAAAAGCCATTGACCTCAACCCTGACTATGCCACTGCTTACTACAATCTGGGCATTGCACTAAAAGCCAACCAACAGCTACCTGAGGCGATCGAAGCTTACAAAAAAGCCATCGACCTCAACCCAAATGATGGTGACGCTTATGATAATTTAGGGACTGTTTTATCTAGCCAAGGACAATTAGACAGAGCATTAGAAGCTCACCAAAAGGCACTAGAGCTAGGTACTACCGACAAGTCTATTACTTATCGGAACTATGCTTATGTCCTCCACCAATTAAAAGAATATGTTCAGGCGATCGCCGCTTACCACAAAGCCATTGACCTCAACCCCGACTATGCCACCGCTTATAACAATCTGGGCAATGCGCTACAAGCCAACCAACAACTACCTGAGGCGATCGCCGCTTACAAATAAAGCCATTGACCTCAACCCAGACTATGCCACCGCTTACTACAATCTGGGCAATGCGCTACAAGCCAACCAACAGCTACCTGAGGCGATCGCCGCTTACCAAAAAGCCATCAACCTCAAGTCTGACGATGCTGATGCTTACATTGGCTTGGGCAATGCACTATCAGACAACCAACAGCTTCCAGAGGCGATCGCCGCTTACCAAAAAGCCATCGACCTCAAGTCTGATGATGCTGATGCTCACAACGGTCTGGGTTGGGTCTATCTCTTAAAGGGTGAGCTAGAGCAAGCAAAGGTGCAATTTGAGACTGCCATCCAACTCGATGCAAACTATTACAGTCCTGTTCTCAATCTGGGTCTAGTCTATGCCCTACAAGGCGATCAGGAGGAAACGAGAAACTACAAACAAAGAGGATTAGCCTTATGGAAAGAAACAGATGATTGGGATGAGGCAAACCAAGCATTGTGTATCTTCGCATTAGGAGAACCTGAGCAAGGCATGGCTGAGATGCAAGCGGTAATTCAATCAGGAATATCAGTGGAAATACTGAAAGATGCGCTAAAGGGTGCCGAGATGCTGGTACGGTGTCCGGTGAAGCCAGAGGGCATTGATCAGATGGTGGAGATGTTGCGAGGGGCGATTCATTGATCCTCCCTAACCCTCTTTAGATCCTCCCTAACCCTCCTTAAAAAGGAGGGAACGGGATTGGAAGTCCCCCTTTTTAAGGGGGATTTAGGGGGATCTATCAGGGTTTGGACATCTCAGCTAAGATCTGTGTACACAGTAGCTTACCAAGGGGAGGTGCCGTGAGGACACCTGCCTCAAGCGCTCTCTAGCGGAGCCATGGTTAACCCTGCCCGACCTAGTTGCATGTGATATAGCTCTGCCTGCTCCAACGGACCTACCCAGACGATCGCTTGTCCCTCGAAATGCACCTGGTTGGTTAGCTCCCAGGCACGATCGCTGGTCATGTTGGGGATATATTTCATCAAG
>JANRJA010000122.1:0-45013 GCA_033764315.1 Oculatellaceae cyanobacterium bins.114
ATGCTCCTACCCTCGACCAACTCAAACAAACCCTCTCACAGCATCTCAACAATATCTCTGCTGAAACACTTGCATCCCTCACCTCCTATGACTTCATCCTAGAAGCTCTTTTTGGCGCAGCTTCATAAAATATTGGTATAAGGATATGCCGCGCGGAGCGCGGCATATCCTTGCTTATTTAGGACTATTCAATTTTCGATCTTCATCGGTTTTTAGAACCGTTCAGTATTGGTGAGATAGAACACAGTGTCTCCATCAACACCGAAGCCTACCTCCGCTCGAATGGGGCCGATGGGCGAGCGAATGCGTAGACCCACACCAAAGCCCAAACCATCACCGGGCTTGTCACGCTCTGGGCCCGGTTCACCGATGACATCTTCTCCTGAATCTAAGTCATTGGCGTAATCGACAAACAGCGTCCCCCCGACAGGAATCTCTCTATCGCGGAAGTTGAAGGAGAAGATCGGAAAACGATATTCCACAGTGGCTTGCACAAAGCGACTGCCTGTACCAATTGCGCCTTTGTCAAAACCGCGCACTGAGTTAAACCCACCCAAATTAAAGCCTTCATAAGAAGGGACATCGCCAATCATCACCCCACCTTGCACATTGAAAACGAGGGTACGGGGTCCCTCGTCAAAGCCAAATAGAGAAAAGGGAATGAAGCGGGTGTAGTTGCCACTGAGACGGTTAAAGGCGATGCTGCTGTCTCCCAAGGTAATGCCTTGATCGATCCCTAGCCGCAGTCTAGAACCATCTGTGGGATAGATAGGGTCGTTTCGCAGGTCTTGTACGGCTGCGATGTTTAGGGTTATCAGGTCGTCAATGCCATCACTGTCAACGGTCAACCGATTGCCAAATTCGTCAATGGGTTCAACATCATCGCTAAACAAATCGTCTCGGACAGAAACCCGTTGGTAAGACAGCCCAATGGCTGAATTAAAGCGATCGCCGATTGGCACATACACTTCAGCCCCACCCCCTAACCGATGCAGCCACATTTCATCGCCGTTGGGCAAGTCTATATCGCGATCGCCCTCTCGATATCCCGGAAAATAAGACCGTTGGTTAAAAAAGTTGACTCCAAAGCCGCTGCGAGGGGTTGTTAGACCGCTAGGTTGGCTGGTAAAGCCCACATCAAAGGCGAGAATGTGAGCTCCTCCTTCGACTTCAAGAGCAGCTTCTCCGCCAAAAATGGGTTGTTCTAAGCGGACGATCGCGGCGATCCCTGTTGTTCGATTAGAACCCGGTAACACGGTGCGGGGACGGGTGGCACCTTGCAAGGCTGAGGGCACTGGGGCTCGTCCTCCAACCCGAAAGACAAAGGCGTTGCCCTCTAACCCATACAAATCAGAGCGGCTCCACTGAGCGATCGCTCCAGCATCGGGCACTTGAGCTAAATCACCAATTTCGGCGATCGCGGCTGTTGGGGGGTGAGCAGTCACCCGTTCAGCTTGCAAATCTTCAGCTATGGTTGAAGGTTCTTGGGCTTGCAATTCTTCTAGTTGGGGAATCATGGTTTCAACAACAACCGCTTGAGTTGGCTCAACTTCGGAGGTGTTATGTAGTTGTTCCCCAGTGGGAGTAATTGCAGATTCAGTAACCTGATTTGCAGACACAACAGGTTCTATCGTTTCGTTTGCTTGAGAGAGAGCACCCTCAACGGTTTGCCCTAAACTCGCTGGCGTCAATAACAAATTTGTAGAGATGGTGCCGAGTGTTAGCAAAAAGGTAAATACAACAGTAGATGAATGACGTGATGCCTGCATGTTGGTTCTCCTCACGGAATGAAGGGCTAGATGCTGACGCTATTAACGTTGTCAAGACGATCAACTCAGAGGATGGGTTGGGAATTGATCTCCATTAGATTTCAAAGTCTCCATCATCACAGATCGTCGTAACAGGATCTACACGAGAAAATCTTTTACAAGATTTAGCCCTAGAATGACTCAATAATTCCAAAATGCACCCGTTTTAGAGGTAAATATTCAAGTTTCTTTTTAGCAGAGGCAATCTCTCCGCTTTTCTGGCAAGAATCTTTTTGGGAAAGTGCCTAAAGCGACTCTTCTACCTGTTTATTTCCTAGTCCTGCATTGGCAAAATGTCTCCTGCCTGACAATCGTTTAACCATGCCCGAATTGCTTGAGCGATCGCCCCTTGACTGGTATCTTCTGGCGGTGAGGGAGGCTGAGGGAGGCTGAAATAGCCCCCAGAGCGAGAAAACATGGACGCTAACTGCCAACCCTGAGAGGTCTCGGTCAAAAAGATCCAGTGATAGTTTTGCTGTCTGACGAGAGCACCTTCTACATATCGCCGCTCTAACGTGGTGAAAAAAACTTGTCGGACATCATCCTCAGCAACGGTTGGACTGTATTCGCCCGGTCCTAAGCTGAGGGGGTCAAATTCTGGGTTGCCTGCAATCAACACATAGCCCGGTGACACGTAGGTTCGTTCTTGACGGCGCGATCGCTGAATTTCGCGATTGGTGTAGCTGGGTAAATCTCGCAACAGGGGAGGCATGATCGCTTCGACTGTGGCAGGGCAGGTGGTAGATGGACGAATGTAGTTGTGCTCTGAGGCGATCGCTTCTGCTGTTGCTAATCCATTGGCTATACCCCAACCTAAGCTGCCACACAGGGTTAGCTTGAGTCCTGCCCTCAACCAGTGATAGGGCGATCGCTTTAGAGAGCGATCGTCTTGATGATTCCCCTTGGCTTTCCCCATCCCCTCGCTCCCCAATGCTACGGTGTATACACATCTCTGTTTTTTAATGAGACACTCGGTTGCTCGAATGAGTTTGAAAACCAGGCATTGGGGGAGTCTCCCCCAAACCCCCGATTGGGGGACGCCACTGCCTCCCCCAAACCCCCTAGCAGAAGAGGTTTAGGTCAATCCATAGGCGCGCTTCGCATCTGTCCTAAGTTCGGGTGCTGCTGATCGGTTCAAGACCCTTGGTAAAGGCTCAAAGTCCCCCAAAGTTAGGAGATTTAGGGGGCTGAGAGGACTTATGTGTACACAGTAGCTCCACAATAAAGGACTATAGCTCATCACAAATGCGTTGAAACGCCGCACCGGGATCTGGCGCTTGGGTAATTGGACGCCCGATCACAAGATAGTCTGCTCCTGCCTTGATCGCCGCACTGGGAGTGAGCGATCGCTGTTGATCCCCACTGTCTGCCCAGGTTGGACGCACTCCCGGACAGACAAACAAGAACCCGTCGCCACAAACCTGTCGCAATTGAGCCACTTCTTGAGGAGAGCAGACCACCCCTGATAACTGACTTGCCTGTGCCAGCAATGCCATTTGCACTACGTAATCGGGTAACTCTAGGGGAATCTTTAGCTCAAACGCTAGTGCTCGCGAAGTCAAACTGGTGAGCAGTGTAATCCCTAACAATTGAGGAGGTGTCAGTCCGGCGGCGATCGCCCCCTCTTGAGCCGCCGTGTGGGCGGCGGTTAGTGCTGTGTGCCCTGCGGCAATGTGGACGGTCAACAAGTCCACCCCAAATCGTCCAGCCGCTCGACAGGCTCCTGCCATCGTGTTGGGGATGTCGTGAAATTTGAGATCCAAAAAAATCCGCTTTTGTCTTTCTTGCAAGGCCGCTAAGACGGTTGAGCCTGAACTGACAAACAACTCTAAACCCACCTTCCAAAAAGACACCTGAGGCAATTGATCGATCAGGGCGATCGCCTCTGTAGCAGTCGAGACATCCAGTGGAACAATAATGCGATCGGATGGAGACATGGGAGGGTAAAGGAGAGAATAGAGATTGAGGGAGTCAGCTCTAGAGGGCTATGCAGGAGATTTTGCAGCAGAGACGCGATTTATCGCGTCTGTACAGGGAGAGGTGGCAATAGGGTCTGAATTTTGAACGGGAGGGTGACTGCTGACAATTAATCAACGACCAATGACCAATAACTAATGACCAATGACCGTTATCTCGTCATTTCCCAACTTCCCCATACCTATCCTTCATGATAGTCCTCTAAAAGTCATGATTTTTGAGTAAGGATGTGCCGCGCTCCGCGCGGCACATCCTTACTTGTTTAGGACTACCTCTTTCATTTCCCTAAACACGACTGACTAACCGCACAAATCGATTTTTGCCGACTTGCAACACTTTGCCATTCAGGTCATCTCCAGAGTCAAACGTCAGGTCTACGTTATCCACGCGATCGCCATCTAGCTTCACGGCTCCCCCTTGAATTTGGCGTCGTCCGTCGCCACTGCTCTTACACAAGCCCGTCGCACTCAGCAAGTAAAACAACTTGACCGGAAATTGTATATCCGCCAAAGAAAATTCAGGAACCGCATCGGCTTGTTTGGCATCTCCTTGAACCAGTGCCAGAGCTGCTTTTTGTGCCTCGATCGCCGCATCGTGTCCATGATATTGAGTCACGACCTCAAGGGCTAGTAATTTTTGGCGATCGCGCGGGTTTTCGGGCAGTTGGTTGAGTGGCAAGTTAGTCAACAATTCAAAGTAGTCTTGAATCAGCGCATCGGGCACCTTCTCTAATTTGGAATACATCGACAAGGCATCTTCGGTCAGTCCGACATAATTGCCCAAAGATTTCGACATTTTTTGAACGCCATCCGTTCCCACCAAAATGGGCATCAACAAACCAAATTGAGGACGTTGACTAAAGTGTCGTTGCAAATCGCGCCCAACCGCCAAATTAAACTTTTGGTCAGTGCCTCCTAATTCCACATCGGCTGCGAGTGCAACTGAGTCATAGCCCTGCATCAAGGGATACATAAACTCGTGCAAATAGATCGGCGTTTCTTTGACATAGCGTTCGGCAAACCCTTCTTTTGCCAACATTTGCCCAACAGTCGTCGTTGCCAGCAGTTCCAAAATGTCTGCCAGATTCAACTTCGATAACCACTCCGAGTTATAGCGAATCTCTAGCCGCCCTGGGGTGTCAAAGTCAAGAATGGGGCGCACTTGGTCAATATAGGTTTGAGCGTTTTCAGCGACTTGCTCAGACGTTAACTGCCGACGAGCCTCTGATTTACCCGTCGGGTCGCCAATCCGGGCGGTGAAATCGCCAATCAACAAAATGGCCGTGTGTCCCGCGTCTTGAAAGGCTCTCAGTTTGCGGAAGACAATACTATGACCTAAGTGAATTTCTGAACCCGTGGGGTCGATGCCAAACTTGATACGCAAGGGGCGATCGCTTTTAGCAATGCGTTGTTCAAGATTTTCGTCAGGATTTTGGGAGTCGGGTTGATTGGGAAAAATTTCATGGGTGCCCCGATGCAACCAAGAAAACGATTCCGTTAAGTTTGATGGGTAATCCAAAGCCATACTTGGCAAATATCCGGCTAATTTCGTTACACTCTCTGGTTAATGTGTAACAGATGATAATAAACTACCTCGATTACTGAGTGATTGACTAAGAAACGCAAATTAAATAACATCGTTTTTTTGTCAAACTACCCTTTTCCTTTGCCCCTTTCCAACTCAGCAAGGGTTGCCGTGGGTGGGGTGTGGTTTCCGACGTTATTGAATCTACGAACCTGAGTGCCTGGTGATTTGCTGATTTACTAAGTGATTGAGGAGCCAACCTACTATAATTGCAAAATTCGCCCTACAAAATCTGATGGCGGTCTTCAATTTCTTGATTTTTGAGTTTAGGATAACGGTTTGAAGTGAAAGCGATTACCAGTCAAAGCGATTACCAGTCAAAGTGATTAACAGCCATTATTCCTGATCATCCCTAACATGAGTCGTAGCAGATTTGTATCACGAATTACAATTGGCTAGCCGTTATAGTTTTAAGTAGCTGTGTGCGGGTTCGGTGTGAATGGGTTAATTTTGTGTACGGGTTCATTTGTGCGTTGATTCATTGCGTGTTGAGGGATTGGAACTGCCGTGTCATCTAATACTACAAGACCAACACAACCTGAACGCCGGAAGCCATCCCCCGGTCAAAAGCCACCCGCAGGTCAACGAAAACCTCCTGCACCTCCTCCAGCAGGACAGCGACCTGTGGCTAATGCGGCAGCTAAACCTGTTCCACCGCCACCACCCCCAAGCCCCAATCCACCCAGCCCTAAGCGACCTCCTTCGGGTAACTCTAAGCGATCGCCCAATCAGCAACAATCTGAAGAACTCGCCCCGATCTTTCAGTTTGTGCAAACGGTCGGTAAGGTGACCGCAGGCACCATTTTGGGGATCACAATGCTCACTAGCTCTGTGATCGCAGGAGGGTTGGTAGGGCTGGCAATTAGTTTCCGCAACTTGCCAGATGTGCGGGTTCTGCGAAACTACATTCCGGCTGAGACGACCTACATTTACGACATCAACGGCACCCTGCTCGATAGCATTCATGATGAGGTCAACCGTGAAGTAGTAGACCTCAACAAAATTTCGCCGCACCTAAAGCGGGCAGTGATCGCGATCGAAGATAGCTATTTTTTCTCTCATCATGGCATTAACCCCACCAGTGTGGCTCGTGCCTTAATCACCAACTTAGAAGAAGGACAGACCGTTGAGGGTGGCTCAACACTGACCATGCAGCTGGTCAAAAATTTGTTTTTGACACCAGAGCGATCGTTTAGTCGCAAAGTAGCAGAGGCAGTGTTGGCACTGCGTTTAGAGCAAATCTTTAATAAAGACCAGATTCTTGAAATGTACTTGAATCAGGTCTACTGGGGACACAACACCTATGGCGTCCAAACGGCGGCAGAGAGCTATTTCAACAAGCCTGCCTCCGAGTTGACGCTAGCGGAATCAGCCATGATGGCGGGCTTAATTCAAGCACCTGAAAGTTTTAGTCCTTTTATTGACTATCAAACGGCTAAACAACGACAGGCACTTGTGCTCGATCGCATGCTTAAACTCGGTTGGATTACGCAGCAAGAAGCACTGGAGGCACGACGACAGCCGCTTCATCTGGGTAACGTTACCTCCTTTCGAGCGAGTAGTGCGCCCTATGTGACGGAAGCGGTGGTGCAAGAGTTAGACGATCGCTTTGGTCAAGATGCCGTTGCCAAAGGGGGAATGCGTGTTCAAACCACGATTGACCTGAGATTACAGCGGATTGCAGAAGACACGGTGCGCCGGGGCTATCGGGCGATTCGGCGGCGCGGTTTGGGAGCTGATCAAATGGCGTTGGTTGCCGTAGATCCTCGCACTCACTTTGTCAAAGCGATGGTGGGGGGCGTAGATTATAACCAGAGTCAATATAACCGGGCAATTCAGTCGTTGCGTCAGCCCGGTTCTGCTTTCAAACCCTTTATCTATTACGCTGCTTTTGCGACTGGGCGGTATACACCTGACTCCAGCATTGATGACAGCCCTGTAAGCTACCCCGATGGGTATAACACCTATTCACCCCAAAACTACGATGGTAGTTTTCGAGGTCCAATGACGATTCGTTCGGCACTAGAGCAGTCACGCAACGTTCCGGCAGTCAAGATTGGTCAAGCCGTGGGCATTAATCGAGTGATTGAGGTCTGCCGTACTTTAGGCATCACTAGCCCCATCGAACCCGTGACCTCGCTGCCCTTAGGAGCTGTTGATTTGACCCCCTTAGAGATGGCAGGGGCTTATGCCACCTTTGCTAGTGGTGGTTGGTACTCAGACACAACGATGATTGTGCATGTTACTGATAGTCGCGGGCAGATATTGCTAGATAACACTCCTCGTCCTCAATTGGTGCTCGATCCGTGGGCCGTGGCAGCTCTCAACGATGTCTTGAAGGGAGTCATTACAAACGGGACTGGAACAGCAGCACGATTGAGTCGTCCGGCAGCAGGCAAAACTGGAACCACGTCTTCAGAACGAGATATCTGGTTTGTGGGGTATGTTCCTCAATTGGCTGTGGCCGTGTGGGTTGGCAATGATGACTACACCCCCCTTGGTGTAGGAGCAACAGGGGGTGGCTATGTTGCCCCAGTTTGGAAAGACTTTATGGTGAGAGCTTTGCAGGGAGTTCCTGTGGAAGACTTTCCGCCTCCATCCCGCTTCCCCAAACCTAATTAATCAGGTAGCACTCTAAAAATAGGGATTTTGGAGCAAGAAGGTATTATGCCCAATGGGACAGATTCTGACTCGTTTAGAACTAACATTAATCGAACCTGAGTTCGGGATAAGGATTTTAGCGGTTGAAACCGCTGACATACAAGCAAAACCGACCTGACACCGATTTGAAAAGTGTTGTGAACACATTTAGCGTTAGGAAGTATTTCGTCACTGCCAAACCCAAACAAGCATTTGCCCCATTTTTAATTCAAATTGGTGTGAGTCGGTTCAGTAAACCTTTGATTTTGGCAGTCCGCGAAGGACGTTCGGCGATGCTCAGTCGAGCCGCGGACTTCGCTCTGGTAGCCGCGAATTTATTCGCTGGGCTGCTTAAACCGAACTCCCTCCAGGTCTATCCCTTTCTCACGGAAGAGTGGATTGGAATGGCTAAAAATTCTTCTCCTACGGGAGAAAGATTGGGGCACCTAAAATATCAAGCTGTTTTATCGATTTCAGATTTCATCCGCTCCAGAGTTTGGTTCATCTGGTCAAACATCTGTTGTGGGGTGACACCAAATTGGTTGAGTTGAGTTTTTAACTGCTCAACTGTCATTTGAGCCATAAAGTCTTCTGACAGTTCAAATCGCTTCATAAAGATGCGATAGCGATCCATCATGGCTTCCATCTGCTCAATGTAGATCAATTTCCCATCTCGATCGAATTTGCCATAGTTGCTCCCCAACTGCATAAGGGACTGGTAGTCCTCAAACAACTGTCTGGCTTCTTGCTGAACAATTTCAGAGTCAAAAAATCCCATGATTACCCTGTGATCGCCGATCGCTTCTATTACTCGTGTGGTTGCAAGAGCACCATCTCTCTTGCATAGGAGCGATGGTAATCCTTACACCTTAATTCTAGAGCGATCTGGAGTTAGCCCAAAGTTCGGAAATTGCGACAATGAAAGGTGAAAAAGGCGATCGCTCCCTACCCTTGTTGCTGCCTCCGTCTCACAAAAGGGGCATAGTCGCCCAACCAAGCCGTTTTGGGGGACAGGGAGTAAAGCCACCGTTCAACCATTCCATACAAGATGCTTTTACGCCATATTCCCTGTTTGACCTTCCTCATATTTCTCTGGGCAAATTGATAAAGAGCGTCTACAGATAGATCTGAAATGACATTGGCATTGAGGTCATGACTCATCTGTTGTCGTAGCTCAAGATGAGCTTGCAACATTGTCGCAAGAGGCAGATAAAGCAAGATTGCGCAGCCAAATGTGGCAAGATACGTAACGATAGAAATAGTGGATCGAGTTCTCATGTCACTACCTCAGGAGGAAGCTTCCTTGTCAGGATTCCCCCAGGTTAAGAACATAATTTCCTTCTGATAAAAAAGCTTTTGTTTATTGTGCGATGCGATCGCGGAGGTGACTCAATGCTTGATTTTCTCAATCCGATTCTGGGGCGTAACCCTGACCGGGTCAAAGCTAATGTTGAGATCTATACCTGGCAAACCTGCCCCTACTGCATTCGGGCCAAATTACTGTTGTGGTGGAAAGGTGTCAACTACACCGAATACAAAATTGATGGAGACGGGGGTGCACGAGTGAGGATGGCAGAACGAGCCAATGGGCGGCGTAGCGTTCCCCAAATTTTTATTAACAATCAACACATTGGCGGCTGTGATGAGTTGTATGCCCTGGACACACAGGGGCAACTTGACCCGTTGTTAGCCGAAGCAACGGTTTAGCCAAACGTGACCCAATCTTTGATTTTGGTGACGGGGCCAGCGCGATCGGGCAAGAGCGAATGGGCGGAGCAGTTGGCAACCCAATCAGGTCGAGCTGTGATCTATGTGGCGACGGCTCAGACTGATCCCACCGATGCAGAGTGGCAGATGCGCATTGCCAAACATCAACAACGTCGCCCCAAAAGCTGGCAAACGCTGCATGTGCCGATCGCCCTAACTGAGGCACTCTATCAAGCCAAAGCTGAGGAGTGCTGGCTGATTGACTCCCTGGGCACCTGGCTCGCCAATCTGTTGGAACAGGATGAATCAACCTGGCAGGTCACGGTGCAGGCATTACTAGAGGCTTTGAGGCAAGTCCCTGGCACAACAGTTGTGGTTGCCGAAGAAACGGGCTGGGGAGTAGTGCCTGCCTATCCGATGGGACGCTTGTTTCGCGATCGCTTGGGTGATCTGACTCGACGCATTGGGGCGATCGCTGATAGTGTCTATCTCGTCACCGCCGGACATGCCCTCAACCTGAGCCAATTGGGTATTCCGTTAAAGGCAGAGTTAGGCGGCTTCACCATGAGCAAGAGTGACAAGGAAATCGCGCGTCGGACTGCGGCAGCTCTAGCTGCCATCAAGCAGTTGTTGAGCGAGGAAGATTCTGCCGTCTCTATGTTCGTGTCGCATCACGTCGAAGAACTCGATGCGGCTTACTGGGAGAAACACGCCAGTACCGCGAAGCCGTCTCCGAAACAGGTCGTGGATCTTCTCGAACTGCGATCTTATTGGAGCGGCGATGGCGATGATGGCGACGTCTTCGACTTCACGCTTCCCGGTGACGTGACCGACTACGTGATGTCCGTGCGTTTTGACGAAGACGGCGAAGTTCAAGACGTGGACATGGAAAGCTGACTACCAGACGCCTAACCTACCGTTAGATCCTTAACCTTTGTTCCAGATTTGGCCGCTCTATCAGCGAGCGAAAGTCGCTAGCATTGAGACATAAACTAAATTAATTCATAGGCTAGTTAAAAACTCACTTAAACTTGAGTTTGATCAATGGCTCATCAGTTCGATAGCCCCGTTTCGCCTTAAATCCTCTCCTCCGAACGAGCCATTGTCTGTCTAGCGATGCATGCTCTGTTGAAACAGGTGTAACACAATCTTAAAAAATCTATAGATTCTGCAAACTTTAGCTTTTATTTAGCTTAAAGTATCTCACCAGCTGAGTTGCAGACCAAGTCATAAACTGAGTTGACGCTATGGCATCCCCAGACGAAGTAAGACGTTATCTGGCCTACTGGTTTCAGTTAGGCAAGAAGTTAATTGTTGAAAATCAAGAAGAACTGTTGCCCCGCCCAGTGCTGTGGGGCGATCGCTATAGCCCTGAGTTTGAGAAGTGCTGGCAACGGGTCATTGCTCAAGGTGGGCAAAACGTCCATTTAGAGGGCACCAACCAAACCCTGGCTGAGTTGCTTAGCTCTGCCTGGGAAATTAGCCCTTGTGCTCGTTGTGAGATGCCTGTGCCCACACTAGACCTTGGTGTTAGAGACCCCCTCTGTCCTTGTTCTGATCTACCTTTTTGGCCTGATACAGAGAGTCCTCAACCGCGTGAACCGATTAGCAATCAAGATCATCTGACTCAAATTCGCGATCGCCTGTTGCGGGTGCAGAAATCTAATCCTTCAGGGCAGTCTAGAGCCAGCTAAACAGGGACGCGATTAATCGCGTCCCTGTTTAGCTTTGATTTCTACTTACTTCCACTGATGGTACAAGCGACCATTACGAATCTGAATCACCGGATGATTTGACAGGCGAATCAACTGCTCATCGTGGGTTGTCACCACAACCGTAATCCCGATTGAGTTGAGCTTTTTGAGAATCTTGATCACTTGCCAGGAATTTTCAGAATCTAGATTGCCTGTGGGTTCGTCAGCTAACAGGATAGGTGGAGTGCCAACGATCGCCCGTGCAATGCTGACTCGTTGCTGTTCACCACCCGACAACTCATCGGGGAAGCAGTTGGCTTTGTCTTGCAAGCCCACCATCTTGAGAGTTGGCAACAACCGCCGATGAATCTCCTTACGGGTAAAGCCCTGTGCCCATAAGACAAACGCCACGTTCTCAGAGACGGTGCGACGGGGGATGAGCTTGTAATCCTGAAACACAACTCCAATGCGGCGACGCAGCATAGACAGGTCGTTGCCTCGCAAGCGTGCCAGATTTTTGTCATGGACAAAGACTTCGCCTTTGGTGGGGCGTTCTTCTCCATACAACAGCTTTAACAGAGTTGACTTGCCTGACCCAGAGGGCCCCGTGACAAACAAGAAATCCCCTTTTCTGATTTGTAGATTGACATCCAACAACGCTCGACTGTTGTTGGGATAAATCTTGGTAATTTGCTGGAGCTTGACAATGACTTGAGACGCTGGAGACGCAACAGGATTTTGCCCCGGTGTTGCAGCCGTCTGAGCCGTTGCGTAAGGGGAGGTAGCGATCGGAGGTCGTTCTAGAACCGGAGTCATGGAATTACTTCATCGAAGGGAAATTGAAAGCTTGAGTCAACACAATGCCCTGACGGAAATAAAACAAATATTAGAGCTCTTTCAAATTAGAGGGTTTGAATTGAGATGAATCGGGGCAAAGCACCCACTCACCTCACCTTGAAAGAAGACTATCGGAACGGTTTTATGTGGGCATATTGTAATAGGTGTTGCTCCTTGAGTCACTACTTTTTGCGACTTTAAAGAAAAAATTTCTGCTTTGTCTCTTCAGTAGCCCACATTACACGAACAATCCGATCGATGATACAGGATCAACGTAACTTGTAACCTCTCTAACACAATTCCTTAATTAGTCTTAGTTTAAACCTCTCCAAAAAATAAAGGATGAAGGATAAAGGATAAAGGCTGAGGGATGAGGGATAAAGGCTGAGGGATGAGGGATAAAGGCTGAGGGATGAGGGATGAAGGATAAAGGCTGAGGGATAAAGGATAAAGGCTGAGGGATGAAGGATAAAGGCTGAGGGATAAAGGATAAAGGCTGAGGGATGAAGGATAAAAGTAAGAAAAACCCTCTATCCTTCTCATCCATCAGCCTTCAGCCTTCAGCCTTTTACCTTCAGCTTTACTCTGCCGTCTCTAAGTAAGCTTCAAGGGCTTTTTCCACCAGTTCTGTCATGGGAACCCCCTTTGTGGTTGCCGTGGCTTTGAGGCGTTGATACAGGGCATCGTCTACTCCCAATCGATAGCGCGATCGATTTTTGTTGACGATTGGCTTGTAAGTCGCAGCATACTCTCGTAAGCCATCAAAGCCAACCCGATGGCAGAAGTCGCCAAAACTCTCGCCTGGGGTGCGGTGATTTTTGAAATAGAAGAACAGCGGTTCCAACGCGGCTTCTAATTCGCTGCCTTTAAGGTTATTGACATAGGGTTGAGCCAGACGAGTCTGATGAGGGTCAGCCCCTAGCCAGACCTGATAAGCATCGGGAGATTGACCGACCAAACCCAACTCTGCCAAATAAGGACGGGCACATCCATTGGGGCAACCCGTCATGCGAATCACAAAGTGTTCGTCCTTTAAGCCCAGCTTGGTGAGCAACGTACGGATGCGATCGAGAATGCCAGGTAATGCCCGCTCTGACTCTGTAATGGCTAAGCCACAGGTCGGCAGTGCTGGACACGCCATTGAATAGCGCACCAGAGGATCAATCTCGTTCTCAAATTGAATACCACATCGCTTGAGAATGGCTTGAATCTCTGCCTGGTTAGCAGGGTCAATTTCATACAGAATAATGTTCTGATGAGGGGTGACTCGCATGGGCAGAGCAAACTGTTGCTCAATCTCGCGTAGAGCCGTTTTGAGTAACAGGGAACCGTTGTCATGAATCCGTCCGTTTTGCACTGAGAGGCCGACAAATAGCTTGCCATCTCCCTGTTCATGCCATCCTAAAAAGTCGTTGTATTTGAACTCTGGCAGAGGCTTCATTGGCTCAAACGACTTACCAAAATAGTCTTCGACGGTGTGACGAAATCGCTCAACTCCCCAGTCGTTTAACAAATATTTCATGCGGGCATGACGTCGATCGGCGCGATCGCCATAGTCTCGTTGAGTGGCTACGATCGCCTTAACCGCATTAAACACATCCGCTTTATCGACATAGCCAATCGGATCTGCCAATCGAACAAAGGTTTCTTCTTTGTTGTGAGTTCGTCCTAACCCACCCCCTGCAAAGATGTTGAAGCCTTGCAACAGACCATTGTCGTCAGTTATCACAACCAATGTGACATCCTGTGAAAACAGATCAACCGAGTTGTCTCCCGGCACAGCGATCGCACACTTGAATTTGCGAGGCATATACTGAGTGCCATAGATAGGTTCCTCAGAATCATGCACGATTGTCCCATTCCCATTGCTGGCGAGAGCCGCCGCTACATCCGGGTGGGGTTCTGCGGTAATCGCTTTTTCCCCGTCTAGCCAAATTTCGTAGTATGCCCCGGTGTGAGGAGTCAGCAATTCTGCCAGGTGATGAGCATACTCCCGGGCATAAACATACTCTGGACGGTCTTTAAAGGGAGCAGGCGGAGCCATGACATTGCGATTTAAATCGCCGCATGCCCCCAACGTGGAACCCATGTTGCGAATAATCGATCCTAAAACCAGCTTCAGATTCTTCTTGAGAATGCCGTGAATCTGGAAGCCCTGACGGGTAGTAGCACGCAGCGTATGATTGCCATACTCTTCAGAGAGTTGATCGAGCACAAGATAGAGTTGTGCGGGAATGTAACCTCCAGGGTTACGAGTCCGCAGCATGAACTGATAATCTTTTTCTTGCCCTTTGATTCGGTTATCTCGGTTGTCCTGCTGATAGGATCCGTGAAACTTGAGGATTTGAATGCCATCCTCACTAAAGTGCGTTGTATCTTGCAGAATCTCTGTGGCGATCGGCTCACGCAGAGCATTACTACGCTCTTTGATGCCTTCGACTTTGGAAGCTTTTTTATCTAGGGAAAGAGTTGCAGGAGTCTTGACCATTGGAACGATGAGCGGCTGAAAAGGGCAGATAAATAATTTACGATAATCCGGTAGGAATTAGGGAAATACCATCATCCAATCCTATCATCCCATTCCAATAGCCATGTCAGGCGAGAAATCAGGAAAGATTTCGGATTGTGGAAGGGAGGGAGGCAGGTGGCGGGTGGCAGGTGGCAGGTGGCAGACAGAGACGCGATTAATCGCGTCTATACTGAACCTATACTGAAGGGGGAAAAGAGGCAGGTGACAGAGGGCGGGTGGCAGTAAATCCCCCTATCGCGCTATCCTTACTCCCTACTCCTATTCCACGCTAATCTATAGCTAATTCACAGTCGAGATGCTATCGCGGCGATCATCCCTCCATGTTGCAGTCCTATTTTGATTCCGACAACAACGGTCACAAATCATTTGAGTTACCTGGGGCAAAACCTCACTACAACCCCGATCGCCCTGGTCAGGTTGAACACATTGCTTTGGATTTAGTGCTAGATATTCCGCAACAGCGATATGACGGAACGTGCTCGATTCGCCTGAATCCAGTTCGTAGCGGCATCGATCGCCTGATATTGGATGCCGTTCAGCTAACGATTCACTCGGTAAAGGTCGTTGGGGTTGAGCAACGGTTTGAGTACGATGGTGAGCAGTTGCACATCTATCTCAAGGAACCCAGCCAACAGCGAGAAAAACTTGAGTTGGCGATCGCTTATGCCGCCGATCGACCTCAACGCGGGCTTTACTTTATCACGCCCGATCAGCACTATCCCAACAAGCCGATTCAAGTTTGGACACAGGGTGAAGATGAAGATTCTCGCTTTTGGTTTCCCTGTTTTGACTATCCGGGGCAACTGGCGACCTCTGAGATTCGAGTCAGGGTGCCCAAGCAATTTGTTGCCATCTCCAATGGAGAACTGGTGAGTGCTCAGGAAGAAGGCGACGACAAGATTTATCACTGGTCACAACAAGAAGTGCATCCCACTTATCTGATGACTTTGGCGGTTGGTGACTTTGCTGAATTGCGCGACGAATGGCAAGGCAAACCCGTTACGTATTATGTGGATAAAGGACGAGAAGCCGATGCCCGCCGCAGCATGGGCAAAACGCCTCAAATGATTGAGTTTTTCAGCAAGGTCTATGGCTATCCCTATCCCTATCCCAAGTACGCCCAGGTGTGTGTCGATGACTTTATCTTTGGCGGCATGGAAAACACTTCCACAACCCTGCTAACCGATCGCTGCCTGCTAGATGAACGGGCCGCTTTAGATAATCGGGGCACTGAAAGCTTGGTGGCACACGAACTGGCACACCAGTGGTTTGGTGATCTGGTGGTGATCAAGCACTGGTCTCATGCGTGGCTCAAAGAGGGCATGGCTTCTTACTCTGAGGTGATGTGGACAGAGCACGAATATGGTGCCGATGAAGCCGCTTATTACCGTTTGGGTGAAGCGTCAAACTACATCTCAGAAGACAGCTCCCGCTATCGTCGCCCGATCGTCACGCACATCTATCGAGAGGCGATCGAACTCTATGATCGGCACCTATATGAAAAAGGAGCCTGTGTCTATCACATGATTCGGGCGGAGTTAGGAGATGAATTGTTTGAGCGAGCGATTCATACCTTTGTCCAAGACAATGCCCACAAAACCGTTGAAACGGTTGATCTGTTAAGGGCGATCGACAAAGCCACAGGTCGCAACCTGCAATTTCTCTTTGATCAGTATGTGTTTCGAGGGGGACACCCTGATTACAAAGTGGCTTACTCTTGGGATGGCGATAGCAACTTAGCCAAGCTCACGATTACCCAAACTCAGGTCAAAGATGGAGACACCAGCTTTAAAAGCGGATTGTTTGATCTCAAGATTCCTTTGGGGTTTGGCTATATTGGCGAATCAAGCCCTGCGACTGTGAAAACATTCACCGTTCGAGTGCATGAACGGGAGCAAACTTTCTACTTTCCATTAGCCGAGAAACCCCAATTCGTTAGTTTTGACGTCGGTAATCACATCCTCAAAACTGTGACATTGGAGTATCCCGTTGCTGAGCTAAAGGCGCAGTTACAGTCGGATCCCGATCCGTTATCGCGCATTTTGGCGGCAGAGGCACTCGCCAAAAAAGGCAATTTAGAAGCGGTGAAAGCTCTGACGATGGCTTTAAAGCACGATCAGTTCTGGGCAGTGCGGGCAGAGGTGGCTGACCAATTGGCATCGATCAAGCTTGATCAAGCATTCGCAGGATTAGTGGAAGGTTTAAGCGATCCAGAACCGAGAGTGCGTCGAGCCGTAGTAGACGCTCTGATGCAAATCAAAACAGAGCAGAGCTATGACGTGTTAAAGGCGATCGCCCAAAAGGGTGATCCGAGCTATTACGTTGAAGCGGCTGCGATTCGGGGAGTTGCAACCGTTTCGGCTACTTTGTTAAACGGAGATTCCAAAGAGGAAGCCGTGATTCAACTGCTCCAATCCGTTCTCCAAGAACGGGCAGGTTGGAATGAAACGGTGAGAAATGGGGCGATCGCTGGATTAAGTCGGCTCAAAACCTCTGAAGCAGCACTCAACTTGCTTTTGGAATACACCGCCATTGGTACTCCTCAACCGCTGCGCTTAGGTGCCATTCGAGCCTTAGGTGCGATCTCTACCGGGCAGACTCCGATCAACGTCGATCGCATCCTTACCCGCCTAACGGAATTGGCGGACGAGTCTTTCTTCTTAACACAAGTCTCAGTGGTAGTCGCTTTGGGACAAATGGAAACCACCAAAGCAATGGGTATTTTGCAGTCTCTCAGCGATCGCACCCCTGATGGTCGAGTTCGACGGATGGCAGAAGAAGCCATCCAAAAAGTGCTAAAAAATGCTGGACAGCCTGAAGCTGTCAAAAAACTGCAACAAGAACTCGACCAACTCAAGCGGGATAACCAGGACTTGAAGAGTCGTTTGGAAACATTAGAGGCAAAAGCCAAAGGCTAAAGGATCTTAAAGGCTAAAGGATAAACGATAAAGAATGAAAATACGTTTATTTTCTACTTTTATCGTTTGTCTTTTAGCCTTATTGTTCTAGTACTGGTGTTCAAGCGATCCAGAAGTGGTTAAAATAACCTCTATGTCAATCATTGACGATAGAATTTTTTTAACATCTCTGACAGAGGAGCAACCGCACTATGAAATCGGGCTTGCAACGGATTGAAGCGACACTCAATCAGCTTCATGCCCAGAGTGTTGATCCACGATCACAGCCTCCTAGTCGAGATGCGATAGGACAGCTTGTTTTGACGAGCCAAACTCCTGCCAGTGAAACCTTGCCCAGCCTCAAAACCTACTCGTTTGATGTGCGATCGCTCACTCGATCAACGTCAACAGTCAACGAGACCCTTGCTTCTGAGATTTCTAATCCTCCTTTAAAGGTGCAACCGTTCCCGGTTAAAGACCATTGCCCCCAAGCCCCTAACCTGCCTAAACTCAAGCGACCTAGTTTTAGTAGCCACCGTCATGCGGCCAATCCAGGGTTTGCGATGGGTCTCCTCAAAGATATGCAAACTATCGTTGGGGGTTGGCAAGCTGAACTGCAACAGATTTTGATGGAGATTCAGGAGCTTTATCTAGAAGGCCCTATTGTGGATGGTTGGCTCGAATCAGAAAACAGTGAAGAGCGATCGCCTGCCACGGCTCCTTTGCGCCATGCTGATCCCGATCGACTGATGGGCTATGTCCAAGCGATTGGCTCTCATACTTCTCATACTGCCTTGACTGCAACCCATGATTCTCCTCGCAAAGGCTATCGTCTCTGTGGATTAGACGCCGATGGGCAACTGTGGTCGCGTCCTTGCCCTCCCGATCAGTTAGCTCATGTTAGCTTGGCGATCGCTCGATATCAAAAGCTACGGCAACTATTAGCCCGAAAACAAGAATTAGAATCTCGTCTTAGCCAACTGGCCCAAGACCTGATTGAGGTGCATAGCAAGTTGCAGTAATAGGCTGAATGCTTGAAATCAATACTGTTAGAGATCACGAGGACTGAGTGAGAGCTACGCCACAGACTTGTTTTTGTCGCATTCTCTCTGCACGATTACATGTTCTGAATAGACTACTTAAATGAGCAAAATTCAGTAGAAATACTGAGCTTTTTTGGTTTTTTTTAGTGAATTACCGTATTCCTAAAATGAGCATTTCAGTAAATTCATCTTGCTGTTAAGTGTTCTTTACCAAAAATTGATGACCTGGTGTGGGGTTTATGGGCTAAATAGAGAGTAGCAAATTGGAATTCCTGCTCACCCCCTATGCCTGACCCGCAAATTTCCGCAATTATTTGCACGCACAACCGGGATGGCTATCTTGGTGCTGCGATCGACAGCCTGCTAGAGCAGGATTTTCCGGGCGAATATGAAGTCATTGTGATTGACAATGCTTCCAGCGATCGCACCCGTGAAGTGGTAGAAGCTCGTCTACCCCATCCCCGTTTACAGTACGTCTACGAGCCAGTGACAGGGCTGTCAGTTGCCCGCAATACGGGCGCACAGGCTGCCCAGAGTCCTATCCTGGCTTACCTCGATGATGATGCTGTGGCTAGCCCTCAATGGTTACGGGTGCTCCATGCGGCTTATCAGACTCACGACACGCTGGCGATCGCTGGCGGCAAAGTCACGTTGCTATGGGCAGAAGGCACTAGTCAACCTCCCTGGCTGTCTGAAAACTTAGCGGCAAATCTAGGAGCCTATGACTTAGGCGAACAGATTGTCTACATTGATTCTCCCAATCTCACCCCCAGAGGGTTGAACTACTCCATCGACCGGGAGTTTCTTGAAAAAATAGGTGGGTTTGACGTCAACCTCGGACGGGTCGGCAAAAACCTGTTGTCTAATGAAGAATTACACATGACTGAACTGGCACTAGGAATGGGGTGGCAAGTCGCCTACCTGCCGGATGCCCTGGCCGCTCACAACGTTGCTCCAGAAAGACTCGAACGCTCCTGGTTCCTGAAACGAGGTTGGTGGCAGGGTATTAGTGAGTGTTATCGGGAACAAGTAACAGGGCGGGCAGGACTCAAACAACTAGGGAGAGGCTCTGAGCGATTCTTACGAGGAATCTACCGTTCTCTCAAATATTTCAACGATCCTGCCCAATCGTTTGATAACTTCGTCTATGCTTATGGGCAAATCGGCTACTTAAAAACAGCTGTTGAAGGGATGCTCTTTGCCTCAAAACGCCTCAATCGGTCTTAATTTTTTGAACTCATTCTTATACTACATAGACCCCAACTTATGACCTCACTTCCCAAGCTTCCGGTGTCTGTCCTCATCCCTGCTAAAAACGAAGAGGCAAATTTGCCCGCGTGTCTTGCTAGTGTGTCTAGAGCAGATGAGGTATTTGTTGTTGATTCTCAAAGTAGCGATCGCTCGGTTGAAATCGCCGAGAGTCATGGGGCTAAGGTCGTTCAGTTTCATTTCAACGGTCGTTGGCCTAAAAAGAAAAACTGGTCACTCGAAAATCTTCCCTTCCGCAACGAATGGGTCTTGATTGTCGATTGTGATGAGCGCATTACTCCTGAATCGTGGGATGAAATTGCTGAAGCCATCCAAAACCCTGAATTCAACGGCTACTACATCAACCGTCGGGTTTACTTTTTGGGCACCTGGATTCGGCATGGGGGCAAATACCCCGACTGGAACCTGCGTCTGTTCCGCCATCAAAAAGGACGCTACGAAAACCTCAACACCGAAGAGATCCGCAACACAGGCGACAACGAAGTGCATGAACACGTCGTCTTAGAGGGCAAGGTTGGCTACCTCCAGAAAGATATGGATCACATCGACTTCCGCGATCTCTATCACTGGCTTGAGCGACACAACCGCTACTCCAACTGGGAAGCCAAAATCTATTACAACTTGCTCACAGGGATGGGCGAAGGCGGCACGATTGGTGCCAACTTGTTTGGCGATTCCGTCCAGCGCAAACGATTCCTCAAAAAGATTTGGGTTCGTCTGCCCTTTAAACCCTTCATTCGATTTGTGTTGTTCTACTTCATTCGGTTGGGCTTTTTGGATGGCAAAGCAGGCTACATCTACGGACGTTTGCTGAGCCAATATGAATATCAGATCGGTGTGAAACTATTTGAATTGCGGCAGTTTGGCGGACAGTTGAATGTGACTGCTGCTCCACCGACTCCACCCCCTCCGTCTACTCCCCAACCTGACCCAGTGAAAACGGTTTAGCCACTGGTAGAAGTCGGAGGTTTCTGAAACGTCCGACTTCTTTAGCTCATTGCTCCACAACCTTTATGTCCGATTCTATTCCTCCATTTATGGATAGTTCCGCAGATTCTTCAGACATAAACCTCCCTGATAACGAAGCTTGGGTTGATCTGCGGCAATATGACCAATCCTGGTTTGACCGGGGGCGATCGGGATGGGTCGTGCTGTTGTGGTGGTTAGTACAGGCGATCGCTTTTCCACTGACACCACACTCTGCCCATGCGCCACGTCGGTTTCTGCTCAAGCTATTTGGTGCGCGTTTGGGCAAGGGAGTGGTCATTCGTCCAACGGCTCGGTTTACCTATCCCTGGAAGGTTGAGATTGGCGATTATAGCTGGATTGGCGATGATGTCGTGTTTTACAGTCTTGACCAGATTCAAGTGGGTCAACATTGTGTGATTTCTCAAAAGAGCTATCTCTGCACAGGCAGTCACGATATTCAAGACCCTGCATTTCGGCTCAAAACAGCCCCGATCAAAATCGGCAATGGAGCCTGGATTGCGACGGATTGCTTTGTTGCACCTGGAGTGGAGATTGGAGCAAACACGGTGGTGGGTGCCCGCAGTAGCGTATTTGGTAGCTTGCCCTCAGGACAGGTGTGTAAAGGCACGCCCTGTCGTCCCTGCGGTGTCCGCAAGATGAAGGGTCAAGCATAGATTTTCTGCAATCGTTCTCGTCAGATGTCAGAACTGAATGGTTGCAGGAGTTTACTAGAGCGATCGCTCCGTTTAAGTAATGCTTTGTATCGGCCTATTTAAAGGCTTTCAAGATATTTCAACAAATCAGCCATCTCTTGAGGGGTTGGCTGAAATTGGGGCATGGGCGGAGTCTCACCGCTAATGACTTGGTGAATTAAGCCCAAGTTAGATTTGCGGGATGACACATGACGCAAACTAGGGCCAACCTGACCATCGCCATAAATTCCATGACAGCTAGAGCAATTCATTTGAAAGATGAACTGCCCTTGTGCCGCGTTACCCGGCAAGGACAGCACACTTTGCACGTACGGGTCAGAATACCGAAATTGATGGACGCCAAAAACAACCAGGATGACCGTGAGCAGCACCCCTACGCCAATCAAAACCCATCTCTGAACCGAGACCGTGTTATCTGTAAGCTGATTATCCAAAAGTTCTCTAGTCAAAACACAGATGTATATAGCTTTTCAATTTATAACTTAGTTTAAGTTTTTTAGCTCAATGCAAGCAAGTGTAATTCTGTAGGTAGAGGTGTCAATATCCCTTTATCCTTCAGTTATTCAGGTGTTTAGTGGGGTTTTAGGCTGGAGTTAAAGGCAATGCTGCAATTATGAGAAAAATATAAAAAAATTAAATATTATGATGAGATAGTTTTATCAAAGCCAATTTATAAAGTAAATCTTAAACTTTTGTTTATAAATTAGCCTTCAAGCAGGACTTCTGCCTGGAATCTTTTGCGTCATGGGAAAACCACTACTGCAAAGCGTCAAGCGGGTGTAGGGCGTTTTGCCAACAAGATTCTATCCTTTGATGTCGATTAGGGCACGAACTGGCTAAGCGACCTCGCAGCCAACAGGTCATTTTTCTACTAAAAAACGACTAAACTTGTTTCAACTTGAATTGGGATGCCGTGAAAGGCTGGTAGTTTGATAAGATCCTGATAGTGATACGGAGATATGAATTGTGGTAGAGCCTTTACTTTCAGGAATTGTTTTGGGATTGATCCCAATTACTTTGGCGGGGCTGTTTGTGGCTGCCTATCTGCAATATCGCCGCGGCAATCAACTCGGCTTGTAATAAATAACTCCCTTTAATAGCAATCTTAAGCGATTCGTGAAATAGAGGGTTTTGATAAAACAGGGTTTGAACAAAACGCTGTTTTAAAGCTGAAAAATAGGATCCTATACATAGCTCAAACCTGATTGGGATGCTGGGTCATCTCAATCAGGTTTTATTTTTATCAATGCTTATTTAGAGAGCAACTGAAGAGTTGGTTAGGACGAAGCTCAAACGATGGAACCCCCTTTGGCTTGAGCACTCAAGTCAAAAACTGCTCAGGGCGAAGCTCACACACCCTCTTGTATTAACCATCTTGACAGTTGGTGTAGAGCACCAAAAGCTAACGAACTAACAATTCGACATGTTGCTTGAGTTCTCGTGCCATGCGTCTCAACCCCTGCTGCTCATCTTGCCGAATAAAAGGGAGAGCTAAACGAGTCACGAATCCAGAAAACTGTTCTCGATGGGTATATTTAGTCCAACCGCGACCGATATCTTGTAACTCAAAGATGTGTTCGTTGCGAAAACCTGGGGCCGTTGAGACCCACTGTAGGCACACATCAGAATGAACTTGAGTAATCTTGGCTTGAAACTCAGTCTCGTCTTCTCCGGCCACTCGCTTTAGAGATAATAAGAGCGATCGCCCCCGCTCAAATTGTTGATTGGGCGATCGATCAAATAGAAACGTGTTCCACCGTAACCAGTCTTCTTTATGAACCAGAGCCTGCCAGACAACCGCTCTGGGAGCATTTATCTCAATTTCTGTGTAGACACTTGGCATAACCGAAACAGAGGGGATGAGGGTCAATGCTGTAGCCCTCATCAGTATGGCAAAAATTGGGGTTCAGTAGCGTTTTTCCATTGACTGGAGTTACCATCGCACACTTGTAAAGTTTGGTAACGAATGTGTGCTACCCAACAAACCGTATCTAATCGCACAGCGGTTGTCTTTAACTCAACGCAATCTAAAATTACAAATCCTGTAAATTACAGCAGGTTCTATTACTTGGGCAATCGGGGCTGAGATCACTCGGTTTCTTGTTTGGGTAGACCTAAACAAGTAAGGATGTATCCCGCCTGACGGGACATATTCTTACTTCAAAAGTATTGCTTTTAGAGCACTACCCTGGTTTGAAAAGTGACAGGTCTGTTGGCAGTAGGGCTGTTATACAGGTTCCTAATGCAAGCCATTTCGTAAACTGCTGTAGATGCAGGCTAACAATTTGGGTTTCGGTGCTGCTTTATGCGAATTCTGTTAGTTGAAGATGATGCCAAGCTGGGGGATGCCCTCTCTGAGGCACTCAGCGACCAACGATATGTGGTAGATGTGGCGCGAGATGGAGAAGCGGGTTGGGAGCAGGTGACTACTCTGCCTTATGACTTAGTGCTGCTGGATGTCACCCTGCCAAAGCTGGATGGCATGAGCCTGTGCCAGCGTATGCGAATGCAGGGCTATCATTTTCCATTGTTGATGTTGACAGCGCGTGATACCAGTGCTGATAAAATTGCAGGCTTAGATGCTGGAGCCGATGATTATGTAGTTAAGCCCTTCGATTTGCCAGAATTGCTGGCACGACTGCGTGCCCTATTACGTCGAGGGGGCACTTCTGGCTCTGTGTCGGTTTCTCAATGGGGCAGCTTGCGATTAAACTCTAGCACGTTTGAAGTTGCCTATGGCGATCGCCCCCTGCGTTTGACTCCAAAAGAGTTTTCGATTTTGGAACTCCTACTTTCTAATGGTCGCCGTGTTCTTAGCCGAGCCCTGATGATCGAGCGAGTCTGGTCTTTGACAGAGCCTCCTGAAGAAGATACGGTCAAAGCTCACATTAAGAGTCTGCGGCAAAAACTTAAAGTTGCTGGTGCTCCAGATGATTTCATCGAAACTGTACATGGACTGGGATATCGGCTTAAGCAAGTGTAGAGTCTGAGGATGCATCAGCAAGGCTATATGGATCAATGAACGGATCGCAAGGCGGTTAGACCCCACGCTACAATCAAAGCGTGTAATTTTATCTGCTGTCCTGGCATGATATTCATTAATCCTAAAACTGATTTTGCCTTCAAAAAAATCTTCGGTTCTGAGCAAAGCCGCGACATATTGATCAGTTTTTTGAATGGCATTCTGTATGCAGGGCAATCTACAATTCAAGATCTAGAAATCCTCAATCCCTATCAAGCCCCTCGAATTCGAGGTGTGAAGGATACTTATTTGGATGTCAAAGCCCAACTGAGCACGGGTGAAGCCGTGATCATCGAAATGCAGGTATTGAATGTGGAGGGGTTTGAGAAGCGAATTCTCTACAATGCGGCTAAAGCCTACTCCATTCAGTTGAGTGCAGGACAGAGTTACCCTTTACTTAATCCAGTGATTGCGCTAACAATTACTGATTTTGAGATGTTTCCTGAAATTGATGCGGTCATTTCTCGCTTTGTGCTTAAGGAAAAAGATTATTTAATTGATTATCTAATCCACGATTTGGAGTTAGTCTTTGTCGAATTACCCAAGTTTCAAAAGCCTTTAGAAGCCCTGACAAGCTTGACAGACAAGTGGATTTATTTTCTTCAAAATGCTCGTGACTTGAGCGTTGTACCTGACATTATGGGAACAGTCTCTGCAATTCAGCAGGCTTTTGAGATTGCCAATCAGGCAAATTTGACCCGAGAAGAACTGGAAGAACTGGAGCATCAACTGATTTTTATTCAAGATCAACGGGGAGCCATCACTAAAGCGACCAAGCAGGGACTGCAACAGGGACTCCAAGAAGGATTGCAACAGGGACTCCAGGAAGGACTGCAACAGGGATTGCAACAGGGATTGCAACAGGGACGAAAAGAGGCACAGCTAGAAACTGCTCGGCGATCGCTCGCTTTCTTAGACGATGCGGCTATTAGCCAAATTACGGGGCTATCAGTAGAAGAAATTAGTGATTTAAGGAGATCTGATTTCACGGTTAGCGGTTAGGCTACAGAATTGAGCCTCTGACTATTAGTTTGATTAGATCGGTGCCTCCGAAAATCAACTTGAACACCACACCTTGGTTCTAACGACTACAGTAAAAGCAGTGATGAAGAGGAGAACAATATGTATGTCCTGATTGGGGGTGCAGGTTTAGTGGGGATCAACTTGGCACAAAAGCTGGTTGATCTGGGACATACAGTAGCGATGATTGACGTTGACCCCGCTGCCTGTCGTTATGCTCGTGATCAATTAGGAGTCATGGCATTTGAGGGTAGTGCCGTCAGTACAGAAGTGTTGCTAGAGGCAGGTGTTCGTAAAGCTGATGCCCTAGCGGCGGTGTTGCGAGATGATGCCCTAAATTTAGCAATGGTCACGCTAGCAAAGCACTATGGCGTTTCACAGATCGTGGTGCGAATGCGACACCGAGATTTTGCAGAGCCATATCGGATTGCCGGAGCAACGATGGTGGTGAATGCGATTGACCTGGCGGTTTCAACAATGGCAAATGTGATCGAGTATCCTCAAGTGGAATCGATGATGCATTTTGAACAGGGACAGATCGAAGTGTTAAAGTTAGCCATTCCTGCTAACTGCCCAGTAGTCGGTCGTAGTGTCGCCCAAATCGCACAAGATCCTCGCTTTCCCAGTGATTCCTTAATCATTGGTTATCAGCACCACTTGCATGACAAGCTCGTGATTCCCAATGGCAATACGGTTTTAGAAACGGGTTCAACCATTTTGTTGGTGACAAGACCTGGCTCAATGCATCAAGTGGTCAGCTTTATTGATGGCTGTGAGGTAAATAGGTAGAACTTCTGATTCAGCAGAGTTGTGAAATGGCATAGAGCCTGACGATTAAACAAGGCTTTCAACCTGAGACAAACTTTTGTGAGACAGATGAATTGCCTTAACCAGATTGGAGGATCATCTCAATCACTCTAAGCAGTAGTTCATAGCGGATAGGCTTGAGCAAATATTCATCACAGCCTGCTTGCTTGGCTTTGTTGTAAGCTTCTGAGCTATCCTCAGCCGTTAAGACAATAATCGGAATGTGTTGGGTAATGGGATTGTTTTTGAGATAAGCGGTTGCTTCAAACCCATCCATAATTGGCATCATCAAATCCATGAGGATCAAGTCAGGTCGTTCCTCTAGAGCCGTTGCGATCGCTTCTGCCCCACTCATAGCAGTTATAACAGCGTAGTTTCCACGCTCTAGAAAACAACGAAACAACATTACATTATTTATATTGTCATCTACGACAAGAATTTTAACCATTTAGGATCATCCTGGATACACGAGTAATGACACTGTTTCAAGTTCAATTTGAGAGAGACAACTCTAGCAACCAAGGTTTAGCAACTAAGGGACTGGCCAGAACAGGGCGTACCCCAAACCCTTTGATCTCAGCCATTTAAACGGTTGCTATATCAGTATGCTCAGAGGAAAACTATTGAACTTTCTATATCTTCTAAAAGTTCTATAAGACCGTTATGAAATTGGGATGAGAGAAGTCTCATGTCATTTCAAACGCTCTAAATAAAGTTTTACTCTGTCCAGTAAGATTTGAAATTTGAAGGGTTTCATCAAGAAGTCATTCGCCCCCAATGCCTTGGCTCGGTCTTGATTACCGTTATCACTTAATGCCGTCACGATGATGATGGGAATGGCATCTCCCTGTTGGCGGAGTTTTTGTAAAACAAACCAACCGTCTTTAATGGGTAACCCTAAATCAAGCAGTAATAAGTCAAAGGATGGTTGCTCTAGCAATCGCAATGCTTGCTCTCCGTCTTGAACAACCGTTGTTTCATAGCCATTCTGTTTTAGTCCTTTAGCAATAAATGCAGCCAAACGCGGTTCGTCTTCAGCAATCAAAATCCGATTCATAGTAAGTACTTTTGCGTGACGTGCAACTAAAATTTCTTCTCATCCCCTAGCCCCTTCTTCCATGAGGTGAGGAGGGGAAATAGCCTTTAGCTCTTCTCCCAAAACGGGCTATCCATTACGCAGATCTCACCCAAACCACCCTCACCCCTTGTGTTCCCCTCTCCCAGAACAGGCGAGGGGAAAGGGTTTCCTGCTCCCCTTCTCCTATTTTGGGAGAAGGGGTTGGGGGATGAGGGCGAATAGGATCTGGCGGGATTTTCAGAGACTTTTGCGTAATGGATAGCAAAACGGGAGAGGGGTTGGGATGAGGGTGGTTCGGGAAAGTTGCATATGATGGGGTTACTTTTGCAATAACTGTAGCGTGGTTAACTCAAATGCTTTGACTGGAGGGTTATCTCAGGCTAGTCATGGAGACTGAAATTAAGGAATTGTGGAGGCAATCCTCTCAGACCGACCAGGATCATAGAGTGAGGTCTTTACAAGAGCATGGATCGATAGATTCAGTGAACGAAGTTGATTGAGGCCACTAGGCAACCTCTGCCGTGCATCAGAACAACGAACAACACTTCATCTCTCTTCTCAATTATGGAGAGAAAAGAGAAAAATCGATGATGAGACTTTTCTCATGTTTATTGAAAGACAGAGATCATAGGGATGTTTATTTGCTGCGTAATCGATACCCCATGCCCCGTACCGTTTCAATCAGATCGCTGCTGAGCTTCTTGCGTAGATAGCCAACATACACATCGACGATGTTTGAGCCTGGGTCATAGTTATATCCCCAAACCCGGTCAAGCAACTGTTCTCGACTGAGAACCTGTCCTGGATGGCGAAAAAACATCTCTGCTAACAAAAACTCACGGGCAGGGAGTTCGATCCAGGCATCGCTCACTTTGACTTTACGGGTTCGCAAATCGAGTATGGCTTCACCCACCTGCAACACCATCGACTCTTGGGTGGAAGAGATGGGGCGATCGCGCAGTCGAGCTTTAATTCGCACGAGCAATTCTTCAAAGCGAAAGGGCTTGGTGAGGTAATCATCGGCTCCTCCCTCAAACCCAGCTACTTTTTGTTGTACGTCGTCACAAGCGGTCAGGATGATGATGGGAATTTGCTCACCTTGTCCCCGCAGTTCCTCTAGCACCGTCAGTCCGTCCTTTCCCGGTAGCCCCAAATCCAGGATGAGCAAGTCAAACCCACCTCGCATGACGAGATCGATTGTGGTTTCAGCATCAGGAGCGATCGCTGTCGTAAATCCGTTGGCTTTCAATCCCTTCTCAATAAAGGATGAGATGCGGACTTCATCTTCAGCAATAAGAATGTGAGGCATGGCGATTCTCAACTTTCCAATTTGCTGAATGGGAGTTGCAACGGCAGCATCAGGGTAAACGTTGAGCCGTGTTGAAGTTGGCTCTGGAGGGTGATTTTACCGTGATGTGCTTCTGCGATCGCCCTGACAATCGCCAACCCCAAACCAGAACCATCTGACTTGCGAGCCGTTTTGGTAGCACGAGCAAATCGTTCAAAAATCCGGGTTTGATCCTCGATGGCAACCCCGTCGCCCGTGTCGCGCACCCACAGATGTAAACAGTGATCCTGAACAGCAGAGCCAATAGCAACCACATTGCCCGTGGAGGTGTGTTGCACTGCATTTTGGGCCAGATTCATCACAGCTTCAGTAATGCGTTGTCGATCTAGAGTGATCGTGCCTTCTCCTACGGCGTCCAGTTGCCAGGTGCGATCGCCCAGTGCTTTTGCCTTGGCTAATAGCTCCTCAGTTAGAGACGAAATCTCAACCGGACTGAGCCGCAAGAAATTAGCCCGATCTGATTTTGCCAACAAGACCAGATCATCAACGAGTCGTCCCATGCGCTCTAGCTCATCCATAACCAGAGCGATGGTCTCTCGGCGATCGTCTGGATCGTCTCCCATTACCTCTAGATTGCCTTGAATAATCGTGATTGGCGTGCGGAGTTCATGTCCAGCATCGTTGATAAAGTCACGTTGGAGCGCAAACGCTTGTTCCAGTCGATCCATCATGGCGTTAAACGTTTGAGCCAGATCCGCCAATTCGCCCCCTCCTCGAATTGGAAGACGGGCTGTTAAATCAGACTCACTGATCTGTTGAGCTGTGTGGGTCAGCGTTCGCAGGGGAGCCAGCAAACGCCCTACAACCCACCACCCTGACAACAACACTAACCCTCCTACAACCGCCATCACCTCGGCCACTCTTACAAGAGCGACTAATGCCTCTTGGCGTTCCCCCGCTGTCAGGTGAGCGACAATCAGCACTCCTACCGTCTCACCTGCTACCTGGAGGGGTTCAACCACATAGAGAATGCTTCCTCCCGTCGCCTCAGTTACCTGGATTTCTCCTTGCGTCGGCTGGGTTAACGGCTTGACCGTCTGCAAAAATGACTCACCAGGTTGCAACGCTTGGGGTAAGGCTTTTGGGCTAGACAGATAAACGGTACCGTCAACCAGGGTGATCAGGAAGGTGTCGTCTTCTGGAACTCGGCGAGACAGATACACATCAAACAACATTCTCACCTGGTCTGGGGTTTGCGGTTCCAGGGTAAACGTCATTCCTCTAATGGCTTCAACTCGCTCGATCGCATCTAGATCAGATTCTGTAAATTCGCCCTCTTGCAGGCCCTGAAACTCTTCTACTTCCTCTGCCAAATCTTCCCGAACACGTTGATCCACTTGGGAAAAGATGCGTTGTCGGATCAACGGTAACGACACCAGAATAAACCCCAGAATAATCAGCACGTACCACATCAGAATTTGGGTACGCGTCTCGCCCAAAAGCCGTTTTAGCAGAAATGGTGAGTGGTTTGGAGAGGAAGTGCGCGGCTTAATTGCCATTGAATAAAGGGAAAAGGGAAAGTCACGAGTGATGTTTTCTATTGTTCATAGAATATCTATCAATATCATATGCTAACTGAGGGGTTAGCTAGGACAGGGTGCTGCTATTAATCGTCATCCAGGCTAAGCAACTGTTCATCAATTTTTTGGAGTTGCGATCGCCCCACAGTTTCAGAAATCACGCGCCGCCGTAGAGCCTGGTTTAGGGCACCCTTTTCAGCTAATAACAACTGCCGTCGAATGGCGTCTAACTTGGGGCGATCGCTCTTTTCGATCGCTCCTGGATCAGGTCGTAGGTTGTAATGCTCTCGGAGCAATTTTTCAGATTTTGCCACTTGTACTTGATAGCGCGATCGCATCTCTTCATAAACTGCTTTTGGCAAAATGCCATTTTTGAGTAGCTCATCCAGCCTATCCTGAGCCGCTTTAGCCGTGATCAACTGGGCCTGCAATTCCTCAATCTGCTGTAATGCCGCCGACACAGGAGTAATATTTAATTTTTTGACTAGCCAGGGCAGGCTTAATCCCTGTCCGATTAGAGACAGCAAAACCGTTCCGTAGACCAATGCAATGAGCTCGCCTCGTCCGCTGAGAGTAGCTGGCAAACTCAGTGCCAGTGCCATTGAGAGGGAACCCTTGATGTTGCCCAAAAACAGAACATGTTGCCACCGTAGGGGAATGGGGCGATCGAACCGCTGTAAAATCGCCAACAGTGGATAGACAGACAACAAGCGACCTGCTTGATAAGCGGCGATCGCCACCAGCACAGCAGGCAGTGTTTGCCACAGTGTTGTTAAATTGATCTCTAGCCCAATCAGCAAAAAGATGAACGTGTTGACCCCAAACCCTGCATATTCCCAAAAGCTGTAGAGGGTAACTCGGCTAGAGGCAGAGAACCCCCGTGTTAATCCTCGATTACCTACAACCAGTCCGGCAACCACCACCGTCACGACTCCAGAGATGTGCACTAACTCTGCGGCTTGAAAGGCTCCTAGAGCCAGTGCAACGCTCAACAAAATACCACTTAAGGGATCGTCTGAGCGAGTAAACAGTTCTGTACTCAAATAGCCCAGCATCAACCCCAACAATGCTCCTCCGACAATCACGATGACGAACCGTTGCACACTTTCTGTAACCGTCACGGAGCCAGTAGCATGTGCCTGTAAGATTAAGCCAAATAGCACCAGTGCCATGCCATCGTTAAACAGACTCTCTCCTTCGACAATCGTTGACAGGCGTGACGGCACATGGACCTCTTTAAACACCGCAATCACCGAAACCGTATCGGTAATGGCCAGGATGACTCCTAAAATCAAAGCTTGAATCCAATCCCAACCTGATGCAAACTTGAGGGCGATCGCGGTGATGCCAGCACACAGGATCACACCTGGACCTGCTAGCAAAGCTACGGGTTTGATCGTACTTCGCAAACGGCTGAGATCCGTATTAATGGCCGCCTCAAACAGCAGAATCGGCAGAAACAAATTGAGAATCAGGGCCGAGTCTAACCCAATTCGCTCAGGCAAAAAGTCGGCGATCGCTAACCCCGCTAACACTAATCCGGTTACATACGGTATTCGCAGTCGTCGTGACAGCAATGCTACCCCTGTTGCAACCAACAACAGAATGATCAAGACAGTTACCAAACCGGCAACGGCTCCATGCTCTTGTGTTGCCGCAATTACAGGGATCAAAGTCATTCAACAGTAGCCCAGACGTCATCCCCTACACCTTAATGCAAGATAGAGCTTTCTTGATATCGCTTTGCCTAAAAGCTTCCGAGCAACGGGAATACTTTTTTCTTAAGCAACTCTACTAGAGCTGGCTCCATGTAGTCGTATTCATCGGGAATATCTAGACAAATAACTCGTTTCTGTTTAAGCCAGGGCTGAAAGTGTTGTGAGAGTTTGCGGCGATGCGATTTTTCCATCACAAAAATAATGTCTGCCCACTCAACCGCATCACTGCTTAGGATATTTTCTGCATCTCGCTCTAATCCGGCTGATTCTACTTCTAATCCGTCATATTCTGCAAAGACAGCTTCAGCCGTTGGGCTGCGTAAGCGATTGCGACTGCAAATAAACAACAATTTCATGAAACCTAGTTTAGCTGTGAGACATTATTCTGACAACTGGATGACGCTGAGAAGATGGCGATCGCTTGGATCGTTGTCAAGTTCACTTGCAATTCTGCCTTCCAGTAAAGAGTGTCCCGTTCCCAGCGGCAACGTAGATTTTGGGTCATGGTGAAAGCTCTCATTTCAACAGTACTTTGAGTCGGTTGATCAATCCTCAAGGGACGATCGCTCAAGCCAAGAGTTGGCTGATTAACTTTCGACCTTTAACACAAACCATTCGGGATGAGTTTGGGCTTTACAACATTGATTACTAAAAACAGCGATTACTAGAAACAGCCATTTTAGTTCTGGTAATGATCATTCCTACTGGGTAGCTGGGTGTGATGCAAGGACTTTTTTGAGGTATTGCCCCGTGTAGGATTTGGCTACTTTTGCCACGGTTTCGGGAGTGCCTTGAGCGATGATTTCACCGCCGCGATCGCCCCCTTCTGGCCCTAAGTCAATGACCCAATCAGAGCAGCGGATCACATCCAGGTTGTGTTCGATCACTAAAATCGAGTTACCCATATCTGCCAGTCGTTGCAATACATCCAGCAACTTATGGACATCGTAGAAAGACAAGCCTGTGGTAGGTTCATCGATCAAATAGAGAGTTTTACCAGTGGCGCGTCGTGACAGCTCGGTTGCCAGTTTGAGTCTTTGTGCCTCTCCTCCTGAGAGGGTGTGGGCGGTTTGTCCCAGGCGAATATAGCCGAGTCCCACGTCCACCATTGTTTGCAAACGGGCATGAGCTTTGGGGATGTTTTCAAAGAACACCATTGCCTCTTCAGCCGTCATGTTCAACACGTCTGAGATAGACTTGCCTTTATATTTCACCTGCAAGGTTTCTCGGTTATACCGTGCCCCTTTGCAGACTTCACATTGCACGTAAACATCGGGCAAAAAGTTCATCTCAATGACGTTTACGCCCTGACCCCCGCAGGCTTCACAACGTCCGCCTTTGACATTGAAGGAAAACTGCCCCGGTTTATAGCCGCGTGCTTTGGCTTCAATGGTTTCAGCAAACAGATCACGAATTACGTCGAATACACCAGTATAGGTTGCCGGATTAGATCGGGGAGTGCGACCGATGGGCGATTGGTCAATCACGATCGCCTTGTCCAGGGCATTCAATCCCCCCATTTCTTCCATTTCTCTGGGATAGGGGATCTTGTGCCCAAAGTGGTGTTGCAGTGCTGGATAGAGCAGTTCGTTGATTAGTGTTGATTTGCCCGATCCAGACACTCCTGTAACGCAGACCAGCTTGCCGAGAGGAATATCAACGCTGATGTTTTGCAAGTTGTTGCGGTGGGCTTTGCGAATGCGAAGCATGCAGCCGTTGCCCTTGCGCCGTTCTGCTGGAGTGTGAATCACCCGTCGGTTAGACAAATACGCTCCGGTTAAGGACTCCTCGGACTCTAAAATGTCCTGGAACGTTCCCTGGGCAACGACCCGTCCTCCATGTACACCTGCTCCGGGGCCAATATCCACCAGGTAATCTGCCGCCCGAATTGTGTCTTCATCGTGTTCTACCACAATCAGTGTGTTGCCCAGATCACGCAAGCGAGTTAGCGTTCGCAACAGGCGATCGTTATCGCGTTGATGTAAGCCGATACTGGGTTCGTCGAGCACGTAGAGCACTCCCGTCAAACCAGAGCCAATTTGAGTTGCCAATCGGATGCGTTGAGCTTCTCCACCCGACAAAGTCATAGCCGTGCGATCGAGGGTGAGATAGTCTAAGCCCACATCCAACAAAAACTGGAGACGGGCTTTAATTTCCTTGAGCACCAACTCCCCAATTTGGGCTTGCCGGGGAGTCAGTTCCAGGCTATTGACTCGATGGAGGCAATCGCGGATTGAAACACTGGTTAACTCTTTGATCCGGTGTTGCCCGACCCGAACCCGGAGAGCAGCAGGCTTGAGGCGATCGCCCCCACATTCTTCACAGGCCTGATCCACCAGATATTGTTCCAACTTTTGTTTATAGAGATCAGAGGTGGCTTCTCGATATTGTCGATCGAGCATCGGCAACACACCCTCATAGCGTCGCTGATAGCCTTTGCTATCGCGATAGCGCGAATCAGACTCGATATAAATCTTTTCGTCAGACCCGTGCAAAACCACATGCTGTTGATCGGGGGTGAGTTTGTTCCAGGGGGACTGGATCTCAAACCCAAACGCTTGACCGACGCTGTAAAGCAGGGAGAAGTAGTAGGTGTTGTCTTTTTCAGACCAGGGGGCGATCGCCGCATAGACAGGTAAGGTGGGGTCGGGCACCACCAACTCGGCAGAAAATGTCCGTAACGTTCCTAACCCATGACATTGAGGACAGGCTCCGTAGGGCGAGTTAAAAGAAAACAACCGGGGAGAGAGTTCTTCCATGACTGCCCCGTGTTCAGGACAGGCAAAGTTTTCAGAGAAGACCAACTCTAACGAAGGTTTGTCTGTGTTCTCGTCAGAGTCTTGACCATATCGCCCTGCGGGTTCTGCTGCCATCGAAGGCAATACGGCCAACTGCATGTCATCGGGCTTTGTGGGAAAGGCGATGACGTTATTGGTTTCGGGTAGGGTGACATCAATGATGGCAATCCCTTCCGACCGCTTTAAGCAGGTGGAGAGTGAGTCCACTAGACGTTCTTGAATGCCCTCTTTTTTCACCAGGCGATCGACCACAATTTCGATGTTGTGGAATTGGTTCTTATCCAACTCAATGGAATCGCTCAGTTCGCGCACTTCGCCATCCACCCGCACCCGCACAAATCCTTCGGACGCAAGACTGGAAAGCAGTTTTTTGTGAGTTCCCTTTTTGCCCCGCACGACGGGAGCCAGAATTTGAAATCGCGCGCGATCGGGTAAATCTGAAATTCGATCGACCATCTCATCAATGGTTTGGGGCACAATGGAGCGATCGCAATGGGGACAATGGGGTTCCCCGGCGCGTCCATAGAGCAAGCGCAGGTAGTCGTAGATCTCGGTGACGGTTCCCACCGTAGAGCGAGGGTTGTGGGAGGTCGATTTTTGGTCAATGGAGATAGCAGGACTCAGCCCCTCAATCGCATCCACATCGGGCTTATCGACCTGCCCTAAGAACTGCCGCGCATAGGCACTGAGCGATTCGACATAGCGTCGCTGACCCTCAGCAAAAATGGTGTCAAATGCCAGCGACGACTTGCCTGAACCCGACACCCCGGTGAAGACTACTAGGCGATCGCGCGGTAACTCTAAGTCAATATCTTTGAGGTTATGCTGCCGTGCCCCTCGAATCCGAATTAAGTTCTGCGGTGGTTTTGAGCCGGGTGAGACGCTGTTAGACGCTGGAGCAGCAAGAGCGGCGTGAGGCGATTCACCATTGCCATTCAGTGGTTCGGGGTTGCTATCAACATCAAGCTCAGTCACTACTGAGGGCTTAGAACTCTTTCCAGAGTTGGCACGCTTGGACATAAGGGGCGGTTGCGGCAGGAAACGGTTCTTAACAATTCTATCGTTATCCACTCTATGCGAGTATCAAAGCAATCAAGAATCATCAAATTTGCAATACTCCATCGTAGCGCGATCGCCTCATTTAGTACATGCGTTCGTTGTGATTACAGCATGGAAACCGGAGCATCGCCCTTTCCGTACAGACGCGATTAATCGCGTCTCTGCCTGTCTTCTACCTTCTGCTTTCTTAATTCAATCGCCACTTCCCGAATTCCTGCCGTAATTTCCAGAAATGCCTCATCTTGATTAGCCCAGCTTGTCACAGCCTCTTTATTCTTGGGCAACACCTCAAGCTGACTAAACGGCGCACCTTGCCAATCGACTGGACGCAACAAAATGGGAATCACACGCGCCTCGCCTGCCTGATGGCGTTCCATTGCCCGTTTGATTTTTACGTCATAGCAGGTGTTGTCGGCAATGGAATCAGGGCTAATCAGCAATAGAATAATGTCGGTAGCGTTGAGGCGATCGCTGATCACCTTTGCCGTTTCGTCTCCGGGGAGAGTTTAGCGACTATCCCAACTGGTGATCACTCCTTCTCGTCCTAGCAGGTTAAGGTGCTTGGCTAACTCGTGAGTTGAATCCTCCAAACTCTTTAGCTTTCGGAGTGAGAGATAATAGCTCTACCCTTGACTTCGTTATTCGCAGTAATGCCAACGCTTTTAAGACAAGATGGATTTGAGATTCGGATGTACTTTAATGATCATGACCCACCTCATGTTCATGTATTCAAGGCAGGTGGGCAGGCAAAGGTTGGGCTTGGTAATCTGGAAGTGTCTCCCAGCCTCTTGTTAGTTCAAGGAATGAGCGACAAGGATGCGAAAAAATCGATCGCCATCGTAATGCAGCACCAAACAGAACTCTTAGACAAATGGGAAGAATTTTATGGTTGAACCCAGCTTAGAAGATTTAGCCTTTCAACAACAGTTTGAAGAGGCACAATCGGCGGCGACTCAGGCAAATCTCACAGAACCCAGAGCCGTTTCTGCCTATTATGATTCAACCGTAGGATTGGTCATCATTCGATTGCAAAGCGGTGCAATTTTTAGTTTTCCACCCGAAATTGCTCAAGGATTGGCAGGGGCAGAGCCAGACGTGTTAGCCCAAGTAGAAGTGACTCCAATGGGAGATGGATTGCACTGGGAAACTCTGGATGCAGATTTCAGCGTAGCGGGTTTGCTGGCAGGAGTGTTTGGCACCAAACGGTGGATGGCGGATCTGCAACAACGGTGGTTACAACAGCAGGCATCTTAGGGCGATCGCCCCTTTACACTATCCTTTCACCCTTCCGTACAGACGCAATCAATTGCGTTTCTGCCTACTGCCTGCCCTCTATCTTCTGAATGCAATTGCCACTTCCCTAATTCCCTTCGCGATCTCTTCAAATGCCTCATCTTGATTCGCCCAGCTTGTCACGGGCTGTTTATTTTTGGGCAACACCTCAAGCTGACTAAAGGGTGCATCTTGCCAATCGACCGGACGCAGCAGGATGGGAATCACTCGCGCCTCCCCTGCCTGATGGCGTTCCATTGCCCGTTTGATTTCGATGTCATAGCAGGTGCTGTCGGCAATAGAATCAGGGCTGATCAGCAACAGAATGATGTCGGTAGTGTTGAGGTGATCGCTGATCACCTTTGCCGTTTCGTCACCGGGGAGAATTTGGCGACTATCCCAACTCGTGATTACACCTTCTCGTTTCAAAATGCTGAGATGTTTCTCCAACTTATCTCGTAGCTCTTCGTCCTCACTAGCGTAGGAGAAGTAAAGGGCGATTACCCCGAAGGGGGAACTGCTTCGCACCGCTCGTCCTTGGGGAATCAAACCGTGAGCAATTTCGTAGTTGTAGTAACCGCAGCGTTTTTGGATGGCAATAATTGCTTTAAGTGCTTCCTCTCCAATTTCACAAAAAGTTAGAGGTAATAAATTAGGTAAGTATTGAGAGGTTATATTACCTGCAATCTGTTCAATTGCGTATGCAGCACAAAGACGTACCTCGTAATTTGAATGTTGAATTGCCTGAAGTAGACCTGGAATTGCCTCTCTATAACCAAACTTTCCAAGAAGTAGAGAAACACACAAATTCATTTTGAAATCCAAACTTTTGAAATCTAAGCTGTCGCGGAGAAGTATAATTTGCTCTTCAGATAAAATATTCCAGAGTGTAAAGGTGATACTCCAATCAGGATTAAATTCTGAACATTTAAGCTTTTGAATTAATATAGGAACTGCTGTTTGGTTTAAAGTTTCTCTAAATTCTTTCTTGGCACTCCAGTCCCGAAGAATAGATATAGCTCCTTGATAAACTGAATGATCAGAATGAAAAACAGCTCTTAATAATGCTGGAATAGCCTCCTCTGATTCAACTCTATAAAAGCCATTAATTGCTTTCCTGCAAATCTCGACGCTTGAATCTTGAAGACCCAATAATAGTCCTGGAATTACTTCTTGAGAACCAATAATGTTTAATGCATAAACTGCACTTAAACGGATGCCTTCGTTTCTATTCTCCCTGATTAGCTGAGTTAATTTTGGAATTGCTGACTTAAGCCTTAGTCGTCCCAAAACTTCAGCTACACAATTACGATCTGGAGATTTTGGGTCTTCCATAACTTCTAATAGAAGTGGAACCACCTCTTCAGTGCCTATTATTGCCAAAGCATGAATAGCTCCAAGTCTAATGTATTGATCTGGAGCTTTCAAATTTTCAGAGAGTAAAAATAATCTATTTTCAGTGCTGAGTAAGTTCAAGCTTCTAACATAACTTGAGTAAGCATCTGGCTCATTTTTGCCTAAAAACTCAAGAAAATCTATACTTACTCTCTCATAAGGATTAAGATGCTTCTGATCAGTATCATCTCCTACAGAATCAGTTTCGGAAGATACCCAATTTTGCGAAAACTTAGAAGTTTCTGCTAGATGATCAAGACAGCCTAGTAGCAACAATTGAACATTAGCTTTTTCTTTTGTTCCTAATGTTGAATCATTAATGATTATTCGTTTTGAATTGTTGTTGTAGATTCTTTTGAGGAATGGAATAGCCTCTTGTGATTTTGTTTCTCCCAAAAGCTCTATTCTTAGCCAGTCTGATATTTGAGAATCGTGTAAATATGATATGTTCATCAACTCGATGGCTCTTCTCTGAATGGCTGAATGAACATCCCCTGCAAGTCTTGCTCCTAACATCAAATCTACATCCAGTGCTAATCTCACTATGTGCAATGCTTGATTTTCTTGCTTTAGTAGAGACAGCATTAGGGCGATCGCCTCTGTCCATTTCAAATAGTTGAGGTAATCCCGCTTCAGTTGCTCATCGCTCAAGTTCGGTAAGTGTTGCAGCAAATACTCAGCCGCGTAATATTCCTGAAATAGCTGATGGTGAAACTCAATTTCTCCGGGTTTGGCTGCGTCTTGTAGAAGGTGATGGTTGCATAAATCCTTCAACCACTCTTTTGCTCTCGTGGGGGCATCTACCACTCCTCGCTGGTGTAACCAATTCTCTAAAAGGCTTTCTGCTCGATGTTTGGAAATAGTCAGCCATAGGTCAGTCGGCTTCTGCCCATCTGCCTGAATCATAGAAAAGGCTAGATGCTGTAGAACCTCTGATTTGAACTCCCAAAAGTTCTTGGATACAGGCACGTAATCTTTTTTGAGGCGTTCATAGTTGCGATCGAACTGCCGAAACAACTCCCCTTTATTCTGCGGAATCTCTCTCGTTTGCTTGAACACATCACACAGCATCTTTAAGAACAGCGGCGTTTCTGCAATCTCTCGCAAGCGATCGCGCAACTGCGTTAAGAGTTGTTCTCCATGCTCTGGCAAATACTTCTTCACAAAATCCCGCATCTGTAGCTCTGACAGCGGTTTCATCTCCAGCCGCTTGCCAATGCCCAAATCACCCCCGACGGCTAACTCTCGCGTTGTAAAAATCATCGGCACGGTTAGATTATCCTCTCGGAACTGCGCCAACCTACGCCGCAAGTCATCATTGGGAATTTCATTCACCCCATCTAGCAGCAAAATGAGCTGATCAGCTAATAACCAATCTTCAATCTGCTCCGATGTGACCCGTTGCCTTGCCCGTCGAAATTCAGCCTGAATCAGTTCAGGAACAGGGCGATCGCCCTTCAACTGCACCAACACTGGAACCTGACCTGCCTCTGCCAAAGCAACTGCTAACTGTTTCAGTGCTGTTGTCTTGCCTGAACCGGGTCGTCCCGCCAACAACACATGCTCGCGCTGTTCCCCCAGTGCATACCTTCGCAATCCGGTTAGAACTAGGAATTGCTCAACCTGCCGTTCCTGTGGCTGTCTGTCCTGCGGCTGATGAGTGTCCTGCGGCTCTACCGATCGAGCCTCCAGCGGCAATAGCGCATCTGTTGGTGTATACAGAGTGTTTTGCTCAGAATAAAGACGGGCGATCGCAGTCAAATAAGGCTCAAAATCGGGCTGAGCTAAATTGGTAGAGTTTAGTGGTTGAAAATTTTGCTGAATTGCCTCTACGATCGCCCTTACTGCATCCTCATTCATTTCGACATAGGTGCGATCGCCAATGTAAATCTCTCGCCCCTCACCGATCTGAATGTTGTACTTTCCCCATTGCACAACTTGAGGATCTCGGTTGTTTAAGACATCTCGCAAGCGTTGCAAATCAGCGGCAGTTGCCGTACCGTTCTCTAGGCGTACCAACCATTCATCTAGCGGCTGAGTCATTGCACCTTGCTGGCTCTCAAGAGTTTGACTGCTTGCCTCAGTTATACCCTCTTACTGATGGCAAGGACAAACGCAGCTAAGGACAGCGATCGCCTCTGACACTCCGCACGAGGTAGGTCAAACATAACAACTCAAGAGACAGTTTTTTGTTTTCCAGTAGAAGGTTTTCGGTATAAAATGTATTAAAAATCACACTGTACTGACTTTTTACAATAGTAAATTCAAGCCATCCCTTAAAAACTTCTGCAAATCTTGATATGGGTCTAATGTGGCATCTTAACTATCTAATTCAGGGCTGGTTTAAGTTGAGGTAACAGATGATGAGTGCCCAAGAACCCAGCGAATCGCTACTCTATAACGAGACAGAAACGGCAATGCCAACGCCAATCACTGCCGCTGTTAAACCCGATCGCACGCAGCCAGAAGACAAACAAGCCACACAACAAAGAGCCGTTGAACCAGAACCCTATAATCACATGCTGCGATCGCGCGATCGCCTCTTAGAAACCGTTGCCAAAGCGACCAATATTCTGCTGACCCTGGAGAACTTTGATGAAGCGGTCAATACGGCTTTAAACATCATTATGGAAGGCGCAGGCTGCGATCGCATTGGGGTTTTAGAGAATGGCTTTGATGAGGAATCAAAGCTGCCTTCGCACTATACGATCATCTACGAAGTTGCAAAACCTGGCATCATTAGCCAGATGGCTTGTTTAGAAGCAGGACGTATCAGTAATGTAGGTAGAGAAGCCTTCATGGAACAACATTATGTCCAGGGAGAAGGCTTTGGCGGATTTTTGGAGGATTGGGATGAACCTGTTCGGGGCGTGTTAGCATCCGTTCAAGTCAAGGCGTGTTATGCCGTTCCGATTCGGGTGAACGGTCAGTGGTGGGGTCTGTTATGCATTGATTACTGTCGAGAAGCGGTTCGCATCAGTCCGGCAGAAAGTGCTGTTTTGAAAATGGTTGCTGATTGTATTGGCAGTGCCATCCACCGCGATCGCACCCATCAAGAACGCGCACAGTTTGCTCAACAGCGTGCTGCCGAACTGAACGAGTACAATCAAAGGCTGCTGAGGCGAGATCGGTTACTAGAGGTTACTGCCAGAGCGACCAATATGCTGCTGACTCTGGATAACATTGACGTAGCGATGGAATCTGCGCTTACAGTTCTGCTTGAGGGAACAGGGTGCGATCGCATTGAAATCCTTGAAAATGTCTACGAATCCTCATCCCCGATGCCGATTCGTTACCTCAATACGATTCAGAAATGCCTGGAGCCACAATTTGAAACTAGCCCCACTGATGTTGAGTCTGTCCAAGCTGCCGAACTCAGTGATGCATTCAAGAAGTACTTCCTGGAGATGGATGGCTTTGGTGGTTCTGTAGAGGAATGGGATGAGCCGCTAAGAAGTTGGTTAGCGACTCTGAAAATTCAGTCTACCTACGCAGTTCCGATTCGGGTGAATGGTCACTGGTGGGGTGTCTTGTGTTTTGATTATTGCCGTGCCCCCATTCAGTTCAACCCTGCTGAAGTTGCGGTGTTGAGAACAATCGCCGATTGCATTGGCAGTGCTATTCAACGCGATCGCGCTCAGAAAGCCTTGCTCGAAGCCGAACAAAATCGAGTCGCTGAATTGGCAAGAGCGAACACTGCCATGCGTCATAGCATTGATTGGTTAGCCCATGAGCCAGATATGAACGCATTTCTGGGGCATTTACTAGAAGAATTGGCAACTCAAGTGAACGCCCAGGATGCCATGATCTTTCTCTACAATGCACGAGAAGGCACATTGCAGCCCTTTGTTGGTGTCATTGACGATGAGATTACCTTTTCCCCACCCTTTACTCGCAAAATTTCAGCCCATGAATGGCCGGGTTGGGAGGTGCTGTTGCGATCGCCAAACCCCATACAGTTCGACCTGGATACCGATGCCCACTTGTTTATGCCGGAATATCTGGAGTATCATCGCAGACGCAATAATCAGGGAGTCGTTTGTACCCTACTGCAACAGGGAGATGAACCACTGGGGTTTATTGGGTTTGGCTGTGTCCGCAAAACCCTGTCGGAGAATGAACTGGAACTGGTGCAGTCCCTAGCACAACAGGCAACACTGGCGATTCAATTAACTCAACTGGCAGAAGAAGCAAAACAGACAGCATTGCTGCAAGAGCGTGCCCGCATGGCGCGAGAAATTCACGATACTCTGGCGCAAGCCTTTGGTGGCATTTCGATGCAGTTACAAGCCGCTACCTATTTTGCGGCTACTAAAGCTGAAAAAGCACAAACCCATTTACTGGCAGCACAAGCCTTAGCAAAAGATGGCTTAGCCGAAGCTCGACGATCGGTTTGGACTCTATATTTAGAAACTACGGAATACGAAAACCCAGACCAGGCGATCGCTAAGTTCATTGAGCAAGCTGCACTCAGTCAATCAGCCCAAATTACATTGGCGATCGACGGTACTCCTTACCATTTGCATCCCGATGTAGGACTAAATTTACTCCGCATTGCCCAAGAATCGATTACCAATGCCTTGCGCCATGCCCACGCCCAAACGATCCAGGTTCGCCTGAGTTATAGTGCCCAACTCTTGAAATTGGCTATTTGGGACGATGGCTCTGGGTTTGAGCCGCAATCCTCTGCTCCTGGGTTTGGGTTATTGGGAATGCAACACCGGGCAGCCCGAATTGGAGCCACCTGGCACTTGGTCAGCCAAGTGGGGCAAGGCACCAGCATTACCGTCACGATCGCCAATCCAACGATTCTCTCAACTTGACCCCTCCAAACCACCGCCCTATTTCACCCAACTTATTTCACCAACTATTTTGAGCCAACTATGCTGACCCAATCCAGCAAAACCATTCGTATCTTAATTGCCGACGACCATCCGATTGTGCGTCAAGGCTTAGTGGCGATTCTCAATGATCAACCCGATATGACTGTGGTTGTCGAAGTTAGTAATGGGCAACAGGCGATCGAGCAGTTTCGCATTCACCAACCGGATGTTGCCATTCTCGATTTGCGGATGCCTGATGTTGGCGGTGTTGAAGCCATTCATGCCATTCGTGCTGAGTTTCCTGATGCGGCTATCATCATGTTCTCGATTTATGAAACAGATGAGGATATCTATCAAGGGCTACGCGCGGGAGCCAAAGCCTATCTGCTCAAAGACACGCCTTGTCTGGAAATGTTGGAGGTGATTCGAGCTGTCAGCGAAGGGCAACGCTACGTTCCGGCAGAAATTGGCACAAAATTAGCCGCCCGCATGGATCGCCCTGCTTTAAGCGATCGCGAATATGAAGTTCTGGCACTGATGGCAAAAGGTAAAAATAACAAGGCGATCGCCACGGAACTCACCATTAGCGAAAATACAGTCAAATTTCATGTGGCTAATCTGCTGATTAAACTGGGAGCCAGCGATCGCACCCACGCTGTTGTTAATGCGCTTCAGCAAGGCGTTATTAAGCTGTAAAGGGTGTTTCCCTAATATGACATCAAGCGAACTACTCAAATGGGTAGGACGATTGCTGCCTATTAGAACAGGCAAACAAACCCCATTTGGCGTAGTAATGAATATTTGCATTTTATTTACAGTTAGAGAGTGTTGCAAAACTTGTATGGGTAGCTGTAGTTCTTCTCATGGCTTTATCTCCAAGAAATGACCGCCTGATTCTTCCGGTGAGTAGTCGCGACCATTTCCAAGGCATCTCTACAGCAAAGATTACGCTAGTAGAGTATGGGGATTATCAATGTCCTGATTGTCGAATAGCGCAACACATCATTACATCTATCCAGCAACAGTTGGGTGATCAAATGCGCTTTGTGTTTCGTCACTTTCCACAGTCACAGATGCATCCCGAAGCCGAGCACGCCGCAGAAGCGGCTGAGGCAGCTGGTTCCCAAAATAAGTTTTGGGAGATGCATACCCACTTATTAGAGCATCAGGCACAGCTTGCAGATAGCAATCTTGTTGAATATGCGATCGCCCTTTATCTCGACGTCAATCAGTTTTTACAGGAGATGACAAACGATAGCCATGTGGCACGAGTACAAGCAGATATTGAAAGCGGAATTCAAAGTGGTGTAATCAAAACACCAACCTTTTTTATCAACGATTTGAAGTACAACGATGGTTGGGGCTTAGAGACCTTATTTGAGGCAGTGCTGCAAGCCCATAACGCATGACAAAACAGGCTTCATGTTAATTTTGACTGTGGCAGTTTTGTTGTCAAAACCGATCACAGATATAGCAATCCCAAAT
>JANRJA010000140.1:0-3324 GCA_033764315.1 Oculatellaceae cyanobacterium bins.114
CATGATGAACCCGTTCCCATACCTCATCTGGCAATCGATAGGCAGGGTTGATCTCTGTGAAGGACATCGCTCGTTAATCCCTGAAACATCCTTCTTAAAAGCATCTCACCCATTGAGACGTTTTCGGATAGGTTCTTAATAGCGTCTGTTCGATTCACACGTATCTTAAAATGACAGATTTCCGCCCGATCCTAACTAGCACTATCAGCTACGTCAATGATCAAAGCACCTTGATACAACTCCCTGTCACACAAAACGCCAGACCCTACTGATAGGATTCTGGCGTTTTGCATAGGTATTCATAGGGATTTATAGTCAGGATCTTTATCTTGGCTGATCCCGTTTCAAACTATTCTAGTTTGACAATTTTTGAACGATTTTCCGGTTTTCTCAGGGTTTTCTTAAGATTGATCCTTTTGCTTTGCTTTTTGCTCTAAACGAAATAGCCAAATCATCAACGCCACCACTCCAACTTGCAATGCAAAATTGGGCAAAACTCCAGCCACATCTCGCCCTGCTAACAATTGCACAAAAAAAATAAACGCCCCAATGAAGCCAGACGCCCCAAACGCAAAATAGACAAATTGCCGTAACCCCCGGTAGGGTGCTTTTGCCTCACTTTTGAGGCGGGCATATTTCTCAGGGCTTAAATTAGCAGGATTTTTAGAGTTACGCCCCTTTGGTTCAGCCATTACCACAAACCCCGTTTGCCACTTGGATGCACCGTTGCCCAATTGGTACGTGCCATCGACAATTGCTCATCTGTCACCTTTGCCCCCGTTAAATCTGCACCACATAAATTGGCACCTCGCAAGTTGGCATTACTAAGATAGGCATAACTCAAGTCAGCCCCCCGCAAATCAGCCCCTTGCAAATCAGAATGACTTAGATAAGCTCTGGCTAGATTCGTATTTTTTAACACCGCCTGACTCAAGCTAGCTCTCCCAAAGTCTGCACTAAATAGATTGGCTCCCTGGAAGTTAACTTTGTGCAATTTAGACTGATGGAAGTTAGCTCCTGATAAGTTGACCTTTTGCAAATTCAACTGGCTCAGATCGTGATTCGTAAAATCTCGCTTCCCTTTAGCATAGTTGGCTAACAACTCATCAGCCCCTAACTTAGGAGCAGACGGAGACCCCGATGTCGCTGGTCCTCTGGTTTTCTCAGCCGACAACGGAACTGATTTAGGAATGCGACGATAGCCGCCTGTTTGCAGCCCAGTTGAATCAGTCATCGCTGCTTTTGCTTGCCGTGCTCGAATTGCAGCTGCCATTCGAGCCGATGGAGAAGACGGAGAAGACGGTTCTCCTAAATCAATCGAGTTGCTCGAATGCATTCCAACATCATTGTTTTGAGGAGTTCGATTGGGTTTTGTCACCATGCTTTGAGCCAGACTGTCGAGATAAGGCTCTAAGTCAAGCGCGCGCAACACCTCACCTGCATTTTGATAGCGATGTCGAACTGACACCTCTAGCATCTTTTTGAGCACCGAAGCAAAGTGATCACTGATATGCACCTGCTCTCGCCACAACATTTCCCCTGTAGAAGGGTCATAGTCTAGATCTTTAGGAGATTTGCCCGTTAACAGATAAATGCAAGTAACTCCTACTGCATAAATATCACTGGCATAGACAGGGCGCATTGCCATCTGCTCAGGCGGAGCATACCCTGGAGTACCGATCGCGTAAGCAGTGAGAGCCGTTTGCTCAGATGCGCCCGCTCGCACCGGATTGACTTGGTCTTTCACCGCCCCAAAATCAATCAGCACCAGTTTCTTATCTTGAGAACGGCGAATTAAGTTAGCAGGTTTAATATCTCGGTGGATTACCTGTTGTGAGTGAATGTATTGCAGCATCGGCAGCACTTCACTGAGAAACTGTTTAACCCCTGCCTCGCTAAAGGGCCCCGATCGTTTCACCTCTTGTTGTAACGTGGAGCCACTTATATATTCTTGAACCAGATAAAATTCTTGATTGAATTCAAAATAGTCGAGCAGGCGAGGAACCTGAGGATGGTTGCCAATTTTACCGAGTGTTTTGGCTTCTCGCTTAAACAGATCCCGCGCCATTTGTAAGACGTGAGATGAAGACGCAGCCGGACGAAGCTGCTTAATTACGCAATAAGGCCCCCCAGGAAGAGACTCATCTTGAGCCAAAAACGTTGCTCCAAAGCCACCCTGACCCAATGCTTGAATGATGCGATAGCGATCGCGCAATAACAATCTAGAACCGCACGCTTGACAAAGTTCGGTATTGGCTAAATTTTCTGGATTTGGGCAGGCTGGATTTAAGCAGTAGCTCATTCGGCATCACTCGCTTGGTTGACCGCCAGGTGTCACTTGTCTCTAAAATTTGACTTTAGAGTTTGACACCTCTTATATCATTATCTTTCCAACAAAGGGGGGTTGAAGCACCATTCTCTCTGGAAATCTCTTAAAGAGTTGCTAAAGTTGCCTCTATTTTGCTTTAAGCACCCTTAAAACCTACAGTTTTAATCGATCAAGAGCTTAAAAAATATCACCCCATTGCCCCGGTTTTACGCAACTCCTCACGGCTATCGCCTGGGAGAGCGGTAAAATAGGGAAGCTTAACGCAAAGTGAGGGTTACTTTAGTTCTTTTTTTGCTAGTCAACCAAAACTTATCAAGCTGAAAGTTTTGGAGGGGAAAGGGGGGTTAAACCCCTCATGAGAGTAGATCCCTCATTCTCCCCAGTTGCTAAAGGCAAGCCTTGCAACCCTAGTCAAGACTAGTAAAAACCTTCATGTTGATGCAGGTAGTGCTAATACACCCTAACACTCTCTTAATCTCTATTCTCAGGTTGACTCAGCGAAAAAACAAGAAGAAACGATGCGTATTTCATTAAACTGGCTGCAAGAACTGGTCGATTTCACGATGACTCCAGAGGAGTTAGCCGACACCTTAACAATGGCTGGGTTTGAGGTAGAAGAGATTGAAGACCGACGCACCTGGGCAGATGGGGTTGTGGTCGGCAGAGTCTTAGATTGTCAGCCTCACCCCAATGCCGACAAACTCAATGTCTGTCAGGTCGATATTGGGGGGCAGACTCCTTCAACGATCGTCTGTGGTGCCTCCAATGTGAGAGCCGATATCTATGTGCCTGTTGCTACAGTCGGCACCCATTTACCTAAAATTGATCTCACCATCCGCCCGCGTAAATTGCGAAATGTTGCCTCAGAGGGCATGATCTGTTCGCTTGCAGAATTAGGATTGGCGAAAGATTCAGAAGGAATTCATATTTTCCTGCAAGACACCCTGCCGCTGGGGAGTGATGCTCGTCCACTTTTGGGGCTAGACGATGTGATT
>JANRJA010000143.1:0-5295 GCA_033764315.1 Oculatellaceae cyanobacterium bins.114
TGTTTTAAAACCCTTTGATCCTCCCCAACCCTCCTTAAAAAGGAGGGAGCCGAACCGTTCAAAGTCCCCCTTTTGAAGGGGGATTTAGGGGGATCTCCACTCAGCACTGAGATGACTAGAAGGCTTTAAAACACACCCTAGGAACGCACCATCCAAGCCCCATCTATCCTCACAGGTGCGTTACGGCTTCCCAGTCCCATCGCCTCCAGCATGGCTCAAGTCATCGCCTAACGCACCCTACACAAATCACTAAGGTCATGATGATCACACAACTTGCTCCAACTGCGGCATCCCAAGGCATCACATCCTTATTAACCGCTCTACGATCGCTCGATCTCCTCCTCCAATCCGCGATCGCTGAGGCAAAAGTTGCTCATGGCACAACGCCTTTTACCGACCCCTATCGAGGGCTGTATGTAACTCAGGAACAAGCCACGCTGAGTTTAGCAACTGAACCGGGGGAACCTTCCTGGCAGGAGATTAGCTCCATCTTTTGGTCAGGACTGGAGGAAGTGATTCAAAACTCGCAAGAACTCACTCAACTTCAGCGCACTTACCAACTATCAAACTTTGATGTAGCCGTGATTTTAATCGCGATCGCGCCTGAAATTGATTTACGTTATGAACGAATCTATGCCTATTTGCAAGATGATGTGACTCGTAAACGACCGACCGTTGAATTAGGATTAAACTTACTTTGTGCAACGACAACGGAGAAACTAAACCATCGTCAGAATTTTACTCCTAACTCGCCTTTGATTCATCATGGCATTATTCATCTGATTGCAGATGCCAATCAAACTCAACCGCCCATCCTGGCGCATTACCTTAAACTTGACGAACAAATCATTCACTTTTTGATGGGTGTCCCCGGCTTAGATCAACGGCTGCAACCCTTCAGCACACTGGTTAAACCCACGATCGCATTAGAGCAATTACCCCTCAGTGACGATCTTCAGCAAACGCTCAAACATCTTTGTGGTCATGCAACCTCTGTCCTAGAGAAGCCGCTGCATCTCTATTTTCAAGACCGGGCTGGCTTGAGCAACCGTGTTGCCAGCGCGATCGCTCATCACTTGAACCAATCCCTATTGATCGTTGATTTGAATTGTGCCCAGCGCTCTAACGTCAACCTGGAGTCAGCCCTCCGGCTTCTGGTGAGAGAAGCACAAAGGCAGCAGGCGATCGTTTACTTACCCGAAATTGATGCCCTACTCAAGACTGAATCTAGTGTACTGGATGCGAGATTCCTGGAAAGTTTGCAGTCATTTCCCAATATGACCATCCTGGCGGGTCAAACGGCTCTGCCGCCCGCCCTCAGTGCCCAGATGCTGACCATCGCCCTGCCCCTACCCAACTTTGCTCAGCGACAAACCTACTGGCGAACGCAACTGCATCATCACGGCATTGCTCTCGAACAGGAAGCCGTGAACGCCTTGAGCGATCGCTTTCGCCTCACCCCGGATCAAATCGATCGAGCGATCGCCAGTGCCCACACCCATTCCATCCAGCGCAGTGTGGATCCGCGTCAGCCACCCACTCCAGCACTAACCGATCTCTTGGCGGCGGCGCGTTACCAGTCTGGGCAAGAGTTGCAAGGGCTAGCGAACAAGCTCGTGCCTCACTACACTTGGAGCGATCTGGTATTACCAGAAGACGCGATCGACCAGCTTCAAGGCATTTGTAATCAATTCAAATATCGCTCAGTCGTGCTGGGGCAGTGGGGTTTTGAGCGCAAGTTATCGTTGGGAAAAGGCACCAGTATGCTGTTCTGTGGTTCACCGGGAACCGGAAAAACGATGGCAGCAGAGGTGATTGCAAATGATTTACAACTGGATCTCTACCGCATTGATTTATCTCAAGTCGTGAGCAAGTATATTGGTGAAACAGAAAAGAATCTCGATCGTATTTTTACTGCTGCCGATCGTGCCAATGCAATTTTATTTTTTGATGAGGCAGATGCCTTATTTGGCAAGCGCTCCGAGGTGAAAGATGCCCACGATCGCTACGCCAATTTGGAGGTGGGCTATCTCTTGCAGAAAATGGAGGAATTCACAGGGGTTTCGGTGCTGGCAACCAATTTGAGACAAAATCTTGATGAAGCGTTTCTGCGGCGAATTCAGGCGATTATCGAGTTTCCGTTCCCAGATGAAACCTCGCGTTATCAGTTGTGGCGGGGTGTTTTTCCAGTAGAAGCGCCCCTCGATGTGGCGATCGATTTTGAGTTTTTGGCACGGGAAATTAAGTTGGCGGGTGGCAATATCAAGAACATTGCTCTCACGGCTGCTTTTGCGGCTGCCAGTGAAAATCAGGCGATCGGGATGGCTCATCTGCTGAAGTCGGCTCAACGGGAGTATCAAAAATCAGGGCGCAGTTGGGACGGACAATTTGTGACAAAAATAGAGGAAATGGGGTAAAGTTTCAGACAATCGTTGTCATCTCCCGCCGTTATGCTCAGATCGTTTCTCAGTCGATGTTTTATCTTGATCAGTGTTGGCTGGATCGCCCAACCAACACTGGCACAGGTGATACCGGATACGTCGCTGGGAGCAGAGCAAACCACGCTTTTACCAACCAACATCGTTGAAGGTGGGGCAAGGCGCGGGGCTAATTTGTTTCATAGCTTCTCGAATTTTAATATCAACTCTGGGCAGCGGATCGATTTTGCCAATCCTGCGGGGGTCGATCGCATTCTCACCCGTGTCACGGGAAACAGCCGCTCTGAAATTTTGGGCACTCTTGGCGTGTTGGGCAATGCCGACTTCTTTTTGATCAATCCCAACGGCATTCTGTTTGGACCCGATGCTCGTTTAGAGATGAGGGGTTCGTTTGTGGCAAGTTCGGCAGAGGCGATCGTCTTTCCGAATCAGATCAGTTTTAGCGCCTCTAATCCCCAAACTCCGCCCCTACTGACTGTGAGTGTGCCGCTCGGTCTTCAGTTTGGGGCGAATCCGAGAAATTTGATGATGCAGGGCACAGGGCACAATCTCACCTATCGACCCGATACGGATACGCAACGGGTCGATAGTCCAGGGTTACAGGTGGGCTTTGGTCAAACCCTGGCGTTGATTGGAGGCGATCTGGAGTTACAGGGTGGGAGTTTGAGAGCGGAATCGGGGCAAATTGCCCTGGGCAGTGTGGCGCAATCTGGATTGGTTCGCCTTTCCGCAACTTCAAAGGGCTACGAATTTGACTATGCTGGGATTGATCAATTTGGCACCACGGAACTGCGCGATCGCTCTGTGGCAGACGTGAGTGGGGTGACGGGTGGCGCAATTCAGGTGCAGGGCGGACGAGTCACGTTACGTAGCGGCTTCGCGTTGTTATCGATTACTCAGGGAGACGGCAGGGGCGGAACGTTATCGATCAATGCGACGGAGTCTCTGGATTTGCTGGGCGATTCGACCGATCGCCCCCAACCCTATGCCAGCAGTATCACCAGTGAATCACAAGGGGCTGGGGTTGCAGGCGATATTATGATTAACACTCGCCGTCTAACAATGCTGGATGGCGGATTGGTCACGACCTACAATTTTGGCGGCGGCGGCGGCAATATCACGGTTCATGCAGTTGAATCCGTCGATCTCATCGGCAAAGGTTTTCAGGACAGCGGCTTGTATGCGGGAACGCTCTCAGCGGGTGACAGCGGCAATATATCCGTCACCACCGATCGCCTGCTAGTCGATTCTTCTGCGCTGTTCACCTCGACCTATGGTGATGGCGATGGTGGCAATCTCACCGTCACTGCCCGCTCAATTACTGTTCTGAATACCCAGGTGGAATCTTCAACCTTTGCCGGAGGCAATGCGGGTAACTTGATTCTACGGGCGACAGACTTCATTGAACTGCGGGGCACACCCGACCCAACGGGCGATAATCCCGGCGGACTATTTGCTCAAACCAACTTTCCGGCAACCGGAAACGGCGCACAAATGCTGGTTGAAACCGGACGATTAAGCATGAGCGATGGAAGTGGGATTCAGGTGGCAACCTTTGGCGAGGGCGATGCCGGTTCTTTGATTATTCGTGCTCGTGAAATTGAACTATTTAACTCACCAGGTTTTCAGAATCAATTTGATCCAAGCATCACCAGCATCAATGCAGGCAGCAAAACTGACATGAATGTGCCCGTTCCACCCAGCGGGGATGGCGGGAATTTGGAAATCTACACCGATCGCCTCAGCCTCAGAAATAACACGCGCATTAGCAACTTTAGCCTGGGAACCGGACAGGCTGGAGATTTACTGATTTCGGCTCGGCTGATCGAACTCGATGATCGTTCAACGATCACTACTGAAACGCGATCGACCAACGGTGGCGACATCACAATCCAGAATGCCACGCTGATTTTGTTACGCAATGGCAGCACGATTACAACCACAGCAGGCACCGCAAACGCAGGCGGCAACGGTGGCAACATCACGATCAATTCGCAATTTATCGTCTCTGTGCTAACGGAAAATAATGACATCCGAGCCAACGCCTTCACGGGCAATGGCGGCAAGATCAACATCACGACTCAAGGCATCTTTGGCATTCGATTTCAGCCCTTTGAGACTCCCAACAGCGACATTACTGCCAGTTCTCAATTTGGGCTAAGTGGCATTGTCACCCTTAACACACCGGATCTTGACCCCACCAGAGGCACGGTTGCCTTGCCGATAACCTTCAGCACCCCACCCCTGGCTCAAGGATGCGATGCCCAAAATAGTCAAACCAGCAGTTTTGTCAACACTGGGCGCGGGGGTGTGCCTGCCAACCCGATCGACCCCCTCACCGCTAATACCCTCTGGCAAGATCTTGAACCGTTGCCAGAGGACACTCAAAACAGCACAGTAATACAGCACGATCGCTCAGAAACGGCATTTGAAAATTCTTCTGCATCTTCCGCACCCGAAATCATAGAAGCTCAAAGCTTGACAAGGCTACCTGGGGGCACGATTTCCTTGATGGCTCAAGTGCCATCAGAGCTAAGATGGCATTCGTCATTAGTGACTTGTCCTTTGCCAATGACTAATAACCAATGACTAATAACCAACAGCGCCTATTCATGTCACAAGTAAACTCATAGCGACCTGGCTTTTTATTAACCCGGCAGCTTAAGAGAATGAAGAGTGAAAGAGGCAATTAGTACAATGGAAGTATGAATAAACTCGATGCTCGATTACTCGATCCCAATACTCAAGATTATCTACGTCAACAAGCGATTCGGTTACGTCAGCAAGGTAAGCAATTTGTCGATATAGCCAGCTACTTAGGTGTGCATCGCAATACGGTCTCGGACTGGTGGCAGCA
>JANRJA010000166.1:0-41656 GCA_033764315.1 Oculatellaceae cyanobacterium bins.114
TATCAAGTTGAGGCAGATCAACCAGGTCAACAAGCCACCGATATCTTTGACGCAAACCCTCTTTTACCCGGCATTATCCTGGTCGAACAGGGCAATTTGGTCGGCATGATTTCGCGACGGCGATTTCTAGAACAAATGAGCCGCCCTTATGGATTGTGTTTGTTTTTAAATCGACCCTTGACGGTACTCTATAGCTTTATTTCATCAGAGGTATCCGTCTTTCCTGGCAAGACACTGATCGTCACCGCAACCCGTCAAGCACTCAAACGACCTCCTGAGCAATTATATGAACCTGTGGTTGTCCAAATCGAGCCGCAAGTTTATCGACTGTTAGATGTCTATCAGTTATTAGTTGCTCAATCTCAAATTCACGAACTGACCCGCAAGTTATTGTATGAACAAACTCAGGCTCAGATGATTCAAGCTGAGAAAATGGCGAGTTTGGGGCGGATGGTTGCAGGTGTAGCTCATGAGATTCTAAACCCAGTAAATTTCATCTCAGGCAATATTCGTTATCTCTCAAATTACAGCCAAGACCTGATTCGTTTGCTATCCATTTATCAGTCTGAAGTAAGCAATCCCTCTCAGAAAATTATTGATGTCAAAGAAGAAATCGAGTTGGATTTTGTGGTTAATGATTTAACTCAAATTATTGACAGCATGAGAATAGGCGCAGAGCGTCTAAAGGGAATTGCAGGCAGTCTGCGCAGCTTTTCTCATACCAATGAAAATGATCTGAGACCCGTTGACATTCACAACTGCATTGACAACACACTGCTGATTCTGAATAATCGCCTTAAAAATAGTGTTGAAATTATTAAGCAGTATGGTGATGTTCCAACCTTGACCTGTCATTTTGGACAGATTAGCCAGGTCTTTATGAACCTGATTAGCAATGCCGTTGATGCATTAGAAGAAAAGGCAAAAGAGAAAACTTTAACGGGTGAACTTCAGACCTCTGATCAATCAACTTGGGAACCTAGTATTACGATCGCCACAGAGCGACATACCTCAGACGATCCTACTTCCCAAAACAAAAATGCATGGGTTCTCATTAAAATTTCCGACAACGGGCCAGGAATTCCTAAAGAGATTCAAGGGCGAATTTTTGAAACCTTTTTTACAACTAAACCTGTGGGTGAAGGGACAGGGTTAGGATTAGCCATTAGCCATCAAATTGTGGTTGAAAAGCATAATGGCAAGATTAATTTGCAGTCTGAAGAAGGGCAAGGAACAACCTTTGAAATCTTGTTACCTGTTCAGCCATCCACTTAAGCCATCAAAAATCGTCGGTAGTCCTAAGTAAGTAAGGAATGTGCCGCGCTCCGCGCGGCACATTCCTTATTCAAAAATCATTACTTTTAGAGCAGTACCAATCGTCTAAACGAGGAATGGTGATGATTTGACGAACTAGTTGTTCTCGGAGAGTCACTTGATACTTTTTACCAGGTTTAGTATACGACCAAACTAATGCTTTCAATGTCCAGAATGGAATGGATATGATGTAACCGATGAAATATCTTTCTAACCTGAGAAAGCGCGATCGCCACGGTTCATCAAACATATCAATGGGTTTATACCCATGATCTACAAAAATCTCGATCGCATCTTTGTGTGCTTCTAGTAGAGAGTAATAGTCAATGTTGCCCAATGTTTGCAGGTAGGATGTGGACGGTCTGGGGAAATTAGAGATAGGCAGTGAACTTGTGCTAACCAAAGCCTCATCATTAAATTGAGTGGAAAAGGTAGCGTGTGTAGTTCGACCGACATAAGAAACGAGTGTTAGAGCGATGCTTTCGTGTTGATGTTTGAAAATAAATACAATCACATCAAATTTGGTTCTAATGCAAAAGCGATCGATTTCTTCAAACCCTACTCTTTGAATCTTGACTAACTCAGCCTCTAATGCTTTTAAAGTGCTGATAAACTTACGCTCTGGAATATCACGAGGAACAAATTCATCTAAGAAAATAGAAGCAAAACCGACATAATTACTTCCCATGATGATGAATAGTAATCCAGGAAGCAACACAAAAAAATCGATGGGAAAAGGCAGGCGATAGGGTGACTTTGTCCACATTGTCATGAGAACTGTAAAACCGATCATAAGAAAGATCGGGTTGATATTGACACCCAATCGGATGAGTTGTTGTTCAACTCTAGAGAACTGTCTCTCAGCCTTCATATACCCACAATTTCCCGTATTTATTAAGCTCTTACTGTCAAAAAATCTATCAACAGGATTCCCTAATGGCTCGAACTTGTAACGATACGGTTAACAATTGATAGGAAGAGATAGGAAGGGAAATTAGGAGTTTTCGATGGGTCTACCTTTGGGTTCAGGCAGTGCTGGACGAGGTTGATAGGGCATAGGGATATATTGAACCGAAGGACGCCCTCCTTGAGGTTGAGGATATAGCTCCATCAAGTTATAAATCGCTTTGGGTAGCCCGACAGTAATTGGCAACCCTAATTCGGTCGCTTCTTCAACCGTGATCGGGTAGTCATGAGTCACTCTACCTGTCGTTAAAGCATCAATAATGGGTTCAACATGTTCAGGGGCAATTTTTGGAGTTGGAACTGTATCTTTTAACAGGGTTCTAACAAATCGTTGTACCTGTTGAATGGCTTTTCGTGACATGTCTGCCATAATCAGGGTTTCATCATCTATTTCAGCGATCGGCTTGTCTTCAACCACTTTGAGAATGCTCGCTGCCGGAAAATTGCCCAATTGTGGATCAACCGGACCCAACACCGCATTAGCATCCATAACGATTTCATCTGCGGCTAACGCTAACATCGTGCCGCCACTCATGGCGTAATGGGGCACAAAAACAGACACCTTTGCAGGATGGCGAATTAACGCTCGCGCGATCTGCTCTGTGGCTAACACCAATCCACCCGGAGTGTGCAGAATGAGATCAATGGGAACATCTGAAGGAGTAAGCCGAATTGCTCTTAAGATTTGCTCTGAATCTTCAATGGTGATGTAGCGAGATAGCGGAATGCCAAGTAAGCTGATTGACTCTTGACGATGAATCAAGAAGATAACACGGCTGCGTCGTTGACGCTCAAAATCTTGTAGAGCTTGAATTCGACGGGCAGCAATTTGACGACGTTGAAACGCAGGTTGTAGAGATGAAATAAGTAGAAAAATCCAGAACAGATCAAATAGATTGAAATTCACAGCGATCGCCCTTTTGACATAGTCACACCAATGACAACACTATTATTCCAAACTTCTAAAGATGCAATCTCTCTCTAGAGTTACCTATACAGTTACTGTTATTGGTGTTGTTAGTAGAGCGGTTATCTCGTAGTCCGAGACATCAAAACTATAGCAGCCCTAAATCATTTGTGAGATTAGCAGGTTGTGAGAGGCGCACCCCGGAGATGTGCACCACTCACAACCCATTTGGGATTGCTGTATATAAGTAGATAAGTAGGAAGGCACAATGATTTGTAGGATGGTGGCGATCGCAAAACCCATGCGGATGTTAGGTTTCATAATTTAACCTAATCTGCATCCATCTTATATTTAACGTCACTCATACAGGTTTTGGTCTCCCTCTCAAAAGAACTTCAGCCATTAGCTCTAAAATAAAACTCTCTTAACACTTCAATAGTTAAGAGAGCAAAGGTCTGAAGAGATATAAGGAATTGTTGGGAGAGGATTGCGCTTAGTCAAGGGTTTTACATCACCCTATAAGTTGGTTTATTGAAACCTTTAGGTCTTGAGATTTTAGGTATTGAGAAAACTGCTAAATACATCTAGATTGGCAAGAATGAAGTAGGCAAACACAGCACCACCAATGCCACCAATCAAAAAGCCGCTTGCATATTCATTCCAGCCTTCAGAAGACTTCAGTGCAGCAGGGGGAGCAGGTGTCGTAATAGTTGCTTCTGGCTCAGGGGGAAAACTAAACGCATACAGCGAGATGGCTAGGGTTGAGATCACAACTAACCCAACCGCCGAGAGCAGACCCGCAAGATTAGCAATTTCAGTGTTGCGCAGCGGACCCAATTTAACAAAAGGTCCAATCAACCAATAACCATGCGCCATCCCAACTTCTAATCCACGTCGTAAAGGAGTGATGCCTTTGCGATAGCCAGGTAAGTTGTTAATTAGAGTACGGGTGAAATTAGAAGAGTTGATAGGAGTTGCTAAATTCCCATTTTGAGGATCACCTGCCGGAAAAACAACCTCACGGTTTCTTGGATCACTGGGGCGATCGTTCGATCGGGTAACGCTTTGCATATCGTCTATATCTCATGTTTGGTTTGGGATTTATATTAGATAGAAGCTTTATTAAGAACTTCATTCTTAAGGTACAAAATCCAATACTTCAACAATCTATTAAAAGATTAATTTACGATTGTTACTGTTAATGGAAGCGCAACATTTTCATATTTTTCTTGTTGAAAAATACAAACTCACACCTCCGTATCAATCTAATTCTGCAAAGCCATTCCATAAAAATCAACGGATGCAATTAACACACCCGTTGAAAGAAACTGTAGGAGATGAAGCACAATCTATTAACTCATTGTGTCAGCGATTAACGACAATTGCTAAACCAACGAGCCGCGATCGCCCCCAATGCTGCCCCAACAACCGGATTGCTCAAAAACTTGAGAATAGCAGGCTGATCTGCTAACACATCTTGAAAGACATCCGGGTGATTGTGATAGGCAAAGGATGCAAGTTTGCTGACATCATCTGCACTCATCCGGTTAGGATGACGACTTGATAACCCCAACTGTTGTTCTAAGGTGCGATCGTCTAAGCCTCGTTTCTTTAAGTGACTGAAAAACTCTTTTGCCACTTCATCCCGCTCATTTGGCTTGATCTGAGCGATCGCTTGTTGCAATTCAGGCTCCATCTGCGACGTAGGAATATTGCTGGGATGGAGAGAGCGACCAAACAATTTACGACGCTCTTCCCGAGAGGAACGCTGGGCAAAATCATCAAAATTCTGATAGTTTTCAGTTGAGTCAGTTGCATTGTTATCCAACGACTCCACATTACCTCCGGCCAAGTCATGCATGATTTGGCGTTTGTATTCATCACTATTGGGCATGTTTTAAACCTCCCCTGTAAAAAATGCATTCGTGAAATGCAACTTTGCTATTGATACTCAATCTGCTGAGCGTTGTGATCGTATTGAGCCGTCAAAATGAGTTTTTTATCGGGAGCGTAAACTAAGACAGTTAAATCACGATTAGGAAAGTTGCGTTGCAAACCCTGAGTCAGCGATCGCGCTAAAGGACGCACTTCATTTGGGCGCACTTGAGGTGAAATGACGACTCCCAATTTATTGTCATCTCGAACATAAGCATCAGAGACAAGTCCACCTGCTGATTTCACAACCCAATCTCCAAAGCTTTGCCCAACTGTCGTATTGCCTCGTTCAAGCTGCTGATAAGCAGTGGATGCATTGCCAGATGACACTTTAGGCTGAGTGGATTGAGCCGTACCGCCACAAGCAGTTGTGACTGTAAGAACGACGGCTAAGACTAAGGCAACTAAAACCTTTTTAACATGTTGTAAATTCACAGAGTCCTCCTAAGGGCCTGTAAATGATATTTGCTATTGACGATTAGAGAATGACCAAGAAACCTAATTAAACACAAAGTAGGTTATCTGTTAGACAAGCGATCGCATCACCAAACCGATCCAACAAGATTTGCACTGTGTAGATTTTAGAAAGGGGCTCAGAACTAACCAAACCCCTATTTATTACTGACACACTCGCACTCTACTAGATGGCTGTTAGTTTCTCAGTCATCTCGTAGTTGAGTTTCTAGTCAAGCTTGCGCTTAACATCGTCTTTTACATCTTCCACGGCATTACGAACTTCAGCACTCGCTTGCTTGGCTTTACCCTCGGCTTTATCAGCGCGATCGCCTGTGACTTCGCCACGAGCTTCCTGAGCTTTACCTTCGAGATTTTTGCCAGTTGCCTTAGCTCTATCTTCTAAACTCATGATCATTTCCTCCTATTTAACACAACTGAATCTTTGAAATTAGTTTTAATTAACTTTCAAAGCCGTTGTTGTTTTCTATAACTCAACTGTATAAATAAACTGTTCCAATTTTATCTACCTCAAGCCATAAAGTTGTCTAAAATACACTTTGTAATGAGAAAAATGCTATTGAGTCTCTCTCTAAAGATTCTAAAATAATAGCTTCCCGATCTTTCATAAGAGTCAGGAAGCTAGTTACAGGTTTGAATGCTTGGTGATTGATAGAAACTTAATTATTCACAGGGTTGTCACTCAAATTGCTAGGGCGGTGAAAGTTGCTATCAACCCAGCACCGAGGCAATTCTTCTCCTGACGGAAAGACTAATTGGTTCTTTGCGATCCCTTCAGGAGCTTGCTCTTCTTGACCCGCTTGAATTCGACCTTGAATCTGATCGGTGGTAGGGTTAACCAAATCAGCAACATCTAAAACTTCCACCAAGGTTCCGGTCTGTTTGTCTTGTAACAACATGGCATTATGCTAATGAATTTACTTCAGCATGGAATCAACTGACTGATTTAACATCGCCCGCGAGATATATCACTATTGCCAAACCAAGACTTTCGCTTCGTACTCAGGGAGATCAAGCATGATGGTTTGATCGCCAGAGTCGATATCATAATCTCCCGTCCATTCATGCCAGGTTCCATTATGTGGAAAATTAGAAACTTGATATCCAGCTAGATAGTTGTCTGAAAAATTGGCGACAACTACAACACGAGAACCTTCATCATTCCAACGAATGTAGGCCAAGACTTTAGAGTCTGGATCTTCGTAGAAGAAATCAATATTCTCGGTATATAAAGCGTGATTGCCTTTGCGGAGTGCAATGAGTCCTTTGTAATAGTCAAACAAGCTCTGGTTCAGATCATGTTGCAAAAGAGTCCAGTCAATCTTAGAAGGGTCGATTGTTTTATGTTTATATTCCCCAAACTCTTCACCCATCCAAATGAGAGGTACTCCAATCGCAGTCATCACTAACACTGCACCTAACTTAATCCGTTTGAAAGCCGCTTCATCAAAAATCTCTCGATCGCCTAGCTCAGCCAGTACGTGATCATGATCATGATTGGTGAGATAATTCACCACATTTGTAGCTCCTAAGAAACCCTGACGTTTACAGTCTATGACCTCTTTAAGCCGCTCTAGATCAAACGTATCGCCACAAATATGCTCTAACACACAGTGATAGAAACTATCGTGCCAGCACCCATCCATTGGGCCTTCAAGCCCCGTGATAGAAGGGGTTTCGGGAATATGCTCAGCCACATTGTAAAATGGTTTTGCACCCGCTGTTTGCTTAGCTTCCTGCACAATCCAATGCATGAAGTCATAGTTATTAATCTGCCGTGCTGCGTCATAACGAATACCATCAATGTGATATTCTCGAATCCAAAACCGAACCGCATCACCAATGAACCGCCAAGCTGGATGGACTTCTAAATTTTCGTCATAGTGTTCGTAGTTAAACTCTGGCCCCCAATTATTATCAGGGTCACGGGGTGAGTGATGATACCAATAATCGTGATCAATTTGTGTGAGTGGACTTTCTGCTTCTGAATGGTTATAAATTCCATCCATTAGCACACGAATACCTCGCCCATGACACTCATCGATCAGATTTTTTAACTCCTGAGTAGACCCATAACTGGATTCAGTGGCAAAGAAATGGCGAGGATTGTAGCCCCAACTGTAATCTCCTGGGTATTCCTTGAGAGGCATTAATTCGATCGCATTAATCCCCAAATCACACAAATAATCTAATTTTTCAATCACATGTTTGTACTTGCCACGGACATAGCGATCGCTCTCTCCACCTGAAAAGTCAGCCACATGAAGTTCATAGATGACTAGCTCATGATCAGCAGGCAGAGGTTTGTCATCATGTTTCCAGACATAATCATCAACGATGACATCTCCATCTTTGATCCGAATAATGCCATTTTGGCTAGGGTCATCAATATCAGTGACATAGGGATCAATTACTTCTACCCACTGATCAGGTTCAAAAAACCAACTTTTTGACTGAACCCGAAACTTATACTGATACGAGCCATCTGCTAAATCAACAGTGGTTCTAAAGTAGCCATCCTCACCTTTTTGCATCTCAATCTCTTGCCAATCAGAAAAAGAGCCAATGAGAGAGGCAGCCTTATTGTAAGGAGCAAAAAGTTTAAATTCAGTTAAGGTTTTCATGTATTGCAGGCGTCCTGGTTCAGGAGATAAATCTAATAATGGGAGATCAAGAGACTCTATGAAGTAACTCCAATAGTATTGGAAAATACTCGCTTGAGAGACAAATGTACAATTTTAATCTAGATACTTTCGGCGTTAATTTCGTCTTTCTGAGGACATGCCTTTTCAACTCAAAAATCTTACCCTTAGAGGGATGTATTGCAGTTTCCAAAACCGTTACATTCTTCTGTCATTAAAAGACGGTTTAATCTTCGAGTTAAGTGCCCAAGTGGGTTTCTTCTTCGTCACCTTGGCATACATCTCAAGCACCATTTTAAGCACCATTGCATGAATGAATCAAATAAAAAGAGTTAAATAGATTTGCTGTGCATCTATCATCAATCTAGACTCATCTTGAATTTAATAAAAGCTGAAAACATAGCTTTAAAGACACAAAAAATATATTGATAGAATCAGTTCAAAACAACAGCGGTATATCCCAATCAAAATTCATGCTAGATGCATCCACTCGCTTCATTCAGCTCGCTAATATGATCACTGACAGGGTTGCCGAATTATTGTATGCCCCTGTTTTAGTGACCAATAACCAAGGAGTGGTCATTACCAGTAGTGAGCCTGAACAGGTTGGGCTTTCTCTCAATTGGGAGAAAAGTGGAAAAGTATTAACGAATTGTTTGAGGATTCCATTGCACCACGAAACAGAAGTCGGTGAGGTGATTGTAGGCAAATCACTTGATCAAGAATCTATCTCACCTCGGCTTGCTCAAGCTCTGGTTGAATTAGTAATTAATCAAACCACTACTCAAAAACCGTTACCCAGTCAACATGAGCTTAAAAATCAACTGATTAATGATTTATTACAGGGTCGAATTTGGAATGAAATGATTATTCTAAATCGAGCTAAGTCTTTAGGGATCGATTTAACTCCGCCCAGAGCCGTTATTTTAATTGATGCGACAGATTATGTCTCTCGTCATGTCAGTACACCCGATCCATTGGCCAGAGACATAGAGTCAGAAAGACGAACTCAAATTGTGATCAATAGTATTGTCAGTTTCTTTCATTTACCTAATGACACCATTTGTGCCAATTTGGGACAGGGACAAGTCTGTGTTTTAAAAGCAAGTGATACTAAGAACCTGGATTTATGGGCAGACTGCAATGATGTTTCAAAAGGGTTGGGGTCATCATGGGCAAACTTAACCGCTCTCAAGCGAGCCGCAGATGCTTTGTTGGTGAGGCTGTGTAGTGACTTGAGTGCTGCTGTTAATATTGGCATTGGACGTTATCATCCTGGGATTCAAGGATTAGCTCACTCCTACGAAGATGCTCGTGCGGCTTTGTCGCTGGGGAGTCGCTTTTTAGGGTACAACCGAGTGCATTGTTTGGGGGAGTTAGGGATCGCTGCCTTCATCGGGGTAGCGGATGAAAGTACTAAGGTTGATCTAGCAAAGTATTTGTTAAGCCCACTCGATCATGAGCCTGAGTTGTTGACTACTTTAGATGTCTTCTTTAGTGAGAGTTGTTGCCCCTCCTCAACTGCAAAACGGTTATCGATTCACCGCAACACCCTTAGCTACAGATTAGACAAAATCGTCTCTTTGACCGGCCTAGAACCCCGGCAATTTGACGATGCCGTTCAAATGCGTTTGGCATTGCTATTGCGATCGCTGCAATCTGCACTGCCAAGTTAAGCAATTCTGGGCACAGGTTAGGAGTCAAAACGCATCTTACAGTTCATGACATCCACCGACTTAAGTCCGAATTAGCAATTGCTTGACTAGTTGCTTTGTCGATTCTACAGAGGGCAATTGAATGCGTGGAATCTCTGTTGTTTTTGTACCGTAAACAACCATGCGATCGCCTCCATCTGCCGAAACTCTTGCCATCGCCACTTTTCCAGTAATGCGATCGCCATTGAGCAGCACGTCTACAGGGTTAATTTTGCCCAGTTGCATGACTGCTTTTTCACCGTCATAAAAGCTCACCTGAACTAAACTCTGTTCGATCCGAAAGTCTGTCACCAATTGCATCAACTGCTCAATGGAAGTTTCACCAATCTTCCCATAAACCATACTCGCTAAGTAAATTGTCCGTTCGCCTGTGCTCTTGTAACACAATGCCGGAATCATGCTGTGGGCATATCTAGGATTACCATCTTGTAGCTCATTGCCCCAAATCGTATAAGCTTTTGACTGGTGAGTGTAACCATAGAGGTTTCGGAGAAAGCTTATCTTGCTATTGTGATAAACCGCCTCTGCACCTGGAATAGAAATCACTCTGACCGCCTCTGTTTCATCCTTGTTAAAGCCTAAAGGATACCCACCCTCTCGAAAAAATAAGGGTTTACGAGTTTCAATGCGATGAACATTGATCATGAAATCATCTTTAACCAGGACATAGGAATAGCTAAGACCTATCCTCTTATTACCTGGTAGCCAATATCTCGAAGCTGTAAAGTTTTTCTCACAGAATAAGGGTTTCATTCCCCATCGCTGTTCATACTGCACTCCATCTTGAGAAAACGTCAATGCATTGTCACAGTTGTAATTGTGTTCCACTGAGCGAGGTTCATAAGTAAACACTGACGAGTAAGCAAAGTTGTTATATTTCTTCCTCGATTTGTAATTTTTCTGAGAAGACTTTTGATTAATCAGTTGTACATGACCCGTTTCTTTGTTGCCTAATAACAAGAAACCAGGTGATTTGATAGGAACCGAGAAATTCTCAGAATGAATAGCTAACGGTTCTTCGGGAACCTGCCAAAACGGATGAGAGTTAGGGAGCAGAAAAAGATTAAATGCCTTGCCAGCCCAATAAGGAGAACCCCCACAGGAGTAGCTTTCTAACATAGAAGCACAAGGGCGTAAATACCCTAAGCTCAGGTGTAAATCCTCCGTTAATATGCCATTTTCAAAAAAGACTTTAGTTCCCATGTTGTACATGGTCTTGATTTCGCCCATCGATAAATCAATACAGTTGAGGTATACCCCCAACGCAATAGGAGCCAGGTAAGCAAACCGATAGGTCATCGATCTGCCAAAACAAGGAGTAGTGCCATCACCTGCAAAGAAATAACGAAAGTTATGCATAAACTGACGCATTCTATCCAGATGAAGCTGTGCTAAATCGGGTTGAGAGTCTCCATCTAAAATGACCCACATTAGATGGTAATAGTGAAAACCCCAAGCGTTGTAATAATCAAAGTGATTTTCTTTAGTTCCATCACGATACCAGCCATCTCCCACATACATCTCGTTGCACGCTTGGAGCTTTGTATGAATTTGCTCAGGAGAATAAGACATTCCTAAGCGTTTCAAAACCGTGTTGGTGATCACATCAAAAAGTAACCAATTGGTCTCATTAGACTGTACCTGGTTGCACTGCAACAGATAATTGGCAATTTGTTGTTTCTCTTGACTAGAATACCGATCCCAAATTTGGGCTTTTGATAAATACAAAGACCACGCCAAGGAGGCACATTCCACCAGATTTTGGGATTGATTGCCGATCGCCCCCCAATAGTCAGGGTGGTGAGGGTCAGTTCCAGCTAATAGCCCTTCTTGGTAAAACTCAGCTAGATCAACCCTTGTTCCATCTAAATCGACCTGGCTGGGTTGATTTGCATGCAACCACGGCCCTACCATAATGAACGATCTGGCGAATCCCTCTAACCCATCTGAGTCGCGGCGTTCACGATGGATTGTAGGAATCCACACGTGAGCTTTGCTCTCTGAGGCGTGAGTCAAAATTCCTTTCAACAAAACTAGAAACAGTTCTTCCCAATGGTGTCGAGTCCATCCTGTCATCTTTGACTGAGTGTAGTTTAAAGGAGATGACCACTGTATTATTTTCATGTTGTGTTATTAGGTTGATTTTCTCTATCAAGTAACAGATGCAGAAATCGCAATAGTCGCGAATTGTTCTATTAATGTTTCAGAAGAACCTTGAAAGGTGGCACGCTTTTGTGTAGAGATAGTGTTACGTCATTAATGTTCCACGTTTTTTATAATTGACTTAGAGTTATTTATTTCAGAAACTTTAGTCACGCCAATAACGTCACACATTACTATTTTTATTTCTGCTAAACTGTGTTTTTTTAGCTCAGATTTTCCTTCAAGTTACTTTAAGAGAAAAATTCTTCAAAAAAAAGCGCAGAGGTCAAACAGGAACTTTGCGCTTCATCGGTGAGTGATATCTTGAGAGTGAATGAGTACTAAAAGTAGCGATTGACAGTCAAGCAGGGCGATCGCTCCAGTTATTTTTGGGTTTACTTTGCGGCATTGATATCTTGGTCTTCACCTGCTTGCTCAAGGGTGAAATCAGCATTGTCATTGAGGAACTCAGAGGCATCTTTAAATTGTTGCCCCACTTTCTCAAGAATCTTTTCGTCAGGGTCACTCCGATTGATGATCCCTTGACGCTCTGCTGGAATCGGCTCTGGTTTGAGTGCTTCACCTCTGGGACCAATGTCAGCTTTATTAGTGCTAGTTGCACTAGAGCCAGGATAAAGCAAGTCAGAGGCGTTGCTTTTAATATCAGCACTGTTGCTGGCAATGAGTTGATTTAAGTCAAAACGGCCACTTCTTAAGTTGCTATCTTGATGCTTTACTTGCGGGTCAGTTGACATCTGGTAGTCTGTATAACCATCTCCACCCATTGAGTGGGGGTTATTATTGCCGCCCATCTGCACTGGCGGAACCTCTGGGCGCGCGCCCTGAAGATTGCCTGTGTTGCAAGCGGTACTAAACAGCAACGCGACTCCCACTACAACCAGAGAGACAACCTGCCGCAACCTTAAATTTTTGAGAAATGAGACCAATCTGCTCATAGAAGGCTCCTGAATGATCCAAACAAGGATTCAAGCGATCGCTATAACGCTCAACTCGTAAGGAATCCACTTTACGAACTACACATAAAGCTTAGAGATAGCGATAAAATTTTACCTCTGACAAAAGTTATAAATTAGGAATTCAGCGAGTCATGATTGAATTCTTAAAATCCATCTTAAGTAGGAAGCATTCATCCCAAAAAATTAGGGAAGTGGTACCACTTCCCTAGTTGCACCCTTGCAACAGTAACCCTTAACGCTTGGCTAACGCTTCCTCAACCTCTAATTCCATTCTGCCTTTTGCTGCCTGGAATTCTTGCCCTAATTCCTGCAACTCTTGCTCACCCATACACCCACGAACTGCCTCAAAGATTTCGCTTTCTTCTTCTTCTACGTGGTGTGTGACAGATTCTTTGAGATGCATCATTCTGGTTTTGAATTCAGAGCCATTAGGTTCCAGCGTCTTCATCTCTTCGAGTAAGATTTTAACCGAGTTGTGCTCTTCTTCGGCTTCTTCAATATACTCTTGAGTGTCTTCATACTCTTGCATTGCCGGATAAAACACGAGTTCTTCGGCATAGGCGTGCAGGTTCAACTCTTTGTAAATCTGGTCAAAACACTCCTGGACTTTTTTTGCACCTTTAGCACTTTCGGCTTCGGTAAATAATTTCTCTACAGTGCGGTGATCTGCTTCGATCAGTGCCAAGATATCGGTCGCTTTTGTTTTAGCCATCTGTCTATTCCCCATTGTTAAACAATTTCAAAAGTTTTTTAAGACGTTTCAGATTGCATTTCTAAGTCCACTATTGACACATCCATCAATCAGTAAACTAATCATTTAAGCTTGACATTTTAAAGGGAATCAGTTCATCAACCATTTGACTGACATACTCCTATGCTTTAAGCAGTTAAGCCTAATCGTAAAGAGCACAAATTGGGCTAATATATTATTTTTAGTAGAGCTATTAGAACCCTCCTCAAGATAGATTTTGAGGCGTTTGTGCAATTGCCCAATAAAGTACACCAAGATGATTTATTTCTTTATGCAATTGCCTAATGAATTCACAAAATTGAATAGTTAGGATGACGTTATGTGGTTTCTTCACATAGCAGATTTATTGTTCATCGCACGTCAGATTTGAGTTGAGATATTTGAGCTTTAGAACAACTCTCTTTGTGCAATTGAACGAATCAGGTTTTGTCATTTTATTTTGTTTATTTGTCGGTAGTAGGTCGAGATGGAAACGCGTCTCAGCAACAATTATCGATTGCAACACCCACTGCCCAAACAGATTGTGGTTGTGCGATCGCTCCCTGGGTTGGGCGATCTCCTCTGTTGCATTCCAGCTATCCGAGCACTGCGGGCTGCTCTGCCAGAGGCTCACCTAACACTGATTGGGTTGCCTTGGGCAAAATCGTTTGTGCAGCGGTTTGGGCACTACTTTGATGAGTTCTTAGAATTTCCCGGTTGCCCTGGAATTCCAGAAGTGGTCTTAGAGCCTGACCAGATCGTTGCCTTTTTAGCCCAGGCACAACACCGTAATTTTGACCTGGCATTGCAATTGCATGGCACTGGCACCTCTATCAATCACTTTGTCATGTTGTTGGGGGCAAAACAAGCGGCAGGCTTCTTTCCCAAAGGACAGTATTGCCCTGATCCACAGCGTTTTCTGCCCTATCCAGAGCACGAACCAGAAGTGTGGCGACATCTTCGATTACTAGAGTTTTTGGGGATACCGTTGCAGGGAGATGATTTGGAATTTCCCATCCACGAGTCTGATTGGCAAGATTGGCAGACGATCGCCACAGAACACAATCTCAGACCGGGTCGTTATGTGTGCATTCACCCTGGAGCCAGTATCAAGGCTCGACGCTGGGCACCCGAATATTTTGCGCTAGTCGCAGACGCACTGGCAGCACAGGGATGGCAAATCGTTTTGACGGGTACGGCGGCTGAAGCTGATTTGACGCAAATCGTAGCTGAAACGATGCGTGCTCCAGTTGTAAATCTGGCGGGCCAAACCCACTTGGGGGCGATCGCTGCTCTGTTGAGTCAGGCGCAACTATTAGTTTGCAATGATACAGGGGTTTCCCATTTGGCTGCTGCACTGCGAGTCAGGAGCGTGGTGATTTTCTCCAATTCTGATCCCCATCGTTGGGCTCCTCTCGATCGTCAGCGTCATCGCGTCGTGGTGGATGCAGCTTTGTTGCGGCATCAGGTGCAGTGGGGGAATGAGGGTGTTGTGCAACAGGCCATCGCCCCTGACTTTTGTTTTCCAGCCACCCCTGTTGTCGTATTAGCACAAGCCCTAGAAATACTGCATCAGGAGGTGCCCCATGCATCCTGAGGATTGGCGTGCCGTGGGCCGTTTGCTGGTGGTGGGGGGTAATCCGCAACCAGCGGAGGTGCTTTCTCTTCACGCTGCTCTGTCATTCGTGAGACGTGCCCTACCTGAGGTTGACCTGACAGTGTTAACCGTGGAGACATTAGACCTTGAGGCTTTGCAAGCGATGCAAATAGAGGCGATCGCCCTAGTTGACCGAGAGAGGTCTGATCAAGATTTACAACCTACCGATTCCTCTGCCTACAACACCCCTCTTGATCAAGGAAGCAGAGCAGATCTGATGCAGCAGGCTAAACCGCTCATTCAACACTTGGGCGATCGCAGATTTGATGCTGCCCTGATCTTCACGACTCCGACCCAATCTCCCTATGCCTGGGCTTATCTCTGTTATTTAGCAGGGATTCCCATTCGCATTGGGCAGTCTCAAGAGTTTGGTGGAAGAGTGTTATCAACCTGGGTTTCGCCTCCATTAGAAGAGGTTTCCACCACTGAATATTATCTGCACTTATTACAATCGATCCGTTTAACCGCAACTCAAAAATCTCAACCTCAGCTTGTAGTTTAATTCAAACCCGCATTCAGATTAATCACTCAAAACACCATTCAAAAATTACATTAAACTCTTTATGCCGCTACGAATTTTAACCTGGCACGTTCACGGAAGTTATCTCTACTATTTGACTCAAGCCCCTCATGAGTTTTATTTGCCGGTGAAGCCGGGTAAACCAGAGGGATATGGAGGGCGATCGGGCAATTTTCCTTGGGGTGATAATGTTCACGACATTGCAGCCGATGAAGTACGGCATCAGTCGTTTGATTGCATCTTATTTCAGTCACGTCGCAACTATTTACAAGACCAATACGAGATTTTATCCCTGACTCAGCAACAACTGCCTCGGTTATATCTGGAGCACGATCCCCCGCGTGAGCACCCCACCGATACGCCACACATTGTAGATGATCCAGCCATCTTGCTGGTTCATGTCACCCACTTTAATCGCCTCATGTGGGATAACGGACAGACCCCAACCTGTGTGATCGAGCATGGTGTGATGGTGCCAGACCATGTGCACTACAGCGGTGAACTGGATTGTGGCATTGTCGTCATCAACGGTTTGAAAAAGCGGGGTCGTCGCCTGGGAGCCGATTTGTTTGAACAGGTTCGACGCACTATTCCCCTGGATCTCGTCGGTATGGATGCAGAATCGCTGGGCGGATTGGGTGACATAGCCCATACCCAACTCCCTCCCTTTGAAGCACGCTATCGATTTTTCTTTCACCCCGTTCGTTACACCAGTTTGGGACTGGCGGTATGTGAGGCAATGATGCTGGGCTTACCCATTATTGGCCCTGCCACAACAGAACTGGTGACTGTGGTCGAGAACGATATTTCTGGCTATGTCCACACGGATGTAGAGGTTTTGATCGAGCATATGCAAGCTTTATTAGCCGACCCAGCAAAGGCACGGCGATTAAGTGCAGGAGCCAGAGACCAAGCACGATCGCGCTTTCACATTACCCGATTTGTCCAGGATTGGAATGATGCATTTGAACGGGTGGTCAGTCGTCCACTCATGCCCGCGGCGGGATGAACTTGCAGGAGCTTTGTAGTGCCTTCCTCTCAATCACAGTCAACCTTTTACCCATCAAATCATGACTAAACGCATTGCTTTAATTAGTGAACATGCCACCCCACTGGGCATTTTTGGTGGCGTTGATAGTGGCGGACAAAATGTCTACGTGGGTCAATTGGCAAAGCATCTAGCAGCGATCGGGTATGACGTCGATGTGTTTACCCGACGAGACCATGAACCCCTTCCAACTGTGGTGGATTGGCAACACGGGGTACGGGTGATTCACGTTCCTGCTGGCCCCCCTACGGCCCTACCAAAAGAGCAACTTCTGCCTTATATGCGGGAATTCACGGCTTTTATGTTGGATTGGTGTCGGGATCACACGTCCTACGATTTGATCCACGCCAATTTTTGGATGTCGGCTCTAGTGGCGGCAGAGATTAAACGGGCGATCGCCATTCCCTTTGTGGTGACGTTTCATGCTTTGGGGCGGGTGCGACGATTGCATCAGGGCAAGGCAGATCAGTTTCCAGATGACCGTTTTGCGATCGAAGATCGGGTGGTACAGGAGGCGGATCACATCATTGCCGAATGTCCTCAAGATCGAGAGGATCTGTTGCAGCTTTATCACGCTGATCCCAATCGCATTAGTGTGATTCCCTGTGGGTTTGATACAACCGAGTTTTGGGCGATCGACAAAGTGCGCGCCCGCTTGACTCTAGGCTTGCCCCCCGATGAACACCTAATTTTGCAACTGGGGCGAATGGTGCCGCGCAAAGGGGTAGATACGGTGATTCGGGGCTTTGCTCACGTCTTAAAACAGCGATCGCTGCCAGCCCGGTTGCTGGTTGTAGGGGGTGAGGCAGAGGTGCCCGATCCACAATTGACCCCAGAGATTGGACGGTTAACGGCGATCGCACAAGAATTAGGGGTTGCTCCTCGTGTGACGTTTGTGGGGCGCAAGGGGCGAGAGGTGCTGAAATACTACTACAGTGCAGCAGATGTGTTTGTCACAACCCCCTGGTATGAACCCTTTGGCATTACTCCCATTGAAGCAATGGCCTGTGGCACTCCGGTGATTGGCTCTGACGTCGGGGGGGTGAAGTTTACAGTCAAGGATGGTGAGACGGGTTATCTGGTGCCACCCAACGAACCCGAACGATTGGGCGATCGCCTGTTGCATTTATTAGAAAATCCACAACTGATCAGCTTGTTTGGGAGACAAGCCATTCGTCGGGCTCAAGATCACTTCACTTGGGAAAAAGTGACGAGTGCAGTAGCGGCATTATATGAGGAGGTATTGAGCGGTGCAAACGCAGTAGTAGGAGTTGAGGCCAATCAACTGGCCATTTTGGATCGCGGCTTTGAATCAGTGCTGCGGGCAGTACAGCGATCGCAGCGACTCTTGCGTCCCAGTATTCAGTCAGCCTCTCAAGCGATGGGCAACTGTTTTTTGCGAGGGGGCAAGTTGTTGATCTGTGGCAATGGCGGCAGTGCAGCCGATGCTCAACACTTTGCCGCAGAACTGGTGGGACGGTTTTGTTGTCCTCGGCGGGCAGGACTGCCTGCAATGGCACTGACGGCTGACAGTGCGTTTCTCACAGCATGGGCCAACGATGTCAGTTACGACGATGTGTTTGCGCGTCAAGTCGAGACGTTTGCAAAGCCGCAGGATGTATTGCTGGGGATCAGCACCAGCGGATGCTCTAAAAATGTAGTTGCAGCCTTTGAGGCAGCAAAGCGGCTCAATCTCACGTCGATCGCCTTGTTAGGGGGCGATGGGGGTGAATTGCGAACGAAAGCAGACATTGCGATCGTGGTGCCTGCATTAGAGACGCAACGCATTCAAGAAGTGCAGTTATTGGTGATTCATCTGCTATGTGAGTTGGTGGAGGAACAACTGCTGACAACTCGTTCGAGCGATTTTGAGCGACTGAGCAATTGGGAGCAAGGTTACGAATTTGACGAGTTTGAAGTGATAGAAGAAACAGCAGCGATCTTGGGAAATCGGGGATAGAGACACGTTGAGATGCCAATTTTCTACATGATCCCCCCAAATCCCCCTTAAAAAAGAGGGTTAGGAATGATTACTCAATACATTTTTGAAATTCAACTCAGGGAGAAGCTGACATGACCGAATTATTGAATGGCAAAGTGGCTCTCGTCACAGGAGGTGGACGAGGCTTAGGAGCCGCCATCTGTGAAACGCTAGCAGAAGCAAAAATGGTAGCAATCGTGGCTGATATTCAGGTAGATCTGGCAGAACAGGTGGCAGAACAGCTGCGATCGCGCGGATTGGAGGCTCTGGCACTGCCGCTGGATGTCACCAATGAGCAGCAAGTAGAAGCCGTAGTCCAAAAAATCGTGGATCAATTTGGACACATTGATGTGTTAGTAAACAATGCCGGAACAGATGTCACGCTTCCGGTCGAAGAGTTGGCGATCGCCGATTGGGATCGAGTCATGAGTGTGAACTTACGGGCACCGTTCATTCTCGCTAAAACCGTGATGCCCTTGATGAAATTACAGAGACATGGGCATATCGTCAACATTGCCTCAACTGCCGCTAAACGAGTTTGGGCAAATGCCTCGGTCTATCACGCTAGCAAGTGGGGATTGATGGGCTTGAGCCATGCTCTGCATGTCGAAGCTCGTCCACATGGAATCAAAGTCACAGCAGTTGTAGCAGGTGGCATGAGAACTCCGTTTTTGCTAGACCGCTTTCCAGACATTGATCCTGGTGTCTTGCAAGACCCCAAAAACGTCGCTGAAACCGTTCGTTATGTCTTAACACAGCCTGCGGAAACGGTGATCCCAGAAATCATGGTCATTCCCATGAGAGAGGGGTCATGGCCTTAAGACAGGAAGTGAGAGGGTGCAAGGCTAAAAGGGTGGAGTAAAAGGTAAAGATGAGCAGACGAGCTGTATTTTTAGACAAAGATGGAACCTTAATTCACAACGTTCCCTACAACGTTGATCCTGACAAGATTGACCTGACAGACGGGGCAGCGATCGCCCTACAACAGATGCACGCAGCTCAATATGCTTTGATCGTTATCACCAATCAATCAGGCGTGGCGCGAGGTTACTTTCCTGAGACCGCTCTAGCAGCCGTAGAACACCGATTACACGAGCTATTTGCCACCGTTGGCGTGCCTCTAACGGGCTTTTATTACTGCCCTCACCATCCCCAAGGCAACATTCCGTTTTATAGCATCGAGTGTGATTGTCGCAAACCCAAGCCGGGGTTAATCTACCAGGCCGCCCAAGAGCACAAGATTGACCTGACGCAATCCTGGTTTATTGGCGATATTTTGCATGATGTAGAGGCAGGACGAGCGGCTGGCTGTCGCACTGTGTTGCTCGACAACGGCAACGAAACAGAATGGGAACTGTCTCAAACCCGTTTGCCCCATCATCTGGTCACTGATTTGGCTGAGGCGGCTCGACTCATTGTGGCGATCGATCACCCTTTTGATCGCCCGTCGTCCATTGCCTCACGCGCTAGATTGCTCGAAGCGAACCCTGAGATTCAGTTGCTCATGGAGGTGAGGCATGGAGGCTGACCTGATCCGTCTGGTGAATGCATGGTCATCGCTTAGCGTTCTTGTGATTGGCGATGTCATGCTGGATTGTTATCTCAACGGCACGGCCCACCGTCTCTGTCAGGAAGCCCCTGTTCCCGTGGTAGCGGTGAACCAACGCCAAGATTTTCCGGGTGGAGCCGCCAATGTGGCCGCTAATGTGGCGAGTCTAGGAGCAACGGTGCGTTTGGTATCGGTCATAGGTGACGATGTTGAGGGCGATCGCCTGCGACAGGCATTAGCGCACAACCAAGTAACCACGGCTGATGTGTTCATCACCCCCACTCGCACTACATTGGCAAAACAGCGAGTCTTAGCAGCCGATCAATTGCTCGTGCGCTTTGACCAAGGCAGCACTGAAGCGATCGCCCCTGACCTGGAAGATGGGGTCATTGAACATCTCACGGCTGAGTTTGCCAGGTGTGATGCTGTCATCGTGTCGGATTATGGGTATGGCATCCTGACTCCACGCATCATTCAAACCCTAGCCAGTCTGCAAGCCCGTTATCCTTGTGTGCTGACGGTAGATTCTAAGCGATTGTCAGCCTACCAAAAGGTAGGTGTGACCTTAGTGAAACCCAATTACACCGAGGCGACCCAATTATTGGGAATCCCGCAACAATCCGAGCATCGAGTCGAACAAATCACCGCTTGGGGCGATCGCCTGTTAGCTCTAACCGGAGCCGATACAGTTGCTGTGACATTAGATGCCGAAGGAGCCGCAATATTTCAGTTGGGGCAATCTCCCATCCACACCCCTGCTAAATCTGTTCCAGCTCAGCAAACATCGGGTGCTGGAGATACCTATATCAGTGCTTTTACGTTGTCATTAGCAAGCGGCGGAACTGTGGCGATCGCCTCTTCCATCGCGGCAGCAGCGACGGCGGTTGTCGTACAACAAACGGGTACAACCCTCTGTTCAGCCACGGCATTGCGTCACACATTTACGGTTCCATCCCAAACCGCTTTATCCCAAACAAATTCATCAAAAACAAATTCATCTCAAACAATCAAAATTATCAGCGATCGCACCACTCTCTCTAGCTGTGTGCAACAGCTTCATGCCGCCGATCGACGGATTGTATTGACCAATGGCTGCTTTGACATTCTCCATGCGGGTCATGTCTCGTATCTAGCACAGGCAAAGGCTTTGGGCGATGTGTTAATCGTTGGGGTTAATGTAGATGAGACGGTGAGACACCTCAAAGGCAGCGATCGCCCAGTGAATGCTCTCCCCGATCGTCTGGCCGTGTTAGCCGCCTTGGAGTGTGTTGATTACTTGGTGCCCTTCACAGAATTAATGCCCCATGCCTTGATTCGGGCAATCTGTCCAGCGGTGTTTGTGAAAGGCGGCGACTACACCCGCGACACCCTGCCAGAAGCGGCTTTGGTCGAAGAATTGGGCGGTCAGGTGCAGATTTTGCCCTACGTTAGCGATCGCTCCACCACAAAACTCATTCACCACATCTTGACTACCCATGCTTGACTGGAACACCGCCCAAAACATCCTTTGCATCCGCTTAGACACGATTGGCGACGTGATCATGACCACACCCGCCATGCATGCCCTCAAAACAGCACACTCCGATCGGCGCATTACGCTGATGACCTCTTCGGCTGGAGCCGCGATCGCCCCACTCATCCCTGATCTGGATGATCTGATTGTGTACGACTCTCCCTGGCTCAAGGCAACGGCTCCACGGGTGGATAGCACACCGGAATACGATATGGTCGAGCAACTGCGGCGATCGCAGTTTGATGCAGCGGTAATTTTTACGGTCTACAGTCAAAATCCATTACCATCCGCTTTTTTGTGCTATATGGCAGGGATTCCGCTACGGTTAGCCCACTGTCACGAAAATCCCTATCAATTGCTGACCCACTGGATCAAAGACCCAGAACCAGAGCAATTGACTCGCCATGAAGTGCAACGACAGTTAGATTTAGTCGCCAGTGTGGGGTGTCGAGGTGGCTTGGATGAATCGGACAACCGGATGCGGTTACAGGTTCCACCGGAGGCATTAGCGCAGGCTGAGCAAAGGTTAGCCGACTTGAGCATTGACCGCGATCGCCCCTGGATTCTACTCCATCCGGGAGCAACCGCTCCTTCACGACGCTATCCCCCCGAAGGGTTTGCAGTAGTGGCTCGACAGTTGGTGCAGGCAGGAGTGCAGGTGATTTTTACAGGCACAAAACCAGAAGTGGAGTTAATTGAGTCAATTCGTTTTCTGATGAGTGCTCCATCCCATTCACTGGGCGATCGCCTGTCTCTCAGCGAGTTAACAGCTCTCCTCTCATTGGCTCCACTGCTGGTTTCTAACAATACAGGGCCAGTTCACATTGCCGCCGCCGTTGGAACGCCCATCGTGGACTTATACGCCCTCACAAACCCTCAACATACTCCCTGGGGCGTGCCCAATCGCGTCTTATTTCACGATGTGCCCTGTCGCATATGTTACAAGAGCATTTGCCCTGAGGGACATCATCACTGCTTACGTTTAGTTGAGCCAGAAAGAGTTGTCAATGCTGCTTTAGAACTATTACAGACGCCAAGACAAGATTCATCGAGCGAAACGATTTTACTAACCCAATGTTTGGTATAAACCGAGCGTTGAAAATCTTCTTTTTGGGTACATGACGCGATCGCTAACACCTTCTATAAAACTTTTTTCTCTCTTCTTTTTTTCTTTTTCTCTCTTCTTTTTTTATGATTGATATTCTCATTCCCACCTATTGTCGTCCGGCAGCATTAGCCGTGACTCTGACGAGTCTATGTGCCCAAACCTATCGTAATTTTCGTATCATCATTTCCGATCAAACTGAAGACAGCAGTGCATTTGAGAGTGGTGAAGTGCAAGCAGCCCTGCGAGTATTGCAAGCACATGGGCACGAGGTTAAGCCGCTCAAACATTTACCTAGACGAGGTCTAGCAGAACATCGGCAATTTTTACTCGATCAGGCGATCGCCCCCTACGCTTTATTTCTCGATGACGACCTGATTTTAGAACCCTGGGTGGTAGAGTGTTTGCTCAACACGCTGCAAACAGAGCAATGTGGTTTTGTCGGGTCAGCGGTAATCGGTTTGAGTTTTCACGAGGATATCCGTCCCCATCAGCAAATTCTGGAGTTTTGGGAGGGTCCGGTTGAACCCGAAATCGTTCGCTCTGGCACTCCGCAATGGGAGCGGTACAAGCTTCACAATGCCGCCAACCCCTATCATGTGCAGCAACAGCTCAACCTGACTCCTGATCAGCCTCGCACCTATCGGGTTGCCTGGATTGGCGGTTGCGTGATGTATGACACAGTTAAGTTGCGTCAGGTCGGCGGATTTGAGTTTTGGCGTGACTTACCCCCCAATCACTGTGGCGAAGACGTGTTAGCTCAGTTGCGTGTCATGGCGACCTTTGGCGGCTGTGGTGTATTGCCTTCTGGCGTGTATCACCAGGAGTTACCCACCACCATTAGCGATCGCAGCATAGACGCTCCCCAGTTATTGCCAGTGGTATAGGGGAGACATCATGAGAGAGATTCGGCACATTCTATTTGTTGAGCTACTAGGCGGCATTGGCGATCTGTTAATGGCACTGCCTGCCATTCATGCAGTAGGGCGATCGCATCCTCAAGCGCGGCTGACAGTGCTAACGTTTGCTCCCGGAGGGGAGTTGCTGCAGCATGATCCATTGGTGCATCGAGTGGTGGTTGCACCCAGAGGACAGGCCCGTTTCACATTGGATGGGCTGTTGCTGGGTGAACAGTTTGACCTGATTATCTCAGATACCAATTACGATGGCATAGCAGATGCCATTCATGACTATCAGGCGCGATTACCCATTGCTCCCATCATAGTGACGAATCTGTGGCGATCGCCCCCACCGGATCAGCGAGTCTCCGACCGATTTTTAACCGTGTTATTAGCGGATGGTGTAATTCAGTTAGAGGCTGTCACATGGAATCAACCCTATTTATATCTCACTGCAACAGAGCGGGCGATCGCGCGTCAGAAACTGGGGGCTGCTTACCGTCCACTGGTGGTGCTCTGCCCTGATGCGGGTATGGCCATCAAACGCTGGGCACCTCACCACTTCATCACCGTTGGTAAAGCGTTGCAACAGCAATATGGAGCCACAATCATCGTTCCAGTGGGTTCAGATGTCGATCAGGCAATGGCGGTCGCCACAGGAATAGGTGGCACCGCTCAAGTCTGGCAATCCGGATCGCTACGGAGCCTGGCAGCGATGTTAGCAGAAGCAGATTTGGCGATCGCCGCCGATACGGGGCCAGCCCGGATTGCAGCAGCTCTGCAAGTACCTACAATTACCCTATTTGGTCCCTCATGGCATGGACGCTATGGGCAACCTGATCCGCACCTCAATTTGCAAGGTTTTCTAGAGTGTCCAGAGCGCAATATCAACAACTTTACCGAGCAAGCCTGTTGGTATAGCGGACAGTGCCCGTTTGAGTGGAGCACCTGTCTGGAAGACATTTCACCAACCAGTGTGGTAGAAGCGGCAATACGGTTGCTGCATTCACAAGAAACACAACCATTTTCAAATGTGATTCATCTCAAGGCACAACCGACCGCGTTAGCCTCTCATTGGCAGTCAGTGCAAAATTTGCTCGTGATGCGACTCGATAACATCGGTGATGTGATCATGACTAGCCCTGTGTTGCGATCGCTCAAACAAAACTTACCCAATGCCAAGCTGACCTTGATGGCAAGCCCTGGTGGTGCGTTGACTGAACCGCTGTTGCCCTGGGTAGATGAGGTGTTGCCGTGGCGGGTGTTGTGGCAAGATTTGGGGAAGCTGGACTTCAACCCCGATCGCGAATGGGATCTGATTGAAACCTTGAGTCAGCACAAATTTGATGCGGCAATTATCCTCACCAGTTTTAGCCAAAGTCCTCATCCGGCTGGATTGGTCTGCGCTCTGGCTGGCATTCCCCTGCGTCTAGGAGAGTCGAAGGAGCAGGATTTAGGCACACTAACCCACGCCATCCCTCCTGCCCCAGATGACTTGCATCAGGTTGAACGCAATTTGAGACTGATCGAATCGGTAGGTTTTAAAGTGAGCGATCGCGGTTTGGCATTGCATATCCCGGTGATCTCTCCTCTACGAAGAATAGAACCTTTTCCCTATCTGGTCTTGAACCCCTGGACAAGTTGCCCATCGCGCAATTATTTCAGCGATCGCTTTGCTCATGCGGCTCGACACCTGAGCCAGATGATGGGTTGGTCGGTCGTTGTTACCGGAGTCGAAAAAGATCAAGATCGCGCCCATGAATTGTTAGATTACTTAGGTGAGCACTTGGGCGATCGCGCCATTGACTTAATCGGCAAAACTAGCCTACCAGAACTGGTGGCGTTAATCGCTGAGGCAAAACTGGTGCTGAGCAATAACACCTCAACAATGCACATTGCCGATGCAACCGGAACTCCCAGCGTCATTCTCTTTGCGGGCACAGAACTAGAGCGACAGTGGCAACCGCGTTACAGTCCCACTCGATTATTGCGCCGCCCAACGGTGTGCAATCCCTGCTATACGTTCAACTGCCCCCATCAGTTGCAATGCCTGGATATTTCCTCAGAGGCCGTTGTAACCGCTGCATTGGAGCTATTAAAAGAGTGATGGAACAGAAAGCAAAAAGCGAGAGAACCTCTACTTCCTGCTCCCACTCCCCTATACATCGACTCCCTCTTTTGACAGTGGTTCAGGTGAGTCAATCAACACTATTACAGAAATGGCGATTATAGCTGGGCGAATAGAGCAATGGCATACGACTACGATTTGTTAGTGATTGGGGCAGGACCTGGCGGATTGGCAGCCGCCAAACGGGCTGCTCATTACGGGGCAAAAGTGGCGATCGCCGAACGAGAGGCTTTAGGTGGCGTATGTCTAAACCAGGGCTGTATTCCTAAAACGCTAATGGCTTATGCATCACGCTTTCAACAATGGTTAGAGGATGCTCGTTGCTATGGCTGGCAATTAGAGCAAGCTCAGTTTAATTGGCAACAGTTTCGTAAGGCACGAGATCATGAGATCGAGCGGGCCCGCCAAAGCCATACCAAAACCCTTACTGAGTCAGGAGTTGACCTCTTATCAGGGCAAGCTATTTTTGTAGACCCTCACACCTTAACGGTGGGCGAACAGACCGTGTGTGCTGACAAAATATTGGTTGCCGTTGGAGGCAAGCCAATCAAGCCTGATATTCCTGGAGTTGAGCATTGTGTCACCTCACGCGAGATGTTTGCTTTAGAAGAGTTGCCCAAACGGTTGGTCATTATGGGCGCAGGCTACATTGGCGTAGAGTTTGCCAGTACGTTTCGAGGCTATGGGGTTGAGGTTACTCTGATCAACGCTGACGCAGAGATTTTATCGGGCTTTGACGATGATCTGTGTAAAACAGTCCACAATGGCTTAACAGAACGCGGTATTGGCATGTGGTGTAACACTAAAGCCAAACAGGTTGAGCCAGTCGCGGATGGATTGCAGATCACACTCTCTGGCAATTGCCCTGAGACGCTGATGGCAGATCTCGTGCTGTGCGCCATTGGTCGTACCCCCAACTTGGATGAACTCAAGCTAGAGCAGGCGGGTGTCGAGGTTAAGGAACAAGCGATCGCCATAGATGAGCAATACTGCACCAGTCAACCTCACATTTTTGCCGTGGGTGATTGCACCAATCGGGTGCCGCTAACACCTGTGGTGCGCACCGAAGGGCGCATCTTTGCCGACATTCACTTTGGCGATTCTCCGTGTCAATTGACCTATGATCTGATTCCCTCGGCTGTTTTTTCCCATCCTCAAGCAGCCGGAATTGGACTCACCGAAGCCAAAGCTCGAAAGAAATTTGGAGATGAGGCGATCGCCTGTCAGAGCATCCAATTTCAACCGTTGTTTAATCGCTTGCTCGATCATCCCACGTCACCCAATCTGTTTAAGCTGGTGCTGCAAAAGTCGTCGGGTCGAATTTTAGGAGCACATCTAGTGGGAGATCAGGCCGCTGAAATGATTCAAGGAATCGGGCTAGCGATGCAACAAGGCGTGACCCAGCACAACCTTGAAACGATGATTGGCGTCCATCCTACAACCACTGAGGAACTGTTGAGTTAGTCATGTCCAGGACTTCTATCAAAGTAGCGTTGATTGCCGGAACTTATCATCCACAACAATGTGGGGTAGCTCACTACACCTTGCATCTGAGGGATGCGCTGGCTCAACGAGGCATTGATTCAACAGTACTAACGACCCATGTAGCGGCTAAAGTCCAGGATGCCAGTGTCATTGGAGCCGTGACCGAATGGCGATTCACCGATCTGCTGTCGCTAGTCAAGACCATTCACAAAACTCAAGCCCATATCTTACACATTCAACATGCCGCAGGAACTTATGGCTTCGATCGCACCATTTTTTTGCTGCCACTGGTGTTGAAACTCAGCGGTTGGCGATCGCCCATTGTCACGACACTACATGAATATGGTTGGTGGGAATGGCAACCCCGATGGCTGCCTGCCGATTGGGTAGAAACGTTGAAAACCTGGGGACAAGAGCGCGGTTGGTGGGATCGAGAAGACGGATTTTTGTTGACGCAGAGTAACGCCATTATCACGACCAATGCAGAGGCTCAACAGGTCGTGAATTCACGTTTGCCCGATTTAGTAGACCGGGTTCAACAGATTCCCATTGGAGCCAATATCGCGATCGCCCCCATCTCTCGATCTCAAGCTAGACAAGCTCTGCGACAGCGGTGCGGCTGGGCTGATGATACTCTCGTCTTCGCGTTCTTTGGTTTTTTGCATCCCGTGAAAGGCTTAGAAACGTTGCTGCTTGCGTTTCAGCAGATTACAGCAACCTATCCAAAGGCTCGTCTGGTGTTAATCGGAGGCGTGGAAAGCCTTGCTTTGCCTGAGCTACAAGCAAAACACTATTGGGATCAACTGCAAGCCCACATTGCAGACCTGAAGTTGCAACAGGTAGTCCACATGACGGGGTATTTAGACCCCATCGTAGTGTCTGAATGCTTACGGGGAGCAGACATAGGCGTGCTGCCATTCAATCATGGGGTAACGCTCAAAAGCGGTTCTTTGTTGGCGTTGATGGCTCATGAATTGCCTGTGATTGCTACCTGTGCCAATCCGCCTGACCCTGAGTTAGCAGGCGATCGCCTGCTGTACTTGATTCCCCCCCGCAACGAGGCAAGTCTGGTAACAGCCATGCAACATCTGGCAGGCAATGCAGACCTGCGACATCAATTGGCACAAGCCGGATCTCGATTTAGTCAACCGTTTACCTGGTCTAGCATTGCCGATGCTCATCAAGCCGTCTATCACTCTGTTTTGACGGCCTCTCCGTTGTCTAGTCCGTTTGCCGAGAGACCACTAACCTCATGAAACGTCACCCTCTGCACGTTGTCATATATACCGATGCTGCCGGAATGGGTGGTGCGGAAATTAGTGTAGGACACTTGATTGCAACAATATCTCCCGATATTCAAATCACTGTGGTGGGGGTTGTGGCTAATGTGGTAAATGCGATCGCCGATCGTCGTCCTCACACCACTCGGTTAGTACTGCCTACACCAAGAATTCACTCATGGGTTACTCATCTGGCAACCTTTAGACAACTGCAACCCGATATTATTCACTGCAATTTGTGTACTCCGTGGGCCTGTGCGATCGCTCTATTTACTGCACTTTTATTGCCTCATACTCGTGTCGTCCGAGTCGATCAGTTGCCACTACGGACAACAGATTTAATCACCTGGTTAAGAACTCGGTTGCTGTCTCTGCGAGTGGATGCTCATGTGGCAGTGGGTCAAGCCAGTGCCCGCCGTATGGAAGATTTCTACGCCTTGGGGCGGGATACGGTAATCTCAATCCCCAATGGGGTTCCAGACTACTGCTCCCAACTGTCGCCATCCCAAAACCCAGCCAAATCTGACAGGATGATCGTCGGTAGCATCGGTCGGTTAGATGCGATGAAAGCCCACGATATCTTACTCAGGGCGATCGCTCAAGTGGATGGGGTGCAAGTTGTCATTTTAGGTGAGGGTGCAGAACGTCCTAATTTAGAACGATTAGCAGTAGAACTGGGAGTGGGCGATCGCCTCCAGTTACTGGGTTGGTTGGATGTTCCTCAAGCCTATTTATCAGGGTTTGATGTTGTGGCTCTGCCTTCTCGCTCTGAAGGGTTTCCTCTAGCGATGGTAGAGGCGATGTTAGCAGCACGCCCAGTGATCGCCACTCGTGTCGGCAGTATGCCTGAAGCCATCATTGACGGACAAACCGGGCTGCTGATCGAAAAAGATGATGTAGAGGGGCTAGCTCACGCGTTACGGCGATTGCGGGATAACCCTCACTGGCGATCGCAGTTGGGGAAAACCGCTCGTGAATTGGCGATCGCTCAGTTTACGGTAAAGGCAATGGCTCAGCGTTACGAAGACTTATGGGATAAGGTGCTCAGTGCCCCACAACGATCACGGTGGCGTGTCCCTCGTCCTAAAGATTAGGAAAAGGGCGATCGCTACCGATTAATCTGGGTTTCAACTCCGGCGACCACATCCGATGCGCCAGGTTGTTGCTCTGGTCGGCGAGTATACCACCACGCCCAAGCAATCAGAACGGCTTGAAACGGCAACCGAAACCAATACAACAACGGGTGATGCGGAATCCCTTCAATCGGAATGCCGTTTAGGGCCTGGTTAATATTGGCTGGAAAGACGGCAATAAATAACGCAATCAATCCCCACGCAGCCGCTACGCTCACAAACGGAATCAGTAATCCAATGCCACCCAAAATTTCAAAGAATCCGCTGATATAAACCAATCCAAAGGGATTCGGCAATTCGGGCGGCACAATTTTGGCATATTCCTGTGGCTTGAGGAAATGAGTAATGCCAACAATAATAATAGCAACAGCAAGCATAACCCGCAGAATTTCTTTACGACGATAATACGGTCGATCGATTGATTTCATAACCTAATACATTGCTCACATTATTGATAAATCTCTACTAAACGCTAGCAATTTAAAGTATCAATTTCGTCTATCTTCAGATGTTTTACAAATAGTGTCGTTGAACTGTCACAATCCTATTTGATTCGTGAAAAGCTCAGGAATACAGCCATTCGTCAATCTTCTTAGTAATCACTCAACTCAAAACAATGAATGAACCTTACTTTAAACAACCCGAACTAGGATTGGTTTGCATTACAGCATCCGAGCAGGTTCGGTTTAAGACCATGACTCGCAAACGGTTGTTGCAGTTTACCCCTATTGAGCAAGCTAACGTTTTACGCGATTTATATGCTCAAAACTTAAGGCGATTAGACGCAGCCATTAGCTTTTGCGAGCAAGAACAGATTCACCTCTATCGCTTGATTTCTGGGTTGTTTCCTTTTGCAGATGACTCAATCGGCGCAGATGTTCTCACAGAATTTGTTGAAGGCTTAGCGATTGTGGGAACACGGGCGATCGCGGCTGGAATCCGTTTGGTGTTACATCCCGATCAATTTGTAGTGCTTAACTCCGATCGCCCCGATGTTATTCAAAACAGCATCAAGATCTTGACCGCCCAAGCGCGGCTATTTGACCTGCTCAGACAACCGCGATCGCCCTGGGCACTGATGAACATTCATGGCGGCAAAGGCGATCGCGCCGACCGTCTGGTCAATGTCATTCGAGAGTTGCCTGATGCAATTCGCTTGCGGCTAACGTTGGAGAATGACGAGTATGCCTATGGAGCCAACCAAATTGCTGAAGTGTGCCTTGCAGCAGGCATTCCAATGGTATTTGATGCGCATCATCATGCCATTCACCAACGTTTAGAAACCTACGAAGACCCCAGTGTGGCAGAGAGTTTAGCATTGGCTAAAACAACATGGCAAAACCCAGAATGGCAGTTGGTACACATCTCAAATGGAGCGGAGTCATTTGCTGATCCAAAGCACAGCGATTACATCACATTGATGCCCAGTTCTTACCGCAACGTGCCTTGGATTGAAATTGAAGCAAAACAAAAAGAACGAGCGATCGCCCAGTTGCGTGAAGATTGGCTCATCAACACCTTCACGGCTCGATCTACAAAACTTCAAATGGCTTAAATCATAATCTGACCATTTGAAGATTTTACTATCTCTCAAGTTAGTTAGTCTACAGTCAGAATCCAATGAATTCTTTAAATCTCAAACGCTTAAATTAGAGACATTAATCATGGCAGAACAAACTGAAAAAACACCAGGTGAGCAGGCGTTAGAAACCACTCACAATCCAAAAGCGAGTCTTGAGAAAGCTCGTAATGCAGCCGAAGGGAAGAACTCCAATTCTTCTGGAAGTGCTGCACCCAGTAGTGCTCAAGAGCATATCCCCGGTACGTCTAACCCCAATGCGACCGATCTTCCGTCCTCAAATCGTCCCTTACCCGATGAAGCGACTTAAGCCTTTTAGATCACTACAACTGAAGCGTTAATTAGAATGCGGTGCAGGGGCTTCGTCGTGAGCACTCATACAAAAAGCTGGCTAGAGATGAAACCCCGCATCCTAATCGCAAGGAACGTGAATTGACTGTCTACAATTCAGCCTATAACTCATCGGGTGTTTCAGGAGCAATCTCAATTCCCAATTGGCTCCTGTCAAATGGAGTTGGAGTTCCTAAATCTCCAAAGCTGTTGATCTCCACGCCAATATGTTCACCTGCTTTTTTTAGCTCTCGTTCAAACGCAGCAATATCAGTGCCGTAACCACAGCGTTCTGCTGCCGCTTCAATGCCCTGATTTGAATTTGCCTTGGCACAATCAATTAGATCAGTGCCATAAAGGGGTTCCGGTGATGCCATTGATTTATTTCCCCTACAAAGATTACTAAAACGATTTTAGAAACAAATAGATTGATGACTACTCCATCAATAGACAGAACAAAAGATAGATAAATATACAGAAATCATAGGAAAAAGCAAATAGCGATCCTGATACCTTGAAAGGGCAGGACATTCAACCCGAAGAGGTCTACATTGTCGATCCTGCTAATGCTGAAGTGCGGCAAAGCTCACCCGTCAATCCGCGAATCAGCAAAAAATCCCTGGAATCTCCAGAAGAAGCTGTGCGTTAACCATAATCAAAGCAGACATTGAACAGCGTTACATGCGCTCAATCTAAGCTGATTGATCAGAGTTTGTAGGCGCGATCGCAAGGCTTGTGCTTTATGGTAAGCATTTGTGCGGCTGGGTTGCCAGTCGCGATCGCTCAATGGGGTCTCGATCGGTTGAATGAAGTACCTTAACTGGGTACGATTTGCCCACACCCCCATAGACGGAAACAAGATAAACACCAACACCAACAGGGACAACGGAAACATGGGCAATCCCAGCCAACGAGCGATCCGTTTAATATTCACTGTCCAAGGATGGAGGTTCTCACTGCCCAGGCAAGCCACAGGCAGAATAGGGATTTGATGGCGATCGCTCAGTTGCACAAAACTAGGAGCAAACGTTGCTAACTGATATCGATTGCGCCATCCCTTTGCTAGACCTCGCCAGCCTTCTGGGGCATACAACACAACGGCATTGTCTGACTGTGACTGAAGCACCAACTCAAAACTCTCAAATTCAGCTCTGACACCACCCAAGGCTTGCGACCACCCTACAGGCAACCACCACCGCAACCAGGGATGGTCGAAAAAGATTTCATGCGCCAAAGGTTGTGGAAACCAGCCTCGCGCCTCAGTTAACAACACGCCCAAGCTGACAATATCCCAGGGAAAACACATCCCTGCATGGTTCATCGCAATGATCAAACGACCCGTTTGGGGCAAGTTTTCGAGTTGATGCAACTCCGCCCGAAAGTGGCGATGCACAATAGGAGTGAGGATCTCTTGCTGAAAGGCCGACTGATAGTGAGGGTCAATGGCTTGTGCCGTGCCACGAGGAGCACGACACCCCAACCGCAACCAGCGCAGCAACACCGCCAGATAAAACCCCCCTGGCAGCAAAAACAATAGATATTCCAGACTGTTCCAACCGTCGGGGTCAGCGTGATAGTGCTGCCAGTGGCGATTAAACAAAATTAACCACCCCGGCGGATACCACAAGCAAAACCAATCAAACCACCGAAATCTGTAGTGTTTAGGGGGTTTGCTAACGAGGCGATCGCTCAACATGACTCCTCACAAAAATCCCTGATTCTATCCTCCCGTTGAGGGCGGCATTGGCATTCATTCTAGATGCAAAAATTTAGATAGAGAAAAAGAAAATAGCCCAAGATGAAATTCGATCTTCACAAAAAGATTAGAAAATGTACTCAATTATGCCCACATTCCCCATGAGATAGACGACAATAGAATTTGCATTGCCCCAGAACAATACCAACGCATTGTGTGAGAGGTTTTTAGCCTCGTTCCTTGTGTCAGTGGCGGTTTAGCGATCGCTTTCAGTGACATTAAGTGAACTATTAAAACGCGTTAGAGTTGTATCTGTGCCTTTGCTACAAACTATTTCTAGAGCAAATTATTCAATGACTAATTTGCCCTCATTCCAACCCTTCTTCCCTGGGAGAAGGGCTATCAGCTATTCCGGTTCCGTCTCCTGTGAGAAAAGGATTAGGGTGAGGATTAGAACTAGCGGGCATTTTAGAAAAGTTGCATATTAAATATCCAATTCCTGTTTAGAGCCATTGTCTAGAGCGATCTCCGTTTCACACATCACTCCGTTGACAGAAGACCTTCCCTCGTGTGTATTAAATGCAACATCTTTAGTGTTCTTTTCTTGAGATTCAGGTAATAGTCATCTTATTACCGATGGTTTCGAGGATGACGCTGGCTGGGTTAATTCATTTTATGAACGGCATTGCCCCCAAGGTGCATGTCTCTCAACCTTGACTCAGTCGGTCTCAACGAAAAGCCTCAAATCTACAGCACATATCTTTTAGTAAAAAATTAATCCTAATTACTCTCAAAAACAGATGGGTTTGATGACCCCTTAGGAGAAATCAGGGTCATGGTAGATATCCTCCTGGTTGACGATAATTTGGGCGATCGCTTACTGGCTATCGGTGAGCTAAAGCGTTTCTTTGGCAGTCATTTATACGTGACTGAAATTACTGGAGCAGAGGAGTTTCATCAAGCCCTGACTAGCAGTCAGTTTGATGTCGTTATCACCGACTACACCTTGCACTGGGGAGATGGCTTAATGGTGCTGCGATTGATAAAAGATCGCTACCCCGATCGCCCAGTCATTATGTTTACCAACAGTGGCTCTCAAGAAATTGCAGTAGAAGCAATGAAATTGGGGCTAGATGACTATGTGATCAAAGCACCCAATCACTACATGCGACTGCCGATCGCAACTCAAGTTGCTTTAGAACGAGCCGCAGAAAAACACAAATCGGCTGGTTTAGAAGTACGGTTACAGTCTCTGCTTAATCAACTGGAGGTAGGGGTCTATCGCATGAACGGCGACGGGGTTTTGTTAGAGGCAAATCCTGCTTTTTTTCGTTTGTTAGGGCTTAATGCAATTCCCCCATCTCCCCTTCCTGCAAAAGCTCTCAATGACGTTACCTTACAGGTCTGCCCTACCGTACTCAACCAATTACACCAGCATGGAGATAGTCGTGAAAAAGAGTTGCAACTCCGACAAGCTAATGGAGCTATAACCTGGTTGCGTATTAGTCAAAGTTTGAGCTATTCAGGAAAAACCTTACTGATCGACGGGTTAATCGAAGATATCAGCGATCGCAAACAGGCAGAGCACGAAAAAGAGCGGTTTTTAGCCCGCGAACAACAGGCTCGCATTGATGCTGAAATGGCTCACCAACGATCTGCTTTTTTGGCAGAGGCGAGTCGTTTATTAGCCACAACACTTGACCATCGCACAACATTACCGCAATTAGCCCAACTTGCCATTCCGACTCTGGCAGATTGGTGTTTTATTGATGTGATCGAAAACCATGTCCGCAACTTTAGAGACCCTATAGTGGCAGCGATTACTCCCGAAAAAGCGGCGTTAGTGCTGGAGTTAAGGCGACGCTATCCACCGCCCTTAAATGCTAACTTTGGTGCCCCAAAAGTATTGCGTACTCGTGAGTCAGAGTTGAACCCTAACATTTCTCAAGAAATGTTGCTATCTATTGCCCAAGACGAAGAGCATTTACAACTTTTGCAAAAATTAGGGGCAACGTCTTATATGATTGTGCCGTTGGTCGCACGGGGACAAAGCATTGGAACTCTTGCTTTTGCCCTGGCACGCTCTGACCGCCGCTATGGTCAAGCCGACCTGGATATGGCAAGAGGACTCGCTGTACGTGCTGCGCTGGCGATCGATAATGCACGGCTTTATCAGGAGGCACGAGATGCAAATCAAATGAAAGACGAGTTTTTGGCGATCGTCTCTCATGAATTGCGGACACCACTCAACTCGATCTTAGGTTGGTCACAATTATTACAAACTCGTCAATTTGATGAATCAGCAAGATTAAAGGCGATTGAAACAATTGAACGCAATGCCCGTGCTCAAAGTAGACTTATTGATGATATTCTTGATGTTTCTCGACTTATTCGTGGCAAATTACGATTAAATCTAGAGCCTGTGCCGCTGTTGCCCATAATCACAATGGCAATTGATGATATTCGGTCAGCCGCACAGCTTAAAAATTTACGGATTGAGACGTCCTTAGATGCAGCAGTCGGGCACGTTTTAGGAGATGCTGAACGTCTACAGCAAATCATTTGGAATTTGCTATCCAATGCTGTTAAATTTACTCCTACCGGAGGACATATTTGGGTTCACCTTGAGCGCATTCGTCGTGAAGTTGTTAACTCTACGATTAGAAGCCAAACTCCCTTAGTGGCGGATTTGCCTTCTACGCTCAACGCTTCACACTATGCCCATCTAGTAATTCAAGATACAGGTCAAGGCATCAGTCCAGACTTTTTGCCGTTTATTTTTGATCGCTTTCGCCAAGCCGACAGCACTAAAACCCGATCACAGAGTGGTTTGGGGTTAGGGTTAGCTATTGTCCGAAGTTTGGTAGAGATGCACAATGGCGTTGTGTTTGCCGAAAGCAGCGGAGAAGGGAAAGGCTCTATATTTACAGTGCAATTGCCCCTTCAAGATACTCCATCATTTACTACATTTCAAAAATCATCCATGACCAATGATTTTCCTGATTTGAGTGGTTTGCGGATACTTTTAGTGGATGACGATGCTGATACCCGTGAGCTTGTCACCTTTGTTTTAGAGCAATGTCATGCTGAGATTATGGCAGTAGTATCGGCTCAGGAGGGGTTTGCGGCGATCGCCCAAAATCCCCCCGATTTGTTGATCAGTGATATCAGCATGCCTGATGAAGATGGCTATTCCTTGATGCGCCGCATTCGAGCCTATGAAGCTGAGGAAGGACGACGTCAAATACCTGCGATCGCCCTTACTGCGTTTGCCCGTGACGAAGATCGACAAGCAGCACTTGCAGTCGGCTTTCAACAATACTTTGCTAAACCCATTAATCCATTTGACCTTGTCGCAGTGATTACAACCCTTGTCAAAGCTCCAGAAACCGCCTGATATATAGAGGCTCGATCTAAGCTTCTCATTTATTCCCTGCCTTCCAGAACATTCCTATCATGGCTCAAAGCTAACATCGTCTCCCAGTAAATTCATTTCCTGGCTCAAAGCCATAGTCCTCTAAAGAAAACTAGACCCACATTTCAGCCCGTTGAAATAGGCTTTTGCCATTAGCTCAGAAATTTATTTCAGGGCGAGTGAGCAACGAAGCAATCACCCTTTTAAAACGTTTGTCAGTCAACCCGCTTATTGGTTTTAAAGAGAGCCAAGCAATTTTTAGTGAAGCAACATTCATGTTTTGCGTTGCTTATCCATCGTTTTATCAAATTCCATTAAGGTATCTTGTTCTACTAAACACACTAATGCATCTCATGTCTGACTAACATTGAGAGCAACGGTATTGCTCAAAGTCTTGCACAACAGCCAATCAACTATTTTTATAGCAGGACAAAAAATAGATCTATTCCCAAAGACGTATATCTTATTCAAGGAGGATAACTATTATTTAATTGTGAATTTTATAACTTCTTTAGAGTCCCCAGCACTTTTAATATCAGCAAATTAGGCAGCGTTTTTTCTAATGTTCTAACGCTACTTAGGTGGACTAAGTCTAAAGCCAATCTATCTGATTACAGAGTAACAGAGACGTCAATTTTCTCTGATACTATGTTGTGCTGCAACTCATTACCAGAACAATTTCTTGCTGTCCCACACTCAACGAAGCCTGTTTATGACTCGTTCAAACGACTTGGCACTGGTGGAGGAATTCTTCTTTGTTATATCTTTGACTGAAGAGACAGACCCTGTGAGTATTAACACCAGTATTAATCTAGCAGAATTTGACTTTTCTGAAAGAGAAATTCAAAAGCTTGAAAGGCTGTGTCGCCGGGTAGAGCTATCTTTATTGGATGCGTTTAGCGAACGCTTTCCTGCTGCCTCAGTCATTGTTGAGATTCGGGCTACTCGATCAAATTAGCCTGTTTTCAAGAGAGTTGGTCGATTGACTGACTTCTAACATTTAATCTAACTTCAGATCCACATTCCCATTTCCACTTTATAGTCAATTATTGGTTGCAATTTCTCTATCAAGATGTAGATACAGTCTCCCTAATGAATCAACTAGATTACTCAAAAGAAGTAGATCAAAGTCATTAGGAGACGATTTGAGTGACTCAAAGTGGTGGTGACTTGGGGGAACAAGCCCTCAGCAAAGTCGCTGAAATTGGGATTAAAAATCAACTTGATAGTGCAGAAGATATCAATGTCGAAATCAAAACAGATCCCTTGAAGCTCGTTCAGGGTGAAGTTGAATCTGTGTTGATCGAAGGCAAAGGTCTAGTGATGCAACAAGACCTCCGCATGGAAGAAATGAATCTTCAAGCTGATGCGATCGCCATCAATCCTTTAAGTGCTGTATTTGGCACCATTGAGTTAACGCGTCCGACTCAAGCCACGGCAACGGTTGTGCTGACTGAGAACGATATTAATCGCGCTTTTAACTCAGATTATATTCGTGGAAAACTACAGCAATTGCCAGTCACAATTAATGGCAAACCTACACAAGTTGATACTCAATATATTGAATTTAAACTTCCAGGTGAGCAAAAAATAGCCTTGACGGCTGGAATTGTTTTGAAGGACACAGGTGAAGCTCATAAAGTAGCATTCACAGCGGTTCCACGAGTTAGCTCCGACCACCAAACGGTGTTATTGGAAAACATTGAATATAGCGAAGGAAAGGACTTATCACCAGAGCTAACCGAAGCAATGTTAGCCCAAGCCCAAGACTTGTTAGATTTGCAAAATTTTGAACTGCAAGGAACCAAACTACGGCTTAGCCAATTGCAAGCTGAGCAGGGGCGGTTGACGTTAAGCGGAGATGCCCAGATCGAAGAATTTTCATCAACTTAATTCATCAACGCAAGGAGTCAAAAATGACACGTACACCTAATGTAGAACCTTTGATCGAAAGCGATGAGCGTGAGTTTCGAGATAGTGGCGTTCCCAGTACGGTAGCGATCGCCCAGCATCCCCTGCATCCATTGCTTGTCACCTTCCCTATTGCATTTTTGGTAGGAGCCGCTGCGACAGATCTCGTTTTTTGGTGGCTGAGCGATCCATTTTGGGCAAGAGCATCTTTTTGGCTGATTGCGGCAGGTTTAGCCAGTGGAGTATTAGCCGCTATCACAGGCATGATGGACTTTCTCCGTATTCCTCGTGTACGAGAGCGCAAAGCCGGATGGGCACACATGATCGGCAATGTAGCCGTTTTAGGATTTAGTGTGATTAACTTACTCATCCGGTTAAACAACATTCAAGGTGCCGTTGTACCGCTTGGGTTAATCATCTCAGTAGTAGTTGCTGCTCTGCTTGGGGTTACAGGTTGGTATGGGGGCGAGTTGGTTTATCGTCACAAAATCTCTGTGATTGGCGATGGAAGTTTTCATCGTCCTTAAGCGCAACCGTTAACCCTTGATTCACATCCAAGATTAGTTTGCTCTGCTGGTTTACAGGTTATCCCACACGAACGAGGGAAATCTGTACTCTCAAATTATGGGTTTGATCCCCCTCGATCCTCTTTAACAAGGGAAATTTCAAACGCCACTGGGCTCGATTCTCCCCTTTTTAAAGGGGATCTAGGGGGATTCTTAGAATTGTGTGTATACGGAATGCGTCTTACAAAGAACTCTGCCTTCTGGTTTGTGGGTTATCCAGATTTAGAGAGTGGGGATGAAAGGCAACTCAAATCAACCTTAACGTGTCGCATAAACCTCTTGATGATTCAACATTGACGATGTGAATGCTATGGATAGTTACGATGTCATCATTATTGGTGCGGGTCACAATGGCTTGACCTGTGCGGCTTATCTGCTCAAAGCAGGCTACAGTGTTTTGCTATTAGAAAAGCGATCGCTGCCTGGTGGTGCTGCCACTACAGAAGAACTGATGCCAGAAGAGGCACCGGGGTTCAATTTCAATCGCTGCGCGATCGACCATGAATTTATTCATTTAGGCCCTGTAGTAGAAGAGCTTGAGTTAGCTAAATATGGGCTTGATTACCTGTTTTGTGACCCCGTGGTCTTTTGCCCTCATCCCGATGGCAACTATTTTTTGGGGCACCAATCCGTGGCACAAACCTGTGCAGGCATCGCTACTTACAGCCCCAGAGATGCTCAAAAATATGCTGAGTTTATTGAGTATTGGCAACGTTTTATCAACGCCATCATTCCTGTCTTTAATGCTCCGCCTAAATCGCTGATTGATATTGCGGGCAATTACAACGTCCCAAAATTGAAGGATCTATTTTCTGTTTTAGGATCACCTGATCAAACCCTGGATCTCTTTCGCACCCTGTTGACTAGTGCGGAAGATATGCTGAATGAATGGTTTGACTCCGAAATTGTGAAAGCTCCTCTGGCACGTTTAGCCGCAGAATTGGGTGCCCCACCCTCACAAAAAAACTTGGCGATCGGTGCCATGATGATGGCAATGCGGCATCACCCTGGTATGGCAAGACCTCGTGGTGGAACAGGTGCCCTGGTTGCAGCTTTGGTTAAACTCGTCACAACGCATGGAGGGGTAATTTTAACAGACCAATCCGTTGAGCGGGTGTTGATCGATGAAGGACAAGCCGTTGGGGTACGGGTCGCGGGAGGTCAAGAATATCGAGCCAGTCGAGGTGTCATCTCTAATATTGATGCCCAACGCCTGTTCTTACAGATGATCGATGAGAGTGATATTCACGCTGCCGATCCTGAGTTGCGCGATCGCCTCAGTCGTCGATTGGTCAATAACAACGAAACCATTCTCAAAATTGACTGTGCTCTATCAGAGCCCTTGCGTTTTGAACATTACAACCATCAAGATGAATATCTCATTGGGTCTGTCTTAATTGCTGACTCTGTTAAGCAAGTTGAGATTGCTCATCATGAACCCTCCATTGGCAAAATTCCAGACTCTGACCCCTCTATGTATGTTGTGATGCCAACAATGCTTGACCCATCAATGGCACCCGATGGTAAACACACCCTGTGGATCGAGTTTTTTGCCCCCTATCAAATTGAGGATGCGGAAGGAACAGGTTTTGCAGGCACAGGTTGGACCGATGACTTGAAGCACAAAGTAGCCGATCGCGTACTCGACAAATTGGCAGAGTATGCGCCGAACCTGAAAAAAGCTTTAATTGCACGGCAAGTCGAAAGTCCCGCTGAGTTGGGGGCACGGCTCGGCGCATTCAAAGGCAACTACTACCATCTCGACATGACTCTAGAACAGATGGTGTTTTTCCGTCCCCTTCCTGAGATTGCCAATTACAAAACTCCGATTCAAAGGCTTTATCTCACCGGAGCGGGGACTCACCCCGGCGGTTCGATCTCCGGAATGCCAGGGCGTAACTGTGCTCGGGTGTTTTTGAGCACTCAACAACCGATCGCTCAAGCATTAACCGATGCCCGCCAATCCTTGAAAAGTTTAACCAAAACACTGGGTCTTTAAGAGCATGCCTTAGCTCTACTGTGGGGCGTTTACTGACCGCCCCACAATCTCTTTTAGCCT
>JANRJA010000167.1:0-11167 GCA_033764315.1 Oculatellaceae cyanobacterium bins.114
ATTTGCTACGCTCCATCGGACAATATTATCCTCATCTTTGAGGAGTGGTAGTAGCTCTTCCAGTATTTGGTCTGAAGTCCTGCCTGACCATCCAAGTGCATTTGCCGCGCTTCCTCGGACGTTGCTATTCTTATCCTTGAGCAGTGGTAGTAACTCTTCCAGTACCTGGTCTGAAGCTCTACCTAACTGACCAAATGCAACTGCTGCCTTCCATTGGACGTTATTATCCTCATCCTTGAGCAGTGGTAGTAACTCTTCCAGTACCTGGTCTGAAGCTCTACCTAACTGACCAATAGCGTATGCTGCGCTCCCTCGAACATTATTATCCTCATCTTTGAGGAGTGGTAGTAGCCTTTCCATTACCTGGTCTGAAGCTCTGCATAACTGACCAAGTGCATTTGCTGCTCCTATTTGGACATTACTATCCTCGTCCTTGAGGAGTGACAATAGCCCCTCCAGCACTTGATCTGAAGCTCTACCTAACTGACCAAGTGCATCTGCTACGCTCCTTCGGACATTATTATCCTCATCTTTGAGGAGTGGTAGTAGCCTTTCCAGTACTTGGTCTGAAGCCCTGCCTAACTGTCTGAGTGCATTTACTGCGCTTCTTTGGACATCGCTATTCTCATCTTTTAGAAGGGTTATTAATGCAGTGATCGCCCCCTCTTCGTCTCCTAATGCAGCGCGATATCTTTGTAGTCGCACTTTGCCAATTTTGTCTGCTGGAATTTGCAGCAATCGTTGCAACGTGAGTTGCTCAAATTTTGTTTCATGCAGGTTACAGAGCGTTTGAAAAACCTGACCTCGGATTTGGCTGGAGACGAGAGGTGAGTTGCTGGTTTCCAGGGCTACCAGTTGATCTAGAATGTTGCCTGCTAAGGTTTCGTCGGTCATCGGGATATCTTCTGCGAGGCAAGCCCCTGCAAAGAACAGGTTGCGGTGTAGCCATTTGCCATAGGGGTCGGGGGCATTGAGAATGGACTGGAGGCATTTGGTAGGATTGCTACGCTTTTGTTGAGCAATGAGCAACAACAAGACTTCGCGCCAGTGGGGGTCATGCAGGTGGGTTTGAATGTGCTCTAAGACCACGTCAAAGCTTTCTTCCTGGCGATCGCGGATCTCCTGGGCAGTTAGGTATTCCTGAAAGGTCTTGTGGACAAAGGCATAGCAATCTTGTCCCTGTTCATTGAGTAAGCCTGTGCGATCGCGAATGTGGCGTAAAAACCGCTCTGCTTCGGCTTTTGCTTCGTTGCGCTCTAGTTTTTTCTCTTCTTTAATGTATTGGCTCAATTGAGTAATGAGTTCATCACGATCGATCAGGGTGCCGCCTTCGTTATCGCCTGTGCCACCCTGGGTATGAATCCAATAGGCTAACCGTTCCATGAGGTGACGCAGATTATCTAGCCGCAGGTATTGCAGTGCTTTGTGAGTCGTAATTTCTCGGCTGGAATCCCAGGTTGTAAGCAGGGTTCTTACTGCTCTGTCGTAGAGTTCATATCGATCTCTGGGTAGCTCAGTTTGATAGCGATGAATCAAGGCGATGATGGTCAGCAGGAGTGGGTTTCGGGCTAAAACCTTGATGCGATCGTTATCCTGGAGTGCTTTTTGTAGATTGCTTTTGCGTCGTTCTGACTCCGCTTGGTCGGGGGTACGGGTGTCATACCAATTGGTAATGAACTGTTTGATCTGGTCATCGCTAAAGGGTTGCAATTGATAATGGGGATATTCGGCAGTACGGAAGAAATCGCGGCGATATCCAGCGGGGCGAGAGGTGACGATCGCCCGGTTCTGGTCATACTGTCCTAAAAAGTTTTCAATCTTGCGAACAATCTCCTGCCTGTGCCCTTCTTCTGCCACTTCGTCTAGCCCATCCAGCAGGATTAATGCTCGACCCTCCTGTACCCAGGCTTCAAAAAATCCCCCTGGCAACGGCATACAGGACATGGTCGCTTCAGCAAACCGCTTGGCATAATCGAGAATGCTCAACTCTGGATGTAGGGCTAATTCTCGTATCCGAATCAGGATGGGTAGCCAGTCACTGTCAGCCTCAAGCCCTAATGCCTCCTGCTGTCCGGTTGCCAGCATGACGGCAAGGTAATTCATGAGCGTCGTTTTGCCTGACCCCGGTGCACCCAGTAGCACGAGCTTTTTAGATTCAGTTTGGCTCAAGAGTTTAGAGGCTGAAACCTTGGGGCCTGACCATTGCTGGTCTGTTTGCTGTGCTTGCTGTCGTTGCTCTTGGATTAAGGCTTGCTGGCGATCATCCTCTAGGGAAAAATATGAGTAGTCAATAACATAATTCTTAGTTGAGTACGGTACAGAATCGTATTTCCTCAAGCTGTATTTCTTTGCTCTGAAGTGATCAGTGCGATCGCCTCTTACCTCAGCGATCGCATCTGGCATGACAAAAATATTTTGAAGCTCTTTTGCTTCATCAATGACTTGCCCTTCTACTGCAATTCCAGCAAACTTGACATCGTCGTACCAGTTCACCAGTTGTTCACAGTAGTCTGCTTTGGCAATTTGAAACTGAATTGCACTAGTTTTATCGAAGTAGGCATTGATAAATGTTTCAAGCCAGGGCTTTAATGCCGTCTCGTTGAGCTTTATTCCACTTTCGCGCTCTACCTGTCTGAACCCAGCGATTAAAAATTCGAGTCTGGGCTTGCCCTCATTCTGAAAGGGACGCTGTAGCTCAGTTTGCACGACTGCATCACTGAAGACTGCTTCTTTGAACTTACGAACTTGAATGTCCTGGCAATGATAGAACAGTAGATTTGTTGGTTGGAGTGGTTTCTCAGCGTTAGTGGCAGCCTCTACTCCACAGGCGATCGCCTGTTGTAAATCGTCTTTATTTAATCGAGTTTTGATCCGATTGCCTGCCTGGTCAAACAACACATCAGCTGCTTTTGAAACACCCCAGTCGATTAAAATTCCTGCGATCGCGCCAACCATATTAGCTTTGCTCTGGTGTCAGACTCATTGAACGTCATGATGTAACGTTTAAGCCGTCGTGCTTGTGAATAGCTTCTCAGTGTTTAACTGTAGGGAGGCTAATTGAGACACTGTTGTTCTGGGGATAATTAACTGTGTCAGATTATGGCAAAAAGTGTCAGGAAGTGCCAAGATCAGCGATTAATCGGTATACAGGTTTACGTTTATCGAATGGGGTATTGAGTGGGGCGATCGCTCTGTTTCTGATTTGCCTATAGGTTGAGAGCTTTAGAAGCCAGGAATTTAAATGGCAACAAACTTTGTAGATAGGGTTTGACGGCATCCAGAGTCATGAAAAAAAGTAAACAAGTTCGCCCGATTGCTACTTCTTTCTCTGTAAGAACTGCCGTTCTTTTAGGCATTCTCATTCTGCTAGTAGCTTGGCAAGTACCCAAATGGCAAACATCAAATGTTGGACCCAGCAACAAAGATCAAGCGGATGTAGAAAATGCTTATCGACAAACCATACTGCAAGCGATCGGTGGACTCTTTTTCTTGGCTACTGCTTATCTCTCATGGAAAAACCTTCAAATTAGTGAGGATAAGCAAATTACGGAGCGTTTTAGTAAAGCCGTTGAGATGCTTGGAAATGAAGACTTGATTGAGGTTCGTCTAGGTGGCATCTATATTTTGTCACGCATTGCCAAAGACTCGCCTGAAGACCACTGGACAGTGATGGAAGTGTTAACTGCTTTTATTCGGGAGAGATCTGCAAGCCAGCGGCTTAAGGCAGAGGATGCAGCTGATCCTTCTCAGGAACCCGCGAGCGTCACTACAGATATTCAAGCAGCTATCAATGTCGTTGGGGAGAGAAATGTGAGCAACGACCCTAGAGGAAGACGTTTGGATCTCACTGAAGCTAACCTCGCTGGAGCTAATCTCAGCAACACCGACTTCACTGGAGCTAAACTCACTGGAGCTAATCTCAGCAACATCGACTTCACTGGAGCTAAACTCAACAATGCAGACCTCCACGTTGTTAATCTCAGAAATACCAACCTGACTGGGGCTGGACTCAACAATGCAAACCTCTGCTTTGCTAATCTCAGAAACACCAACCTGACTGGGGCTGAACTCAACAATGCAGACCTCTGCTTTGCTGATCTCGATAAGGTTGTTATTGATGAAAAAACGCAGTTGGATGCTAAATGGCGTTTAGTTTGGAGAGTTGTTAACGAAAGGGTTACTGGTGCCAACCTTGGTAATGAGGATCTTAGTTGTGCCAACCTAACTGGAGTTAACCTCAGCAATGCTAACCTCGGTTACGCCAATCTCAGCAAAGCTATCCTTGACAGTGCTAACCTCACTGAAGCCAATCTCAGTGGTGCTAACCTCGTTGATACTGACCTCAGGAGAAGTAACCTCACTGAAGTCATCCTTAACGGTGCTGACCTCACTGAAGCCGATCTCCAAAACGCTATCCTGTGTAAAGCCGCCCTCAGTGGTGCCAACCTCACTTTCGCGTCTCTCGATGGTGCTAACCTCAATAAAGCCGACTTTAGTGGTGCTACTCTCAAATGGACTAGTTTCAGTAATGCTAAAAACTGGACAGATGAACAATTGGACACTGCCAAGCTTTGTAAAACTCAACTGCCAGAGGGGAGTAATCTAGACCCAGATCGAGATTGTTCAAAATGAGCAAAGATTTTTGGTTTCACCTAATCCATACTCTACTAACGGTAAGCGGCTGGGACTGCCCGTAACTCATTGATGGCAGTGAGGTTGATTTTGATGATGGCTTTTGCGCTGTCACGGGCGCGATCGTCTATCCAATGAAGCCCTTCAACCCACTCACCAGATTTGATACGGCGAAAGATGCTGCGTCGTGAGTAGCCTTTTCCTAATCGCTTGGATGCCTCGTTGATGTCTACCAATTCGGCATTGTCAGGGATGCGAGGTAGTTGTTTGAGTTTGGCTTTGCTCATAGGTCTATTTTGCCTGATATTTTGTGGGTGGCTCGGAGATAACAAACCGTTCTCGAAGTGCCTTAGCGGTGCGCTCTATCTCGGCGGCTTCGAGGCTCTGTAGAATGTCGGCGGCTTCGCTGTCTGGAAGCTGGGATTCTAGAAAGCGTTCAATCTGGTCAAACAGTTCTGCATCAATTTGAACTAATAGCCTCACGGTCTTCACTCCAAAATAGGTAGCGATCGAGGTCTTCATTTTCTTGCGCGATTGGGGTGATGTAATCTTTTGGGTTCTCGTTGGGGCCACTCATAATTGTGGAATTTTGCGGGTATTAGTTGCGCTGGTGATTGCCTCGAATGCTTGATTCAATGTCTCCTTGGGTCGTTTCTCAATGGTGGCTAGTATTTCATCCACAGAACATCGAGCGTCAATCATCGCTCTGACCTGATCTACCTGTTTCACTGGGATGTAAATCGTGCGCTTTTTCCCGGCGTCCAACCATTCGTAGAAGTAACTGATGCTGGGGCGATCGCGTTTGGTGTTCCCCTTGCGCTCCTTGATAGTTCCACTGGCTTTGCCTTTGGGGGAGTGTCGCCGCTGACGTTTGGGAGGTTGGGGGGTGGATTCTGGGGGTAATAGGCTCTCACTGATGTGTGGCTGTTCAATGCCGCTGCCATAGTCAGCAAAGATGATTTGCTCATTCCCTGCTGGCTCTGTGCGGGTGATGGTGGCGATTCCAGATGTTGTAGAAGTCGCCTCTCCCAGTGATGGATTTTCAAGGGGGTACGGTGCAACGTCGGGCGTGAAGGAAAGCTGTAAGCCTCTTAGCATGACCTTTCTCGCTGTAGCTGCTGATTGAGGTGGTTGGCTAGTGCTCGTGCTACAAGCTTGTTTTGATCGTCCCTGCTGTTTTCTAGGTGGTCTTTAAGCAGGTTGTAAATGCTATCTGGCAGTTCGATGTAGATGCTGATCATGGTTGCTTGATTTCAGTGAGTTTTATTTTCCAATCGCGGCGAATTGAAAGTAGTTCTCGTGTCTGGTCTGGCTGGCTCTCGTAGAGCTGCTTGAGTTTGGCGATCGCCCAATCTTTATGCCCATCTATGAGATAGGTGTCGATTTGCTGAGAGATGGCGATTTCGTCGAATGCTTGTGGGGGACTGGCTCTGAATGGGTTGGTGGTGTGCTTGTCCCTGGCGTTGCGCTTGGCTTCGTTGGCGGTGAAGTTGCGTTTTATTGCTGCCACGAAAAAACCGCCCGGATTTCGCACTGTTCCTTTTTGTTGTTGTTCTTGGAGTGCTGAGAGTGCGTTGTCTACGGCGTGGCTAACTTCACTTGGTTTGTGGTGGCGTTGGAGGGTGGCGATCGCTTGTTGAATTGTTTTGTTGGGGTTTAGTCCTGCTGCTGAGATCTTTTCTAGTAAGGGGTCTTGAGGATGTACCAGGTCTAATCCCTGTTTATCTTCATCTGCTGTGCTTGCACCAATTTGTTTAGTTTTAAAAGTTTGATCTGTTATTGGTACATTGCTGCTTTTGCTGGAACCGTTACCTTGAAAGGGGTCTGAGAAATTTTCTTCAGAGGATAGTCTCGTAGGTGAGTTTGGCATTCTCACAGGTGAGTCTGAATTTCTCATGCATGAGTCTGGTTGTCTCATGGGTGAGACTATTCCTCGACCGCGTAAATTTCTGAAGGCGATTTTGAGGGGTTGGGTGTCGAACAGTCCATGCTCCTCAAACTTGGCTAAAGCTCGGTAAAAAGTCGCTTTACTGATCTGGCATTCGCTCAAGATGATGATTAAATCAGGCATCTCTGCATAGCGATCGCCAAAGGGTTCAAGGGTTACCAGGAAACTCCATAACCGCCACTCTGAGGCGTGTAGATTAATCCTTCTGAGTTCTTGGGCGATCGCTGGGGATAAGGCATAGTAGAGCTTTGCTGGTAGGTCTGTGCTTCGATCTGCCATGATGCACTTAGATAATTTGATTGGTGTACCCTTTCGCTCTGCTAAGCGGGGGGGTATTTTCATGGATTTGGGATTATGGGGCGATCAGGGCTTCGATGCGCTCGGTGATTTTGGCGGTGGTTTGGTTGTCTTTGCGTCTTAGCTCAAAGCCTCTAAGGACTTCGGATTTCTCCATTCCCAACGCTTGGGCGATCGCTCCTAGATTCCTTTCGGAGATGTGGCGGTTGTTGCTCCACGCGGCGAAATTGGATGCATGAATCCCTGTTAATTTTTGAAGATCAACGTTGCGTGCATAGCGGATGTCTTCCGCAGTTAAGGCGGTTAGCATAATAATTTCCAATTTTCCTGCAATATATTACCCGTTCCGATAATAACTATTACGAACGTGTGCTAAATCATATCTTCTTATGATTTGAAATTCAATTAAATTGGCATAAATTGCAGGAAGTTATAATTTATACACTGTTTATGTAATGAGATTTTCTGATGCTTTTAGAGAGACTCTGTTTCGTTTTAGTTTGAAGGGGTCTGATCTGGCTGCAAAAAGCGGTCTGACTACTACTCAAATCAGTAAGTTTCGTAGGGGTGAAAACCTGCGAATTGATTCAGTGGAGAAGATTTTAGACGCTTTACCCGTTGAAGCTAGGGAGTACATGTTGATGCTGGTATTGCAGCAGCCTGAAGTGAATCATGTGCCATTACCGACGAAAGGGGCAGATGATGAATAATCCCTATGACAAGTATTTAGCTCCTCTCAAGGTGCTGCTGTGGGTGCTGTTTGTGTTGCCTCGGCTGGGGCAGTGGTGGCTGTGGAGGAAGTATAGAAGCCGCAAATAAAAAACCCCGGCGTGAGCCGGGGGTGGTGTGGATGATGTCTCTAGAATTGGGTAACTTACCCTAAGTTTGATCGTCCTTTGAGGTAGTCTGTCACCAGGTTTCTAAGCTCTACTAAGCCTGCTGTCAGTTGAGCGATCGCCTGCATATTGACTTCTTGTTGAGCCTCAATCCTTTCCATGCGTTCTGTGTGGCGTTGCGTTGCGGCTTCTTGTTCTGCCTGCCACTCTTCGTGTTCTGTGATGCGTCGTTCGTGTGCGGCTTGCCACTCGTTATGTCGGGCGATCGCGGCTTCCTGCTGTCTCTGCCACTCTTCGTGTTCTGCGATGCGCTGTTCGTGTCGGGCGACTCCTTCGGAGAGCGTTGCTAACGCCTCACTCTGATTGTCGTTGGTGCGCTCGTGCCGTAGGTTGGACGCTGCGATTTCGAGCATTAAGGCTTCGAGTCGAGCAATGCGGCTGTTGGTATCACTAGTTTGGGTCACGGTTGTAAATCTCAAATCAAAATGACAAATGAAAAAACGTAGGGACTAGCTTAGTAGCTAATCCCTGATGATGTCTACCGCTTGTTGTGTTGAATTCAAATGGTGCAAGCCATCGATTGAATGCACTCATCGGGGGTCTGTGAGAGCGACCCTTGCGGTAACGGCAAAGCCGCCCGCCTTAAGTAGTTAAAGATTCTCACCATCTGCTCACAGTCATCTTCAATGGTGGTTGTTGCCTGCCTGGTGGCTGTTTGTGTGGTTGTTGTGGGTGCCGCTGTGGATACAGCTATGCGTCTGGCTTCAAGGGTTTGAAGTAGTTCAGGAGCTTGAGTGCGCGATAGCCTCCACTTGCCCTTAGATAATTCAGTTGTCACCACATCGCCTGCCTTAAGAAAGTCGGCTATGCCTCCAGCTTTCCAGTAGAGCCGCTCGTCTCTGTTGGCATCTATCGCTACTACAGTTGTGAACTGTGGTTCATATTGAGATTGAGCATTCTTAGCATCAAATTTGCAGGTAGCGAAAACAAGAGTCTGCATGGTTTTGTTCTGGGGATAATGCCGGGGCGTTACTCCCGGCTGTACGCTAGTCGTAATCAGGGATGATGATTTCAACGGGTAATCGTTGGTAGTTAAGAATCTTGCCTTTGGAGTTCAGGCAAACTCTGAACCGTTGGATGTGACAGACTTTGCTGCGACCCCTAGCGGGTATCTCGGAGAGATCGCCATCCATTTGGTGAACGGTGCGTTCAAACGTGAGGAACCAGTCACGCTTGTTGATGTGCCTCACTGCCTCAACTAACCAGTAGTCACGCTTGAATTGGTTTGCAACTTTGCGTTGATCTAGTGTGGCTCTGGCATTAAATCCATGTAGGTTAGAGGCTTTGATTTTTTCCAATGGCTCTAGGTTTTTGATCATGCCTAGTCATCCGTTAGAGTGTTATCTTTGGCAGCGTCAATGCCTCGCATCGCCTCACGGCAAAGTGAAACAATTTCCTCATGGGGCGTTGTGCGTCGGTTGGTCAGCTCAAAGTAGCGACTGCCAATCCTGCAAAAGATGGTATGTAAGTCTAAGGTAGTTGCCTCGCAAATCATGAAGGATTCGCCACCACTGCCACTGCGCCAACGCATCGGCGGCATGATGTTGATCATCTCGTCCCAACGCTCGTAAGTAACCTCGACTGGGGGCGTGATGGTGTTCTCGTAGGTGATTCGCTCAATCTCCTGAAAGGCTTCGTCAAAATCCCAGATCTCAGCGTCTGGATAGCGTTGGCAGATTTGCTCGAGCGATTCACCTTCGATGAATGACAAGCCAGTATCAGCATCGATGGTGTCAATGATGTGAGTTGAACCAGGAACGTAGAAGCATTGCATGGTGGAAATTTCCTTTAAACGACAAATGCCGGGGCGTTACTCCCGGCTGTACGCAGTGGGCTATTCTGAAACCTCGAAGCTGATGACTAGCTGTGATTGCGTAGGAACAACCTCTGCTGCATCGACTCGGTAGCCTGGGCTTGCTCTCCAGCGGTCAAGCTTGCGCTGAACCACTTTTGAGGCTTTTACTAACGGGTCGTCGTCACCTGTTTTTGGTGGTTGCAACATGAGTCGGATCAGGTTGTCATCTGTGGGGTGAGCCATTAGAACGACACCTCCTCAACGAACCAGTTACAACGAGCGGCAAAGTTGCTCTCTGACTCAAGCAGACACGGCAGATCAACTGAAGCCCTGAGCTTGCAATAGCTAGGAGCTTGAATCGAAATACCAAACAGCGACAACTCTCGCGCTGGCTGGAAGTGCTTGCACATTCCGCAGACTGGCTGAACTTGAACTGAATCAATCTGTGAGAGACTAGACATGTTGTGAACCTCATTCACGACAAATGGAAAAAACTAAAGCGATCGCCTCGTACACGCATATGCCGGGGCGATCGCTTCTTTATTGCCATGAGCAGATTTGTAATGCGCCTGTGGCTCGGCGCGGTGAACTATTTAATCGGGCAACTGCATAACCCTCTGGCGATCGCTTCAAACTCTGGTCTGATGCTTTTGCCCTCTAGCCAATCGGCGCAATATTCAGCGATCAACCATGCATCGAGAACGCTGTAAATCGGAACCAGTGACCCGTAGAAGTAGTTCACAATCTCGTCTCTGGTTGGGTGAGGCTGTGGCGTGTGGGCATGAGCTACCCCAAGATGCCTGCGGATCAACCTCATATAAATCGCCTTGGCGTTGGGGCTAATGGTGCAAAGCTTTGAATCGCTTAACCCTGGCTTGTACCGAATGACCAATTCCAATCGAGCGGCGATCGCAAACTGCAACTTACTCACTCGCTCGTAGTCGTAGTGCATCCCTCGGTAAAGGGTGAGGAATGCGAAGTGGTGGTAAGCGGCAGCAATGTCGAAGCGGTCGAAGTATGTAAACACGATGTAAACCTCAAAAACGACAAACGAAAAAGCTGAGAGCCGAAGCCCTCAGCTAGAAACCGACTAAACGAACTCACGCGCCAAACACCCAGAAGCCAGCACCAACCGAGCGGAAACCCCAAGCAGGAACCCAAGTGGAACACGGAACCCAAACCACAACGGGCAACCGAAGCCCACAGGCAAAGGCAACCGAAGCCCACGAACCGGAACCCAACCCACAGAAGCAGCGAGAGGACAGGGGAGAAGGAGCCAACCCAACCGGACACGGCTGACCGGGGAACGAAACCAACACGCCACCAGCAGCAGCAAGAGCACGAACAAACCGAATGGAACGAGCGGCAAACGCCCCACGACCGGAACCCTCAACCCGGAAAACCTCAGCACCTGGCAACGCAGACCGCACTGACGAGTCAACACCCCGCGCGTCACCGCAGCAATTCTCAGTATGGAATTTCAACTGGTGTTGGGTGGGATCTCCAACTCTAGACCTTCAAGCATAAAGGTGAGCAGATGATCCCAACTGTCGAAATACAGATAACGGGTCAAGGCTCGCAAGTCATCGAAGAAGGTCT
>JANRJA010000169.1:0-12071 GCA_033764315.1 Oculatellaceae cyanobacterium bins.114
CTGAGAAAACTACCCGGTGGCAATAGGCGATCGGCTGCTGAACCGCCGTAATAGATAGGTAGACACCAAGCCAGCAGGGAATCCCACAGCTTCTCACTCACATACCAATCATTCTCAGCAAAGTTTTCGATCGCCAGGTTGTAGTAATACGGAGCCATCGCGTTCCATTTACTCAACAATTGACCGTTACCCTTTGCCCAATCTGGTAGCCCCCGACCATACAGGTCAAATTCTAGCCCGCTTTCTCGTAAAAGTTTGATGAAGCTCAAGCGATTCTGGTGATTAGCGGTGCGGTCGATTCCCGATGTAATCCAACTGCAAGGACTAACTTTCTCCGGTGCTCCCATCTCGTTCAAATCGCGAAAAGAGTTGGGATGATACCAGATAGCAGACATGGGTTCAGAAATGGGCGCAAAATCATCAGGCCCAGAAACATATTCACAATACTTTTCTGCTAGCCGATAATCTTTAATTCTACGTTTTTCCTTCTCGACAAAAGGTGGTTCTCGTAAGGCAAAAATCACTCTTTCTTTCGGAACATTACGCAGGCTCTCCTGAAATTTTTGTTCTTCCTGCTCAGCAGTCATTTTGCCTTTGAATCTATTCAAGAACCAATTTTTGTTGCGAGATTTTCGACCAGGAAATTGGGTGAAGTTATACATCAATATGAAGTCTGGCTCTGGAGCATTTGCCACAACTTGAATATCTTTCCAAACTCCAAACGGTTGAGGAGTCTGATGCCACATCCAATCTCTTGGACTTGGATTTAAGTCGTTGTAGCTGCTAATCATGCCAACGATTTTTTGATTCATACTAATTCAGGCTATCTACGTTCACTCTGCATCTCACTCGGCGACATCTTGGTCTACAGCTACTCTTAGAGGATTTGCAACTAAAATTTTGTTGATAGTCAGCCAACTTAAAGAAGAGAATACAAAGCTACAAATTCATTCCCATTAAAGTCACATGCTATTTTACTAAGCGCAACTCAGACTTGTTTTCCGGGTAAAAAGTGACAAATTACTCGACATTCTTGCTAATAACCATCTTACTTAAGGGTCAGTAGAGGTTTAGTTAGCGATGGGTAAAATCTATCAGCAAGTTACCTTTGAATATGGATCAAACCTTTATTCCTTAGCTCTTTGCCCTCAGATCATAACCCTTCATTTTCAGGATATTCAAGGGCATCTTTACCCTTTATTCAAGCTTTACACTTCTATAAAGTAGACCTCTAACCTAAGTACTGCTTTTCTCGGAAATAAAACCAAAGGGGTGTGGGAGCTGCTCCCCCAGCCAGGGGTTTCACCCCTGCACCCCAAATTCCCACCCCTATTTACGACGAGCCGTACTAAGTCGGTTTTGAGGGCACCGATTAGGGTGAGTTGGGGCATACAATCGTTGATATCCAATGCCCAAGCAGACTTGATGAAGTCAGCACTACAAACAGGGTTTTGTAAAAATACCCATTGCGATCGCTCACAGACCACTCACGGTATTTAAGCTGTAGTCAAAAGAACACAAGCGTCTATAAACTTAGACCTCAACCTGCACGATTAACATTTTCTGAAAGTAGCTTGGATGAATTTCCTAAACTACTATTTTCGTTTGGGCTACCGTTTCTCGCTGACCCCTCAACCATTTCCAACGTTTTGAGTAAACTAGCCGCTGATATATAGGCTTCTTCTGTTAACTCAGCTTGTTCTTCAGGCGTTTCAGTCATACCGTCTGCCAATAAGCGAAGTGAACCCAGCGTGGAATTGAGGCGAGTCCGAATTTCATAAGACAATTTCATTAATGTTTCGTTGCGAGTCGCCTGAATCACCTTATTAGTACTTTCAGAAAATTGCATGGAATAGAGACGAGCGTATTGCCCATTCTTCTGAAGCAAATCAGTGTGAGTTCCAACCTCAACAACACGACCTTTTTCAAGAACAGCAATCTGATTTGCTTTCTGCACCGTTGATAAGCGGTGAGCAATGACTATAGTGGTGCGGTTAAGACTTAAATGTTCAATCGCCTGTTGAACTAGACGTTCAGAGACAGTGTCTAGAGCACTCGTTGCTTCATCAAGAATGAGAATTTCAGGGTCTTGTAACAATGCACGAGCGATCGCCAATCGTTGACGCTGACCTCCTGACAACATCACGCCGCGATCGCCAATGATGGTATCTAAACCCTCTGGCAAGCGAACAATAAACTCATAGGCATTAGCTAACTTTGCCGCATCAATAATTTCATCCTCAGTGGCATCCGCTCGAGCGTAGGCAATGTTGTTGCGAATTGTGTCATTAAACAAAAATGTATCTTGACTGACGATACCCATTGATCGCCTTAAGGTGCGAATATCAAAATCTCGTAGGTCAACACCATCAATCGTGATCATTCCAGCCGTCGGATCATAAAATCGGGGCAGAAGATCGGCAAGAGTTGACTTGCCAGCTCCTGATGAGCCGACTAGGGCTAAAGTCGTGCCACGAGGAACCTTGAGGCTAATGCCTTGCAACACGGTATCTGGATGACCAGGGTATGAGAAGTAAAGGTCTTGCAGGCAAATTTCACTCTTAAGATGGGTAAATTCAATAACGCCATTCTTCATAAATGGCTTGTTCTGAGTATTTAGAAAATCATGAACAACAGCCACACTAGCAGAAGCATTTGCAAAACTACTACGGGCGTTGTTTAACTGTGAGACATAGGGTAATAGCCGGAGCAACACCAACAAATAAGTCAACAACAGTGTTGACATTTCTTGTACTTGATTATTAAAAACAGCCCGACTAAAAAGTAGGATAAAGATGATAATGCAGGTACCAGTTACCTCATTTAATGGTCCAATGACCTCTGCATTCATCTGAGATTGAAACTCAAGTTTTTCTCGCTCGCGAATCAAGTATTGAATGTGTTTATATTCTCTATCTTCATTGCCAGTTGCTTTGACCAGACGAATTCCAGTCAACGCTTCTAAAACACTAACTGAATAATCTCTAGAAGACTCAGAGAGAGCTTTACCAAATCGTTTTGCACGAGCAATAATAGATTGATTAAATAAAGCAACAATCGATAATAGAATTGTTGCTGCGATCGTCAATTGCCAAGAAATAGCTATCAATATTCCTACAAAAACAAAAATAGTAATTGCAGTCATCGACATCCGGATCATCAAGCCAATAGATGTTGCAGTCCGGTTTACTTCAGTACTCAGACGATGAATTAGATCCCCGACTTGCATTCTAGAGTAGTAATCTAAGTCCACTCTCAGCAAAAGATCTAATCCAGCTTCTCGTAAATCTCGAGCTAGTGATCGTTTCAAGGAACTAGAAGAGAGAGTACTCAGATAGCCTGTCAAGTTCTTCAGAAGAATTGCTATAAGGATCGCCCCGACCATAGCGTAAGGGCGAAGATTTTCAGGGACATCGTTAAACGGTGCAAGCAGTCCTTTAATCAGGGGTGGAAAACCATTTAGTTGAAGTGCTTGACCCGAAAGATTAAGGATGATGGGGGCAATCAGGGTGGTGCTAACACCATTGAATAAAGCTCCTGAAAACCCTAACACTACGGTTGTGAGGATGCGACCAGGGTAGGGCTTGGCAAATTTGAGCAATAATTGATTAGAAGACATGCAATCCTTCCCAACAAAAACCTTTTAGAACCGAGGGCTAGTCTCAGACACTCCAAAGTATCTAAACCTCAATGAGTATCGATAGACCATTGGTTTGAAAACTGTTGTAATCAATAGCACTCTGAGTTGTAAACACCTGTAGAAGGATTTCTGCCTTCCTGATGCTGCTTCCGGGTTAAGAATTTCACCCAAGAAGCATTACAAAACTTTACATTATGCATTTTGGTATCACTACTCTCTCCCTATTTAATCTGATTTAAGTCAAAAGATGAGCTTAGTACCCTGTTGACATACAGAATAGCCTCATACCTTGCCTTTTTGCCATGCTTATTAAGCTATAAAGCTGCTCAACGAGGCCAAATTTTCCTTCTGTTGAGCCTGACACAGGTTCATTGTTGAGATGAAACTTACACTGGAGAGGAAGAAAGAACGCTGACTGGTTAACCGACTGAGACCAATCATAGCTAACCCAAATTGCCCTAAAACGGTTGTTGTAGGGCTTAACTTGAATTCTATCGTTCGATATTATGTTGCTTTGAATCATTAGGTAGGAGTGGTTATGTCAATCTAAATCGGTCAGATGGCTATTTAGCATTCGTTGTGTTGACCGTCTAGAGAGTGTCAGTGTGTCTGAGATTAGGACTACACGACTGTTATGGAAGGGTGATTGACTAGAGTTTAGATGAATGATTGTTGTGGGCTTGAGGGGTTGACTGGTCAGCTAATCCCTTTGCTAACTCAACGTCTTATTAAAAAGCCGCCAGTTTCTGATAGACCTGTCCCAAGAGTTGGTTGGGCTTCACATTTGCCCCCCTACTCAATCCACCAGTCTTAATCGTCCAGTTTGGATGTAATCAAAGACTCGATTAATTTGACGGCGTTCCTCTTCCGAGATTCTGTCATCAGCGAGGATGGTAGAGGTCAGTTGCAGATGTTCTTCCCGATTCATTGCACCAGCAGCAATAATTCGTTCCACTAATGCTGCAACATTTAAGCTTGATCTGCTTGAAACAGTCCATACCATAGGTTCACATCCTGATTCAACATTACAGTCCAGTAGATTAGACTGGCTATAAAACCATTGTGTTGCTTTCCCTGAGTAATTTAGGCAAAGCTTAGATGAGAGAACAATAAAGAGTTGATTAACTAAAGTAGTTTCGTATACATAAAGGTTGAGTCTTTCCAGAGTGGATGATGTTTTTGCTCTGGGTGAACCTTAGTTTGGGTTCGGCGGAGAAAAATAAATAGTTGCAAAGAGCAATGGGGAATTGGGGTTTACTGCTCTGGTAAGAATAGACGATTAGTCATCCACAATCAATATTGACAAAGCGGTCGTCTAAAGAGCAGTCGTGATAGTACTGAATATTTTTACCTCACATGAATGAAGTAGATGGGGTTAAACCTATTGCCATCGTGTTGTTTCAAGACTATAGAACTGTTAAGGATCTCTCTAGAAGCCTATGAATATCCATCAGATTCCGGTGTTGTCAGATAACTACATTTATATATTGCAGAACTTGAGCGATCGCACGGCGGCTGTGGTTGATCCTGCTGAGGCGCACTCTGTATTAGAGTGGCTTGAAAAGAATGGCGATCGCTTGATTGCGATTTTCAACACCCATCATCATGGAGATCATGTGGGTGGTAATGCCCAGCTTATTAAAGCGTTTCCAGAAACCGTGGTGTATGGAGGGGCGGAAGATTGGGGGAGAATTCCAGGGCAACAGGTGTTGTTGAAGGAAGGCGATCGCGTCTCTTTTGGCGATCGCACGGCTGAGGTTCTGTTTGTCCCTGGACACACTAGAGCGCATATTGCATATTATTTTCCCCCTGAAGCTGCCGATGGGACAGGCGAATTATTTTGTGGGGATACGCTATTTGCAGGGGGCTGTGGTCGGTTGTTTGAGGGAACTCCGGCTCAGATGGTGACATCGCTTAGCAAACTACGATCCTTGCCAGATCAAACACGAGTTTGGTGTGCCCACGAGTATACATTGAAGAATTTGGAGTTTGCGTTAGCGGTTGACTCAGACAACGTTACCTTGAAAGCACGGTTTGATGATGTAAAAATGCAGCGATCGCATTTCAGACCAACCGTGCCTTCAATGCTGGGGGTCGAGAAAAATACCAATCCGTTTTTGCGGTGGGATCAGCCTAACCTGCAAGCTGCGATGAACAGTGGCGATGCGATCCAGACCTTTGCTCGATTGCGCGGCAAGAAAGATCAGTTCTAGTTCCCATTAAAAGATGCTTTTTAGTTGCGATCGTCCTCTTCTGTTCGCTATTATTATGTGTCTGGCATTATTCTGCTGACCGTGATTCCGATTGAGGACATCCCGGGGAATCACGATCAATATTTATTGGGTTATTGAGTCAGCTCATGGCAAAACGTGTTCAATTGGTTCTAAGTAAAGACATTAGTAAGCTCGGCAAAACTGGAGATTTGGTTGAGGTGGCTCCTGGTTATGCCCGCAACTATCTCCTTCCTCAAGGATTGGCGGTTCACACGACACCCGGCATCTTAAAGCAAGTAGAACGGCGACGTGAGGAAGAACGGCAACGGCTGCTGGAGCAGAAGCGTGAGGCTGAAACGGTGAAAGCAGCTTTAGAAAAAGCAGGTCGTTTTAGTATTTCTAAGCAGGTCGGTGAGAATGATGCCATTTTTGGTACTGTGACCGATCGCGAAGTAGTTGAGATGATTTCTGCGGCAACAGGGCATGACATTGATCGACGTGGCGTGACGGTTCCTGATATCCACAAACTTGGCTCATACAAAGTTGACATTAAGTTGCATCCTGAAGTGACAGCAACAGTCGATATTCAAGTTGTGGCGTTGAGATCATAGAGCAAGGGTAATTCCCCAAGCCTAAAATTCCTGAAGCTGGGGGGGGGATAAACCGAAATTTGACAGAGGCGGAAGGCACGGTTGTTGTCTTTCGCCTCTTTATCGTCTCGCCGTCTCAACTTTTGTTGTTTTGATGAAACCTGATGATATGAATCAGTGTTTGAGAGTATAGATCGTTGAACGATTTGCGTTAGAAGTTGATCGAGTTGTTCCTGATAAAGATTTGGTTAAGAGTCTCTATAAATCAGTCGAGACAACCTACAATACTAGTACAAAGGTATTATTCTAAAATCTAGAAATTCCCTCACTTGTTTGACGCTGGAATTTCAAGATCGGAACTGATGACTGAGAGAGAAAATATTTAGAGTCATAGACTGCTTTTGCCTTGATTTGTTGAATTTTGTATATTTGCTGATCGAAATCCTGTAACGCTGCCAGTAGAGTAGTAAAGCGTCTTATCTTTCTTTTCCCACCATCACTGGTGGCTTATGATTACAAAGACGCCGCGTTGACGTGGTTTATTCTGCTTAGACCTAAAGGCTATGGTTCAAGAACTTAATTTTCAAGTCTATAGCGATCGCCTTCCTCCCCAAAATATTGATGCTGAAGAGGCCATTTTGGGAGGTATTTTGCTAGATCCAGAGGCCATTGGTCGAGTAGCAGAGTTGCTGCGTCCTGATGCATTTTATATTAGTGCCCACCAAGAAATTTATCGAACGGCTCTAGCCCTGCATGCTCAGGGTAGGCCCACTGATTTAATGAGCATCACAAGTCGGCTCTATGACAACGGGTTGCTTGACAAGATTGGAGGACAAAGCCGATTAGCCCAGTTAGTTGACCGCACTGTAAGTGCCGTCAACATTGACCAGTATGCCCAACTGGTGATGGATAAATTTTTGCGCCGCAAACTGATTCAGGTGGGCAATGAAGTGGTGCAACTGGGGTATGAAATCAATGCACCCCTTGAAAAGGTTTTAGATCAATCAGAGCAAAAGATTTTTGGTGTCACTCAGGTTCGTCCTCAACAGAGTTTGATGCCTACAGCCGATATCTTGACTTCAACTTTTTCTGATATAGAGAGTCGCTCTTTGGGGATGGTCTTACCAGGCATCTCGTGTGGCTTTTATGATCTAGATGCCATGACTCAGGGCTTTCAGCGGTCAGATTTGATTATCACAGCTGGACGCCCCTCCATGGGGAAAACCAGTTTTGTCCTAAACATAGCTCGCAATATTGCTGCCTTTCATAAGTTGCCAGTGGCAGTTTTTAGCTTAGAAATGTCGAAGGAACAATTGGTCTATCGTCTGCTATCCAGTGAAGTAAAGATTGAGAGCGGACGATTGAGAGCCGGACGCATCAATCAAAATGAGTGGGAACCATTGGGTCATGCGATTAGCATCTTATCGCAAGTGCCTGTTTTTATTGACGATACGCCTAATATCTCCGTCAACGAGATGCGATCGAAAGCCCGCCGACTCCAGGCAGAACAGGGGGGTGCGCTGGGGTTGATTCTTATTGACTATTTGCAGTTGATGGAAAACAGTGGGAGCGAAAACAGGGTTCAAGAGTTGTCTCGTATCACTCGCGCTTTGAAGGGGTTGGCTCGTGAGTTAAATGTACCTGTGATTGCTCTATCTCAGCTAAGCCGGGGCGTAGAGTCGCGGACTAATAAGCGACCGATGATGTCTGATCTGCGGGAGTCAGGCAGTATTGAACAGGACGCGGATGTCATTATTATGTTGTATCGGGATGAGTACTATAACCCAGATACTCCCGACCGTGGCATTGCTGAGATTATTATCACAAAACATCGAAATGGGCCTGTCGGGACGGTGAAGATGCTGTTTGAACCACAGTTTACCCTCTTTCGGAATCTTGCCTCTCCTCAGCGGAGTTAAGTGGAATTGACTGGATGATGAGAGCGATCGCGTCATTTTGACTCGCACTGTTCTTTTGATTTGCAGTTGCAACACCAAGTGAAAGCTTTAATCGGCGATCGCATTGTCTCCTGAACTCAAAGCAAACTATTCAACAGAAACGGCGTTAACATCAACGGGATCAGCACTGGTTGCTGCTTGATTAACGGGTTCAGAAGATGGGACAGACTGATCTTTGCCCGTTTTGACGCGGTCGATCAGTAACTGCGAGATTTCAGAGACGAGTAACGTAATTAACACCACATCATCAATTTGACCAATGATGGGAATAAAATCTGGAGCAATATCAATGGGTGAAATCAAATAGGCAGCCGTTGCTAAGATAATCCACCAGCGATATTTAGGGTTGCGGATAGTTTGACGGTACCAATCGTAGAGTGCTTGAACAGAAAATTTCATGAGGTGTCCTCCAATCATTCTTTTATCTTTACAAACTTCCCCCAGAACTTCTGGTGCAGATATCCGTCTATTTAGGACTGGAGAATACTATCCTGAACAAGGAGCAAGGCATCCGAAATCTGATTTTTGATAGTGTGTAACCGTTAAGTCTCTAGAATTAAGCTGATATTGTCTGGAACGAGACTGGTAACACAGTTGTTATGGAGGTAGGACAAGGTTGTGAATATTTCTGAATTATTTGCTGATGCAGGCTTTGCGGGTTGGCCTCTTTTGTTGCTCTCAATTTTGTCACTGGGTGTTGTCATTGAGCGAATTTGGTTTTGGTCAAAGATTTTGACTCATGAACGGGAAATTTCAGGGCGAGTGATTGAAGCGGCCCGACGCGATTGGGCTGCGGCAGCCGATATTGCCCAAAAGTCAAGTAACCAACCGATTGGACGGTTTCTAAATGCTGCTCTGGAGCTTAAGAACCCTGAACCAGAGGTATTTCAGTTGGCACTGGAAGCTGCCGCTGATGAAGAACTGGCAGCCATGAGACGCGGAGACAAGATATTAGAGGCAGCGATCGCCATTGCGCCATTACTCGGATTACTGGGGACTGTATTGGGATTGATTCGATCCTTAGGAGATATTCGGCTAGGCGATATTGTGACTGGCTCAACCTCTGGAGTCACAGGCGGTATCTCTGAAGCCCTCGTGAGTACGGCATTTGGGTTGATTGTAGCGATCACGAGTCTTGCCTTTTATCGCTTGTTTCAGGGGTTTGTGCATGGGCAAGCTAAACTGTTCCGTAAATCTGGCAATGAATTAGAGTTGCTTTACCGTAAAGACTGGTCAACCCATAGAGGAGCGTTTGGCAACGCTGCCACCAATCCCACTCATGCCACTGTTACTGCTTCAGAACAGAACCCAACCAGTGGTGATTTTGTGTCCTCTTAGAGCGTCACTCCGCTGAGTGACCCAGTTGCAAATCTGGATAGGCTAAATTTATCTCCTCTCTTTCTACGGTTATGAAAATCAACTTAGACAATCCTGAATCAGACGTCCGCATTGAGCTACTTCCCCTGATTGATGTCATTTTCTGTATTTTGACTTTCTTCATCCTGGCGGCTATGGCAGTGACTCGGCAGACTGCTATTAACGTGGATTTGCCCCAGGCTGCATCGGGAACTACTCAAATGCGGGACATGATGATCGTCAGTGTTGACCCTGTGGGGCAAACTTACATTGATCAGCAACCTGTCTCACGGGACGAGCTTCATCAAGCATTGCTCGATTATCAGAACACTAACCCTCAAGGGTTGATGGTGCTGTATGCATCTCGATTGTCGAGTTATAACGATGTGGTGCAAGTGTTAGATCTGTTGCGTTCAGTGGGGGGCGATCGCGTTGCTCTGGCCACCCTGCCAAACGCAAATGACACGACTCAACCCCAAACTCCTCAATTACAAATTCCTACGACACCCGGAACAGATTCAACGAATCCTTACGCTCCCTACAGCATTCCTAATATCAACGATCCTTATAACCCTAATTACAACCCCAGTCAGCCCCTATTTCCGTTAGCACCAAGCCCTAACTCTGGCTCAAACGCCCCCATTCAACCCGCTAAACCGTAGCCTCAAATGGTTAGCCCATTAGCTCAACAATAGACATTTGACATTAAGTGATGTCTAGCTGACTTGATTAAACCGTTTGTAATCAGAGAAAATGATGGCGGTTTTTCAGTCTGCTACGACAAAATTAATGTTTCAACGTGGGGAGCTTCTAAGGTATGTCTTTGCTGATCGGAATTTTAATTACCTGGCTAATTACAGCAGTCAGTCTGTTTATTATTTCTAAATTGCCTTTAGGAATTGAGATTGATAGCTTCAACAAAGCCCTTTTCTCGGCGGCAGTGTTTGGAATTTTGAATGCTGTTTTGGGGCCCATTTTGAGATTTCTAGGGACTCCCATTACCTTCCTCACACTCGGCTTATTTGCACTGGTCATCAATGCCATTATTTTTGGCTTAGCCGCCTGGTTAGTAGAGGGATTTCGTCTGCGGTGGGGGATTTGGAGTGCTTTATTAGGAGCGATCGCCCTTAGCATTATCAACTCTCTCATTTTCCGAGTGTTGGGTGGTGTTCTTCCAGGGTTTAGCACCTAAGTTTAAATGCGTTGGCTTGGGTGGGTTCGGTAACTTGTGTGGTTTGATTAACCTGGCAAGATAAAACTGCTGATCAGGGAGAACACCATAATCAGTGCCATGACTCCAGCGATCGCCCAACCCAAAGATCGAGAAACAAAGCGAATTCGGGTCAGCGTGATCCAAATTGGGATTTGAATCATCGTTCCCAGGACTAGCCACAGTTCTAGCCCTGGGATCATGAGTGCCTGAAATACGCCATCTCGATTAGCAATCACCAGCAGCAAGGCTAGATAAGATGCTCCGGCAAAGGTGGCGATCGTCCCGCTAATGACCAGCGTGACAACCATGCCCTGAATAAGATAGCGGAGATCATGCTGGAAACTATTCATAGGGCAACCCGGTAAAGAATGAAGGGTGAAGAGGAAGAAAGGGAAAGGATAAAGGCTGAAAAACGAAGGATGAAAGCGGAGCTATCCTGAAGCCGCTACGATGCCAACGAGATAAGCACTCGCGATCGCCCCCATCATACCAATTGAAACAAAGCCAACGAACCGTGGAATGATACGAAATTCTGTCAGGACGCCTAAATAAAGCAATTCTGTTGTAGTAATAACCAGAAAAACTCCTAAAGCTCCAGAGCAATAATCGGCTTCCCACAAGCTAAAGGGATTAGGAACTCGCTCTTCAACGTCCATGCAGGTCATAAATCCTAACCCTATGGCTGCGGCCACCGCCCCTACGACCGCCACTAGCACCGCAAAACTCTTTGCCAAACTCAGTCCGTATGTTTTCAAGCTGTACCTACTCATATCCGGTAGACGGGGGTCGTCTTGCGATCAGGCTTCACCAACGAAATACGGGGTATTGCAAGTAATTCCGGAACTAAGAAATACAAAACAACAGACCGCCATAAAGTAAAGGTTTTGCAATCTTTTATACACCCTTCAAAAGATCTTAGGTAGGCTACGAAGGAAACAGCCATCCCTTCAACCTTCTTCGATTAACGTCAGTTCGGTTTAAGAGCCTAGCGAATAAATTCGCAGCTATCAGAGCGAAGTTCGCCTTCGCGAACTACGGAGAATCAAGGGGTGAGTGAACCGACGCAGGTCGGTTTTGCTCCTGTAGTTGCGGTTTCAACCG
>JANRJA010000060.1:0-12182 GCA_033764315.1 Oculatellaceae cyanobacterium bins.114
AAAAAGTCATGAGATCGCAGGACAGATGTTTGATAACGAGTACGATTTAGCAATTGCTGTCATGAATGGAATGGAAGCTCGTAGCCAAGCAGGTAGTTATGCACTGGAGCGTTTTATATTTAATTACACCTAGCTACTTAAGTTCAGTTTTGAATTATTGGACTTTTGTATGACTTCTTCTAAACGACCTAAACCGATCTCTATTGGGATTGGTGCCCACGGCATTGTGGCGATCGGTGTCTCTGCTCATGGCATTGTGGCGATCGGGGTGGCCGCTCACGGAATTCTCTCAATTGGCATTGTTTCAATGGGCGTTTTTTCCTTTGGCTTAGTTTCAATGGGGTTAGTCAGTTCAGGGTTAGTAGCAATGGGGCTAGCTGCCTTTGGTCAACACCAAATGGAATGGGTAAAACCTCAACCGCCATCAGCAACTCCACATCAACATACCCCTGGAATGGATATGTCTCCTTAACGAGCCTCTCAATCGTGGCAATGGTTTGAGTTGATTAGAGCGATTACCTAGAGGGCAAAGCAATCCGCCCTTGATGACCAATTAAAGTCAAGCCAAATCTAAGTCAAAGCCAAATCTGGTGTTGCTGATTGACTGTATGAATTTCGTCAGGGTGTTTTGCAAAACATCTCTGCTGCAAGAATTAACGTTTGTGATACCCATTTGAATTGGCTTCGCTGCACATGATTCCGTTAGGGCATTTCGCGAAACGCCCCTACCCAGTGATCTGCCACAATCAAACATTAAATCGGTATGAATCATAGCCCTAGTTCCTGACGGACTTCAATCAAAGGTTTGTGCCAATTTGCTTCAAAGGGATAGGCAAAAATGGGTTTGCAGACTAGCCCTTGTCGGATTCCCCTAATAACTGAAGCGATCGCTTGAGGAGCCAACATGATATGACCCACCATAAACCAGGGGAGATGAGATAGCACAAACACATTCAACAAATCTCGATATTGCAACAAGACAAATGCAGCTAGCCCAAATTCACCTACAGGAGTGCTATTAAACCCTGTCATAACGTGATGGACATCGTGAGATAACGCTAGTCGTTGTTCAACCCAATCGTATTGATTAGAGGTTACAAACGCGGCGGGGTCAAATCCCTGACTGAGAAGATGCTTGGCATAAGCTCCACCCAAGCTGTCTTCCGGCAGTTGGGAGAGATAGTCAAGATTAATGTCAATCATGGTGTGTGCTAGAGGAGTTGCTTGCTGAGCCAGTCGTGCAGTCACCCAGCGTTGCCAATGACTCTGTTGCCCTGCGGCAATGATGTGCAAAATGCCTTGAGATGGATTCTCTAGAAAGACACGATATGCCTGACGCAGCTCAGACCAATTCATTCCACTCAAGGGGTTGAGGCGAGTGAACCAGAAATTGTTGATTTGCGGGATCGAAGACCTGCTGACCATAAAAAATCTCCCATTCAAATTAAGAGCCAAGAACGTAGTACACTGAATTATGTATTCAATCAGTAGACTATTCAATTAATTGAATATGCCTGTAGTTTATAGTCAACTAATTGAATATGTCAAGCAGGAGGGTTCAATGGCGTTATCTCATGCGATCTTGGCAACGCTGGTAGGTCAAACTGCCAGTGGGTATGATTTACGGAAGCAGTTTGAAGGCTCGGTGGGGTTCTTTTGGCAAGCTAGTTTTCAGCAGATCTATCGAGAACTGGGCAAATTAGAAGACCAGGGTTATGTGCGATCGCAAACCGTTCATCAAGAAAATCGCCCTGATAAAAAGCTGTATGAGGTGACAGACACAGGCAAAACCTATCTCGGCGATTGGATCAGCCAATCTTGTGAGATGGCACCGATTAAAGACGATCTGTTAGTCAAAGTATTTGCGGGTTATCTGGTGCCCAAAGCCGTCATGGTGAAGGAGTTAGAACACCATCGAACTCAGCATTTAGAACGGCTACAAGTTTACCGCACCTTAGAACAACGATTTTTTTCACCGGCGGAGCACCTGACGCCAGATGACCAATTTCGCTATATGACGTTAAGCTATGGCATTCGCTATGAAACAGGTTGGTTAGCCTGGTGTGAAGAGGCGATCGCTGTTTTGGGGGCTACCTCATGAGTCAAGTCGTCATTATTGGAGCTGGACCAGGCGGAGCAACCCTAGCGTTGTTGTTAGCACAACGGGGCATTGCCGTCACGTTGGTTGAGGCATCTCGCACCTTTCATCGAGCCTTTCGAGGTGAGGGGTTAATGCCCAGTGGCTTGGATGCGTTGCATCAGATGGGGTTAGAGTCGCTGCTAGACACGATTCCCCATCGCCCATTGACTGCCTGGGAGTTTTGGATTAACGGGCAATCACCCACTGGGGGAACTGCAAAGCAACCGCTATTTCGGGTCGAAGAACCGCTCGAACCCAATGGCACACCGTGCACACTGGTTTCGCAATCGGCTCTGTTAACGGCATTAATTGATCAACTCAGCCATTATCCTCAGGTTGAGTTTGTTCAAGGGGTGGCAGTTCACGATTTGCTCAAGGCAGATGGACGAATCTCTGGGGTGACGCTAGCGGATGGTCGTGAGATTTATGCATCTCTGGTGATTGCCACTGATGGCCGCAATTCTGTTGCCCGACAACGCGCCAAACTAGCTCTACACCACCAATCTAACGCTTTTGATATCCTCTGGTTGCGGTTGGCAGATAGCCCTCACTTTGAGACAGAGAATGTGTTTTATTCCATTGTTCAAGGGCAACAGGCTTTTGGGTTATTCCGCAGTTCAGAGGGTAATCTGCATGTGGGGTGGGCACTGCGCGATCGCTCTCAAGATTGGAAACAAATGGATTGGGCTGAAACCCTGGCATCTGCTTCTCCAGAGTGGTTGGCAGATCACTTTCGCACGGTTGCCACGACGATTGATCGACCTGTGTTGTTGTCAGTGGTGGTAGGTCGCTGTCCTCAGTGGTGGGTACCAGGATTGTTGCTGTTAGGCGATGCCGCTCACCCCATGTCTCCCATTCGAGCACAGGGCATCAACATGGCACTGCGGGATAGCATTGTTGCCGCCAATCATCTCGTGCCGTTGTTGCAACAGGGGGCATCGACCGAGGCGATCAACAGAGTGTTGCCTCAGATTCAAACAGCACGAGAGCCAGAAATTATTCGTGCTCAACAGTTACAGCAGCAGGAAGCGGCTCAAGCCGAATTGTTGGGCAATTATCCGCTGCTACAATGGGGAGTCAGTCAATTTGCGCCACTCATCCGCTATCCCATTCGCTTCTCCTGGGTCGCTCGACAACGCCAGTTGCGTCAGGGGGTGACATCGGTTCAGTTACAGGTTTAGCGATCGCCCAAAACTACTGTCTTAATAGTTGATACAAGGGGGTTTAGTGACTGCGCTTCCTACCCAAAATTCTGAACTCATAACGAATCCCCTACACTCCATCCTAACCAACTCCTCAGTTGCTATTCCTTAAAAAAGGATCTCCGTGATCTCGAAACCGAGTTGTTAAAAAGTCAACAAACAGTCGAATTTTAGTCGAAAGATGACGATTAACCGGATACAACACATAGATCGAAATTTCGGTTGGGTGATAGTCTGGCAAGACAAGCGTGAGTTGTCCCTGGCGTAAGGCATCGCCAATAATAAAAGTGGGTAGTAATGCAATCCCCAATCCATGTATGGCGGCATCTCGCAACACTTCTCCGTTGTTAGAACACATGGCTCCCTGAATGGCGATGTGCTGCTCTCCATCTGGCCCCACAAGCAACCAATGGTTTTCAATGGCTAAGTGACCGTAGTGCAAACACGAGTGATGGCGCAAATCAGTGGGATGGGTCAATGGTTCCTGGTGTTGCATGTAGGCAGGGGAAGCACACAACACACGGGGTGCAGATACCAGTTTTTGGACGATCAAACTTGCTGTCTCTGGAGGCTCTGCAATGCGCACGGTGACATCAAAGCCCTCCTCAATGGGGTCAACAAAGCGATCGTCTAAAGTCAGTTGCATCTGCAAATCGGGATACTGCATCAAAAAGTCAGCCACTGCTGAGGCTAAATGCAGTGTGCCAAATGACATGGGGGCGTTAACTCGTAAACGTCCTCTAGGTTCTCCATGCAACTGAGAGACAGCCTGTTCAGCTTCGGCTAAATCTGCCAAGATCGCCACACACCGTTCATAAAATGCCAAACCACTTTCAGTGGGACTAACCTGTCGGGTACTGCGATGTAATAGTTGCACACCTAGGTCATTTTCTAAATTAATCACTAGTTTATTGACTGCCGATCGCGACATTCCCATTTGGCGAGCTGCCGCCGCAAACCCACCTGCTGTCACCACCTGTGTAAACGCTCGAATGCACTCAAACTTATCCATTCCTGGATTGTATAGCAACTGTTAAGGCAGTTGATACAAAAGGGGATACAGGCTTGCGGTGGACTAATTGATCTGAGTGCTTTCCACTTCGGTATTCCGTCTGAACCCCTACTGTGGACACAGATCTCTGTTTCCTTCCAAATTAGGTGCAGAGTTGTTGCAAGCGTGTGAAAGCCAGGCATTGGGGGAGTCTCCTCCAAACCCTCATTGGGGGAGTCTCCCCCAAACCCCCTAGCAGACGGTGTTTTAGTTCACCCAAAGACGCGCTTCGCATCGGTTCCAAGTTCGGGTATTTTGGGTGGGGCAAGACCTTTGACAGCGGCTCAAAGTCCTCCAAAGTTAGGGAATTTAGGAGGTTGAGAGAACTTGTGTGTACATCGCGATCGCCTCTTTAAACCCACACACTGCTTAACGACGTAATTTTAACTTTCGGTTGACTTTGTTAATCAACTGTTGCATTTGTAGATTAAAAAGTCGAGCGGGTGTTAGATCTGGAATTGGCTTGAGTCCTTGTTGTTTGTGATCAAAGAACTCATTGATCGCTTCTAAAATCACATTTAATCGCTGCATAATATTTGCAGTTCGATATTCTTGAAGCCACTCATTTGAAACATCTGTTTTAGGAGTTTGCAATGCTTTGAGAATGCGTTTGACATCATAGTCCTTAGCATATCCAGCAATTTTTTCGCAATTAAACCCTGGATCCAGATAGTCTGATAACCCATGATTAACACTCGAAAAAACGTGACAACCACAGGCGATCGCCTCTAGAGGTTGCAGCCCAAACCCTTCGGTGACCCTTTGCAATGCCCAATATTCAGCAGAGTCATAGAGATAAACAGTGGCTCGGTTGAATAAACCCGCTAAATCATCGACATAGGAGTCAACAACATAAACGTGACAGTCTTGTTTTAAGGCAGGAATTAACTCTTTTAACAAATAGCTAGAAGACTTACGAGCTTGGACGACGACATCAATATCTCGTGTTAAATGTAGATTACGAAAGCCATCAGAGATGTGGTTAGGCAAGTAATAAATCAGGGAATGGGGCGATCGCTGTCCCCAATAGCCCATTGTGTTGCGGCTCACAGTAATAATGGGAATGCTGGCGGGCAAGGTAAAGCCATAATCGGCACTGTGAGCGTGATAGATCACTGAGTGAGAGGCTAAACGGGTTGCAAGTTTGGGCACATCAAACCCCCAACTAATGACAAAAATCGCATCGCTCAGGGAGGGTGACTGCAATAGGTCGTCTAGAAAAAGAGTGTTTGCTTCTCGCTGGCGATAGGTCACAACCTCTGCTGGACAAATCTGCCGAGCTAACTCAAAAATCTTTAGTTCTGCCCACAGCCCACCACAGGCAAACCGACTGCCTGTCCCTGGAAGCAAGAAATAGAGTTTCCGCACAACCCTTCCTTCACACAATCACCGTTCATTAGCCTATCATTCTTAAGATGGCTGATAGTATTTGTTTTGCGCGATCGCCATTTAATTGCATGAGAGTTAGGATAGAAAATCAAATTTTATTTATTCATCGGGATGATTTGCCGCAGTATAAAAAAACGGGTTCAATTGTCCGCAACAGCTATTTTTGGGCACTAAAATCAATTGCTGCCAGTGCTAATCGTTCTCCTGATTGGGAATATGACGATGAAGTTTGGCTGGCACTCCAGCGGTTGCTGCTCTCTTTTGCAGAATCGAGTTATCTCGGACTGCGGGAAACCCAGTTAGAATTTCCTGCCAGTTACCCGATCCCCACGGTTCTAAAACCCGTGTCAACTTGGGAATAAGGGGCACCGTTTTTTGTGAGATCAACGTCAGGAATGACATTCTTCTTATCGTTACGATATCAGTTCTTTTAATAGGGGTTTTAGAGAGAGGCTGACACGCTAATTTATTAGAGGGGGTGTAATCAGAAGCGTTTGAACCTATTCCTCACTGATCGTGTCTTTATGCATGGCGATCGCCCCACTGAGGCAACTGCTTTGCACCGTTTTAAGAACAGAACGTTTAGCAGTGGTAAATCGTGAACTCATCTAAACAGAAGGATTCTTTCAATGCAAATCCGTTTGTTTCATCCCCAAGACGCTGAGCAAATTGCCCAGCTTTTTCATGACACCATTCGAGAGGTCAACAGCCGTGACTACTCTGAGAGCCAAGTTAAAGCTTGGGCACCCGACAATATTCATTTTAGAAATTGGGTAGAAGCCTGCTCTAAGCGATTTACTTATGTGGCAGATGATGCTGGAGTGATTGCCGGATTTGGCGAATTAGAAGCCAATGGTCATATCGATTGTTTCTACTGCCACAAAGATTATCAGCGTCAGGGAGTGGGCAGTCAAATCTATGCAGCTATAGAAGCAAAAGCGATCGCTCTCGGCTTAAAGTATCTGTTTGTTGAAGTCAGCATTACGGCTAAACCGTTCTTTCAACAGATGGGGTTTGCAGTGGTTAAAGAACAGCAAGAACCTCGTCGGGGTGAGCTGCTGACAAACTTTTTGATGGAAAAGTTTTTATGATGTTGGTAAATGTTATTGAAACCAAGGTTGCGATCGTTCACCTACGATTTTAACATAAATATATAGCAGTCCTAAATCATTTGTTAAATTCGGGAGTTGTGAGACGCGCACCCCATTGGGGTGCGCTTCTCACAACCCATTTGGGATTGCTATAGGTTGGGGTGAAGCATGAAACCCAATATCTGCGTGGGTTGTGCGATCGCCAACCCATCCTACAAATAATTGTGCTTTCCTGTTGTGCTTTCCTACTTAGCACAACTCGTCGTAAATAGGGGTGAGAATTTGGGGTGCAGGGGTTTCACCCCTGGCTGGAGGCGCAGCCCCCACACCCCTTGGTTCTATGTCCGAACCCTATCTGTGAAAAGCAGTCCTTAGTGATTAGCTTAATGATTAGCTCCGAATTGATTCGAGAGCAAGTTGTTGAGTAAAAATGCAAGATTTCAATAGCTCTAAAAACGAGAATAAGCAGAGTCAATAGTCACAATTGATTATGACTGATGATTATGACTGATGATTCTGATTGAGTAACTTGAGAGTGATGGGTTGAGATAAGAAGCTGTGTCTTTAGAGAGGGGCTTTGTTAAAAAAGTTAGTTTACGGTTGAAAGATTATAAAAACATTGATCTTTCAGTCGCTTGTAAAATGAAGCTGAGGCAATGACCGATGAATGTAGATGAACTTATCCAACGGTATGAAGCTGGAGAGCGTGATTTTAGTGTTGCTAATTTGACAGAAGCAGAATTAGAAGGGGTTGATTTAAACGGCGCAGTATTGCATGGAGCCACATTGGATGGAGCCAATTTGCGGTATGCAAAGCTGAGGGAAGTTGACCTGAGTGGAGCTGACTTAAATGGGGCTGATCTGACCCAGGCTGACTTGAGTGGAGCTGATTTGAGCGATGCGATTTTAGATGGTGCTATTTTAGAAGGCGCGATTCTTGATAGAGCCGTGTTAGGTCAGGCAAACCTGCAATTGGCAAATTTAGTGCAAGCTAATTTGAATCAAGCCGATCTAGCACAGGCTGACATGCAAGGTGCCAATTTAGAATCGGCTGATCTGAGTGGGGCAAACCTGGCGATCGCTGACCTCCATCAAGCTAATCTCAATCAGGCAGCATTAGAAGGAGCCAATTTGGGTGGAGCTAATTTGGAAGATGCTAATTTAGAAGGCACTTTGTTAGAGGGGGGAGATAGTCATCTGGCAACTTAAGGGGTCTACCCCTGCATCCCGTACTTCACCAAGTAGTGTGATGCTACAAAATGCATTTTGGCTTCGCTCAACGCTTAAACTTCTTCTGTTAGGTGGGTTGAGCCAAGGCAACCCCCAAATCTCTAGCCAGATTCATTACATCCTTTCACTGATATGGCAAATTTTATTGAGGATGCACTAGGCTCGCCACTTGTAACTTGTAATACAAAATAGCTGCTGCAACACTTCTTTGAAAGGTTTGTCAGATTACCATTTGTGCAATAGATCGCACTAGAAGGCTATCTGTTATAAGCTTATGAGCTTTTAAATGGCAGATTGGCACTTCAAGAAGGAACTTTTACGCATGGTTTAGCATCAACATACCCAAAATAATTATTTTTTTTAGGATAGATATCTAGCAAGTTTATTCCTCAAGGTTTATGAAATCTTATAGAAGAATGCGAATGACTATTTTGGCATCTCCTAGGGGCAGTGACTTTTAGGTAGGGCTGTTGATAAAACTTTTTTATCTAAGTTCTCTTAAACAAAATATCTATATTTACGCTAGTAAATACATTCAGATAGCTATAGTGTCATAGCAAGAAGGTGAGTTATAGTCACACCAACCCCCTTCTAGACACTGTAAACGAGGTTTAAACTTTACAATTGTTCATGTATCAAAAGATATAATCTGGGTTTCAGTCATCTTCCTTTAGGATGGAATTCTCCCCTGTCAGGAATTAGATGATAAAAGGGCGTTTTCTATTCTGTTGAGATGACATATGCAGAGTCGAGTTATGAAGCAAACACAATCATCTGATCAACCTATGTTCTTTACGGTCTATGCCTCTGCCAATTGCCTTGAGTTGTGTGCAGGATGCGAAGACCGTTCAGATTGGGTTGCTATCCATACCTCTAAATCCTACGAGATGGCTTATGAGTTTGCTCAAAATGCAGCTAAACATCGAGGGATTGAGTTTAGAGATTGCTCTAATGAGTACACAAATTGGTAAAGACCCACGTTTCAGTCCATTGAAATGGACTTCTGCGGGCTTCTAATTGAGCGATCGCCCGATCGGTTTTCTATCTAGCTCAAATCGGTTTTAATGGATTGAGCAACGCAACTATTGTGATTTTCAACATTATAGTTTTTAGCATTTCTGACAGCAGTAATCCGACTAGAGGCATTACGGCTGAACGCTTGCTTAAACTCCTCAACATTACATTGGCTAGGATTAGGCGTCTGTTGCTCAATAAACTCCTTAGATGTGGTAGCCAGTTCCCAGCCAAGCGGGAGTTTGATTTGCTTCGCTTGATTGACCTTCTGTAGCATCAAAGTTCTAAAATTAAGCTTAAAGGGGTCAGTGATACCGTCGTTGAGAGTATAAGTTGACAACTCAATAGCACTAGAACTGCGGGCTCCACGAGCACTAAACAAAACGCGGATGGGCGACAAAATCTCATTTAGCCCTGAAGACTTTAACGGTTGAATAGAACCGTCTCCTGGCTGATCAACAATGGCTAGATAAATGAGCTTGAAGGTTTTGCCGTTTCCTTCTATTTTCTGTAAAGTTCGACCAATATCGATAGATGTGGGGATGCCTGAATTATCAAAATAGCCCCCGTCTGCTAATCGAGATTTGCTGCCATCGTTGCTGTGTTTATACCACCCCACTGGCGTTACGAACGGAAATCTGGCACTTAGTCCTGCTGCTGTACTCAGCCTTAAATCTAGATTACTTTCGTCCAGGGCGATGTTCTCTCCGGTTGGCAACTCAATTTTAAAGGGACTAATGACTAGGCGTTTACCGCTTTCAACCACCGTGGTATTGAGCACTAAGGCAGGGGCAATGCCGTTGGGTTGCCAATGTTGATAAAAAGATCGCTTGAAGGGGTTTTCACGATTAGTATTGGGCAGATTGTTCCAGGCATTTTCAAAAGCAACTTCTAGTCCACTGGCTCTATCCCAATCATAGATAGAGAATGGAATAAATCTTTGAACTAAGTCAGGAAATAAGCCAAATGTGAGTAAAGGAGAGAGCAGATCTTGCTCAAAAATCTGACTTGCTCTTCTACTCAAAATCTGGTTATTACCATCACTTTCTTTAATTAAACTTGCGAAGGTCGATGCCCCAAGACTGCCGCCAGAAACACCACTGATTGCAAAAATATGTTGAGGAAAGCTCGGAAAATATTCAGTTAATTTGGCAAACGCTGTTGCTGCATGGTAAGCCGCAAAAATCCCACCACCTTGCGCTGAGGCAATATAGACAGGATAGGGTTTACCTGAATATTGATCTCGGTCGGGTCGGCTTGCTAGCCATTGCTTAAAACTATTTTCTAAAGAGAGAATTGGGGGATTTTGCGAATTTATACTTTGTCGGAATTGATGGTTATCGTTGAAGTTAAAGACACTTGAAAGAATAACTAGACCAATCAAGATTGTCAGGGCTGGAATTCTATTGCGTAGTGCCCAAGTATAAATAGTTGAAAAAACAACTACAAGAATCGTAAATGAAACAGCGACTACACCGATCGCTCCCACCAGGTTGGGGATGCCAGTAGGAGGTAAAATCAAAACAAAGATGATAGATGTTACTAGTGAAATAATGAACCAACGGATAATGGTTTTGTCTAATGTTGGATCATAGTCTGGATCTAACTTCTGTTTGATATGCCACGAATAAAGGATGGCATTTAGTAATGCGGAAAAAAGAAGAATGGTGATGATTCCCAAAGAAAATTTTGAGTTTGTGGCAGCTGCAACCAGAGGCAACGAAAAGGCACTAAAGACAATGTAAGCAGAATTGGCGAGTCCAATTTCAACCTTGGGGTCAAATAAACCTGTCCCTTGAGATTTAGAGCCTAGAAATAATTGATTAAATAAAACAGTACGGGTAATAAATAGGAGTAAGATCAAACCCCCAACAATTAAACTTGAAGTCATCCAAGTCATTAAGAATGCTTTAACGGCTACGTTGATAGATTGCTTCCAGGCTTCAAAAATACCGAAACTCAATCCAAGCATTGGGGCAATTCCTAGACTTCTTGGTGCCCAAGTGGCTAAGAAATTTTGACACTTATTTTTTGGGCAATTGTTATATTCTTCTAGGACTAGAAAACGAGAAGTATACCAAATAAAAATGGTTAATATAGCAACAAAAACCGTTGTTACGCACGCCTGATAGAGGTTGTTGTCTAAGGCAATTGAGCGATAAACCTCGATGGCTTGCTCAACCTGACTAAAAACGAGCCATGCAGCCAAGGCGATCGCTGTCTGGACTCTTAAATAAATCAGACATTGAAAGAGTGGCTTGATCCATTGCTCTATAAAATGAGCGGTTCTCTGAATGAGCTTGTCAAAATTGGATGCTTGCATGGTTTTACCTTATGAATGCTTCAAGAGCTTGTCACGCGATCGCTCTTACACCTTTTACAGCAATTTTCATTTGTGGATGCTATAGCGTTCTTTTACGTCGCCTAAATGTATAGGCATTTATTGTGTGACACTCGCCCAAAAACCGCTGTAAGTTAGTCAGGCTTGAGTTCACCCATTTACAGCCTTAGAATGAACCCTGCTTTAGAATCTCCTGGGTAGAGGATAAGATCGGCTGATTCAGTATAATCACCCGCTACTGGAGGTCACAGATTGCTTAAATTTTATTCATCCTTTCGTTGTAGATCTCGGTAGGGTCTGCTTTCAGCTTTGTCTAAGAAGGGGTCTGACCCATCACGAGATTTGATTTGAGTGTGTTTATATAGCAATCCTATTTGATTTGTGAAAAAGCTTAGGAGTAGGGTCATTCGTCAATTGTCCTTAGCCTCAATCAATGACGCGATATACAATTTAGGGGTTTAGATCCCTTAGGGGTTTAGATCCCCGGCTTTTTGTTGGGGTTGGCTGAAAGGTGCCTGGTTACATCCCTAGAAACCGGAGATCTGGAATAGTCGCGACTAGGGTCAATGACCCATGACAGGGCAATTTTTCAAATGATTTAGAGCTGTTATATAGCAGTCCTAAATCATTTGTGAGATGGGCGGGTTGTGAGAGGCGGCCCCCCGGGGGGGGCGCCGCAAACCACCCCCATGGTAATGGGATAGATCTAAAAAGTCGAAAAAAA
>JANRJA010000063.1:0-5133 GCA_033764315.1 Oculatellaceae cyanobacterium bins.114
ACGAACTCATTCCTGGATGAACCGATTTCGTCGCTTATTGATTCGATGGGAGAAGAAACCAGAAAACTACTTAGCACTCATTCACCTAGCTTGTGCTTGCATTGCTATACGGGCTATTCGAGTTTTCGGATAGGCTCTAAGGGTTCTCCGGTTTGAACAGCAGCGATCGCCTCTTCATTCACGAACATTTGACGAAATAATCCGTCACTACGAAATATAGTGTCGTAGCGAGAAAGTAAGCGATCGCACTTTGACTGCATCTGTACTTCATTAGCAATTGTATTGGTAGTTGAAGAGGACTCAGTTGACGGTTGATTTGATGATGTATATCTGTAAGAAAGTGATGGCGATCGACTCAACGTATGAGATGAGATAGAACGATAGCTAAGATGGTAGTGGTAGTGTTATGGAGATGTGGATCTTAGGATGAGATAGTAGAATTGAGTAGATGAGATACCAGAGGCAAAAGATGCCCCAGGTGCTAGAGCCAGTCTATTGTCCAGATTGCAACGAGACTCGGATTGTCAAGCATGGAAAATCAGCCGCAGGCAAACAACGCTACAAATGGTGTAATTCAGGGTAGTGTGTTAGATCTGTGTTTCGGCTTCGCTCAACACACTGTGAGTGCGGGTTGAGCGGAGTCGAAACACACATTTCTAATCCATCACCAAAAATTGAGCGCAAACACTTGACGTGGCGAGCGCAGATTAAGCGACTGGTACGCGAAACCCTTTGCTTCTCCAAGTCTGCCAGAATGCACGACGTTGTTTTGGGGTTATTCATTAATCGATTCGAGTTTGGTAGAGCAGTCTGAATTTGAGAACCACAGGTCTAGAACATTACCGAAGCGGCTCCAGAATTTATCTTCAAACTGAAGTCTGTCAAAAACTTTCACTTTACTTTCATTCTGCCTTGCCAAACTAGAGATGGATTTATCCCCGTAAGGGGGATTTTTAGTTTAGGAGAGTCAGATGAAAAACCTCGCTTTTGCCAGTTTTGCTTTGGTACTCGTTGCTTTAGTTTCCCCAGCTAATGCGGTAGAAACAAAATGCAAAGGCGATGCACTACGCGAGAAACCGCCAGTCCCCAACTATCCCCATCATGTTCGGAATGTCGTCTGGCGCAATACACGAGCCATGTGTCTTGAAGAACTTTCACGCATGACAACATCCACAACAACGAGTGATGCACCCTCTACTCAAACACCTTCCCAATCAACAACTCCAGCTAAGGAGGCTGCCCCTCAGCAAAACCCATAGTCTCTCGGGAAGCGCACCCGCATGATTCGCGGCGCTCTGAGTTTATTTGGAGTCAGGTTTTTCGCAAAAATTTCATCTTGTTTTCATCGTAGCCTGTCAAGCTAATAGTAAGAGTTCTCCAATCCCGACGGGAGATCGTGTGTGGGCTGCGATGAAAGTTCTGTTAGTTGAAGATGAAATCGATTTGGGAACAGCACTCCAGCGCACGTTGCAGCAGGAGAAATACATTGTGGATTGGGTGCAGGATGGAGCAGACGCTTGGAACTATCTGGACAATCGGCAGGTTCAATACACATTGGCAATCTTTGACTGGATGCTGCCCGGTTTAACGGGTCCAGAACTCTGTAAACGCTTACGAGAGCGGCAAAATTCTCTACCTGTATTAATGTTGACGGCACGCGATCGCTGGGAGGATAAGGTGATGGGGTTGGATGCTGGAGCCGATGATTATCTGATCAAGCCGTTTCGGATGGAAGAGTTGCTGGCACGGTTGCGGGCACTCTGGCGGCGATCGCCTCAGTTCCAACCCACCCAAATTCAGGTCGGTAGCCTCACACTCGACTGCCACAACCGCACGATTCACTGGCAATCTCCTCAACACGATCATCAAACCGTTCGCCTCAGCAAGAAAGAATTCCAACTGATGGAATACTTCATGAAACATCCCCGCCACGCTGCCACTCGTGACCAGATCCTGAGCTACCTTTATGAGGTTGATACGGAGCGAATCAGCAATGTGGTGGCAGCACAGGTACGGTTGTTACGACGTAGACTCGCAGAGCTAGGCTGTGAAGATGCAATTCAAACGGTTCCGGGGGGAGGATACAGGCTTAATCCCGCCTATGCAGACGCAATTGTTTAGACGAACCCGATTGCAACTGGCGGGTTGGTACGCAGTTATCATGGGTTTAACATTAAGTTTAGGTGCATTGACGCTCTATCAAATCATCATTCGAGCTTACTCAGATGCTATTGACCGAGAACTAGAGTCCGTTGCAGAAACCTTACATAACGGGATTGAATGGAATTTACACCAACCGGGTCAAATCGAACCCATTATTCAAAAGCTAGTTCCTGATGTTTGTTCAGTGAGTGCTCCCTGTCCAAGTGAGCCAATGTATATCCATGACCATCTGCCCGAAACTAAGCACCGCCTGTTTGAAGCCGTTCACAAAACGAACTACTACATTCAGTTTCTCAATTCATCCAACAAGCTCATTGCAACCGCAGGATTACGCTCAACAGTTCCCTTGACAAAAGGCACGGAGGTTTGGGCAACCGTCGTTGATTCTGATGGAAACCGCTTTCACCAAATCTCTTATCCGCTGCACACTTTAGACAATCAGTTGTGGGGTTATCTGCAAGTCGGGCGATCGCTAGAAGATTTAGATAGCCGTCTTGCTTCATTGAAGTTAGCCTTCCTGATTGGTTTACCCATCATTACTACCATTGTTGCCGTCTCCAGTTGGGTGTTGGCAGGAATTGCCATGCGCCCCATCTATCGGTCTTACCAACAGATGCAGCGATTCACCACGGATGCTGCCCACGAATTACGCACCCCACTTGCCGCCATTTTGGCAACCGTTGAGTCTGTATCAAGACTGCCAAACTTACCAGAGAATGAGGCACGAGATACCCTGAAGACGATCGAACGTCAGGTGAGTCGGTTTTTTGAGCTTGTCAAAGACCTATTTCTGCTTGCCAGGTTAGAACAGCACACGCTACCCGTTCACAGAGAATCTGTTTGTCTGAATGACTTGATGAATGATTTGGTTGAAGAATTCTCAGCCCTTGCCGACGCAAACAGTTTAACCCTGGCAGCAGAGATTCAAATCTCTAAGAGCTTGCCTGTTCTAGTCGATGAAGACCAAATCTATCGCTTGATTTCAAACCTGGTGGTGAATTCGATTCACTACACCCCAGCGGGAGGTATTGTCACTCTGATTCTCAAGCAGGACGAAACCTATGCTGTGATCCAAGTTCACGATACGGGAATGGGAATTCCCCTCGAAGAGCAGACGCACATTTTTGATCGGTTTTATCGAGTCAACCGCGATCGCTCTCGTCAAACAGGCGGTTCGGGTTTAGGATTGGCAATTGCCAAGGCGATCGCAGAAACCCACAACGGGAGTTTACACGTCCAGAGTGAAGTGGGTCAGGGAAGCACGTTTACAGTTCGACTGCCTCTAAAATCAAGTTCTGTAGGAAGCTCGATAACCACCTTTTAACAGGATTATTTTTCCTACTCTGAGAAGAGTTTAGATTATGAACTTTCTATCAAAGTTTGCAATTGCAAAAACGCTTCATCTTCATGCGTTGCCAACATATATGTAATACTCGATCACTGGCATGATCATCCCCATTTTCATGACGACTATCATCAGCATGAGCATTCACCAGAACTTTCTATTGATGAACCTCACAGCCATTCGCACCCCCACTCTGCAATTCACCTTCACCAGCATCCTTACGGTTAGCAATAGCCTTTCATAGAAAAAGTTTCGTGAACTTTTAGCAGGATATCTGTCTTCTTTATGGGTAAATGCAAACTGTCTACTTTGACCTTTAGTTAAAATGCGATCGCTCCTTTTCTTTGGTATAGCGGCGTTAGGTGAGATTTCTGGCTGTTATGCCTTCTGGGCATGGCTCCGACTCGGAAAAAGTATACTCTGGGTGCTTCCAGGATTAATTGCTCTAGCCATCTTTGCGATCGCCCTTACCCAAATTGAAACCTCTAACGCAGGGAGAGCCTACGCCGCCTATGGTGGGATTTATATTCTTTCGGCAATTCTCTGGTTATGGAGGGTTGAAGGAGTCAAACCCGATCGCTGGGACTTATTGGGTGTAGCGGTTTGCCTGGTTGGTACGATTATTATTATGCTGGCTCCTCACAGAATCTAACTGTGCAGCGATGTCTTGATATAAGTTCATCACATGGGCATCTGCAAGGCTGTAGTACACATTGCGCCCCGCTTTGCGATAATTCACCAACCGCACCGATCGCAAAATGCGGAGTTGGCTAGATACGGCTGACTCACCCATTTTTAAGCTTGCTGCCAAGTCACACACACATAACTCCTGATTTGCCAGGGCTGAGAGTAGTCGCAAACGATTTGGGTCTGCCAAAACAGCAAAGAATTCTGCCATCCGTTGGGCTTCTGGCATTGGTAGGATTTCTGGCTGCACCAGCCGCACCGCAATCAGATGAACGAGATGGGCTTCACACTCTGGCGCATCCGACTCTTGGATTTGAGAACTTGGCTTTTTGCGGTTCGGCATAGGACGCATCCGAGTAACGATGTGAAGATAATAGCTTTGCTCAGTGATACCGATTTAAATAGATTTCGCTACACATCACTACTCTGTAAGGGCGAACGGTCGTTCGCCCTTACCCAATCTGCAACTTTCTCAAATTAAATTGGTATGCCAGGATAAAACTCAGAATGGTTATCACTCGATATCTGAATATACTTTCATATATCGAGGATTTTGGTCTACAATTCTTGGAATACTCGGCAATCTGACTTTAGCAAACAGCTATGACCCAAACTCCCTCGCTTAAAACCCAACAGATGCAGGTGGGTGGTATGGACTGCGCCAGTTGCGCGATCAAGATTGAAGGCAGTGTCGAGAAATTGCCAGGAATTGCTGAAGTGTCGGTCAACGTGGCAACAGGACGCATGGTGGTATCTTACGATCCGCAGGAAGTCAGCGAGGCAGAAATTCAAAAGCAAGTGACGAGATTGGGATACGCCATTGCAATTGAACAACCAAGAACAACTACTTCATCTCCTGCCGCTCCAGACAGCCATGCTCATGATGACGATGACGGGCACGATCATGGGCACAGTCTGGGGGGTGGTGAATTTAACCT
>JANRJA010000217.1:0-45210 GCA_033764315.1 Oculatellaceae cyanobacterium bins.114
CTTTGCAAATCAGTCCCCACATCCCCCAACCCCTTCCCCCCCGCGGGTATAGGGGGAGCCGTATTAATGGCCCTCGCCCGTTGGTAGTGGTATTTTGGGTGAGGGAGGCAAAAGTGACATACTCCCAGCAGTTTTCCCTGCAAGGTGATCGCTTTTTAAGCACCTGTCTCGTAGGAATTGGGACAGCGGCATTTGGCTGTACTCAAACCATCGCCATTCTGTTAACTCAGCAACTCGTGCAAAAAAAGTATCCAGAAAGCGAAAAAGGTCACTATAAATTGGCACTCGATCTCGAAAATACGGTTGTCGTTCTAGCTCCGCTGATTCCCTGGAATATTGCCGGATTGGTTCCAGCTACGATTCTCAACACAGATGCAGGTTTTATTCCTTTTGCAATTTACCTGTATCTATTACCATTGTTGAATCTCATCCACATTCGCTCGAGTACGCCTCCTAAATTGAGTCTATGCAATTAACGCCCCAGGAAAAGGACAAGCTTCTCATTTTTACTGCCGCATTGTTGGCAGAACGTCGCAAAGATAAGGGGATCAAGCTAAACTACCCTGAATCCATTGCCTATATCTCTGCTGCGATCTTAGAAGGCGCACGGGAAGGGCGCACCGTCGCTGAGTTGATGACCTATGGCACCACTCTTTTAAAGCGAGCCGATGTCATGGATGGCATTGCTGAAATGATCCATGAGGTGCAGGTCGAGGCGACATTTCCCGATGGCACCAAGCTTGTGACGGTGCATGATCCCATTCGTTGAGAGGGCTACTTTGATGATCCCAGGTGAATTGTTTGTTGAACCAGGCGACATTGAACTCAATGTTGGTCGTCCTACCGTGACCTTAACCGTTGCCAATAGGGGCGATCGCCCCATCCAGGTTGGCTCCCACTTTCACTTTTTTGAGGTAAACACTGCCCTCAGCTTCGATCGCGATCAAGCCCGTGGCATGCGGCTCGATATTCCTGCTGGCACTGCGGTGCGCTTTGAACCCGGTGATGAGAAAGAAGTGACGTTAGTCGCGTTGGTGGGAAGCCGTGAAGTCTATGGTTTCAATGGGCTGATCAACGGTGCGTTAGATGCCAAAGAAACGGCATCTAGTGAAAAATCTGAGAGCAAAAAGAAGGGCGACAAAAAGAAAAAGAAGTAGTCTTTAAAGCGTCAGATCTCTAAAGGCTGCGGTGTACATACAAATCTTTTGATCTAGCCTGTGCTGGGTTTGATCCTCCCTAACCCTCGGCTCGACTGAGCTTCGCCGAACGTCCTTAAAAAGGAGGGAACCGGAGTCAAAGTCCTCTTTTTAAGGGAGATTGAGGGGGATCGTACAGACTGCTGAGTGCTAGGTTTGATCCTCCCTAACCCTCCTTAAAAAGCAGGGGCTCGGAGTCGAAGTCCTCTTTTTAAGGGAGATTGAGGGGGATCGTGCCAGGTTTTGAACTCTCAATCCAAGATCGGTGTACACGGTCGCTTTAGAGGTGGAATAAGCCGGATAACTGTTCGGCTTGCGCCTACCAAGATATCCGGCTCGATTGTTTTTTGGATGCCGTTGCCGACATCGCAGGAGTAGGGCTGGACTCTTCTGGCACACTCAACCAATTCCCACTGGTTGACTCTGGCAGTGAAGAGTACTCGGAATAGAACAAACAACCCGAAAACCGATGTTGTTGTTACGATTGTCGCGCGCGTTCCTGTTGCGATTAGCGGAGCGGCAGTTCCTCGGATTGTTGTTCCACGAACCGCCGCGCAGGAGGCGGGGTTGCCCTACCCCTTCTTCAAAGTCTGTGCCTGACGAAGGCAAGATCACTGAATATCTGTTTGCGGAGTTGCCAGGTGTCGCCGTGCTTGAGGTGTGCTGCCCAACTTTGCAGAGATTGCTGAATCTCAAGCGGTGTAATGGTTCCTTCAGCATAGTCGTCTTGCATTGTTTTGAGACGCTTTCTAGCATATCGAAGGTTTTGATTACGGACTCGAATGTGAGTTAAAAAAACACGAAATCCAAGAAAATTTGTGCCTATTTTAGTGGCAAATAATTGACTTTTAATCGGATGAATTTTTAGTCTCAAAGTACTGAGATAGTCTTCAACCGCGATACGAACATCTGCCAAGAATGCTCGATCGTTACTGAGAAATGCAAAGTCATCTACATAGCGAATATAAGGTTTAACCTTAAGCGTTTCTTTGACGAAATGGTCAAATCCACTGAGATAGAAGTTGGCAAAAAATTGACTGGTTAAGTTACCAATGGGCAATCCAACTCGACGTTGAACAGGTGTGAGTAAATCATCTCCGGAAAAATAGTGAATAACTGATTCTTGAGGATTGCTGGCATCAATGATGGTATCAATTAACCAAAGCGTCTTTAAACACTTAATTTTTCGTCGAATTAATGATTTTAGAATTTCGTGATCGATGCTAGGAAAGTATTTACTGATATCACATTGAAGAATGTAATCGTGATTCCGAACAAATCGAGTAAATCGCTGTAATGCGCGATGAGAACCAAACCCTAATCGATTGGCATAGGTATTAAGAATCAAGCCCTTTTCTAAAATTGGAGCGATGATATTACAAAGCGCATGATGAACCACTCGATCGCGATAAGGAGCGGCAGAAATCAAGCGACGCTTGGGTTTACGAATTTGAAATGTTTTATAGGAACCTGGAATATAGGTTTTGGTTTCTAGCTCTAATTGAAGTTGGATTAATTCAGCTTCCAGGTTGTGATTGAAGGCTAAGACATTATCTCGAAATCGTTTTCCTTTCTGGGCATTCCGGGCAGCTTGCAAAAGATTGGAGAAATCAATCACTTGATGCCAGAGGTTGCCATATCGTTTCATTTTTGTTTTTGTTGTTTAATCCAACTGCCCAAGTCAGCCCCAATCAAATTAATCAGTTTGCTGATATATTCGTATCGTTGATCAGAGATTAACGAAAAGTCAAGCAAAAGTCGGGTCTGGTATCGAAGAATGGTAAGATGGGGGTTAAGAGGTTCTAAAATAATTAACCTTTCTTTGGTGTATTGAGCAACAATTAACTGGTCTAGAAAATCATACAGTTCAGAAATGATTCTGTCACCTAAATTAAATTTATGATCTTTAGGCAAACGATTTAAGATGGGAACATACCACTTGATTAAGTCATAGGTTTTTTGAATAATAGGCAGATCATTCATAACAGTTTGAGATCTCTCCAAAAAATAAAAAATTTGATCGCGCTCTGCGCGATCAGTCAGAAGGATAATAGAATAAAACTGAAAAGAGAAACAGGAAAAGAGGGTAAAGTTTAAAAAGTCCTCGGAATAGAACAAACAACCCGAAAACCGAAGTTGAGGTAACGATTGTCGCGCGCGCTCCTGAGGCGATTAGCGGAGCGGCAGAACCTCGGATAGTTGACCCACGAACCGCCGCGCAGGAGGCGATAATTTGTCTCGTCTGATTTTGGAGCCATCTTTGTCGTTTCCTCAGTCCAGGCGATCGCCCCGTTCTGCTTCAGCAAATCTGGCTTGTTGGCATAGCTGCCATACCATTGGTCAGCGCACCACTCCCAAACATTGCCGTGCATGTCGTAAAGCCCAAAGGCATTGGCAGGGAAGTTGCCAACATCGGTGGTTTGCTTTCGATATTGTCCTTTAGGTGCATTGCCATAGGTATAGTTGCCATCATAGTTCACCAGATCAAAAGTAATGGTTTCGCCAAAATGAAATGGCGTAGTCGTTCCGGCGCGACAGGCATATTCCCATTCGGCTTCTGTGGGCAGGCGATAAGGTTTATTTGTTTTACGAGAGAGGCGAGCGCAAAACTCCACGGCTTCATCCCACGATACCTGCTCGACCGGACGCTTTGCCCCTTTAAAGTTTGCTGGGTCAGAATTGAGATCTAGCTTGATCTTGGGCAACCCTGCAACCTGCTTCCACTGAGCCTGCGTGGCGGCAAACTTACCCAGCCAAAATTCTGGCACCTTGACGCGATGCTGGGGACGTTGCGAATCTGTCCATGTTTCTGCATCCTCCTGGCTGACTCCATGTCGGGTTGCTTCTTGGATGACGGTGTCACGCTCTATGTCTGCCGTGCCCATCAAAAACTCCCCCGCCGGAATTTTAACCATCTCCAGCGTTACGCCATTGCCTAGATCTTCTACAAAATATTCAGCACGTTTGCGATCGCGGTTTTTCTCTTCACCTTTAGCGTTGACCGTTATCACCTCAAAATTAAAATAGGTAGCTGGGTCAGGTTGAGGAGCAGGAGGGGCGATCGGCTCAGATTGAAGGGTTTGTCCCAATACACTGGCTTCAACTGGTGCTACATCTTCATCTCGTAATTTCAACATTTGCTGAAACCGTTTGAGATCTTCACGGGTTTCAGAGCTAAGTGTGCCTTCGTGTTCAACTGCTTCAATACAGGCTTGCTCATATTCCCGCAAGTTGTGCTCATACTCCCGGTAGGGCTGCAACACTTCATCTTCGATCGCAGTTGCAACATCAGGCAATAAACGCAGTTCAGTTTGCCTGCGTTTAAGGATGCGGCGACCCACAATGGTGATGGCTCTATTTCTGATGTTCTTCTCGACTTCCTTGCGATACACCAGCTTAGGATCACCCAATGATGCCTTAGCCAGCTTAATTTTATAGCCCTCCCTCACGGTGTAAATTTCTGGCTTCATAGCGGGTGCAGCTTCGTGTACTTTGCTGCGGGCATACTCGTGCAATTCATTAACAGAAATTGCCCCATCGTTATCTTGATCAGCCGCTCCAGTCGTTAGTCCCTCTACTAAATAGCGTGTGTAAACCGACAAGGTTGCGTCTGGCTGTTCTAGTGAATATTGCGTTGCGGTGGATGATGTCAGAACGGCTCGACCTTCCTCCCCTAGTTGATTTCGGATATCGGCTGAAATATCTTCAACTGGGGCTGACTTGACGACTTCTTCCTTCCCTAATTGATTTCGGATATCGGCTGAGATATCTTCAACTGAGGCTGATTTGGCAGGCATATCTGTCGCAAATGCACCGCTGAAGCAACAATCTAAAATGACAACCTGTCGCTTGGCTCGACTGCCACTCATAAACTCGTGAATCGTGACCGCAGACACCGCTGTAGATTTGACCAGTTCTCCTCGTGGTGTGGTGCGAGTGCGGGGGGTAGCAAAATACAGCCTACCTTGGTCATCTTTGATGCCATGCCCAGAAAAAAACAACACCACCAGATCATCTTTGGCGCGATCGCTAAAAACCATTTCGATCGCCAACTGCATGTCTTGAGGTTCGGGATTAAGCAATTCCTGAACCCTATCAAACTTGCCAATTTGAGGATCTTCTAATGCCTGCTTTAAGGCTGCTACATCTTGTGAAGCACCCGGCAGGGCATTCAAACCTGGTTCATACTTGCTGACACCAATCAGTAATGCCACCTTTGCCATGTGTGCGGAACCCTACGAATTAACAAACTCTTGAGCAGCTTTGATAGCGGCTTCTAACTCCTCACGGCTACTGGCTTCGACAGAGAGTTTTTTGCCGTTGGCTTCGACTGATAGTTTAATCGGTTTATTGCCCAGGCGATCGCCCAAAAAGCCCATCACCTTTTTAGCATTATCAACACTCACCTCAGCGGTTAATAATCCCACCAAAAATCCACCGAATGCCTTGTTGCCTTCTGGTGGGTTGGGGTCGAGGACGCGATCGATGGTTTCCACTTCATCCAGGTCGCGCAATTCTGCGATCAGGCGTTGAGCCTGTTCGTCTCGTTCTTCAGGTTCTAGGTCTAGGTCAGTAAAGGCGATCGTTAGTTTAATTCCAGAGCTGATAGTCATGTCCGGCTATTTCACAGATGAGTTGGTGTAGTTGCATTATCTTCTGCTTATAAATTAACTCACTGTTACAGCATGCATCTGGGTTAAATAACCCCATGTGCGACTTTCCCCAGATCCCCGGTTGATGTGACACAAATCAGACTCCTTTGAAGAGGCTGAACGAGCAACCGGGGATCTAAACCTCTCAGTTGCACATCGCATTAAATACAAAAGCGATCGCCCCTTAAACCTTAACTTTTCAGCAAATTCGAGTCGTCCTGAAACCGCTCCGTGATACTCTTTTCGAGTTAAGTCACCAAACGAACAATCCGTAGACGGGTTGACTGAGACAATCAATTCTCGTTTGGAGCAACGCTGTGATTGAGGGAGTGTTATGAGTTATCGCATGGATCGCCGTGCTTATGCTGAAACCTTTGGCCCCACCGTGGGCGATCGCGTCCGGTTAGCCGATACAGAGCTGATGATTGAAGTTGAACGCGATTACACCACCTATGGCGACGAGGTCAAATTTGGTGGCGGCAAAGTGATCCGCGATGGCATGGGTCAATCGCCCATCAGCAATGAGCAAGGCGCGGTTGATGTGGTGATCACCAATGCGCTGATTCTCGATTGGTGGGGCATTGTCAAAGCTGATGTGGGCATTAAAGATGGCAAGATTGCCGCCATTGGCAAAGCGGGCAACCCCTACATTCAAGACAATATTGATATCATTATTGGCCCTGGCACTGAGGCGATCGCCGGAGAAGGGATGATCCTCACGGCAGGCGGCATCGACACTCACATTCACTTCATCTGCCCTCAGCAAATCGAAACGGCGATCGCTTCAGGCATCACCACCATGATTGGCGGTGGCACTGGCCCCGCTGCCGGAACTAACGCCACCACCTGCACCCCCGGCCCCTGGAATATTTACCGGATGCTGCAAGCGGCAGACGACTTTCCAATGAATCTGGGCTTTTTGGGCAAGGGCAATGCCGCTCAACCCGAAGCTCTCGCCGAGCAAGTGGAAGCCGGAGTCATTGGGCTAAAGCTGCATGAAGACTGGGGCACGACTCCAGCAACCATCGATACTTGCCTCAGCGTTGCCGAAGATTACGACATTCAAGTTGCCATTCACACCGACACGTTAAACGAAGCCGGATTTGTCGAAGATACGATCGCCGCCTTCAAAAATCGAGTCATCCACACCTATCACACCGAAGGAGCAGGCGGCGGACACGCGCCCGACATTATCAAAGTCTGTGGTGAACTTAACGTGTTGCCCTCTTCTACCAATCCCACTCGACCTTACACCGTCAACACCCTAGAAGAACACCTCGATATGTTGATGGTGTGCCACCACCTCGATCGCAGCATTCCAGAAGATGTTGCCTTTGCTGAGTCTCGCATTCGCCGAGAGACGATCGCCGCTGAAGATATTCTGCATGATCTGGGAGCCTTCAGCATGATCTCATCGGACTCACAAGCGATGGGACGCATTGGTGAAGTCATCATTCGCACCTGGCAAACCGGACACAAAATGAAAGTGCAACGGGGCGCACTCAGCCAAGATAGCGATCGCAACGATAACACCCGCGCCAAACGCTACATCGCCAAATACACCATCAATCCTGCTATCACCCACGGCATTGCAACACACGTTGGTTCTATAGAAGTCGGCAAACTGGCAGACCTCTGCTTGTGGCGACCTGCTTTCTTTGGGGTCAAACCTGAACTGGTGCTCAAAGGCGGCATGATAGCTTGGGCACAGATGGGCGACGCTAATGCCAGCATTCCCACACCTCAACCCGTCCACATGCGACCCATGTTTGCGAGCTTTGGGGGTGCCAGACATGCGACTTCTCTAACCTTCCTGTCTCAAGCCGCATTAAAACAAGATATTCCCACCAGGCTCAACTTGCGAAAACAGATCGCCACTGTCTCTCAAATTCGGCAATTGACGAAAAAGGATATGAAACTCAACGACCTGACCCCTCAAATCGAAGTCGATTCTGAAACCTATGAGGTGAGGGCAGATGGAGAACTGTTGACCTGTGAACCTGCCACTTTATTACCAATGGCACAACGCTATTTCTTGTTTTGAGGCGATCGCTATAATTGTCTCAAAAGCAAGCTCTAACGCATGACTCTCTCTGCTGCTAAACCCACTTCACCAACCGCAACCTCCCCAACTCAATGGCACTCTGCCACCTGGGAGGATTATGTTGCTCTGCGAGATAATCCCGATCGAGAACGAGTCAAACTAGCATTTCATCAAGGATGGTTGTGGGTTGATATGGGAGGTGAAGGCATTAATCACTCTGGCATCAGCGACTTGTTCACTCTAATGTTAGGTTTTTGGGCAATTCAGATACCTGAAAAACCTCATACCTTATTAGGTCGTTGTCTAATTGAAAAGCCACAAACCCAAGCGTGTGCCCCTGACCTGGTGTTATATGTGGGCGATGACTATCCCCAGTGGCAGGCAGGAGAACGACGACGTATCGATTTAACGCGATCGCGTGTCCCTGATTTGGTGGGTGAAATCTCAGACACAACGTTAGCCAATGACCTAGATGAGCAAAAGCATCTGTATGCTGCATTAGGCATTCCAGAATATTGGGTGGTAGATGTGCAAGGACAACGGGTGTTTGCCTTTCAACTACAGGATGATCAAACCTACAAAATCTGTACCACCTCTCAAGCCCTCATTGGGTTGCCCATCCATTTGTTAGAAGAAACCCTCAAGCGATTGAGTGAAGGCACAAACACCAGTGCTGCTGCCTGGTTTGCTCAACAAATTGCACAATTACCAAAGGAAACAACTCCCAATACATCAGCCTCTGAGTCAGCCTGAGTTGCCCACTCGGTCAACTATTTATCAACTATTTAAAGACTGTGGCGATCGCCCTCTCATTCCCCTCCATGCGGCTCTTTAACCCAGAATTGCTGTTAAGACAGTTCTCAAGGTTTGGCGATCGCCCTCCTGAAGATGTCCTAACGTCCGAATAACTAGAGAGACCTCAAGGGTTGCCAAAATCGGTTTGACGATTGAGGGTTTCAACAAACCTGCTGACTGCCATTCCAAAATTGCCGATTCACCAAAATCAGAAGAATTCGCCAATTGACTGGTTACTGCAATCAAAATTACGTCAGCCTTTGCAGCGTGATACACTTCTGAACTGACAATAATTGCAGGCCATTTTTTGGTCGTCGCTTGATTGGTAAATGGAAAAGGAACAAGAATGACATCACCAAATCTATAATTCGTCATAGTCAGCATCAAGCGGGTTATCCCAAACCTGTTGAAAGGCAGACTCAGACAGCTTGGTTGCAGCTAATGTCAACTGATAGTCTGCAATACGTTGAGCTAGAAAATCAATGAAATCTTCAACTTCAGCCAGTTTTTCAGGCGGAAGCTGACGAATTTTTTCTAGTAAGCGTTGCTCTGACACTGAGCTAATAGACATAAATCTTGTTCAACATCTTCTCCTAATATTATCCGCGATCGCCCTCTCCCTTGCATAGAATCAAAGCGATCGCCCCCTTGCTCTCACTCCACATGCTTGACATCTGCGATCTTGCATAGCTACAAGTGACCTGAGAATATGAGGTTAGCGATGACGATCGCCTCATCCTACACATGCTTCTACTACACTTGAAAGTAATGCCTACCTAGAGCTTAAGAGCAATGGTTCAAGCGGTTCCTGAGTTAATGACGTTAGACGAGTTTCTGGATTGGTATCCAGATGGCTACGGTCGTTATGAGTTGTGGAATGGGGTGGTGATTGAAATGCAGCCAACGGGTACCCATGAGCAGGTTGCTGGCTTTCTAGCGGGTGAACTATTTTCAGAAATTAGACGGTTGCAATTACCCTACATTATTCCGCGACAGGCGATCGTCAAACTCACAGATACTGATAAGTCAGGCTACAACCCGGATGTCATTGTTCTCGATCAGCCAACATTAAGTGAAGAACCACTCTGGAAACAACGCTCCACCGTGACTCAGGGTAAATCAGTGCGAGTGGTGATTGAGGTGGTGAGCACCAATTGGCGAGACGATTATGGCCACAAGTTTATTGATTATGAAGCGTTGCAGATTCCGGAGTATTGGATTGTTGATTATTTAGGATTGGGTGGAAGACGCTATATTGGTCTGCCAAAACAACCGACTCTGTCGATCTATCAATTGATTGACGGGGAATATCAGGTGCAGCAGTTTCGAGGCAGTAATCGCCTTGTGTCATCGGCGTTTCCTGAATTGAATGTCACAGCGGCTCAAGTCTTTGCGACAGGGCTATAGCGATCGCTCTTTTTTGCTCCCTCTTCACTTTCCAATCCTCTATAGGAGAACTTTCGCTACAATTCAGATGAATCAAGTTCAGTGATCAGTTTGAGTGCCACTGAGATGGTTGCAAAGGATCGGTTTCATGATGCGGTACGCACAGCCCTAGAAAAGGAAGGGTGGATAATTACCGATGACCCCCTCTCGTTCCGATTTGGAGGAGTGGATGTTCATATTGACTTAGCCGCAGAAAGGTTGATTGCCGCAGAAAGAGATGGACAAAAAATAGCCGTTGAAATCAAGAGCTTTTTAGGAGCATCTGTCATTTCAGAATTCCATACAGCCTTGGGGCAATTTATGAATTATCGAACTGTATTGCGTCGTAAAGAACCAGAACGGGCTTTATATCTAGCAGTTCCCCAAGCCACCTATGATGACTTCTTTCAGCGACAGTTTACACAGGCTGTTATTGAAGATTATCAGCTTAGCTTTGTGGTATATGACGTTGAAAATGAGGTGATTACTCAATGGCATCCTTAGAAAACTATCGTGCTTATATTAAGCAATTACTAACAGAATATAGTCAGTATCCCTATCGTTATGGGGAAGTCGAGTCACAAACAATTTTTGATACAGAACATGATCATTACCAACTTGTGCGGGTGGGTTGGGAAAAGAACCAACGGATTTATGGTTGTGTTCTCCATTTAGATATTAAGGATGGAAAAATTTGGATTCAATGGAACTCTTCAGATATTGATATTGGTAAGGAATTAATGGCATTAGGCGTTCTCAAACAAGACATTGTGATTGGGTTTCAACCGGAGTATCTACGCCAGTATTCAGACTACGCTGTTGGCTAGTGAATTACATAAACCCCGTCAGCTAAATGGCGATCGCCCCTTTCACTCCACATGCTTGACATTTGCGATCTTGCTTAGCTACAAGTGACCTGGAGATATGCTGATAACAAAATAATGCCTGCTGTCCCAGATCCCCGGCTTTTTGAAAAAGCCGGGGATCTAATTTAACCTGCGATCGCCCCTCCTATCCACTCACCTCTATGAAGCCTCTCTCTCATCGACTCTGGTTGTCTTGCATTGCAGTCGTTACAACTTCAGGCGTGATTATTACAAGTCCTGTATTTTCTTCCCAACCATCTGAAGGAGCGATCGCCTCTCCACAACTGGCACAAGTGTCAGAGCAATCAACCTCGGCTCCAGCCATATAACCCTCCACCATTACAGGCAGACTGGATGAAAACAGTAATATCCTAGAGAGCGATCGCAGTTATTACACACATACATTTGAAGGAGTTGCAGGACAGGCGATCGCAATTGAGATGAACAGTAATGAGTTTGACACTTACCTAATTCTGCTTGATCCAAATGGTCTTTTGAGCAAGCATTGGTGATTTATCGGGAAGTAGGTGATCGCAATCGGGAAGCTAGCGCACTAACTCTTCTGGGCATTGTTTACGGTTCCTTGAGTCAATACTCAGAGGCGATCGCTTACTATCAGCAGGCATTACCCATCCTTCAAGAAACGGGCGATCGCGTCTTCAACACACTATTAAGATCTGTGGTGCTAAGCTGCCTCATTGTCGTCATATGTATTGCAAATAGTATCACCGTCGTCATAGTAGGGATCGACTAAAGTCTCTAGGTCTTGAATCTTCTCCTCTAAGTCTTGTTCTCGGTTCTCTGAAGCTTGTTTCTCGTTTTTCAAAACTTCCTTCAAAGCTTTCGTGCATTGCTCTATAGCCTCCGCAAGCTCTTCTGACGAATATTCGTAAAAATCCATAATTGGGTAAGTTAATAAACAATGAAACAATATTCGTATTTTAATACAAGTCAAAAGTTTGTCAATAAATTTCGTCAGTAGTCCTATTTCTAACTATTGAAGCTGAAAATGAGGCTTGCTATACTGAGTCGTAGATAAATACAAAAAGCTATGAATAGCGAGTTAGATCGGCGCAAGCACAAAATATACACTGAATCTGAGCAAGCAGGACTTCGGCAAGTGGCTGAGATTTTGAAACAAACTCGGCTTTCTCAAGAAGGAAAAATTGGCACTCGCAAAAGAAGCAGTGTTCGTGGATTTATTGAGTTATTAGAAGAAAAAACAGGAGAACGCTTCAACATTAGTGATATTCAGCGATATGAAGCCGCCGGAGAACCTGATAAACGGTATGGCTTTATCAATGCCGTTCATCCAACCTATTTAGAGTGTGTTGCACCCCTCACGAGTTATACCGTTGAAGAGTTAAAGGAGATGATGAAAGGGAATCTGACGCAGCGATCGCCCTCGCCTTCTCAAGATGTATTGCGAATAAATACTCAAAATACTCAAGCTGTCATGCTTGATTTGTCTCCATCCTTGATGCATTTCATCGAGAAGCATAAAGCCATGTACAACTATCAATCGATGTCTCAAGTGATTGAAACTGCGCTTGAAGAGTGGCGCGATCGCGAACTTGAAAAAGCTTATCGAGAAGCATCGGCAGAAGTAGATGGCGACTGGGATGTGGTTGTTGCGGATGGATTGACCGATGAAGCGTGGTGAAATCTACTATGCTGACCTAAATCCAGTCGTGGGGTCTGAAACTGCAAAGCGGCGTCCAGTTCTCATTGTCAGCAACAACGCCAACAACCGTGCAGCGACAACTGTGACGGTTTTGCCAATTACGTCTAACGTGACTCGTGTCTATCCGTTTGAAGTATTGCTTAGCCCAGAGGACAGCAGTTTGCCCAAACCTTCAAAAGCTCAAGCTCAACAAATTCGCACCATTTCTAAACACCGTATAGAACGAGGTGTTGTAGGTTTGATCTCTGAAGAAACAATGCAAGTTGTTGATGCAGCTATCAAACTCCACTTAAACCTGGATTGATGTTGAATCTCCAGCTTCTGATGTGAGCCTCAACCAGTGAAATCAACATGTTCAATAAAAGTTAGAGATTTGGTGATGAGTTTTTATCGTTGCCCACAATACTGAACGGTTTCATCAATCAGTCGTTGCTCTTGACCTGCTGCACTCACGATCGCCTCATAAGCGCGATCGGCAGACTCAGAATCCTGTTCGTTTGCTGACTCAACCAAATTGCGAGAAGCATCGCCCATCGTAGAGTAGGTTGAAATAAAGCGTTGCTTCAACCCTTGCAATCGTCCATCGGTGATACGTAAGCGTTGCATTGTTGAGGAAGTGCGATCGACTAAGCCAATCAACTGCACAAAAGGAGCCGGATCACCTGGAGTGATGGCTTGAGAAATGGTTTGAGCTTCGGTTCCTGCCTGGCTGATCAAGCCAGCTAACATCAAACATTCATCGGTTCGAGCGATGCCAACGGGCATATCGAGCAACTCTGGAAATGCCATGATTTCTCGTGACCAATCAAACCGTGCTTGAGGCCGACGAGGTTGGGTGGGGGTAGTGTTGGCCACGGCACTGGCAACCGGACAGTTAGAAATGTTGGAAACAGACGCTCTCGTATCGCGCCAGTTTTCGACTTGGCGTCGGAAGCTGACTAACTCGCTGCGATAGGCAGGTGAGGTTTGGGATGAGCCAATCAGGGGATCAATAACCTCTAACGCTTCGTTCCAGTCATTCTGGCAAACTGCTTCCTGCAAGTTGGCTTGCAACTCAACATCACTCACTTGAGTGGTGGTTTGAGCATGGGCTGGCAGCGTCATCAATGCTAAAGGAATCAGGGCGATCGCGTAAAGATTTTTCAGCATAGGAGTTAGCTTATTTCAATAAACGTGGGCAGATCGAACTCAGCCAATTAATTGGGGTACCGCATTTGAATTGGAACGGTCGTCTCAGGGCCGGCTACTAAAAATATGGCATCTTCAAACCGAGCTGGGCCTGTATCAGCAGGTGCATCATTGGAAAAACCATATCCTTCGATGGGTGCGCCAAAGGTGCCTCGATTCAACACTTCATCGCCATTACTATCGTGATAGATAGCCACAGCATAGGTGCCCGATGTCAAATTCTCAAAGGTATACTGCAAAGGGTCATCTGGGTTTTCGGTGGGAATGGAGGCGATCGCCACGCAGGTTCGTTGCACTGCGCTGTCATTGTCATTGGGAAACCCTCGACTCCCTGAAAACACCTTGAAACAAATATTGCCCTCTTGATTTCTCAGGTTTTCGACTTGTATGGTTAAATTTCCAACCAACTGAGCGTGAGCCGTTGTTTGCCAAAGACAGCTTCCTAATCCAGTTAAAACTAATACAGCAATTCGTTTCACGCTGACATTCCTATTTGAAATCATGGGATGACTTAAGCCTCTTTAATTGTAGGAATAATAAGTAGTGCGATCGCAATGATTGTGCCTTCAGAGATAAAATTTAATCTGATTAAACAGATGGCGATGACGGCAAATAGATCCATCCTCAAGATATTAGGTCTACCCAACTGCCGTATTATTAGAATTTGAAGCATCAGCCGCCCTATGCATTGACTGGCACAATTGGACTGGCACAACTGGACTGGCAAAGTTGACTAAAAAAACTTCTCACATGCTTAAAGCCTCATAGATTAGCACAGTGTTGTATGTCATTTATTTACCCTCGGAATGTTCACTTTAAAGACACAGATGCGGCTGGAGTAGTTTACTTCGCCAATGTTATGTCAATGTGTCATGAGGCATATGAAGCCTCACTTGCCGCTTCAGGAATTGACCTCAACGCCTTCTTTTGTTATCCCAAAATTGCCATTCCGATTACGCATGTCACGGTTGATTTTATGCGTCCTATGTTTTGTGGGGATAACTTGCAAATTCATGTCAATCCAAAGCAACTTAAAGGAGATGAATTTGAGATTCAATATGAAATTTTTTCGGTCGAAAAAGTTGTAGAAGAAATCACTCAAGTTCAAGAAGTGTGCACAGCTAGAGCTTTTAGCAAACATGTTTGCATCGATGCGGTCAATCGAGTTCGCATTAACCTGCCACCCCATGTCACACAGTGGTTAGAAAGGTGGGGTGAGTCGCTCAGTGAATCGGTCGAATTACTTTAAGATTGATTTAGCAACATGCCATCTGAAGTCAGTCCATACCCTGATTCAAAAAGCTATACATACGCCAGTTTCAATTGCTGCCGATTAATTTTTCCTTGAGAATTTCGCGGAATTTCTGTAACAGCAACCCATTTTTTAGGACATTTGAACCGACTAATTTTATTAGCCATTTCTGCCTGAATTTCTAAACTGTGAATCTCCGGATGTTGAGGGACATAAATGGCTGTTACAACTTCTCCCCAATGGGCATCTGGTAAGCCAACCACACAGACGTCAGTAACTAAACCTGTAGCTAAAATAGCTGATTCAACTTCAGGAGGGAAAACATTTTCTCCTCCTGTAATAATTTTTTCACTGTTGCGCCCCACTATATTTAATTCGCCTCGATCATCCAAAAAGCCCACATCATCTGTTTCAAAATAGGGCGTTAGATCCAATAAAGTGGGGTAATAACCCAAGGCTAGAGAGGCGGCTTGAATCACGACTTTGCCAACGTGATTAGCAGGCAAGATTTGATGATTTGCATCGAGAATCATAATCTGAGCATGGGGCAGTATATTCCCCAAACTGGTGTGTCCTTGCAAAAACTTTTGAGGGGTTAAGGTCGCTACTTGCGAGGCAGTTTCAGTCATGCCATAGGTCGGTGCTAGCGGAATACCTCGTTGTCGGGCCATATTGAGCAGGCGATCGCTGGCAGGTGCTCCTCCTAATAAAACGGTTTGAAACTGGGTTAACCAATCCGCTAAGTCAGGGGTTTGTAGCAGTTGTTGCAACTGAGTCGGCACTAACGATAGAAACCCATGAGACGACTGGAGTTGAGGTTTAAGCCCACTCTTGAGGTCTTTAAAGGGCAGCGTAACAAACTGTCCACCTGAGGTAAACGAACGGAGAAATTGCATCAATCCACTGACGTGATGCAGCGGCAACACACAGCAAGAATGAACTTGCTCGACCTCAAAGTGTTGCTGAAATCCTTGCACTGAAGCCATTAAGGTGTGCCAGGTATGAATGGCAAAGCGAATGACACCCGATGACCCACCCGTTGGAATCATGATCCACCCTTTCTCATTAGTCGGGTGACTGAGTTGTCGCTCCAAGTAATTTTGAACTGGAAATGGGGGACAATGCGAAGTCGCTTCCCCTGCAAGAGCATCGCCCCAAAACACATGAGGTTGCACCAATTGCCAAACCTGTTGCCACTCCACAGCTGCCCATTGGGGGTTACCTAAAAATACAGGACACTGGGCACTACAAGCTGCAATGAAGCCTGCTAAAAGGCGAGTAGGGTCTGACTCTACGATCAAAATACGAGGCAAAATCCCCTGTTGCAAAAGATGGGTAAGCTGCTGCGATCGCTCTATGGCCTGCTCTGTCAACTGCTGAGAGTCAACCCCAATCAACCAGGAATCTTTAGAACGCTGTTGCAGACGGATTAAAGGCGTTGCCATAGATCGTGACTGGGAGACTGATTGAAATCGTCTGAGAACCAATGATTTACCCCAAAACCAATAGCCCGTCGGTGTTGGGGCAGTGAGGGCAAGAGGCGATCGAGAATGAATTGTTGAGCAACTGTGGTTTCAAACACCGATGACCAAACCACATCCACACCGGGTTGTTGGCAAAACTGCCGTAACCGCTGAGGTGAACCTGCGATCGCCGCTTTAATGACAAACACCCCTCGCCAACCACGCTGATAGCACGCCTCTAATTGACCGAGGGTAGCGACAGATTCATCTAAAGCGATCGGTGTAGAATAACGCTGGCTCAACTGCAACATGACATCAAACTGATCCACTGCAAGGGGTTGTTCTAAAAACTCCACACGAGAATCGTGCTGACACTGTGCCAACCATTGCTTGGCTTCAGCTTCAGACAAGCCTCCATTAGCATCTAACCGCAGCTTGGCTTCCCTGGGTAGCTTTTGCAGCAATTGTTCAAATAAGGCAAGTTCTTGAGCAAGAGGAGCGACGCCAATCTTCCACTTAAAGGTGTGTCCCTGTTTCCAAAAGGCTTGCCACGCCGACAAAGCCGCCTCTCCAGCAGGCAACAACCGACTGTAGTTAAGTGACGCTACTGAGCCAGAGACAGGTTTTTGAAGCATTTCCCAGGCTGACTCAAACCCAAATCGACAGGCTGGTAAATTGTCTGGAATTGAAAAAATTGCTTCAGTTGCAATTTCATCTGGTAGATCATGGCAAAAGGCGATCGCCTCTGCCAGAGTCTCACTGCCAAACCAGGCTAATGGAGCAATCTCACCAAAACCACTCCGTCCTAAAGCATCCGTGAGTCGAATCAAAATACCCTGGCGATCGCACCACTCTCCCTGACTTGTCACCAGAGGCGGTTGAAAGGGGCGGCTATACTCACGCCACTCAAACCGCATTGGAGAGCAGGATGAAACCTTTCCAGCCTTCATCCTTCATCCTTCATCTTTTAGATTTCAGGGCCAGTTGGTTTGACTTTTGACTTAGCTCTAGCAGCACTCTTTTTCAGAGCATCTAGACGCAATTCATAGCGGCGGCGAACTCGTTTCTTGGGAGTTTGCTCAATCAAAACTTTAAGGGCACTCCCTAAACTCTTGTAGGCGTTGGGCAAGGTATAGCCAAACCGAGTCGCGAGGCTGATCGCCTTATCATCAGCGTCGATCGCCTCTCTCAAGGTCTTTTCACCGTTGTTGCGCTGATATAACCGCCATCCCGACACACCACACAACGCCAATGCCAGAATCAGCAACAATCCGTCTTGAACCCACAACTCACCGACCGCACCCCCTAAGCCGATCGCTAGAGCAGCCATCTCCCAGCCGTCTTTAGGAATCGTATCGTTTTGAATCCGGGCGACTTCATGCCAAAACAACAAGTTCCGCTGATCGAGTGCCAGCATATCCCACTTTGCTAAATCAATCTGCACCTCAACCTGGTCTTTGCCAATTTCTTCAGAGGTAACGAGAGGTGGGTTAACGGCAGTGGACGCCTCTACTGAAACCCAGCTTTTTAACTCAGGAGGCAGCAGGGTCTTTAGCCGCCGAAGTTCGCTGAGGTCAGCTCTGACAGAAGAGGTTGCATATGAAGTCATGGAGTCAGCCCTAAAAACTCATTAGAAAAATTTGATACTTAAAGGAGTATAGCGGTCTTTTAAATATAATCAGTAACCTTGATTAATCATTAAAAGATGCGTCAGCGAATCAGCCAAAGCACAAAATGCTAAAAATAAATTGCGATCGCCCCCTCTAACCCTTATGTTAGCGTGTCTCTCTCATTGCTACAGCCTCTTATGACTATATTTTTATTGCTACATCGTGATCATGGTACAAGCGTCAGTAGGGTCTAAATCTATCCTGATTCACGATTCCCACTCTCTTGTGGCGAGCGTAGCCGAGTCACTGTTGGCGAATAGACTTGAGAGCCAGATTCCCCACTCCCTACTTCCCAGATTGGGCTAGTCTAATAAGGTTGCGAGATTCAATATAGACAGAAAAGGCTTGGGAGATCATGGCGCGTCTAGCACTGCTGAGTACTTCAGACAAAACTGGTTTGGTGGAGTTGGCAAAATGTTTGGTAGATGAATTTGGCTTTGACCTGATTAGCAGTGGTGGTACAGCACAAGCCTTGAAGACAGCAGGTATCCCCGTGGTGAAAGTGTCAGATTACACTGGTTCTCCCGAAATTTTGGGAGGACGGGTGAAAACGCTGCATCCCCGAATTCATGGCGGCATTTTGGCACGGCAAGACCTACCAGAAGATTTGGCAGATTTAGAAGCAAACCAGATTCGCCCGATTGCCCTGGTGGTTGTCAATCTTTATCCATTTGAGCAAACCATTGCTAAACCGGGTGTGACATTGCCGGAGGCGATCGAGCAGATTGATATCGGCGGGCCTGCAATGCTGCGAGCATCAGCTAAAAACTTTGCTCATCTGACGGTGTTGTGCCATCCCGATCAATATCAACCTTATTTAGAGGAATTGCGAACTCAGGCAGGCACTGCCTCGCTTGAATTTCGGCAACAGTGCGCGTTAAAAGCATTTGAGCATACGGGTGCTTATGATCGGGCGATCGCCACTTACCTCAAGCAGTCGTCGTCTACCACGGATACACCCACCTCAACATTGCCTCCGTCTTACAGTCTTAGTGGGCAGGTGCTGCAAGAGTTGCGATATGGCGAAAACCCCCATCAACCTGCCGCCTGGTATCAAACTGGGCACAGTCTAGCAGGGTGGGCCGCCGCCGAAAAGCTGCAAGGCAAGGAGCTAAGCTACAACAACTTGGTGGATTTAGAAGCGGCAAGACGAATTGTGGCAGAATTTGATCCCCGTCAAGCGGCGGCGGTCATTATCAAACACACCAATCCCTGTGGAACTGCCCTGGGTAGCAGCATTGCCGAGGCTTATACCAAAGCATTTGAAGCAGATTCGGTTTCAGCCTTTGGTGGCATTGTGGCGTTGAACCAGGCCATTGATGCGACAACTGCCACGGCATTGACCCAAACGTTTTTAGAATGTGTGGTTGCTCCTGATTGCACCCCAGAGGCCAGAGAGATCTTGGCAGCAAAGTCTAAAGTACGTGTCCTGCTGTTACCCAATTTGAGATCAGGAGCCGCTGAGACAGTCCGGGCGATCGCTGGAGGGTTTTTAGTGCAAGCCAGTGATGATGCAGTAGTTAACCCAACTCAATGGAAGGTCGCTACCGATCGCCAACCCACAACCGATGAGATCGAAGAGATGCTGTTTGCCTGGAAGGTTTGCAAGCATGTCAAATCCAACGCTATCGTAGTCACAAGCGATCGCACCACGTTGGGTGTAGGGGCAGGGCAAATGAATCGGGTTGGTTCCGTCAAGATTGCTCTAGAGCAGGCAGGCGATCGCGCTAAGGGTGCTATTCTCGCCAGTGATGGGTTTTTCCCATTTGATGATTCTGTTCGCTTTGCCGCTGCGGCTGGCATTCGGGCGATCGTACAACCGGGCGGTAGCTTGCGAGATCAAGACTCTGTCATAGCTGCCAACGAGTTGGGTCTAACGATGATGCTGACTGGAGTTCGTCATTTCTTGCACTAACTTTTTCTACGAATGTCGTCTAAATCTCAAGCCACTCATAAATCTCAAGTGGTGTCCTCAGAGGACATCAAAGTCACGATTTTGCTGACCGGAGGACACGACTATACCGTCATGATGCCACCTGATGCGGCGTTGTTGCGGCAACTGTTTGAAGTCGTGCTCGATCAGACCGGGAGTCGCGCCAAAATGCTGTTTCAGGTGCCGATTCAAAAGGGGCGATCGATGTTGTGTTTTCCGGGCGAACACTTGGTGGGTTTAGTAACAGAGCCACCCCTAGTGGTGCAACAGCAACCCCAAACAACCCAGACTACTCAAATTCAAGCCATTCAAACCGCCACACCCACCATTGAGCAACCGTCTGAGGTGTTGCCCTCTAGCTATGTCCAGCTCGATCAGTTCTTCACAACCGACGAGTTAACCAAACTGTTAAGCTATACCTTTCAAAAAGAGGCAGAGTTTGTCTCAACCAGCACGTCAACAGGCGACTTGGACTATCGCAAGTCGGTGGTGTTGCACTCATTTCCTGAGTTCTCTAACTTAATCAGCCGTAAAATTTCCGCCATCATTCCAGATATTCTAACCAAGTTAGGAATTCCTCAATTTCCGGTGAGTCAAATCGAGTCGCAGTTGACCGGGCACAACGATGGCAACTACTACAAAATTCACAACGACAACGGCAGCCCTGACACAGCCACACGAGAACTCACCTACGTCTATTATTTTTATCGAGAGCCAAAGGCGTTTTCAGGCGGAGAGTTGTTAATTTACGATAGCCGCATTGAAAACAACTTCTATGTGCAAGCAGAGTCATTTCACACAATTGAACCGCGCAATAACAGTATCGTGTTTTTCCTCAGCCGTTATATGCATGAGGTGTTGCCGATTCAGTGCCCCAGTCGTGCCTTTGTTGATAGTCGCTTCACGATTAACGGCTGGATTCGTCGATAAATACTTCAAACCCCCGGCTTTTGATAAAAGCCGGGGGTTTAAAACCTCAGAGCGTCGGTTAACCTTCTTCCCCAGCCGCTTGAGTAGCACCTCTAGATTGCAGAACAGACACAACCAGGCGATCGCCATCTCCAATAGCAGTCACTCCTTCAGGCAGTGGCAGATCTCGAACATAGATAGAGTCAGTCAAGTCTAAGCCAGACACATCCACATTGATCACTTCAGGAATCCGATCAGGAGGGGATTGCAACTCCAATTCGTTAAGGACGGTATCTAAAATTCCACCTGAGTTTTTGACCCCAATGGATTCACCCACAAAGTGAATCGGGACGGTAACACTCAAGCTGCCTTGAGACCCAATTGAGAAGAAACTGAGGTGATAGAGTTTACCCTTCCAAGGATGGGATTGCACTTCCTTCAGCAAGGTTTTACCACTCCAGGGAAGGTCAGCGATGTTGAGCTGAATTACAGTGTTGTTCAACGATGCTTTTTTGACCAACGATTCAGCCGTCTTTGAGTTCAACGTCAACTCAACAGATTCTGCGCCACTATGTCCATACAGGACAGCAGGGATCAAGCCATCTCGCCGAAGAGCATTGGGCTTGCTACCGGGAGAGCGTTTTTGACAGTCGATTGTGAGTTCCATACTAGTTACTAAGCAATTGCAAAAGTGGATAAATCTGCGGGGGAAAAAGTTATTCAGTCGGCTCCGTTAGCATAGAGCAGTGCTCGTTTGGGTCCATGAATGGGGTCTTCAACGATAATAGTTTGATCGCGACTCGCCCCCAGGGAAACAATCGCAATTGGCACTTCCATAAGCTCTGCTAACAACTTCAAATAATCGAGTGCCTGCTGGGGCAGATCTTCGAGAGCCCGACAATCGGCGGTTGATTGCCGCCAACCCGGAACGGTTTTGTAAATCGGCTTACAAGAAGCAAACCGATGAGCATTGCTGGGAAAATCTTGACAGTATTGCCCATCAACTTCGTAAGCTACACAGACATTGATTTCGTCCATTTCATCTAGCACATCTAATTTAGTAATTGCCAGACAATCTAGACCATTAATCCGCACTGCATAACGACCGATCACAGCGTCAAACCAGCCGCAACGACGCTTCCGTCCGGTAGTAGTGCCGAACTCAGCACCGCGATCGCACAACATCTCTCCTATTGTGCCATTCAATTCGGTAGGAAAGGGACCTTCCCCCACACGAGTTGTATAAGCTTTTGCCACCCCAATCACCCGATCGATAATGGTTGGACCAATTCCTGAACCAACGCAAGCCGCGCCTGCAACCGGATTGGAGGAGGTGACATAGGGGTAAGTGCCGTGGTCGAGATCTAGCAATGTTCCTTGAGCACCCTCAAACAAAATATTACGACGCTGTTGAACGGCTTTATAAATTCTCAACGAGCTATCGACTACGTGAGGGCGCAATCGCTCTGCATACTGCAAATATTCGGCAATCACGACTTCAGGATCGAGTGGGGGCAGCTCATACAGTTTTTCGAGAATTACGTTTTTATAGCTGATTGCCCAATGAAGCTGACTCCGCAATGCCTCTGGATCCATCAAATCAATGATGCGAATGCCTGTGCGCTCAGACTTATCCGCATAGGTAGGACCAATTCCTCGTCCAGTCGTACCAATTTTATGCGTGCCGCGACGCTCTTCCGCCGCTCGATCAATCATGCGATGATAGGGCATCGTCACATGAGCTGTTTCTGAAATCAGCAAATTTTTCGTAGAAATGCCCAATGCCTCAACCTGATCCAGTTCTTCAATCAGAACCTTTGGATCAATCACAGTTCCAGAACCAATAATGCATTCTGTGTTGGGGTAGAGAATGCCAGATGGAATCAGGTGCAACTTAAAGGTTTGCCCCTGCACAACAACCGTGTGTCCCGCGTTGACGCCACCTTGATAGCGAACAACTACGTCGGCTGACTTACTCAACAAGTCAGTAATCTTGCCTTTTCCTTCGTCGCCCCATTGGGCACCAATCACAACAACGTTAGCCAAGGGTTTAAGTTGGTAGAATTCAAATAATTACGCAAACTCTAATTATCGGCATCGGATGTGACCGATGTCAATGTCAATTTCTCTCTATCTAATTCAAGAGGTTTCCGTGGCTCTATATGCTGAATTACACCGCCATCTCGGCGGATCGGTTGTACCTCGTGTGCTATGGCGGTACTTTCAGCGCAATCGCGCTGATCTAGTTCAAAATTTTGCAGATTATGCAGAGTTTGAGGATTTTTATACTCGCCCTCGCAATACGTTGGCTGAATATCTGGAGCTTCATACCCTTGTAGAGAGTGTCCAGACAGATGAAACATTGCCCTATTTTATTTATCGGCTACTCCGTGGGGCTTATATTTTTGAGAATCTAGCCTATCTAGAGTTGCGTTATACGCCTTATCTAAGAACACCAGATCATCTCAGTCAGTCTGACCGGATTGAGTTGATGGCTAGCATTGTGGATGTTGTGGGGCAAGCCAGTCGATCGCTGGAGTATTCCATCATTACAAGCCAAATTTTGTGTATGCACTCTCGACTACCCTATGAGGTAAATCGGGCGATCGTTGAGTTAGCGGCTCAGAAACGCCATTTTGTCTGCGGGATTGATCTAGCCGGGGGAGATGCCCACTATGCTGATCGTCTGGATGAATACATTGAGCTATATCAATATGCGCGATCGCTGGGTTTAAACACCACCGGGCACTTGTATGAGACCACCGAGGGCTGCTATCCAGACCTTTTGCCTCACTTGATGCGAGTGGGTCACGGTATCCAGATTCCGCTGTTGCATCCTGAACTCTTGCCCGAATTGGCAGAGCGAGGACAATGTCTAGAGGTGTGCCCCACCACTTACCTCAAAACGGGGACTTTAAAGGATATTCGTCAACTCAAACAAGTGTTCGATCGCTGCTTTGAGGCGGGAGTCGATATTGCTATTTGTACTGACAATGCAGGGTTACATAATGTCCGCCTGCCCTTTGAGTACGAAAATCTATTGACCTACGACATTATCGATTTTGAGCAATTACAAATCTGCCAGGAAGCGGCATTTCGTCACGCGTTTGCATGGCCTCATGGAGGGCGTCCGGCAGATATCTTGACGGGTTTATTAAACCCAGAAGGCGACTCTCGCACCTTTGCTGAGTTGTCTTTAGGGCGATAGAGACTGACTGTCTCCAGATCAGGTTATAGCTCTGACTGGGGGTGCTTGGCTAAATGCCTTGAGCAAATCACCCACTCACCCAAAAGGGTTCCAGAACGGAACCCTTTTGGGCGTTCAAACAAAATAGGAGCGGATCGATATGAGGTTATGCCCCACGTTGCAAAGCCGCTTCGATCTGCTTAAATTCTTGATCTAATCGCTGCTTGAGCTTAGCAGGCACTGGACGATTGGGGTAAGAACTGTAGTGCCCTGCCAGCGAGTTAAGAGCAGTTCGCATTGTAGTAAAAGAAGTCAGTTTCGTCACCGCAGGATCACGACGATATTGAGATGTAAATGCATTAATCAACTGACGCGCCTCAGCCTGGGCTGTCGTTTTTTCGGGAGAGTTGTCAGGCAACTCCAGTGCCGTTCTCAGACCATTAACCACCGCTAAGGTGTCTTGGCGATAGTCTCCAGACAAGCCAGCAGGAGAAGACGAGCAGCCCATCACACCGATCATGACCACAAAGGTTAAAACTAGAGAAACCAGGCGAGATAAAAATCGCTTCATAAAACCTCGATTGTAAAGGGCGTAACAGCAGTTCGATGCGACCACGGGGATCAAACTTTATGCAATCTTACCACCCTATACTCCCCCTAACTTCCTCCGTCTTCTTCCTGCAGAGGCTGTATTTCTCGACGCTGTCGTAGCTTTAATAAAATCTCGGCATGAACCTCACGGGTAATAGGGTAGAAATATGCCAAAACCAACCCTATTAAAAGAACAAGCGTTGGAACAGGACCAATCATCCAACGAATCGCCTCAATCGCAGAGTCAGGTTGTGGCGGAGGAAGCTGACCTGGAGTGGCTTCAACAAAACCTGCATTGCCAAGTGCCTGCCCGACAATCAGCAATGCTAGAAATAAACTAATCTTTTGTAGAAATACTAAAAATGCATAGAAGATACCTTCCCGGCGTTGCCCGGTTCGCAACTCATCCAACTCAATTACATCCGGCAGCATAGACCAAGGCACCAGATAAGCAGTGGCAACACCAACTCCTGCCATTGCCGCCAAAATGTATAACAAAAAGGTTTGACCTGGGTGTAGAAAAAATAACCCACCCTGAGCCGCGATCCACAGACTCATTCCCAAGAAGTACACTGTTCGTTTGCCTTGTTGCTTACTCACAGCACTCCAGACAAATAGCATGACGATCGCCACTCCCTGAACGGCTAACGCGATGGGGAAGTAAGATCCCATCTCCATGCGGTTGACCACAAAGTAAGGCAGGATGGTGGCGGTCAGTTGAAATGCTAGCCACGAGCAGAGATAAATGCCGATGACATACAAAAAAGGACGATTGCTCAAGACGATTTTGAGCTGTTCTAAGATAGGCAGGCTTGGCTCTGAGTCAACGGTGTAGCGTTCTTTGGTACCCCAAACGCACCAATAAATAGGGAAAACGGACAGAATGGCGCAAACGGCTCCCAAGGCCAAATATTGTTGAATCGGGTCAGTAACGACGTTAAAAATCACCAGCCCTAACAGGAGGGACAGGATACTGCCGCCAATAGAAAAAGCAAAACGGAAGCTATTGAGACTAGTACGTTCGTTGTAGTCTTTGGTCAACTCAGGGGTCAAGGCCGTGTAGGGTAAGTTGACCGCGGTAAAGGCAGTATTAAACAGAATAGAAATGAGGACGTAATACCAGAACAGTCCTGCTTTATTGACAGAAGGGTCGCTGCTAAAGTGAGGCACCAACCACTGCAAAAAGAAGAAAATCCCAAAAGGAATTGCCCCAAACATCATCCAGGGTCGTCGCCGTCCCCAACGCGACCGGGTGCGATCGCTCATCACCCCGACAATCGGGTCATTAATGGCATCCCACACCTTGCCGATCGCTAGAATATTGCCAGCCGTTCGGGGGTCTAACCCCGCAACATTAGTAAAAAAGACCATCAAAGAGAAGGTCAAAATGGTTACGGTAATCCCAGAGCCTGCATCTCCTGCTCCATAGGCCAATTTTGTGTTCAAACTTAACTTTTCTGAGTCACCCGTTGCAGCAGTCGCAGAAGGATTAGTCATAACACTGACAAACGAAACCTAGACAACAGTTGTATCATTCTTTTCATCTTTAAGTATTCGTATTGCCGCTGTCATGTCAGATCTATATGTCTCTTGGTCAGATTATCACCACAACATTGAGCAACTTGCTGCCAAAATTCACCAATCTAACTGGAGCTTTAATCAGATTATTTGCCTCGCCAAAGGGGGCTTACGAGTGGGTGATATTCTCGCCCGTATTTACGACCTCCCCTTGGCGATTTTAGCGGTGTCTTCCTACGGAGGATCTAATAATCAGATTCGAGGCTCCATTACCTTTGCGAATGATCTGACGATGACAACCGCTAATCTAGGGAGTCGAGTTTTGTTAGTAGACGATCTGGTTGATTCAGGAATGTCATTAAAGCGGACTTTGACCTGGCTCGATCGCAAGTATGGATTTTATATTGATGAAATTCGCACTGCCGTGTTGTGGTACAAAGACTGCTCGGTGATTACCCCCGATTATTATGTTGATTACTTGCCCGATAACCCCTGGATTCATCAGCCGTTTGAGCGGTATGAGCAGATGACTCCGGCTGAACTGGCAGCCGCCCTTGATCAACCCTCTAGTGAGGTTAATAGTGGGGTGTAAATGAGAATACAGGCAAGAAGAGACGCGATTAATCGCGTCTCTTCTTGCTCTCACCCAAAATTATCCTGCTTCCAAAGTCCAGGTCTGTATGACTCTACTGAGGGTCTTATACCGTTCTTATTGCTTATTAGAGGGTACAGAGAGAGCTTGCTGGGCGTTTCCCATCAATGAGCGATCGCCATTTAACTGCATAATTAGTGAAACAAAATACAGCCGTTTGTAGATTTAAGCTTTACAAAATCCGCCCTATCCTCTAGCGCAAGAGTCACACTTCATGTAGACTCTGCCTGACACCCGTTTTGCTTAACCCAATTCTCCAATGCCTTCCCACCTTTACCATCTGATAGCATTTGTCGTGTCTGTGGCGGTTGTCCTAATTAGTACACCGATCGTCAGATTCATTGGTCTTAAAAGCGGCTACTTTGACCCTCCTGGCGGACGCAAAATCCATCAGCGTCCTATGGTAAGGCTTGGCGGTGTGTCTATTTTTTTGGGCACGATCGTGTCACTCCTCATTGTCTGGGGCATCGGTGGATTTGGCATATTACCCCCTGATAAAGAATATGAGATTTGGGGTGTCACGATTGGTGGACTGGCTTTTTTCCTAATTGGGTTAGCCGATGACCTGTTTAGCTTGAGAGCAATTACTCGTCTGTTTTTGCAAGCTGTTGTGGCTTCAGGAGCCTGGCAAGCAGGGGTTCACATTGATTTTCTAACCATTCCATTTGTGGGTTTAACCTCCTTACCCGCTTGGGTCAGCCTGCCAATTACGGTGATCTGGCTCGTTGGAATGGCAAACGCCATTAACTGGATTGATGGACTCGATGGATTAGCCGCCGGAGTCTCTGGCATTGCGGCAATGGTGATGTTAGTCGCTTGCCTATTTATGAGTCAGCCCGCTGCTGCTATGATTGCAGCCGCATTAGCAGGCGGTGCTTTAGGCTTTTTGCGCTATAACTTCAACCCCGCTCAGATTTTTATGGGAGATGGAGGGGCTTATTTTATTGGCTTTACTCTGGCGGGAATAGGGGTAGTTGGGTTGGTTAAGAGTGTCACTACGGTAGCGGTATTGTTACCTTATATTATTCTGGCAGTGCCGATTCTAGATATGTCAGCAGTGATTGTCGATCGCCTCCGCAATGGCAAATCGCCCTTTATTGCTGATAAGCGTCATCTACACCATCGACTGCTTCAAGCAGGCTTACCACACCGATTTGTCGTGCTTTTCATCTATTCTCTAACGCTCTGGGTCGGCAGCTTAGCCCTGGCATTTTCAGGCATTCCCAGTGGGTTAGGCTATGCGATTGGGGCTACGGTGCTGTTAAGCTATACGGGTTGGCGCGCCAGAAAACACGCCCGTCAATAATCCCCTGTATCAACGATGAATGGATCTATTCCGAGTGCTGAGATTATCTGTGTAGGAACCGAGTTGCTCTTGGGTGAGATTCTCAACAGCAACGCTCAGTTTTTGGCACAACAGTTAGCTGAGTTAGGGATTCCCCACTATTATCAGACCGTCGTGGGTGATAACCCAATGCGGTTGCAAAAAGTCTTGGCGATCGCCTGTGAGCGATCGCGCCTGCTGTTATTTACCGGAGGGTTAGGGCCGACACCCGATGATCTAACGACAGAGACTCTAGCCGACTTTTTTCAAGTTCCTCTGGTTGAGCGTGCCGATGTCCTAGCTGACATTACCCGCAAGTTTACAGAGCGGGGACGGGTTATGTCTCCTAGCAATCGCAAACAAGCCCTGATTCCTGAAGGGGCAGAGGTGTTACCCAATCCAACCGGGAGTGCGCCCGGCATCATTTGGCAGCCTCGCTCTGGGTTAACCCTGATGACCTTTCCAGGGGTGCCCAGTGAGATGAAGGTGATGTGGCAAGAGACGGCTGTGCCCTATCTTCGTTATCAAGGGTGGGGGCAAGGAGTGATTGTCAGCCGCACATTGCGCTATTGGGGCATTGCCGAGTCAGCCCTGGCTGAAAAAATTGCTCCCTTTTTTGAGCTACAAAACCCCACGGTTGCTCCCTATGCGGATCACGGTGGGGTGCGGTTGCGCGTCTCTGCTCGCGCCGAATCACCGGAAGCAGCTCAACAGTTAATTGACCCAGTTGAGCAACAACTTCAACAGGTGAGCGGGATAGATTTTTATGGGACGGATAACGACACGCTGGCGATCGCCCTGGGTCGGTTATTGCTAGCGACCAACCAAACCGTATCAGTCGCCGAATCTTGCACAGGGGGCGGTTTAGGGCATCTGTTGACGGCTGTGCCTGGAAGCTCTGCCTATTTTTGGGGTGGCATTATCTCTTACGACAACCAGGTCAAAGTCAATCTGTTAGGAGTTGACCCTGCTCATCTGGCAGAGCATGGAGCCGTGAGCGATGTAGTCGCCCAACAGATGGCAATAGGAGTGCGCGATCGCTTAAACACCACTTGGGGACTCAGCATCACAGGCATCGCTGGCCCTGATGGTGGCAGCGACACGAAACCCGTTGGACTGGTTTATATCGGTTTAGCCGGACCTGATAACTACGTTGAAAGTGTGGTCTATCGATTTGGCTCAAACCGAGGTCGAGAGTTTGTGCGTTGGCTCAGTGCTTGTAGTGCTCTCGATTTGTTGCGGCGCAAGGTGCTGTCACTCTGACTCATTGGGTTAGACTCATCAAACTATGAGTTGATTGGTCAAGTTAGCTAGAGATCCCACGAGATCTGAGCGTTGCCCGTCCCTGATAGGGTGTTTTACCCACAATGCGAGACGGCAAAAGAGGAGTCACAACACCATCGGCACTAGAGCGAGCAATTGGCAGTGTGAAATGAAACTGGCTCCCTCTATCTCGACCATCTGACTCTGCCCAAATTTGGCCTCCCAATCCTCGAACAATTTGACGACAAATCGCCAACCCTAAACCTGTGCCTCCGGTTGTTCGTCGCAGTGCTCCTTCTTCTTGATAAAAGCGATCAAACACCGTCTCTAAGCGATTAGGTTCAATCCCTCGTCCTGTGTCTGCAATGGTTACTTTAATCATCTTGCCGCCACTGAGACTGGCCGCGATCGTCACCTGTCCTTGCGACTCTGTAAACTTACAAGCGTTATCTAACAATCGAGACAACACCTCCACCAGCCACTCGCCATCGGCTTGCACCAGCGGCAGGTCAAGCGGTACTTGAGACGTGACTTGAGGCAAAGGATTATCAGACTGGCGCACCCGTAGGCTACTCAATGCTAGTTCTACACACTCATCAATCGAGATGGGTTCTAGATGCCACTCAATCCGACCACTCTCTAACCGAGACAAGGTCAAAAAGTCACGAATCAAGGTTCGCATTCGTTCTGCATCGGTCAAGGCAGTGCTAAGCATAACCTGACGCAGTTCAGGGGACATATCCGGTTCACTGGCAAGGCTTTCTAGGCACACCTGAATGGTTGACAAAGGTGTCCGCAGTTCATGCCCGGTAATCGCAATTAAATTACTGCGTGTGCGTTCCAACGCTTCTAGTTGTTGATTGAGATCTTCAAGATTGGCATAGGCCTCCGCTTGAATGATGGCCACCCCCAACTGCGTGGCGATCGCCTCTACCATGCCAATCTCATCATCTGACCAGAGGTGAGCACTAGCTTGACAGTGGTGTAGCTCTACCATGCCCAGCAATCTCCCCTGATAGACAACAGGCACCATCAACCAAGAGCGAATTTGCCAGCGTTCAATCAATGTGGCAAGCAGGGTGAGATCAAATCGTTTCTCAATCTCAGTATTCGCAATCGCAATGGGTTCTTGTGATTGCACTACCGTTTGAAACAACGGGTTATTTTGCAACGACCAGGAATGCCCCTGAAGGGACGCGATCGCATTACTTTTAAGCGATTCATAGGTAATTGTAGTCGTGGCATCAGTTGCTTTACAGCGGTAGAGAATGCAACGACAGACAGACATTGCCTGTCCTAGTTCTTGCACTGCCACCTTAAAAATTTCTTCTGGATTGAGCGATCGCCGAATAGCAGCCGTAATCGAGTTAACCAACCGTTCTTTCCGTTCTTTAGCCGCGATCGAGCGGTAGGCTTTGAGGAGTTTATATTGCCCCGCCTGGAGGTGAGTCACCAACCGTTGAGCAAACGGGTCAGGGTCAACCTCTTGTTTTTTAGATGGGGCTTCTGTCAAAAACTCAGCTTTTGCCTGCTCAATTTTGCCCGCCAAATCAGGACGGTAAATCAAAATCCGATCTAACAACAGCTCGGCTGCCTCACAACTAACCTGTCGATCAAACGTCCAGATGCCCTCAAAGCGACGAGTTTGATCCATTCCCATCGGCTCAGATGCCGTCTCTTTAGCCGTTTTGAGACGTTCTCGACAGATTAAGCAGGTGGAGTATTGTTTACCCAAAACCACCAGATGCCATTCCTGGCTGAGTTGGTCGCTCGACTCAAAGGCGATCGTCTCATAGTGGTCTGAGCCATTCATAAAGCTCGTCTCAGGCGCAGCCAGCACATACACCTGTGAGGTCAGCTCTGAGATGCGCAGATAACGATGCGCCTCTTGACGATAAAATCGCTCTCGCTGAAAGCTGGCAATGACGAGAGGCTGCTCTCCAACCGCCAAAACTTGATCTTCCATCGCGTGAGACAACGCAGTTAAGGAAGACTTGAAATAAAGCTGAGATCGCAAATGAGGCAGTCTTTGCAATAACTCTTCCAATACGGAAGTGGAAATGCTCATGCGACCCAAATTCCTTTCGGCGTGAAGTGACTCGTCACAAAAGTTAGCAATCGTTTCACCGAACTTGCTGAAGTGCTCTCTAGTCCACTATATATTTTCTGCCAAAAGGGGAGGGTTGCGGCAACACTGCTTTAGAGATGATTGAATTTTGATGCCAAAAGATTACGAAATTGAAACAGTTCCAGAATTTTGGGGGTGGAGTAGAGAACTTCCTTCACAGTAATCGGGTATTGGCGCATCTAACAGCGTCAAGATGGTTGGAGCCAAATCAGTGAGACGACCCGGTTGAGGCAACGTTGCATTTGCTTCAATTCCGGGGCCTTTGGTCATCAAGAAGCCAACGGGTTTGTGCCCCCCTGTGTTGCAATAGGGAATTGGACCAATGCGTCCAAACTCAGGACTATCGACTACATCAATAGGGCGATCGCGCCATTCCACAATCAGATCGGCCGTCACCGATCCAGGTTTTGTCTCCATCGCCGTTTCACGAGTCCGAACTACTCGCAACACCATAGGTTCACCCGTACGCGCATCTTTGAGTTGATATAGCTTGGCGGTCAGATCTTCACAAATCTGAGCATAGTCAGCTGGGTCAACCATGCCGTGTGCTTCACGTCCTTTCACATTGATCCGCACATGCCCATCTGAAAAGTTAGGCAAAGCAAACGCCTTCATCGTGGACCAAAGCGGGCGATACCACAAAGTAGGCTGCCAAAATAGAGACGGATATTGCTTTAGCAACTGATAAGGCGACACCAGACTGGGTTGACTTGACGTCCAGAGTTGGTCGAGCTTGTCTTGAAACTTACCTGGAAGCCATTGCCGTATCCACCGCTTTAATGGATTGGAATCATATCGCCGCTGCCAGACCTCGCCAGCCCAGCTTTGCCGCTTGGGCTTGCTAACGGGGGGAGGGGGAGGAGTGTTGGGATTTCCTTTAGCCAATGCAAATTGACCCGGAAAGTTATAGCGGTAGAGAAACTCAGGCAAAAAGACCATCGTGGGAATGTCAGTCGAGTTTGCCCCCATGCCATCAACTGAAAACACCATGACATAGGCATCGTCTGGGGCTTGAGCGATGATCTCACCGATCGCCTGGTCAATCGCTTCATACACTTCTAGTAACGGATCTCCCTCAAACACGTCTGTGGGGCGATAGGGATGCAGGGGGTGATCAGGTTGGCTGATATACCAAAAGTCGTGGCTGGCGTAGTGTGCTTCGTCGATGACCGTGAGAAACAAATCCCACTGGTCTTGCCGCAGCATGTCACGGCACATCGCAAGCTGACGTTTGATGCCAGCATGAACGGTTTTGTGTAAGTACCGCAAATTGTTCTTATCCCAAAAACAGCCGTACTCCTTATAAACCGGAAGTTTGCCATATTGCTCATAAAGCTGGTTGAGCAATTCAGGAGGGCGCGATCGCCGTCTACCCACTTGAGGCCCATTAACGTTGTCAGACATAGGAATCTGAGGAGTTCTCAGGACGGCAACTTTGTAGTCCTCCCCTAAAGCGTAGAAAGGAGGATGTTGCTCAAAGTTATAAACGCCCTCTTCAGCCACATCATAAGTAGTTTGGTTAAAGCCCAAACGCCCCCAATATCCTGTTTTTTCAGGAGAACACCCTGTCAAAAACGAGGTCCATTGCATCTCTTCAGGTGAGCTACCGTAGGTCAAAGGGCCATAGGTTCCCTGCGATCGCAGCGCATTCAAATTTTTGAGGTGTCCCTGAGCCATCCAGGCTTCTAGCAATTCTGGATGAACGGTGTCGATACCAATAGCGATAACAGGACGCTTCATGCATTTTCTCCGGGGAGTCAAACCTGGGTAAGACAGTTACTTAAGGTGATTCGCTTAAGTGTGATTTTAAGTGAAATTTTAAAGGGGTTACAGTGCTCAATAGGTCATAAACCCGCTCACGGAGCAGGAGACAACCTAATTTACACTGCACTTTTTCGATGTTAGAGAGCCAAGTTCAATTCGGCTATTGCCTTTAACCATCTTCATCGGTTCTTTTCAGATGAAGGGTCTTCACGATGGATGCATGAAGTTTCTGTGAAATCTTAAGTGGAGTCTTTAGGATATAGACGGCAGGGTTTTCGCTCACAGGACTGGTTTGATATATCAGAGACTGGTTTGATATATCAGAGGATGTAGATGTGCGACTTAGCCACACTCTCCCGCTTACTTAAACTCCACTTACTTGACGCTCAGTATGTCTTCTGAAACACCTCAACCCTCATCCTCTTCATCTCGTCGTTTAGAGATGCTGTTGACGACTCTGTTGAGTTGGGTGCCTTTGTCGATTGGCTTTACCTTACGACAGCAGTTTTATCGCTTTATTCTCGGCAAAATCGGCAAACCTGTTTATATCGAGCCAGGGGTTGAGCTGTTAAACACAAAGGGCATTGAGCTAGGCAATGGAGTCAGACTATTACGGGGCGATCGCCTTGATAGCCAGGGCAAAAATAGCTGCATTCGCTTGGGCAACCATGTCCAGTTTGCGTATGGAGTAGGCATCAAAGTCAGCCGAGAGAATTGTGTGATCGAAATTGGCGATCGCACCTCGATTGGCCCTTATGTAGTAATTCATGGTCCTGGCAATATTAAGATCGGTCAGGATTGCTTGATTGCCGCTCACACAGGCATCTACGCCAGTAACCACCAGTTTGCCGACCCCGATCGCAAAATTCGTGATCAGGGGTTAAGCCGTAAGGGAATCGTGATTGAGGATGACTGTTGGTTAGGGCACAAGGTTTCAGTGCTGGATGGCGTTACGATTGGCAAGGGCAGCGTGATTGGCGCAGGCGCGGTTGTCACCAAAGATATTCCCCCTTATTCGATTGCTGTGGGGGTTCCCGCAAAGGTGATTGGTCAACGCCGCCAATCTGACCCTCACCCCGATCCTCAGTCATTAGAAGAAGTTGCTATGCCTGTTAAGGAGATGCTGGATGTCTGAATGGAAGCTCAATACACCCGTCGCAATGCTGATCTTTAAACGCCCTCAAACAACAGAAAAAGTGTTTGAAGCCGTTCGGCAAGCAAAACCTCCCAAGTTACTCATCGTCAGCAACACCCTCAGCAAAACCCCAGATGAGCCATTAGAAGAAAAGTGTGCAGCGACCCGTGCCATTATTGAGCGGGTCGATTGGGACTGTGAAGTGCTAAAGAACTATGCTGACACCTACATGGGCTGCAAACAGCGCATTTATAGTGGCTTAGATTGGGTGTTTCAACAGGTCGATCGCGCCATTGTTTTAGAAGACGATTGCATTCCCCATCCCAGTTTTTGGCAGTTTTGTGATGAGTTGCTCGATCGCTATCAAGACGACGATCGCATTGCCGCCATTACGGGCGATAACTTTCAATTGGGGCGCAAACGCACTCCTGACAGTTATTATTTTTCTCGCTATACCCACTTTTGGGGTTGGGCAACGTGGCGACGGGCATGGCAGCACTATGATGTCAATATGAGTCGCTGGCCAGAACTGCGAGATAACGGTTGGCTAGAGCAATTTTTAGGCGAGCCTGAGGCCGCTGAATGGTGGCGAGACACCTTTCAAAGAACCTATGACGAAAAGGTCGATACCTGGGATTGGCAGTGGATTCTCTCGTGTTGGGTCAACAACGGATTGACGATCGTTCCTAATGTCAATTTAGTTTCCAATATTGGGTTTAATGCTGGAGCAACCCACACGGGAGATGCTAGTGATTGGCGTGCCAACATGCTCACTGAGGAAATGAAGTTTCCGCTGAAACACCCTGCAACGGTGAGTCGTCATGCAGAAGCCGATCGCTTTGAGCAACATGAATATTACAACTTCATTACTAATCAACGAAAGCTAGAATATCGGCTAAAACGACGTTTTCGAGTAGCAAAACGAGCCTTGCAAGACCAGCTCAAAGCCGTTTTTGCAACTCGCTAACAATCAGCTCCCCGGAATCTTCAAGATTCCGGGGAGCTAGAGATTTCAGGGATTTGAGATATAGTACAAGTGAACTTTACCAATTTTGCGGCACTATAGGTAAAGATTCGCTTGAGTTATCATGACCCCCGATGTATTGACCCCTCCCCAGTTTCAGTCGCTAGAGCAAGCCCTGCATCACTTCTTTGGATACGATCGCTTTCGTCAGGGTCAACAAGAGGTGATCGAAGTTGCCTTGCAAAACCAGGATTTGCTAGTGGTCATGCCCACAGGTCGGGGCAAGTCTCTTTGTTTTCAATTGCCTGCCTTATTGAAACCGGGGATTACGGTAGTGGTTTCTCCTCTAATTGCGTTAATGCAAGATCAAGTAGAGGCGTTGCAAGCACGAGGCATTGGGGCAACGTTCCTAAACAGCAGCTTGAAAGTGGCAGAGGTGCGCCAACGTGAGGCCGCCATTCTCAATGGCACGATTAAACTTTTGTATGTTGCTCCAGAACGGTTGATGGCAGAGAAGTTTTTGCCGTTTTTAGAGCGTATTCATGCTGAGATTGGCATTGCCACCTTTGCGATCGACGAGGCTCATTGTCTATCGGAGTGGGGACACGATTTTCGCCCAGAATATCGGCAATTAAAAGAGTTGCGGCGACGCTATCCAGATGTGCCGTTTTTAGCATTAACCGCCACAGCCACAGATCGGGTGCGACAAGACATTGTTCATCAACTGCAATTGCGATCGCCCCTGATTCACGTTGCCAGTTTCAACCGCCAAAACCTTTACTACGAAGTTCGTCCCAAACAAAAATATGCCTACAAAGATCTGTTCAAACTCATTCATCAAACGGAGGGAGCAGGGATTGTCTATTGCCTCAGTCGCAAAAAAGTGGATGAGATCACCTATCGACTCCAAGAAGATGGGGTTGAGGCATTACCTTATCACGCTGGGTTGAGCGATGCAGAGCGAACGTTGAATCAAACCCGTTTCATTCAAGGCGAGGTCAGGGTCATGGTGGCAACGATCGCCTTTGGCATGGGCATCGATAAGCCTGACATTCGATTTGTGATTCACTTTGACCTGCCGCGCAACATGGAAGGATATTACCAGGAGTGTGGACGGGCAGGACGAGATGGACAACCTAGTGCCTGCACCTTATTTTTTAGTTACGGTGACATTAAAACGATTGAATATCTGATTGCTCAAAAGGTTCACCCCGTGACGGGCGATCCACTGCAAGAAGAACAGCAAATTGCCCGTCAGCAACTGCGTCAGGTGCTCGATTATGCTGAGGGCTTAGACTGCCGCCGAATTATTCAACTCGGCTACTTTGGCGAACGATTTGAGGGGCACTGTGGTAATTGCGATAATTGCCTCAATCCCAAACCCCTTGAAGACTGGACAATTGAGGCACAAAAGTTTCTCTCGTGTGTGGCTCGCTGTGATCAGCGATTTGGCATGAAGTACATCATTGATGTGTTACGAGGGTCAAAAGACCAACGCATTCTCAAGAACGGACACCATCGCCTCTCGACCTATGGCATCGGCAAAGACCAAAGTGCCGATGAATGGCGGATCTTGGGGCGATCGCTCTTGCACCAGGGGTTCTTGGAGGAAACCAGTGATGGTTACTCGGTGCTCAAACTCAATGCTGAAAGCTGGCAAGTCATGCGAAAACAGCGATCGGTGTATGTAGCGATGCCAAATGTGGTGAGTCAGTATGATTAAGCCTCAAAGTAGTAGTGTTTTTCGACAGCTTGAAGAATAGTCCAGGTGCAACTCATACCCGCTGGAAAGGTGACTAAATCACCCTTTCCCAGTTGTACAGGTTCCCCATCTTGTGGAGTTACGTTCACAAAACACCCTTATCGGTCTGCGGAAAAATAGCCGCAAACAGGGCAGAATAATCACTCTCAGCTAAGCCTGCATCACAGGCTGATTCTAAAATCTGACGGACTCCAGCTAAACTATCCACTCGTAAATGGGCCGCGATCGCCTCTTCTAAAAAGAGTCGGGTATCCTTCAACAAATGCTTAGTTGGAAAGTTAGGGTTCGCGTAATTGCCTTCTACCATGCGCTGCAATTTCTTATCAAACGTGGGAGCATAGAGCGCACTTTGCCGCAGAATTTGCATAAAAGTTTCCACATCAACACCCTGCTGTTGCACAAACCCCAAACTTAAGGCAAAGGCAGCCGTGAGAGAGCTGATCAATTGATTGAGGGCTAGCTTTAACGCCGCCGCAGAACCGACCTCACCGATTAATCGGGGCTGTTCACCAAACTGCTGAAACAAGGGCATCCACTGTTGGAACTGGGCTTCAGACGCACCCACCATAATCTGCAATTTACCCGCTTCCACCTCAGCGATGCTGCCCAGCACTGGAGCCTCTAAGTAGTCTCCTCCTACAGCAGCGATCGCCTGTTGAAGTTCGCGGCTCTGACTGGGGGCGATCGTGCCCATTTGAATGATGGTGCGGTGAGCCAAGTGAGGCCGAGTGACATCTGATAGCAACACCTGATGAATAGCTGGCGCATCACTCAACATGAGAATTACAGCATCACAGCGTTGCAATACGTCAGCGGGAGTATCGGCAATTTCAACCCCTGCGGCTTTTAGAGGGTCTAACTTTGTGGCGGTGCGATTATAGGCAACCACAGGGGTTCCAGCCAGCAGCAATCGCTTTGCCATAGGCAGTCCCATCAATCCGATGCCGATCAGTCCAATATCCACGCAAAATACTCCCTGGTTTCTTACGATTCTAGCGATCGCCCCACCGTCATTCCGCAGTCACTCCACAGTCACTGTGCGATCGTGATGACACAACTATCATTCCGCAATTAGTACGACACCCCACTGCTTTAATTCAACTCTATTCGAGTTCTACCTTTCGACTTTTTTTACCATGCACCTTGGATAGAGCAAAGCCAGCGATCGCCTCATTGCGACAAAGGCATGAAGTCGATTTAGGATGGCTATAGCCGTAGCCACATTCGATGGGGCGGAGGCGAGTCAGAAAGCTTTCCCAGTATCAGGATTTGAGCCATTGCCTTTGCCTTAAGCTTTCTGACCAAAGCTATATATATGAGATATAGCAGTCCTAAATCAGTTGTGAAATAGGCGGGTTGTGAGAGGCGCACCCCATTTGGGATTGCCATATATGAGTTGGTACTCAACAAATCAGTGTGGAACAAGGGGCTTAAGCTCCTTATCTAATGCAGCTTCATACTCTCTGGCAGCGGGTTGAGCGCAGTCGAAACCCAAAGTGTGAGCTGAGTTTGAGACTGACTTGGTTTTAATTGGGCAAAATTGGCAATAGCAGGGTCACGAAGTAATAGACCAAAGGTGCCGTAAACACATAGCTATCTGCCCGATCGAGGATGCCCCCATGACCGGGGATGAGTTGCCCGGAGTCTTTGACCCCGGCATCTCGTTTCATCATTGACTCGGTCAAATCGCCTAAAAGACTGGCAATACCAATAATTAAACCTAATGCCAAACCCGTTAGCGGCCATCCAGACCAATCGAGATACCAGGTGCCAAAAATAGCGACGGCTATGCTCGCTGCGACGCCAAACACCGCCCCTTCTACGGTCTTTTTAGGGCTGATGTCAGACAGTCGAGTGCGCCCAAAAAACTTGCCAACGACATAAGCCCCAATATCGGCAGCCCAAATGCAGACAAACGCCAACAACGTGACGGTTAAGCCTTGAGGCAACGCTTGCACATCTGTAATGGGAAATGCCCAATAGCCATCGAGCGGCAAGTTACTCATCTCTGCATGCTCTAGCGATCGCAACCTGACCCAATAGCTGGGTAAATAGCCTCCATAAAACAACCCCAAAATGGAAGCTGAGATATCAGCAATCGTGGCAAATTTGGGTTGAAACAATAAATAAAAGCAAATACAGGTGCCTGCAATCGGTACGACGGCATCCGATAAAGCAGGCGCAATGGTACAAATAATCAGCAAAACTTGAGTCGCTGCCAGGGTTGTTTTTGCAGCAGGGGCAATCCCTTTAGCTCGAACAAGTTGAAAGTATTCGAGTTGACCCAGGTAGACAATGACACCAAACGCCAGGGTGAAATACCATCCCCCTAGAAATGTCATCCCCAGGGCAAGGACGATCGCAACAATAGCACTGAGGATACGCGGCAAGGGCATAAATAACGAATTGGCAATATAAAAAAGTTGTCAATAACTGAGTTAGGTCAACCATCAACAAGATGTCAACAGCGATCGCAAGTTAAGGCGTGACGCAGGCAACGTTTAATAAGTCAAGCCAACTGTAGCAACACGGCTGCTAGAGGCAAGAGTTAAAGGGTGCAATCCTCTTGGCTCAGGCTTTATGACCATCGGCACACAGTGGACTAGGTTCAATGGGATTAGGGTTAACGGGGATTAGGGTCAACCAAGTTCAACCGTAACAGCTTTTTTTGTGTTGAACCGTGGATTTTATTAAATTCAGGTTAAAGATAAATGTTGCACACTTTAACCTCTATTCCAAGAAGTCTGAGGCAGATTTGTATTCAAAGGCTGAATTTTCCTGACCTAGTCCAGCTTTTCACCGCTCAGAATAAAAATCGGATCGACTGCAACAAAAAGTTGATGGTTGCCTCTGACTTCTAAGCGATTGATTGCAGATTGCACTACTTCAACGTTGCGGGCTTGCAGTTCGGCAAGGCTCTCAGAGATAGCGTAGAGGGTTTCCAAGCTGGTGGCAGTCGCCACGACTCGACCTTGAGGTTGCAGGCGTTGCCATATATCTTGGAGGATAGTTTTGATGGGTCGTCCGCCTTCAATGCAAACACAATCAGGGCGTTGGGTTAACCCCTTGAGGCAGTCGGGTGCAATGCCTTCGATCACCTCAACATTCTTGACTGCAAAGCGATCGCAGTTGCGTCGAATTAAACTTGCTACTTCTTCATCCCGTTCTACTGCGACAATTTTGGCTTCAGGGCATAACAATCCGACTTCTACGGGAATGGTGCCTGTTCCTGCACCGATGTCCCAAAAAACGGCATTTGCCTTTAAGCGCAGATGCGAAACAATCAACAAACGTACTTCTCGTTTGCTCATCGGAATGCCTGGTAGCTGTTCAAATAGCTCATCGGGAATACCAGGAGTCTTATAAGACCAAAGGGAGGTAGGCATGTGAGGGCAATTAAAAAAGTACAGGTAGAACGTCAGAAGACAACGCTTCACTTCACAGCTTACGCGATGTGCAACTTAGAGGTTTAGATCCCCGGTTACTCGTTCAGCATCCTCAAAGGAGTCTGATTTGCGTCACAGCAACCGGAGATCTGGGAAAGTCGCACACGGGGGCAGCTTATAACTCAATTCCTCGAGTGGTTGGTCAAGGACGAAAGAGAGCTTAGGGGTAAATGGGTAAATGATATAGATAGAAGAATCGATAGAAAGTACAGCACATCCACTCATCCACCCACCTTCCCCTCAACTCAAAGTTGTCAATCTAACAAGCTTTCACAACTTTTAGGGTTGAGAGGGTGGCATCGACGCATCCTGTAATTACCCCTCCTGTATCTAACACGTGTTGTAAGTAAGCGATCGCCTCAGTTGTGATAGGTTCACCAGGCACCAGCACCGGAATGCCAGGAGGATAGGGGCAGACTAACTCGGCACTGATGCGATCGACCGCTTGGGTCATTGCCACCATTTCTGATGGGGCAAAGAAAGCCTCGCGGGGTAAGATCAAAGATTGGGCTATGGGGGTTGAAGCGTTTAAGAAAGCAGGATAGGAAAACCGTTTTGCATCGCTTATTTCATCGCTGACAGCCCTTATTTCATTACTGTCATCACTTAGCTGTTGACGCAATAACGACTGACTGAGGGCTTTAAACCCCTGTATCAGGTGCCCAATATCTTGGGGAGTGTTGCCAATGCTGATGATGAAGGTGATATGACGCAATGACGGCAACTCAGCCGTTATCCCCAAGGTTTTGTGCAAGATCTCGTCAGCTTCAAATCCGGTTAGCCCCAACTGAGTAACGTTGACCGTCAAGCGAGTGCGATCGAGGTAGGCAGCCCCTAAAAAGCCCTTGAGATGAGTGGGTTCCAAGACCGAGATTCCAGAAATCTGGCTCAACTGAGTTCGGGCAATATCTGCGAGAGCCAGAGTTTGAGAGAGCAGGTCACGCCCTTGCATCGCCATTTGATGACGAGCCGCATCTAACGACGCCAACAGCACAAAACTAGGGCTAGTGGATTGCACCAGTTGCAGCGATCGCTGTAATCGGTCACGGTCAATGCGATCGCCCTGAACATGCACCATAGCAGATTGGGTCATCGCCCCTAGAGTTTTATGGGTCGATTGCACCGTCAAATCAGCACCGCTTGCCAGAGCTGAGGGGGGTAAGTCGGGATGAAACGCCAGGTGGGCACCATGCGCCTCATCCACCAACAACGGGATTTGATAGTGGTGGACGAGTTGAGCGATCGCCTCCAAGTTACCGCAGACTCCGTAATAGGTGGGACACACCACCATCACCGCCTTTGCATCGGAGTGTTGCTCCAAAGTTGCTGCTACGGTCGCCAAAGAAACGCTGTGAGCAATATCCCAACTGGGGTCATAGTCAGGCTGCATAAATACTGGAACTGCCCCAGAGAGAATTAAAGCGGCGATCGCAGATTGATGGACATTGCGCGGCAGGATGATTTTGTCACCTGGATTGCAAACCGCCAAAATCGCCGCCTCAATGCCGCAGGTTGACCCATTTGCCAAAAACCAGGTCTGCTCTGCCCCAAATGCCTGTGCCGCTAACTCTTGTGCTTGGCAAATCACCCCCACCGGAGCAAACAAATTATCCAGGTCAGGCAATTCTGGCAAATCGGCTTGAAAGACGCGATCGCCCATCACCGCCGACAGTTTTGAGTGAATGCCTTGTCCTCGCTTGTGCCCTGGTGTGTAAAACGCTGCATGAGGACGTTGAGCGCATTGGTAGAGCGCGTCCAGGAGAGGGGTTGATGTTTGAGAGAGATTTGGGTGATTCAAGATCTGTAAATGGTGAATTGGCAATCGTCAATCGCCAGTAAATTTAGATCTCCGGCATCTTAGAGATTTTGGAGATCTAGTAACCCACGATTAATGAAAGAGCCAACTGGTAAAGGCATACTTTTCACCCTTGTGAATGGGCAATGACTCATGGGGATGGGTGAAGTAGGAGGGAAACACCAACACTGCTCCAGTTTCAGGTTTGACTTTGATATCTTGGCGATCGAAATAGGTTTCACCCCCTTCAAAGTCGTCGTTGAGATACCCCACTACGCTAATATCGCGGGTTGGAATGCCCTCTTGCACTTCTTGAAAGCGACTCGATAGCAAGACATTATCCACATGCCGCTGATAAAACTGTCCCTCTCGATAGCGCAAGATTGTGCAGGGTTCGGCATAGGGAAACTTTAGACCAAACTCTTGATGGAGCAGGTTTTGGGCGATCGCCAACCGTCCTAAAAGGAGTTGATTGGTCGATTGCAGGAGGCTATCTTCGCCACCGAGTTGCAGCATATCGTTACTACGAACCTGGGTATCCACGGCATCTAACAAGATTCCAGCAGATTCAAATTGCCGACATTCCGCCACTTGAATGATGTGTTGACAGAGCGCGGGTTCAAGCAATCCTTTGATCAGAAAAACATCGTTCCCCAAAGGGGTGAGGATCTGAGGCATTGATAAAAGGGTAAAAGGTAAAGGGTAATGAGATCGATCGGTGGATGGGTCGATGCAATGACAGGATGTACCTTCTATAACCGTAGTCATTCAGATTAGAACGGAGTACACGAGTGGAACCCCTGAGTGATAGCCTCACCCATACTCCCTTTGTCTCACCTAGCTAGCTACAGCTATACCTAACCATTCAAAACCTAAAACTCAAAACTCAAACTTAAAACCTAAAACTCAAAACTCAAAACTCAAAACCTAAAACTCAAAACCTAAAACTCAAAACTCAAAACTCAAAACTCTCCCACTCTTCCATCCACCCTGCTGAATGATAACCTAGAGCAATTGCCCTTGCGATCGCTTATGATTAAACGCTCATCAACAGCTCAACGGTTATCTGAACCGATTGATCGGGTTGCCATTATCGTGATTGCGATATTGAGTGTGCTGATTGGCTTGCTGTTACTCAGCAGTGGTCACACAGCCCCTCGCATTCGCGATTTTAGCTGGCAAGGCAAACAAATTGGGGCAGAAGATACGGCATTTTTGTTGACTTTTAGCCGCCCGATGAACCATGCCAGTGTCGAAAACAACTTGCGAATTGAGCCACCTCTCGCTGGAAAGTTTAGCTGGGCGGGGCGACGCATGGCGTATACCTTAACGTCTCCTGCTCCCTATGGCACCGATTTTCAGGTAAAGCTGCAAGGGGCACGCGATCGCTTTAGTGAGCCAACCGATACTAAGGCTCAAATCCAACCCTTTACCGAAACGTTTCAGACTCGCGATCGCGCCTTTGTCTATTTGGGCGTTGAAAAAGAAGAAGCAGGACGGTTAGTTTTCTACAACCTGACACGCCAAACAAAGCAACTCTTGACCCCTGCTAATTTAGTGGTGATGGACTTTGAACCCTATCCCAATGGCGATCGCATTTTGTTTGCGGCAAGCGATCGCACCGCTCAAGCCCAGGGAATGCTCGATCAACGGCTCTATACCGTCACCACTGGAATTCAAGTAAAATCCCCCGCTGAGCCTCCTTTAGCCAATCAAAATACGGCGTCTCCAGTGGCCTCTACATCGCCACAACCCGCCGGAGTGATTGAAGAAATACTTGATAGCAAAGACTACCAAAATCTCAAGTTTGACCTATCTCCTGACGGTCAAATCATCATTGTGCAACGGGTCAACCGCACTGACCCGGCTGATTTTGGGTTGTGGCAGATCAAACCCAATCAACCCCCTCAACCCTTAAAAACGGAACCAGGGGGCGATTTCTTAATTACCCCTGATAGCCAAGCTTTGGCAATGGCTCAAGGTCAGGGCATGGCGATCTTGCCCCTTGAATCAGGAGCCAACCCACTGGATTTTTTGCCCAAATTTGGTATGACGCTCAGCTTTGCCAGAGATGGCTCTGCGGCATCTATGGTGCAATTTAACGCTGACCCTGGCAACCCAACGCGATCGCTCTTTGTGGTGACCAATCAAGGCACCGATAAAGAACTGTTGCAAACCAATGGCTCGATTCTCAATGCTCAATTTGACCCTACCAATCGGGTTCTGTATTGCCTGATCACCACCCGCCTCGAAGGAGACGACTATTTAGAGCAACCCTACTTGAGTGCCGTCAACTTAGAAACAGCAAAGCGGACTGATTTGCTCAAACTACCCATTCAGCGAGACATCCAAATGAGCTTGGCTCCTGATGGCTTAGGCATCTTGTTTGACCAGGTCATCACAGCTAATCCTGAGCAATCTTCTGATAGTGGTTTACAAAGTCAAGATGGAGGGGCGATCGCCACTAGTGCTGTGTCACAGCTTAATTTTAGGGTAGACAGAAGTGAGTTTACATCGAGCATCATCGATCTTCATCTGCCAATCAACACCCCGTTGAGTGTTGTTAACATCAGTTGACCAAGCGGCCGTTGCCTCTCGTAAGGT
>JANRJA010000066.1:0-45347 GCA_033764315.1 Oculatellaceae cyanobacterium bins.114
CGCTTCACACTCTCTGGGGTTTTGTCCCAGTCCGTTTGGCTGATCTCACTGATGGAGTTGGGCGAGTTCTCTTCCATCCTGTTAGCCTAACAGCACCTTGCCATTTTCTCAATTCCTTGCTTCAACCCCTTGAACGATTACTCCGGATGTTACTTATCAAGAACTTTGGAATTGGATAGATACAAATCTTCCTGAATCAGAACAAGATACCAAGTATTCCCAAATTGTCGCTGCTATCACTAACTTGTCTAAGCAGCTTGCTCGTCTCATTGCAAATGATCCAAAAGGGTTAGCAGACTTGGAATGGCGAGATATGGAAAGAATGCTAGCAGCAGTATTCCAAGGTTTAGGTTTTGATGTAACGCTTACTCCTTCAAGTAAGGATGGCGGGAAAGACTTAATTTTAGAGTGCATTGTTAGAGATGCTAAATGTAGCTATCTTGTAGAAGTCAAACATTGGCGTTCGGGTCAACGTGTTGGCAAGAGATATATTAGTGATTTTGTTAATGTTGTTGCGCGTGAGAATCGAGATGGAGGATTGTACTTGGCAACTTACGGATATAGTGGTGATGCTTTTGAAGCTTTAACAGAAGTTGATCGGCAGTCCATAAAACTTGGTATTGATAGAAAGATAATTTCTCTCTGCCGTACATATATTAAGGCTGAATCTGGAATCTGGTTAGCACCATCAATGCTCTCCGATCTACTATTTGAAGATGTACTATAAAAGCTGCCGCCCAACAATTCGGGTGCCGCGGATTGACCGAAGCCGCTTGGGTTGGATGTAAAAGTGCTGGCAACTGCTGACCGAAACTGTTAGTTGGCTTTGGTTGTTGGTTTGGGCATACTTGATAGGGTCTCTGTCAGAGTTCAGAATCTAAAGCAACCAGCATCCCTAGAGAAATATGCAGCAATCAGAATCAAAAATTGCGCTGCTGATCGATGCAGATAACGCCCCTGCATCCAAAATTGAGGCGATCGTGTCTGAAATAGCAAAGTATGGAGTTGCTAATATTCGTAAGGCTTACGGAAACTGGAAAAGTCCTGCGCTCAAAGCCTGGGAAGAGTGTTTACACGAATATGCGATTCGTCCCGTCCAGCAGTTTGACTACACGAAGGGCAAAAATGCTACTGATGCTGCAATGATCATTGACGCGATGGATTTACTATATACACAGCAGTTGGATGCCTTTGCAATCGTATCGAGTGATTGTGACTTTACTCCTTTAGTGATGCGGATTTTGACAAATGGCTTGAAAGTCTATGGATTTGGCGAGAAAAAAACACCTTTGCCCTTCGTTTATGCGTGTTCAACATTTTTGTATTTAGAAACTATCGATCAAGCAGTAAATTCTGAGGAGACTTCCAAGGTTTCTGCAAGTGTTAAGAAAACTGGTAAAGAGTTAAAGCAAGACACCAAACTAATCAGTTTATTAAGAGGTGCTGTCTCCAGTACTCTAGATGATGATGGCTGGGCGAATCTAGCAGAGATTGGTGGGCACATAGCAAACCAGGCATCTTTTGACCCACGTAACTACGGATATGCAAAGTTGAGTGGTTTGTTCGAGGCTATTGACCTATTTGAGATTCAGCGAAAAAATAAGGCAGTTTACGTGAGGAGCAAGCAAAAAAATGGTACTGCTCCAAAAGTTTAGCAAGACTCTTCATCGCTTAAGAATAAAGTCTTGAGCCTAATCGGCTTACTATCGAGTAAGCTATGGATGTGAATTCTTACAAAGAAGCACAGATATGACATTAGCTGAAGTACTACCAGCAGCACGACGGCTCTCTGCACCGGAAAAACTCAGACTAATCCGGATTCTGGCTGAAGACTTGGCTCTGCTTGAGGATATTTCACCTTTAGAACCCTTCAAAACCTATGATTTGCCAACTCCATACGATAGTTTTGGGGCTGGGACAGTTTTGATGGAAGCCCTTGAGCAGTCAAAGCTAAACCAATCTTGATGGATGCGATTCAAGTATTCAACCAGCAGCCCAATTCAGAACGAGTTTGACAATTTACCGAGGTTGCCAGTGTCCTTGTGCCGAGAAGAACGAAGGATTGAAGCGACTGGTTTAGTGGATAGTAGAGCTACAGTTAACATTAAGTTCTAAGTTGGAGTTTGAGATAAGCCTGACGTGTATCTATCTAACAAGCCTATGAAGCGGACAGTTGAGGGATCTTGGTGAGGATGTAAAGGTTACTAGCCAGCCACTGCTTATCTTTGTCGTTAGCTAGCTTTGCCTTTAGGTAAAACGGTATTGTGCAGTTATTTTTTGAACTTCCAAGATCAGGATGGCATGGAGTTCTGAGAAATTTAATAGTTAGCCTAAAGAAAAACAATGGCAGAACCGGGTGGTCTTCGGCACACAATTGATGAAGACCAGAGAAGCGGAAAGGTTTGTCTATGTTTGCACAACTAGCAGAGCGGCGAATGCACTGGGTTCGCTGGGTATTAACGGTTGGTTGGCTTTTGATCATTGCCTCCCTGTTTTATGACCCCTGGACATCGGCACTTACCACATCCGAGCATCCCTGGAGTCCCTTGCGGCTTCCAGATACCTGCGTCCAGGTGCAGGGAGAATGCTTATCTGAGCAACCCTATCCGTTAGGAACAACTCTCTTTTGGGGAGCCATTGTGCCATCTGCTATCTTTATTTTGCTGGTGTTTGGGCATGAGTTATGGCGGCGGATTTGTCCGCTCTCGTTTTTGTCTCAAATTCCTCGTGCGTTGGGATGGCAACGACAATTCAAACGAGAGAACCAAAAGACTGGCAAAGTGCGCTATGAGTTGGCAAAGGTTGACCCCAATTCATGGTTGGGTCGAAACTATCCCTATGTGCAATTTGGTTGGCTGTTTGCCGGATTGTGTGGTCGAATCTTGTTTTTCAATGCCGATCGCCTGGTGTTAGCAGGTTGGCTATTATTCACAGTGGTGGCAGCGATCGCCGTTGGCTATTGGTATGGTGGCAAGTCCTGGTGTCAGTATTTTTGCCCGATGGCTCCGGTGCAGAGCATCTACAGTGAACCGGGGGGCTTGTTGAGCAGCAAAGCCCATACGAGTGAGCAACCGATTACGCAGTCCATGTGTCGTACAGTATTGCCGGATGGTAAAGAACAGAGTGCTTGCGTCGCCTGCCAAAATCCCTGCATTGACATTGACGCTGAGCGCACCTATTGGAACAGCCTAAACAAACCTGAAACCTCATTTCTGCGCTATGGCTATGTGGGTTTGGTGATTGGCTATTTCGGCTATTACTATCTCTATGCAGGCAACTGGAACTATTACTTCTCTGGAGCATGGCTACGGCAAACCGATCAACTCGCTTCGCTATATGACCCCGGACTTTATCTGTTTGGGCAGGCAATCAACATTCCCAAATTGGTGGCGGTGCCACTGGTGCTGGGGGGATGTACGGCGATCGGGTATTGGGGAGGACGGTGGATTGAAAAACGTGCCAAAGCTTATAATTGGCGGAAACAAGAAAATCTGACGATCGAGACTATTCGTCATCGCATTTTTACCCTGTGTACCTTTGGTATTTTCAATTTCTTCTTTATCTTTGGGGGACGTCCCCTCGTACAACTTCTCCCCTGGTCGGTGCAATACCTCTACGACCTGGGTTTAGTGGCACTGAGTACCCTCTGGCTCTATAAAACCTGGCGACGCAGTCCTGATCTCTATTCTCGTGAAAATCTGGCGAACCGATTCCGTAAACAGTTAGAGAGGTTGCAGTTGAATGTTTCCCAGTTTTTAGAAGGGCGATCGCTGAGTGATCTCAACACCCATGAAGTGTATGTATTAGCCAAAGTGCTGCCAGGGTTTACTCGCGAGAAACGACATCAGGCGTATAAGGGAGTAGTACGAGAAGCTCTGGAAGAAGGCTATGTAAACTACTCCAGCAGTTTAGAGATTTTGCAACAAATGCGTCAGGAGTTAGGCATTACCGATGACGAACACCGGATTGTGTTGGAGGAATTGGGCATTGAAGATCCACAGTTGCTCAATCCGGAGCGTAAACGTAGCTTAGAAAATCAGATTCGCTTGAGTGGTTACCGCAAATCTCTGGAGCGGTTAATGCTGCTGCAACAAAAACAGATCGATCGCACGGCATTTGAACCCGTATATTTGCAAGATTCAGCCGCTGTGTGTTCTCTACGTCGTCAATATTCCATCACTCCGCAGGAAGAAGAATGGATTTTGAGCGGATTTTCAACCAGTGCCAGTAGTGTCAAGAAGGCAGAGTTTCTGCTCGCACAATTACCCGATTTGATCGACGGTTACCGCGCGCTGAATCAACCTATGTTGTACAAGCATCAGGCGGTATTGACCCTGCTGCAAGAAAACATTCGTCACAAAAAAGAACTGATTGTGCGATCGCTTCTGGAAACCCTGGAACTTCTCCAGTCTGACCCAGTAGCCCTGACCCTGGCACAGTCGTTACAACGGGCTTCACCATCTGTTTTAGGAGAGCTTTTAGATCAGGAGAATTGGGGCGACCCTAGCGGCAACGGTGAAGCCGATCGCTTACCGTCCGTGATTTTGCACTGTTTGACCCAACCGGGAGAAACGCCTGTTTCCTGTTCCCTGGAATTTTCCTCGGAAGCAATTCTGGCTCATCTGGAGGCTTTGCTGCAAGAGCAAAATCCCATCATTCAAGCCGCCGCCCTCTATGTCATGGTTCAATTGGACGCAGAACGCAGTCGGGCGATCGCTCGTAATCGTCGTCATGAGTTCAATTCCCCTCTGGTTCAGGAAACGATCGATCGGCTCTTGTCGTTGCCCTTGACATCAACCGCAACCTTATCCCTGACCGAATTCCCCATGCTGGAGAAGCTGGTTTATTTGTTTAATAGCGACTTCTTCCAACGGATGCAGAGTGAAACGCTCATTGCCCTTGCGGATCGGGCAGAGGTGAGAGCTTACAAGCGAGGAGACGTGATCACAGAAGCCGGAGATACGTGTCGAGAGTTGTTGCTGTTGATCGAAGGGGATGCCAATATTCACTATCAAACTGAATCTGGAGTACAAGTGGAACAGCTTCATCCCGGACAAACGCTTGATGAGCTAGAGGTTTTAGCTCATAGCACCTCAGAAAATACGATCGTTGCGGATAGTGAAAGCACCCGCATTCTAGCGATTTCGGTCGATACTTTTGATGATTTACTCGACCATGATCCTGATTTTGCTCGACGAGTGTTGGAATTAGAAAGTCGCCAACTCCAGCGATTTGTACGATCGGTTCAACCCCTTTAAGGATAAAAAGTTTCGCTTCAGCGATCCGATCGCGCCAAAATCGAAGCTTTTCAAACCCTCCGATCTCTGCGATGCACCATACTCTACTTGTAGTGGCGAATCAGGTCATAAATCTCCATATATTCCTTGCCGGGATAGTTCCAGGAATAGTCGTAATTCATCCCTTGAACGATCAGTTTTTGAAACTCTTCTGGCTCGTTATACCAAAGTGCGATCGCCCGATCCATTGCTGATTCGATCGCGGCATAATCGGTGTCATAAAATACATAGCCGTTGCGTTGTTCGGGTAATCGATTTTGATCATAATCACGGTCAAATACGGTGTTGACCAAACCGCCTACACCCCGAACAATGGGCACGGTGCCATACTTCAGCCCGATCATTTGGGTCAGACCACAAGGTTCATAATTACTGGGCACGACAATCATGTCAGCCCCTGCATAAATTAGGTGCGATAACTCTTCATTAAACCCTAGCTCTAAATGCACATCAGGGTTGTCATTCAAGAAGCGTTTTTCATGTTGAAAATGGGTATTAATTCCGGCTTCGGTGGCAGACCCTAACAACACAAATTGAGCGTTTTGTTTGAGGGAGTGATAGATGGCATGGTGAACTAAATGTACCCCTTTTTGCTCATCTAATCGACCGATAAAACAAATGATGGGCTTATCAACATCTTGTAACAAGAGGCGATCGCGCAATGCCTTTTTATTCTTCGCTTTGCCCGCCAAATCATCTTTAGTAAATTTGTGGGGAATGTAGCGATCGACTTCGGGGTTCCAAATGTCGTAATCGATGCCATTTAGTACACCCCGAAACTTATTTTCATGGGTGTGCAAGGTGTGACCCAAACCATAGCCGATATCGGTGTATTGGGCTTCCCATGCGTGATGCGGCGAAACAGTCGTGACGTAATTAGAATAAACAATTCCCCCTTTCATATAGTTCAACGCAAAGGGATTAAAGTTATCTCGCAAACGACTGTAATCAAAGAAATAAGATTCCTTGTTTAACCCTGTTGCCCACAATGTTTGTGATCCACCAATGCCTTGATGTTTAAAGTTGTGAATGGTATAGCAAACTCGTTGTAGCCCCATGTCATATTTGTAGTTTTCAAATAACATGACAGGTACTAATCCGGTTTGCCAATCATGACAATGAATGACATCAGGACGCTTGTTACTCTTTTGCAAAAATTCTAATGCTGCTTTGCTAAAGAAAGCAAAGCGCATATTGTCATCCTCGCAGCCGTAATAACAGCCCCGATTAAAGTAATTGTCTGGAGAATGGGGTTCGATAAAGAAGCACAATCGCCCATGCACCCGACCGCAGTAAACCGAACAATGGATTGCCCCACCATACCAGGGCACCCACAACTCGCGATAGGCGTCGTGTAACCCCCAAATGTGGTCATATCGCATGCAGTCATACTTCGGCAGAATGATTTCGACGGTATTCCCACGCGTTTCTAGTTCGCGGCTCAGCCCGTAAACGACATCCCCTAAACCACCAGCTTTAATAACAGGAGCGCATTCGGAGGCAATTTGTACGATGTACATTTTTATTCCCCAATGAATCAAAAATGGATTTTCTTAACTTCACAAAAGTATATAGTTTTTGGTGCTGCATGCAACCCATCTATGGAGGAAAAGGTAAAGGGTGAATGAGTGATGGGGAGATGGGTGAGGTTTTCAACTCAACATTGATAGCCACGGCAGTTCTGATGATGAGAATTTACTCCATGTGCGACTTTCCCCAGATCCCCGGTTGCTGTGACGCAAATCAGACTACTTTGAAGATGCTGAACGAGCAACCAGAGATCTAAACCTCTAAGGTGTACATCGCGTAGAATTTGCTTTTATCCTCAAAATGGCGATCGCAACAAGCTTCTTCAGAGCTAATAAACCTATTTTCACAACGAGAATGGCTGTCATACCGCAGGTTTATCGCCTCATGACGATTAACCCTAACTCATCACACACTTGTTACTATGATCTATAGCAGTCCTAAATCATTTGTGAGATTAGCAGGTTGTGAGAGACGCACCCCTCCGGGGTGCGTCTCTCACAACCCGTTTGGGATTGCTATAGTTATCGTGAATGGGTAATGCATTGACTGAATCGATTGATATTCAGGTAGATGGGGTGGGTGAGCGGATCGATCGCTTTTTGGCAGATCAACTGCCTGAGTTGTCGCGATCGCGCTTACAAAAGCTGATTGAGCAGGGGCAGGTATGGGTCAATGGGGAAGTGCACACCTCAAAAAAGGCAACGGTGCAACCCGGCGATCGCATTCACATTGAGATTCCAGCAGCAGTGCCTCTAGATTTGCAAGCCGAATCTATTCCCCTTGATATTTTGTATGAAGATGATTCATTGATTATTCTCAACAAGCCAGCGGGGTTAGTGGTTCACCCTGCCCCTGGACATGCTGAGGGAACGTTAGTGAACGCATTGTTGACCCATTGTCCTAGTTTGGCGGGCATTGGTGGTGTGCAGCGACCTGGCATTGTGCATCGGTTAGATAAAGATACGACTGGGGCGATCGCGATTGCTAAAACCGATCAGTCTCATCACAATTTGCAGGCGCAGTTTAAAGCTAAAACGGCTCGACGTGACTACTTAGCTGTGGTCTATGGTGCTCCTAGCACAGAGCGTGGCACGATTGATTTGCCAATTGGACGACACTCCGCTGATCGCAAAAAGATGGCGATCGTTGATGAAGAAAGAGGAGGTAGACGAGCCGTAACCCACTGGCATGTCAAGGAGCGATTGGGCAATTACACACTGATGCAATTTCAGCTAGAGACCGGACGAACTCACCAAATTCGGGTGCATTCGGCTCAAATCGGGCATCCGGTGGTGGGTGATCCGGTGTATGGAGCGGGGCGATCGGTCGGGGTTAATCTGCCGGGGCAAGCCCTCCATGCCTGGAAGTTGACTTTGCAACATCCCATTAGTGGCGAGTGGATCGAGGCGATCGCCCCTTTACCAGAGGTGTTTACCAAGTTGCTGTATGTTCTACGGCAGAGATTGTTGTCACAAACGTAATAGCAAAGGGGAATGGGTAAGGATTTATTTTGAAAACTGTTTTGATTTGCCAAAGCAAAGCCTGCCGTAAAGGTGGTTCTGAAAGGGTTTTAGCTGCATTTCAAGCTATTGCAGTGTCGGATGTTGAGGTAGTTGCCAGTTCTTGTTTGGGTCAATGTGGTAACGGTCCGATGGTGTTGATTCTGCCGGATGAAGTTTGGTATAGCCGAGTGTCTCCAGAAGAAGTGCCTGCGGTGGGCGATCGCCACTTACAGCAAGGGATTCCAGTGCGAGCAATGCTATATCACAAATTTCATCGTTGAGGGGCGATCGCCAGAGCTATCATATTGACCAGTTGAGCCAAATTATAACAACCGCTAAAAGACTGTCCTCGTTTTGCCCTAAACCGGAATCAGAGCGAGTAAGGTTGTGGAATATTTCTATGGTTTCACCTGGCTCTCATGGCTACTCCCACGACTCAAGCTCAACCCCCTCTATCGTTTATTCCTCCAACCTTTGATCCACTCGTGTTTCGAGTCGTGCGATCGCTGATGCCCTTCTATCGACGATGGAGTGCTCACCTCAGCCAAATCGACGTTGAGAATGTAGAGAGCCTGGTGGAGCACTATCATCAATTTCAAGCGGGCAAAACTCGCTTTTTATTAGCGTTTCGCCACCCCAGCACCAACGACCCATTGTGTATCGCACATCTGCTTTGGGATGCTGTTCCCTCTGTTGCTCGCCAAAAAGGTATTTCCCTAAATGTTGCTCATACCCATGCCCACTTTATCTACGATCGCGGCATTCCCCTTTGGGCAGGTCAAGCAGTTGGTTGGCTCTATTCTCGATTGGGCGGCATTCCCATTCGACGAGGCAAAGTTGACCTGATGGCGTTGCGTTCTATTCGCGATCGCTTTGCCAAAGGTGATCTTCCTATGGCGGCTGCCCCAGAAGGAGCCACCAATGGGCACAACGAACTAGTTAGCCCTATTGAACCGGGAATTGCTCAGTTTGGCTTTTGGTGCATTGAGGATTTGCTAAAAGAGGGGCAGTCACAACAGGTTCTCATCATTCCCATTGGCATTCAATATCACTACATCACCGCACCGTGGGCAAAGATCAATCAACTGCTCTATCAACTCGAATTGGAAAGCGGTCTGGCTACTCCAGTCGGCTCACCTGGCACTCTTCAAGAGTTGCAAGATGGGGCAACACTCACCTCTGAACAGGAATCTATCTTATATCAACGGCTCTATCGCCTCAGCGAACACCTGTTGACATTGATGGAAGAGTTTTATCGCAAGTTTTATCACCAACCCATTCCCGCTAAATCTACAGAATCAGCCGATCTGCCCACATCAACCCAATCTGCCAATGAGCCATTAGCCGTTCGATTGCAAACCTTACTCAACAGAGCACTCACGGTCGCCGAACAGTTTTTTGCCTTGACTCCTAAAGGCACGCTCACCGATCGCTGTCGTCGCTTAGAGCAAGCTGGGTGGGATTGGATTTATCGGGAAGACTTTAAACAAATTGAATTATTGCCTCTGGTCAATCGCGGTTTGGGCGATCGCATTGCCGAAGAAACCAACCTGCGGCTCTGGCATATGCGCCTGGTCGAAACGTTTGTTAGCGTCACCGGACACTATGTACGCGAAAAACCAACCGTCGATCGCTTTGCCGAAACTCTATTACTGCTATGGGAAACGATCGCCCGAATCACTAACAAACCGTCGTTTCCTCGCCCTCAACTGGGAAAACAGCGAGTTCGCATGACCATTGGGGAACCCCTTGATATTTCTGCCCGTTGGGATACCTATCAAGCTAATCGTCGTCAAGCGGTCACTACACTAACGCAAGATTTGCAAAACGCTCTAGAATCGATGATTCAATAAACGCGATGAATGGTCTATCTACTCTGTTCCACTGAAGTCTGTTCTACTGGGTTTGGTCTTGGCTTAGATCTAGAGTGGGGTGATGTAAATTGAAACAAAAAGATCAGCATCAGCAACAACAAAACAGCTAGGGGAAGAACTTCATCAGACGTAGAAGTTTTCTGCTTGGGTTCTGTAAAATCTTTAGTGAAATCACACCAAAGACACTGATATTTATCACAACTGCGTTGAACTAATGCTTTTTTATTGCACTTTGGACACTCTACAATAGCCGATGATTCGACTGACATATAAGTTCTCCTGGAGACTGTTTTTTGAGAAGAAATCAAGTGATTTCAGTGCCACTTTTGATGGTGCAATTGGGGGCAATTGCACCATCAAAACATTGACTTAGACCGGCAACCCGAGTTTGACTCGAAAGTCATCATCGTATTCACCGAGTTCCCAGTTTTTGGCACTTTTGATTTGCTCAACCTCCAGATTTTGTGCCTTTCTAAAACTGGCTCCCCGCACATCTGCACGACTCAAATCTGCATTCAATAGGTTGGCAGCCAGAAAATTAGCTCCCTGAAGATTGGCATTGCATAAATCTGCGCCTGTTAAATCGGCTCCACCTAAACGTGCCCCCATCAGATTGGCATCCAAAAATCCGCCGTCTTTGAGGATGGCTTGTTGCAGGTCTGCTCCTTGTAAGTTTGCAAAATCTAGCCTTGCTTCTTGCAAATTAGCCTCCTTTAGAAGCGTTCCGATCAGTTTTGCTTCTTGCAAATTAGCCCCTGGCAACTGAATCTGAATTAAATCTGCCTCAGGTGCATCCAATCGACTCAGCGATACCCCCTCTCGATTGAGATCTTCTAACGCTTGAATTCGGGCATAGCTTGTCTCCTTTCCATCTGCTAAATCAATCAGTGCCCAAGCTGCATATTGAGCACGTTTCCGCTCTTCTTGATGACCTTCTTGAATAAACAAGACCATCGCCGTAATGATGCTGATTGACTCTACGGCTCCTAAAATTTCTGATTCTTTTAGAGAGGTGAGCCGATCTTGCAGCGTTATCCACGGTTTACCCATCACAGCCGCTTCCATTCGTAGCGTTCCTAAGACGAGACCTGTAACCATGCCCGCTGTAAAGCACACTTTTAGCAGCCTCATCCCACTGTTGTTGCGAAACTTGACACGACGCATTATTAGCCATGCCATGCTCATAAATTGTCTCCTTACACCACAATACGATTGAATCCGGGGTTATTTGATATCAGACTACGATATCGCCTATATTGATATCGTAGTCTGATATCATAAAATGTCAATACAGATCTCAAGTTAATTTTTGGGTGGAGAGCCTATCCCGCGATCGCTGATGGCGAATCTTACCTTCTAAAATGCTTGAAACAGTGAAGCTGCCTCCCTTTTAGCAAAAGGCTTGACATTGATATCATTTTTTGATATCGTTTATTCATCTGAAGTTTAGACTAGCGTTCGATGGGATGCACTCCTGTTGACCTGAGCTAGAAATAACTCTGCAATAGAGTGTCTCCGTGAATGCAGTCTCTTATGTCTCTTTTGATGCCTCTATAGAGTATTGGGTTACGATATGGAGGATTTCTACCAGTTATCGGCTCTCTCAAACCCTAATTAAGATTGCAATGGCTAGATAGTGTTGCTAGCTCATAAGTAATTTTGGGGTTTGCCAGTCCTTGGTCATCAGAGCAGGTGGTAGATAGATCTAAACTCCAGAGCAATTTGACCCCCGATGTGCATCTACAGAGAGTTAAATGATGAACAGAAAAAAACGCTTAAATCCCTTTTTGCTGATCCCCCTTCATTAGCAATTGCTTGGTCAGAGATCACCAGCTTGTTGAGAGTACTCAGTCATGTGGTTAAAGAGTATGAAGACAGAGTTTGTGTGGCGATCGAGCATAAACAATTGCAAAGGCGAGCCATTTTTCATCGTCGTCGTGGTCAAACCTATGCCACTTCGTTAGCGATCAAAAGTATTCGATATTTTTTAATTACGGTAAACATTGAGCCAATGGATTGAATCATGCTCACTTACAAAGGTTACACAGCCAAAGTCGAAATCGATACAGACGCTGGAGTTTTGCATGGCAGGGTCGTAGATATCAATGACACGATAACCTTTGAGGGACAAACAGTAGACGACATAAAACGGGAATTTCACACCTCTGTCGATCGCTACTTAGAGTTTTGTAATGAATTGGGGCAACAACCGGACAAGCCCTTTTCTGGTAAGCTGCCTTTCCGGACTAATCCAGACATTCACCGCACCATCTACCTCGCTGCAACCCAGATGGATAAGAGTATTAATGCCTGGATGGAAGACGTATTAGCGGCAGCGGCGCAAGCGACCCTGGATCAAAATAGTCGCGTTACGCCATTTGAAGAATACGAGCAGGAACAAGATCTAGCTCGGGTAGAAACGAAATTGAACCAACTTCGAGATGCGGTTAAGCCCTATGTAAAAGATGAGGAGCCTGAAACCATTGATCGGCTTTTAATGCTGATCGCAGGTTGGCTTGAAAAAGATGAGGAATTAAGACAATTAATCGGTGCAGTTGCTTTAGAGAATGCAGATCAGCCTTTGCAAACATGGATGAAACAAGATTTAGAAACCCGATCGACTCGCTCATCGAAGATACACACTATCGCTAAACGCAAAAAGCATCGACACGGTTAAAGCGGATATGGCTAAAACTACGGTGTACAGTTCAGAAACCTGCACATGTTAGACCATCCCAAACTTGGTTAGGGTTAGATAATTTCTTCAGAAAAATAATTGCCATTCTATCTAACGCATTCAGTTAAACGCTCTACGTGCAACGTAGAGAGATTGCACGCAGTAGGTAAATTCAATCATCTTTAGGATTGGTTGAATCACTACCCTAACTTAATTTCATAAACTTCTCTCGAAGACTAGCCCCCTAAAGACATGCGAGAGATCAAAATTTTAGTTGCTAGGGATATTTTTACTGCCCTTTTAGAACCAGCATTTAATCGAGCTTCTTCCTTAAAAATATTGGAGAAGATTCGAGAGAATGACAAGATTGTAGCGTTTGTTTCACAAGCGACTCTATCGTCTATTCAGTTCAAACTTATTCAAAGAAGTGGTAACAGGCAATCCTTCCATCAATTTCTACAACAATTTATTGTTAATTCCGGAATACGACTTCTTCCAAACCCAATCCATCACGAAAACTTGCTTATCTTTCCTCAAGCAAGCAGTGTTCGTTGGGCAGAATTGCAGTGCTTAGAACAGCATCAACTCTATGCGTTGATTACCAACCATCCCTCTAGTTATGGTGCACCAAGGCTTTCTCAGATTTTTACGGTAGGAGACTTTTTAGATCATCACAGAAGACTGGTTCTCGATTTCAACTTGTCTCAAACACAGGCGATCGCCCCCGACGATTCGGTCAGTGTTTTGAGAGATCTGGTTCAGAGTGAACCTGAAGTTATTCTGTTTCAAATTGAAGACGAAAGCAGTCTCAATGGGGATAACCATAAAGACGATAAAAGACATCCAAAAAATAACGCATTTAGTCATTCTAGAGGTAATTCTGCGACTCCTAATGGCAATAGTAATCCTCGAGGAAATCGACTGCGTTCTAATGTAGGACGATTGCAATCAAACTATTCTGCTATTTCAGCCGAGTTGGCAACTGAGTTAGACAATCTCAGTTTCGTTTTCTTGATGATTGGTGCATTTCCATTTTTTGAAACGCTCCGCAATTTACTGTCAAATGTAGTTGATCCCAGTAATTTCATAACTGGTATTGAAGCTGTTTTAGAAATGGCTCAAGAAAATATTCAACAAGGTATTTTGGATTTGGTTAGGCAGTGGTTTTTTATGAGCGATCGCGCTATGGCCCACACGACTAATCAAGATGATTTTTACTTTGACTTGGCGGCTGATGTTTCTGATAGTCAAATCCTCAACAGTATTCGTAATTTTTTAATTACCACAGCTTTCTCTGAAACAACGACACGTGTAGAAAAAGGTTCAGTTTCCCTATTACCTCAATTATTTTTAAACGGATTTGAGCAACTTCCTATTCAGTCTGATTCAACTGCGGTTGATACTCGGTTAACGTCTTATTTTGCGATCGCCCAACCTTTGAGCAATTTCACTGCATCAGATGGGCTGATGAGTGATTTAAATCCAGTGATAATCTTGCTCGAAAATCGACCCAACTCTATCTTTGTAAGGGGTGGCGATCGCATTAACGATGTTGTTATTAGTCCTAATCCTTCGATCGAATCAGAGCCAATAAACTCTTTAGATGATGTTGAGGAAAATCCTGGTCATACTAAACCCAGTTTTCAAAAACCCGACCTCGGATGGACAGGCTTCAACATAAGCGTTGATCCGGTCTTATCTAACCCAAATAATGTAAATCAACTAGAGGAACTTAATGAAGTTAATTCAGGATTTTCTTTTATTGGTCCTATAGCTGACCCAATTTTACCCAATGAGGTAATTGATCATCCAAATCCTATTTTTGTTTTAGCTCCTCCAGAAGTGCCCACTACAGAAACTCCAATACCAGACAATTTAGTTTCAGATAATCCAATTGGGGTTCCTGTCAATCCGTTACCGGAGCCTGAAGTTTTGCAGCCTTTTATAGAGGATGGTTTAGGAGGAAACCGAACGTTTGATATTGGGGATGGAATTTATATTCTGCGGAATTTTGGTGGCATTGGCACAGGTGCTAATCCTTCACAATCTATTACGAATGAAGCAGATACTATTCACTTCTTAAATTCTGATCGCAGTATCGAAATGTTGGTGTTAGAGCAGGTCAACCGTGATTTAGTCGTAACCTTTGAAAATTACGAAGCGACTCAGGTTATTTTAGAAGACTTTAAGCTTGAGAATTTGGATAACTTGACTACAACTACTGGGGGAACAATAACAATTGGTAATGTCATCTTTAATACTGAAACTGCAATTCAAGACAGATTTGATGTTGTAGATGCAACCCAACGTCCAACTGGAGTTTTTCGTCAAAATACAGTTACTTTTTTGAATGAACTGGATAATCAAACTCGTGGATTTGATCGCTCCAATGATGTGATAAACGGTCAAGGAGGACACGATCTGTTGAGGGGATTAAGTGGAGACGACACGTTGCGAGGAGGTGAAGGCAACGATCTGCTTTTGGGGGGTGCAGGCAGCGATCGCCTAGTCGGTGGAAATGGCAATGACACTCTTGATGGTGGTGAAGCAAGTGATCAACTTTATGGAGGAGGGGGGCGCGATCGCTTTATTTTAAGTGCTAATTCAGGGATTGATGTTATTCACGACTTTAACTTAAATGAGGATGTAATCAGTCTGGAAAACAGGTTATCTATAACTCAGGCTACCTTTAGACAGGAAGGGAACGATGCAGTTCTTTTCATCAATAACCAGACTCAATTTGTCCTAATGAATGTGCAGACTATCTCTTTAACGGCTTCCCCTCAAGTTTTCGTTAATTCTTCCACACCATTGTCTTAGAAGTATTATTATCTCTCTAGAAAGTGGGTTAAATATTTTGCCAATATCCTTTTAATCTAAGTCACAGAATTTGGATTAATTGACGCTCTTAATGGAACAAAACACGATTTGTGTATCTCGCGCTACGATCGATATACAAATCAAGATTGACATGCGAAATATTGTTTGAGCTAATTAAAATCTTTAAACTATCTTGGCGGAATTTAACCTAACTCTGTGGAATAGTATGAACAGAGTTACAAGGGTGTGAGTTGAGAAACAGATTGTCAGAGTGCTGAGGTCTCAACCTTGAGTGAGTAAAAACTGCTCAAGATTGTTTGGGTTGATCTGATTTCTTAAATTGAACTTGCCCAATCTTTTGCGATATGGGTGCTGTCAAGATATCCCAATCCTCGTTGTTTCAAGTCACTTTTTTTGAGTTGGCATCGTCAATTTGCTGATTGAATTTATGTTAAGTTACAAGGGCTACAAAGCTGATATCAGGAGAGATGCGGACTCTGGAGTGCTATGCGGTCAGGTCTTAGGCATTCGAGATGTGATCACCTTTGAAGCCGAAACAGAGCAACAAGCCGAGGATGAGTTTCACAAATCGGTAGACATTTATCTATCCTTTTGCCAGGACTTAAGAGAAGAACCTAATCAACCCTGGTCATAGCAGAGTGCTAGTTTTTTTACACTCCGATCAATCCTGTTCGCGCTGGCAAGGTAATGGAGAGGCGATCGCTCTCCTGAGTCAGAGTCCCTGACCCAAACACAACCTGAGTTGGGGTAATCCCTTCATCCACCCCGAAAGAAGTCTGTGCAGATTCGGTGCTGACATTGACTGCCACTAACACAACCTCTGCCTCTAGAGTTCGAGCAAACACATAAACATCGCCCTGAGCCAATAGCACCCGATGATCTCCAATTCGCAGAGCAGGGTAAGTCTGGCGCAGATGAATCAGTTGCCGATGATAGTTCAACACGGTCTGATTCCACTGGGGTTCAGGAGGGAAGCTACGCCGACTGTCAGGATCGAGGGCTCCTGGCAAACCCACTTCATCGCCATAATAAATACTGGGCGCACCGGGAAAAGTCAGTAACAACAGTGTGGCGAGTGCCACACTGGCTTCATCGTCTTGGGCGATCGTTAGAAGTCTTGCAGTGTCGTGGCTCGCGAGTAGATTCAGTTGGGTCAGTTGAATCTCCCAGGGATAGAGTTGCAGCAGTGCTTGGATTTTTTGGGCGTAGCCTACGGCTGATAGAGCCGGATAGGGCTGATAGGAACGGTCTTTGAATTGACTGCGGTCAACGCGATCGCCTGCTGTAAATGCAATTGTTGGTGCAGCAAATAGATAATTCATCACCCCATCGAACTGGGTACCATCCAGCCATTGCCGTGCATCTTCCCAGATCTCGCCAACAATATAAGCCTCCGGATTAATGGCTTTGACCCGACTACGAAACTCTTGCCAAAAACCGGGAGTTGTAATTTCAGAGGGCACATCTAACCGCCAGCCATCAATGCCAAAGCGAATCCAAAACTCTGACACCTCCATCAAATATTCCCGCACGGCAGGGTTATCGTGATTGAACTGGGGCAAAGCGCGATTGCCTGCCCAACCCACATAATTGGCTGGAAGGTTGCCATCGTAAGCAGACAGAGGCCAACCTTCTATCTTGAACCAGTCGAGCCAGGGGGAATAGGGGCCATTTTCGAGAATGTCATGAAAGAAGAAAAAGCCGCGACTAGCATGGTTAAACACACCATCTAGGACAACTCGAATATTGCGTTGATGGGCCGCTTCTAGCAACTTCTCAAATGCTAAATTACCGCCCAACAGAGGATCGATTTGATAGTAATCGTGGGTGTGATAACGATGATTACTGGCGGATTGAAAAATGGGGGTGAAATAGATGGCATTGATTCCTAAGTCTTGCAGGTAATCGAGCCGTTCGATCACACCCCACAAGTCTCCGCCTTTATAACCTTGCAACGTGGGTGGATGCTCCCAAGCTTCTAAAGGAACAGTACTCAAAAAACGGCGTAGGGGTTGCACTCCTTTAGAGAACCGATCGGGAAAAATTTGATAGAAAACGGCGTGTTTGACCCAATCCGGTGTTTGAATTTGCATGACATCCACTGAAAGGTGTGCAGGGGGTGTACTAGGTTTCCGACAGAAACGGCTCTGTGTCAACCCATTCTGCTTTGAGCAGTGACCACCAATCATCTGCCAAGCCTTGAGCGACATATTCATAAGGCAGCCAGCCGTAGCCGCGATCGCCCCATGATTCACCCCACGAGTTGCGAATGAGGAAAGCCCCTTTTGTTGTGGGGCCACCGGGATTGGGGTTGGTGATGGTCATTTTGTCGTCATAGCCAACGGCGACAATGGCGTGCCCACCTTCTAGTTTCTCGTGGGTTGAGGGAAAGGGGATCTTCCCATCGACAGCATCCCACATGGAACTGTAAACCGAGAACCCAAACATGGATGGAATATTGCAGGACAGCAGATCTTTGATGCGAATCACCAGTTTATCTTTGGGATAGCCCGGTGGATCGAGTCGAAAATAGTGGAGAGCTTGATAGTTTTGGGCAAAGGCATAACAAAAGGCAGGAGGCTCTTCGTCATATTTTTGAGGGTCATCGGTATAGGCCCAATATTGTTCGGGTGGCACTCCAAACAACGCCATTGCTCCAATGGTGGTTCTTAAAAAAGCTCCGGTATCGCCTTCAAAGTTGAGCAATTTGCGAGTCACTTTATAGAGAAACAGACGAGAGGCATCGATGTGCTTTCCGCAGGCTCGTTTTTCAAAATATTCCACTAAAGCCACTCCAGCATTCGCCGTGCAAGAGCCAATATTGCCCTGATCTTCGATGGGGGGAAACCAGGCTCTTAAATCGACGGAGGAGGGCAAATCTTTTTTTGCCAATTTAGGAGTGGGTGCTACTCCAACTTTTTCGAGGAGGGGTTGAATTTTGTCATGCTCTGGGGTGTAGTCTCTAAAGTCGGGATAATCACGAAGCCAACCCATCGGTAACTTTTTAACCATTGCAAGTTCCTCTACGCATGAGAAGCGCAAATTGATAAGAAGTGTAAATAGCGGCTGAACGTATTCTGCTTGTGCTTTCAAATTTAAGCAGAGTGTTGCGATCGCCTTGGCATCTATTCTCGCCTGCTCAACTCAGCATGACAGTACCCATGTGGGTGCCCCTTCTTAATCACACACGACTGATCGAGATTTGTCTCTACTTACTCAATCGCAGGCTGCAAAATGAGTTGCCATTCCCCAGTGTTATTGTCCCAAACAGGGGCGATCGTGGTACCTACTACATAGGGTCCCCAATATCGCCGAGAACCATCTTGAGCAAACGCCACTAATACATCTCCGGGTTGCAGCTTGAGATTTTCATTGGGCAACGATAAAATCAATCCTTTTGTGCTGCCTTCATTGGGTGCAAAATCCCAATGAACGGGTTCACCGTAGACAGCGTTGTTTGACTCTGATTGGGAATTGCTCTGAGCGGGTCGATGTAACAAGGCGACTCGAATTGGATGTTCTGTCTGGTTGCTGACGCGCAGGCTACCTTGATGAAACTGGCTTGCAGTTGGGGCAGTTTGGGTGGGTGGTGTAACGCTTGGCGTAGGTATCGTCGAGGGCTTAGGACTACTAGAGCGATCGCGCGAGGGCAATGGCGATGGAGTGACTTCTACGGTTGGCTGATTAGCCGGATCAGACTCGACTTGAACCGCAATATTAAAACGGCTGAGGAGCAATACAATGAGTCCTAGCCCTAAGAGTCCAAAGATGATGAGGTAAAGTCTCAATTGTTTTTGTTTCATTACTCTTATCGCTCCTCGTCACCCTCATCTCTACTCTAGTCAATTGATGGGGCGTTATGGACATCTGACCCAAATTGTATGGGTGATTAAAATACTCTTTTCGAGAAGGAATTTTGGGGTCTAGTTTCTAATGTTATTGAACGACTTAACGAGTTTAATTGAGTTGGAGTTGGGATGATGCAAAATACTCGCTTAAATCGCATTGTGGATGCTGTTTTAGAGCGATCGTTTGGTTGGTTACGTAACCCCTGGCGGCGCATCTCACTTGTGTCGATCAGTGTCTTATTTGGAAATTTTTTAGCTACGGCGATCGCCACGGTGACTGGACAAAATGCCGATTGGGATGTTTCTGTAGCGGCTGTGTTAGTGGGTTTGACCGAGATCAGCAGTTGGTTGGTATATCGCACTCGACAACCAAGCAGAGCAGATACCAACCCATCACCTGGCATTTTACTGGATATCCTCAACGGCACCAAAATTGGACTCATCTATGGGTTCTTTGTTGAGGCGTTTAAGATCGGTAGTTAACAAAGATAGAGATGCAGCCACTGAATTTTGACGCTCAACTTAACTTGTTACTACAGTCAGTTTTAAAGGAGTCAGAACTCTCAACTTCACTTTGCGATCAACTGATACAACATCTACTTACTGTGGATGGAGCGTGTCAGGCATTTGGGGTGACTGGCACCGCAGAGGCAACGGTGATTGAGCGATCGCACCTATTGCGACAGATCTATCCCCAGTTTCAAACATTTTGGAAGACCCGTTCTTCTCAACCAGAACCTTTAGAAACCTTGTGGCAACTCTGGTTGCCGTTAGCTCTGCAACTGGTGGCAGCTCAAACCAGTCTCGATCGCCCTTTGATTCAAGGCATTTTGGGAGGACAGGGTACAGGCAAAACAACCCTTGCAGCGACTTTAAAGCTGATCTTGAATCAGTTGGGAAAACAGGTTTGTTGCCTGTCCTTAGATGACCTCTATAAGACCTATGCTGAACGTCAACAGTTGCAACACCTTGATCCTCGATTGCGCTGGCGCGGCCCACCGGGTACCCACGATGTCGATCTGGGCTTGCAAGTACTGCAACGGTTGCGACAAGGCTATTTAATGGAACCGATTGAGATTCCCCGGTTTGACAAATCTGTCTGGAATGGGGCGGGCGATCGCACTGCCCCTGAGCTTGTTTCCTCGATCGACATTTTGTTGTTTGAGGGATGGTTTGTCGGCGTTCGACCCATTGATCCCGTTGTGTTTGACACTGCGCCTGACCCCATTGAGAGTGAGAGCGATCGCCAATTTGCTCGTGATTGCAATGCTCGTTTGCACGATTACGTTCCCTTGTGGAATCAACTCGATCGCTTGATGGTGCTGCATCCCACCGACTATCGACTGAGTCAACAGTGGCGACGCGAGGCTGAACAGCAAATGGTTGCTTCTGGGCGTTCTGGCATGAGTAATGAGGAGATTACTCAATTTGTTGAATATTTCTGGCGATCGCTCCATCCACAGCTATTTATTGAACCGTTGGTACAGGGGGCGATCGTTGATTTGGTAGTGGAGATTAACCCTGATCACACCGTTGGCAGAATTTGGGGTGAAACTCGCTGTAAATAACCATCTGTAGACATTGTTCGACAAAATCTCTTTTCTAATAGAGACAGAATAGCGGCTTGTCTCAGATCCCCGGTTTATGTAATCTGAATCAGACCACTTTGAGGATGCTACGCGGCGATCGCTTTGCATTGAGCATAAAACTCTTTTGGGGCTGCGTCGAAGTACTTTAGTAACGCAGGGCAAAGCCACCCTTCCATGTTTAGCTCTGCATTGTAGTACCAGTTACCCCCATACTCCTCTCGTCGCCAATCAAACTTGATTTGATAACCCGGAAATGGTTGAGCGGAAAACAATAAGCTGAAACCTGATTCTGCATTGGGAAGGGTTGCCACCATTCGATCAATAATCTTGTCGGCACCTGCTACAAATGGTTCTTGCACCAAACCCATCTTCTCATCATCAAAAACCCACATTTCTTCGTATTTGTAGGGGTGTATGACCATAATTGAGTTCATCTGGATGCTCCTGGTTAACGGATAGTTGACGATTGGATTACTGAGCCGTCCAGCCCTTGACAATCAACGATCGACTACTGACCATTCACACTATATTCCTCCTCAACTAAGTTGCACATCAGAGTTTCAGCCTGTCGAGTGACCGATTCCCAATCTCCCAGTGCGATCGCCTGTTTGGGAAACAACTGACCCGATAAACCCACCGCGATCGCCCCAGCCTCTATAAACGATCGAGCGTTTTCGGGGGTGACTCCCCCTGTAGGAATGAGGGGAATGTCGCCGAGAGGAGCTTGCAAGTTCTTGATATACATCGCTCCTCCTACGGATTGAATGGGAAATACCTTAACGCTGGCGGCTCCTGCTTGCCATGCGGTGACGATCTCGGTGGGGGTCAGCGCACCGGGAATCATGGCAACTCCCCGATCTAATGCCAAATGCAGCAGATCTAGACTTGTGTGGGGCGTAAAGCAAAACTCAGCACCTGACGCGATCGCTTGCAATAACTGCTTCCGTTCCAACACAGTGCCCACACCAATATGACAGGTGGGCAAATCAGCTCGAAGTCGCTCGATTAAATCACCAGGGCGATCGCTATTCCAGGTAATTTCGATTAACCGCATGCCACCTGCCGCTACTGCTTTTGCCATTTGATAACCCATGTCTAGATCAGGAGTGCGAATGACGGCGATCGCTCGATGCTGATGGGCAAGTTTTAACCAATCCTGATTCAACATAAATAGAAAAATATCAACCAAAATAAGTGACTTAATTCAAGAAATGACCTCTACCTTCAAGGTCACACATTAGATCAATATCCGTATTTTTAGAGTGATAACCTTAGACCCATCATGTCTCTCAATTGAAGGATGAACTTCGCAGCTTGTCTACTTAACCTTATTAACGTAGTCAGTCTATTTGAGAAAGGAGCAATAGTATGGCTCTTGTGAAACTCAATGACATTTATTCCACCTCCGACAGTGGCAGCAACAACGATAATTTCTCTTTAGAGTCGTTTCATGTGTACACCGGAAGCGATCGTGTTGGCACTGTCAAAGATGTGCTGGTGGATGAACAGGAGGGCTTGTTTCGCTATTTAATCGTAGACACTGGTTTTTGGGTGTTTGGGAAGACCGTGTTGTTACCCATTGGCTTGGCTCGTTTTGACTATGATGCCAAATGCGTTTATGTAGATGGACTAACCAAAGAACAAGTAGAACACTTGCCAGAATTTAACCATGATCTTGAAATTGATCAGGATTATGAGGAGCAAGTTAGAGGAGTATATCGTCCTCTCATCGGCAGTCGTAGTGGTTCTTATGAAACACCTGAGACGGTTTATAACCGAGATACCTATAGCTACGAACAAGACTCCTCTCTATATCGTAGAAATTCTGAGGAGAATGATTACATCTGCAATTTTGAACAACAATTAGCGCGACGAGAACGGTTGCTTCATTAATCTAAAAAATCCCCGGCTTTTTCAAAAAGCCAGGGATTTGATGAAACCTAGATTTAGAGTCAGAGGTTAGGCGATCGATGCCATCTTGACATCGTTGTTTGCTAACAACTCTTGCAACTCTTCAGAGTCAACGGTTTCCCGTTCAATCAAGATCTCCGCTAGATTGTCGAGCACTTTGCGATTTTCCAATAGCACTGACTTAGCCCGACGATAGGCTTGATCTACCAGATTACGAACTTCATCATCAATAGCAGCGGCTGTTTCTTCAGAGAAGTCACGCTCAGCCGAGATATCTCGACCCAAGAACATGTTGCCTTGTTGACGACCTAACGCCACTGGGCCGAGGCGATCGCTCATACCAAAGCGAGTCACCATCTGTCGTGCTACGCGGGCAACCTGCTGTAGGTCATTGGAAGCTCCAGTCGTAACTTCCTCTTCACCAAAGACAATCTCTTCAGCAAGGCGACCCCCTAAGGCGACTGCCATCTGATTTTGCAGATAGGAGCGGGAATACAAACCCGAATCCATCCGATCTTCGCTGGGAGTGAACCAGGTCAAACCGCCTGCACGACCACGAGGGATAATGCTGATTTTTTGAACAGGATCATAGTCGGGCATCAGAGCACCCACCAAAGCGTGACCAGCTTCGTGATAAGCCACCAACGCCTTGCGCTTTTCGCTCATCACCCGATCTTTCTTCTCTGGACCTGCTAACACGCGATCGATCGCATCGTTGACTTCATGCATTGAAATCTCAGTCAGGTTACGACGAGCCGCTAGAATAGCCGCTTCGTTTAACAAGTTTGCCAAGTCAGCTCCAGTAAATCCAGGAGTACGACGGGCAATCTTTTCTAGATCCACATCTTTTGCCAAGGTCTTGCCACGGGCGTGAACGTTGAGGATTTCCAATCGTCCGGCATAGTCAGGGCGATCAACCACTACTTGACGGTCAAAGCGACCAGGGCGAAGTAGGGCTGCATCCAATACATCGGGGCGGTTGGTTGCCGCGATGATGATGATGCCTGTATTGCCTTCAAACCCATCCATCTCCGTCAACAACTGGTTGAGGGTTTGTTCACGCTCATCGTTGCCACCACCCAGACCAGCACCCCGTTGACGACCTACGGCGTCAATTTCATCGATGAATACGATACAAGGGGCATTGGTTTTGGCTTGCTCAAACAGGTCACGAACTCGTGAAGCACCAACCCCAACAAACATTTCCACAAACTCAGAACCGGAGATTGAGAAGAAAGGAACACCTGCTTCTCCAGCTACGGCTCGTGCCAACAGCGTTTTACCGGTTCCTGGAGGACCCACTAACAAAACACCTTTGGGAATCTTTGCACCGACAGCTGTGAAGCGATCAGCATTTTTCAAGAAGTCAACAACTTCTGCCAGTTCTAACTTAGCCTGGTCAATCCCTGCGACATCAGAAAAAGTGACTTGCGTTTGAGGCTCCATCTGCACTCTGGCTCTCGATTTGCCAAAGTTCATTGCCTGACTTCCAGGTCCGTTTTGGGCTCGCCGCAGCACAAAAAACAACACCACCAACAATAGGAACGGAATGAGCAAGGTACTCAAGACCCGCGCCCAAACATTGTCGTCTGTTTGAGGAGAGACTGAGATATCAACGTCATTTTGGTTCAGAATGGTCAGCAAATCAGGGTCGTTGGGCAGATTGACATCTACTTTGTCTCCGGCACGGGTCATGGCTTGTGCTCTGGAGCGATCGGCACTGATCGTCACTTTCTCGACCCTATTCTGCTCAACTTCCTGAATGAACTGGCTATATCGCCAGGTTGCTCTGCTTTCATTGGGTCGATCTAACAATGCTGTCGCCAAGAAAATGACGACTACGACCAGAAGGGCATATAATCCCGCATTTCTCCACCGCTTATTCACCGAGGCTCATCCTCCTAAATTGTTGATGTGAAGGCTGTAATCAATACTGCAAAAGTTTGGCAAGTCGTTAACTTATGCGAGTTTCAGCCTTTGCAAATTTCACTCTAAATTTTATTGTTAATTAATATTAACGCATTATCAGGATTCAGGGGATCGTTGTAATAAACGAATTTCCGCGATCGCTGACATTTTTGGCTGAATTTTTGGCTGATGCAAATCGCATGACAGTATTCCTATTTTGCCACTTGTACTCAGAAATGAGGGGAATTGGCATTTGTAGTGTGACAAATATAGGGCATCACGATGTAATGCAACAGAATCGGTATGAAGACCAGTAAAAAAGGCGACCTGTTGCGATCGCCTTCTAATGCATATCTAAGAGTTACTGTAATTTGCTCTAAACCAGTTGAAAACGAGCTTTATCCAGCTTCTGCCCGGAGAAAAGCAGTACCCGCTACTACTAACATGATTCCAATTATTGTGAAGGTTGTGTAACCCTCTTTAAATAGCAAGGCACTAAATAGAGCAGCACAGACGGCTTCTAATCCCAAAACCAAAATATAGGTAATTCCTAGATGGGAATTGTTGGTGAGATAGATTTGCAAGCTAGCACCGACCAGGAAAAACAGATAGACCATCACACTGGGGACGAGTTGAGAAAACCCAGATGAGAGTTTCATAAAAACGCCACCCACTGTATACGAAAGAGCCGCGATCACAGCAATTAGAAAATACATGATCCACCTAATGGGTAGAGTGTGGTCAAGGATTAAACATGCATCCACGCAAATAGGGCGATCGCCACTAGTACCACTAGTAAAAGTAGCGACGGCTCCCTTTACTGTAAACTCTGGTGAGAGTTTATTGTTTAAGCACTCTTTAACTCGGTCCAATATTTGTCATATAGATCGATAGCATCACCAACCGAGGCAATGCCCTCACATTTCGCCAGCATTTCAGCGGTGGGGAAGAGATTGGTATTGTCCTTTAACTCGTTGGGCAGCAAGTCAAACGCCGCTTGACTGGGAGTTGCAAACTTTAATTTTTCGACCGCATAAGCCGCATTTTCTGGCTCTAGCATGAAATTAATCCAGGCATAGGCCGCTTCGACATTAGGAGCTGCGGCTGGAATGACCATTGTGTCTGTCCATACCGAGGAGCCACTGCTGGGAATGACATATTTCAAGTTGGGGTTATCGAGGGGTAATGCGTTGCCCAGAATGGAGTAAGTCATGCTGAGTGCTAAGTCTCCTGCAATCAGGGGGTCTTCCCAGCCAAACGATTGGAAAGAGGCGATCGCTGGTTTCAACTTCAGCAGTTTTTGATAGGCTTCTTCTAATTCTTTGGGATCAGTCGAATTGTAGGAATAGCCCAGAGACTTGAGGGTGCCGCCCATGACTTCGCGCACATCATCCAGCAATGTAATTTTGCCTGCCAGTTCTTCCTGGTTATCCCAAAGTGAGTTCCAATCGTCGGGTGCGGTTTTGACCAGTTCAGTATTGTAGATAAATCCGGTGGTGCCCCAACTGATAGGGATGCTGTGGGTGTTATCAGGATCATAGGGTGGGTTTTGCCACTTATCTCGCAGTTGGTCTAGACCCTGTAGCTGAGACTTGTCAATCGTGGCGAGCAGCTTTAGCTCAATCATCTGCTTCACCATGTAATCAGAAGGATAAAGGATGCTGTACTGGTTTCCTCCCCCCGCCTGGATTTTGGCAAGCATCGTTTCATTGGCATCATAGACATCAGCAACGACTTCGATGCCTGTTTTTTCGGTAAAACGTTTGTAAACGTCTTCGTCAGAATAGTCTGCCCATGTGTAGATGTGTAGTGGCTCACCCGATGGAGTGGCGGGCGCACTGGCAGAGGCCTCTGGCGACGTTGCGGCGGAATTAGAAGGCGATCGCTGACAATTGGACAGGGCAAGGGTCGAGACGAGTGCCGCTGAAAATTGTAGAAACTGTCGTCGGCTGCGATGCAGACGTAAGAACTGCATTGCATTTTGAGAATAGGGGCTTTTCATGAAGGTTGCTTCCTGAGTTGGCTTATTGTTTGTGCCGTGTGTCTTAATGCTCTTAAAGAAGGGGCTAGAGGAACGGCTACAAAACCTATTTTGGTATAGTACAGGACATTTTTAACGTGACAGGCTAGGATAAGTCACGTTTATTTTTATTAACAAAATAAAACAAGCGGTGAGCCATTTGAAGCTTGCTGCACTGGGCGATCGCTTCTTGTCTACCCTGGCTATCGAGAAAGACAGCCTGGTTTTGATCCGTGCCAAAACCGCTGCCACTGATATCGATGGGGTTAGCCACGATCGCGTCTAGTTTTTTGTGGTGTAGTTTATCGAGTGCTGGGGTGACGATATCTCCCGTTTGGGCAGCAAAGCCGATGATCTTTTGATGGGGCTGTTTATGATTGCTCAAATCGGCCACGATATCGGGCACAAAGTTAAGGGCAAGGTTTGTGGGTAGCGATCGCTTGGGTAACTTTTCAACACTGTACTCGACTGGGCTGACATCTCCCACTGCCGCTGCCATCACCGTCCAATCGGCAACGGGGAAGCATTCCAACAGAGCTTTGTGCATCTCAGCGGCACTGGTCACAGAGATCAACTGTGCTCCTCGCAATCTTGCCAACAAGCCCGATTCCATTGGGGCGTGCACCAGAGTGACGCTGGCTCCTCGGTGTAGGGCGGCCTGTGCCAGGGCAATGCCCATTTTGCCTGTGGAGGGGTTGCCAATAAACCGGACGGGGTCGAGGTGTTCACGAGTCCCGCCTGCACTAATCAAGATGTGCTTTCCTGTGAGGTCGCGATCGCCCTGGGTATGGAGCAGTGACTCTAAATGAGCCAACAACTCTGGTGGTTCTGCCATCCGTCCTGCCCCGACGCGATCGCACGCCAACATGCCTGCTCCCGGACCCACTGTGTGATAGCGGCGATCGGTCTGAACCAACTGCCAGTTGCGTTGCACCGAGTGCTGATCCCACATTTCAGTATTCATAGCTGGAGCCAGCAACACAGGACACGCCGATGCCAAAACTGTGTTGGTCAACAGGTTATCTGCCAAGCCATACGCTAATTTTGCTAAGGTGTTGGCTGTTAGAGGGGCAATGAGAAATACCTCTGCCCATTCCCCCAACTCAATGTGCAGGGGTCGGTGATGGGTCGGTTGCCAAAATGCTTGATCGGTATAGGCAGGGTGACGCGCAAGAGTGGCGATCGTTAGCGGGGTAATGAACTGTTGAGCACCCTCAGTCAAAATGGCTCTGACTTCTGCCCCAGCTTTTGCTAGGGTCGAGATCACTTCACAAATTTTGTAGGCAGCGATGCCACCGCCAATGCCTACTAAAATGCGTTTTCCCTGCATATATTGCCAAGGATTTTGAATGAATGGCTCGAATACAAAATTTGTAAGAGACGTAACCTGTAAGAGACGTAACCTTTAAGGGACGTAACCTTGCTATGCCCCTCTCTAAAGACTTGAACCTGACTCAATGCCTGATTTTAAGCTTCGTCGTAGGCTTCTAGGTCGAGTAGGTAGAGATAGGGTTCCACCAAGCTAGGACGCTGAAAGGCGATCGCCCGTAGCAGGTGCCAATCTTCAAGACCTTCAAAGGGACTGGTGTAAGCATCTTGCTCTAAACGCTGCGCCAACTCAGCGACCTCGGTCTCCGTTATTTTGGCAACATCTTGTTCAGAAAAATGTAATGACTTCATGCTTAACTCCCTCCTTATCAGCAACATCTGCTCTAACTCATAGCAAATACAGATGAGCCGCACCCCTATCCTACGTTGTTTCTTCGGGTTTCACTTAAAAGAGAGGCACCTTGCCTATAAAACTTTGCACAATTTGCAAGATTATAGGCTGAATTTCGTGACCCATTACAAGTTCTTGATAATCGACATTAACTCCTGCGGCTATGAGGAAATCTCGCGCTTGACGAGCCGCTGTAATCGGTACAACGTTATCCAATGTGCCATGCACCATTAAAACAGGTGATTTGGGCGGAGTCTCAAGCTGAAGCGGCGCATGTAAATACCCACTCAACACCATTAATGCGGCAAAAGGAAGGCGCAATCCCACATCCAGAGTCATTGCTCCACCTTGTGAAAACCCTGCCAAAACGGTGTGACTAAGCGGAATGCCTGTTTCTCCTTCTAGTGACCCTAGCCAGTCTATAAGTTGTTGCCGACTTTGCAGGAGATCAACTTTGGTTTGAAAATCATCTCGACTGCGAAAGTCATAGTCATCTGGGAAGCCGTACCACTTTTTGCCTGTTGTTGAATAAGGATGGGGAAAGGGGGCTTCGGGAAAGATAAATTGATACTCTGGCAAATTTACATAAGAGGCCAAAGCAGCTACGTCTTGAGCGTTGGCCCCCCATCCGTGGAGCATGACGAGCAACCCCTGAGCCGGTTGGGTTCTAGCGGGAATGGCGATCGCGTGTAAAGTCAGATGCGTGCTCCTGAGTTGAGAATGACAACGATTATGTGTGATCTAAAGACTGAGTGCCACTCTCAATTTAAAGGCTAATGTTAAAAGCTGAAAGTCTTTTTAGCTTTACTCTCAGCCCCTGACTTTGCCTATTTAATGTAAGTTCTCAATGTAAGTTCTGTATGCGTGTTCCTGCTCTATCTCTTCATGTTCAAGGGCCACAGTGTTCTCGTCTAGTCATTGGAGCGTGGCGGCTTGCTGAATGGCGCATGACCTCTGAGGAGGTGCTGATTTTCTTAAACACCTGTGTGGATCTGGGTATCACCACCATTGATCATGCTGATATCTATGGCAACTACACCTGTGAAGCTTTATTTGGGGCAGCGTTGCAAAAGGAACCCAGACTGCGCGATCGCCTGCAACTGGTGAGCAAATGCGGCATTAAATTGGTATCCGCTCATCGTCCTCAACATCAGATCAAGCATTACGACACTAGCCGTGCCCATATTCTCGCTTCAGTTGACAACTCGCTTCAGCAACTTCACACCGATTATCTCGATCTATTACTGATCCATCGCCCTGACCCACTGATGAATGCTGACGAAACCGCAGAAGCATTGATGAGTCTGATTTATAGTGGCAAAGTGCGTTACGTGGGTGTTTCTAACTTTACTCCCAGTCAATTTGAGCTATTGGCATCTCGGTTGAACGTACCGCTAGTCACAAATCAAATTGAGATCTCTGTTTTGCATCTAGAGCCATTTTTAGACGGCACGCTAGATCAGTGCCAGCGACTCAAAATTGCCCCTATGGCATGGTCGCCTTTAGGAGGTGGAGCTTTGTTTCACAGCTCAGAGATCCGGGCAAAACGGTTATACAGTAGCCTTACCGAAGTGGGTCAAGAACTAGGCGGACTCACAGCGGATCAAGTTGCGCTGGCGTGGCTCTTGACCCACCCGGCAAATATTATTCCTCTCTTAGGGACTGGCAACCTCGATCGCATCCGAGTAGCGGCGATCGCCCTAGAGACAAGGTTAACGCGAGAGCAATGGTTTAAAATCTGGAGTGCTTCTACCGGAACTGATGTGCCCTAAGGGTATCTAACCAGGGTTCCACCGTTCGGCTGAGCTGATGACGAAGCCTCTGCACCCCAAATTCCGCACCCTATTTGTGGTGTACTAAGTCGTGAACTGAAGAGGGACATGTCATGACATGTCCCTCCCATCTAGACTATGCTGCCATATCAAATAACAGCACTTCAGCGTCGTTGGATGCTCCTTTTAGAGTGATTACATCTTCTTGGGCGATTGCTGCACCATCTCCAGCAGTGAGAGGGCGATCGTTTAATTGCACTGCTCCTCGTGCAACTTGTACCCAAACCACTCGTCCACTGGCCAACGAATGGCTTACTGTGTCCCCTTCTTTAAGGGATGTGGCATATAAGTTGACATCCTGGTGAATAGTGATGGATCCATCTCGACCATCGTGAGAGCCAACCAACCTTAACTGACCTTGCTTTTCAGCGTCAGAGAAGTTTTTCTGCTCATAACCCGGTTCAATCCCTTTTTGTTCCGGCAAAATCCAGATTTGTAAAAAGTGAACGGGGTCAGTGTCAGAGGCGTTGTATTCACTGTGCATGATGCCTGTTCCAGCTGACATCCGTTGCACATCACCAGGGCGAATCACAGAACCTGTGCCAATGCTGTCTTTGTGTTCTAATGCTCCTTCTAAAACGTAGGAGATGATTTCCATGTCACGGTGACCGTGGGTGCCAAACCCTTGACCTGGAGTCACTTTGTCTTCGTTGATAACCCGCAGATCGGCAAAGCCCATATGAGCCGGATCATAATAGTTTCCAAAGGAGAAGGTGTGGCGACTATCTAACCAACCAAAATTAGCAATACCGCGTTCTTGAGCAGGGCGAATCGTAATCATGTGTGGCACCTCTTGAGTAGGTGGAGTGAGTTGAATAAGGTGATTTCTGTGAACTGTGTTCTTCAGAACTTGTGCATTTGAAGGCATTTCTGATCGATCTAAACAAGGTGAAGTGGTTTGAGAGAGGTTTCACGGTGCTTAGCCTGTCATCTCCTGCGTCAGTCCTTTTCTCGAACTCTTTTATTATGGATTGAATCTAATTAAAAGACAATACCCAATTTAAGATACTGATTGTCTCTATAATATCTACAATAAGAAGCTGTACCTGTTCAGTAAGTAATGGTCGCCAATTAGTAGTAGGGGTATCTCGCGAAACGCCCTGACGGAAGCATGACGGAAACAGTGATGGGTCTGCCCAATTTCTAGAAACGGTATGAGCGGCATGTGGTCAAACGAATTTGGGCAAGCTGTTGTTGTCTCTAGAGTCCATAGCACAACGATATAATGAAGGCTCTGGCGATCGCCCCATCCTCTTGAGGATCGCGGTTAAAGAAATTGCAGGGTGTGTCCTCATCCGTCTAACTGGGTAAGATGGCATCCCCCGATAGCAAATTGCCATTGATATTGTCAGGTCTACCTCCAAACGTCTGATGTCTGCTAGCAATCCCTCTTTTGAACTAACCCTGCACCGATTGCGTCAGGTGCGTACCACTCTATTGCGTCTTCACAAAGCGTTGCTTAACTCTGAACGGTTGGTTTATGAACAATTTCATGGACGCATTCAATCCAATGGAGAGTTTTTTCGACTGGTGGTAGGGCATGAATGGTTTGACTGGTTACGCCCGATGTCTCAATTGATTGTCCAAATGGATGATCTACTTCATACCAAAGAGCCAATCACTGTTGACCAGGTGAATGGGGTGTTAGAGCAAGCTCAAAGCCTATTGCAACCGGATGTGGATGGTACCCCTTCAGAGAAGCGATATTATCGAGCCATTCAACGCGATCCTGACATTGCTTTAATGCACGCTGAGATCTCTCGGTTGTTGTAGGACTGATTAACTTTGCCGCGATCGCCTATCCATCCCTGATCTTTCTCTAAGGCAGTACATCGCACTCGTTCAATGGATGCATTATCTTGCTGAGAATTCTCTTGACGAATGCGGTGCCCCTACTTCTTCTCTACCTTCCTTCTCTGATCCAACCATTGCTGCAAAATAATCGCAGCGGCTTTGCGATCGATCAGTCCTTTGTTCCGTGAAGGAGATTGTCCCTCGGCGATCAACAGTTGTTCGGCTTGAAAGGAAGTGAGCCGCTCATCGACGTATTCCACAGGTAATTGCAATGCCTCGCTCAAGCGGTGGGCAAACCGTTGTGTTTTCTTTGCCTGAGAGCCGATCGCGCCGCCCATCGTATAGGGTAAGCCGACCACCAACACTTGCACCTGTCGTTCCTGTACGAGGGTTTTGAGTTGGTCAACGTCTTCTAAAAACGATCGCCGCTCAATCGTGGTTAACCCTGAAGCGATTAGTCCTGTGCGATCGCACCCTGCTACGCCAATTCTTTTGCGACCGACATCCAGTCCTAAAGCCGAGATGAAGGTCGAAGAGGAGGTCATAGCTCTAACTATTGCTCAGGGCTAATGCTGCTGGAGTTGTCGTCAGTGGGATTGGGGGTTTGAGGCAACTGACGAATTGATTCCAGCAGAGAAAAGCGACCTGGAACAGGCTTTCGAGCTGGTTGAAACCCTTGCAACACCTCTGACAATTGCAGCCCTTCAAGCGAGACAAAGCGAGTTTCTCGAACTTTGTGCCACACCGAACGTGACATCATTAGGGTGTGTTCGATGCGAGTGGCTCCAATTTGCTCCAAGTATTCTTCACGCTCTGGTTGATAATCAGTCGAGGTCAGGCGCAGGGGCTGATTTGAAACCCCTTTGGCGAGTCGTGCCATTTGGGAGAGCAACTCAGGATAGAGCCAGGTATAAGCTGGATGCACAGTTAAATGAGCCGAGTGAGGATGGGTGCCATCTTGACTCAATTGCAATTTGTAGTATCCGATCGCTGCCTTGCGCTGTGACTCAAACACATAATTGCTGATCACGTCTGTATGCTCGACGCGTTGTTTAGCGTTGTCTACAACAGCTCTGAGCAAACTTGCTTTAAAGTCGTGGGGCTGGCGATCAAACACCTGCCTCACCAACGGTGGCATGGAGACAGTGTCAAGTTGATGCAACAAGCAAGCATCAGCATTGCTCACGGGTAACAGATTGGGGAGGTCAGGCTCTCGCTCGGCTAAGTGACTGAGTAACTCAGGTGCGATCGCCCAATATGTCATTTGGGCTAAGGGTTGAAACCCATTGTGACGATATAGAGCCAACGAGTCTTTATCATTCACATTAACTTCAGTCAGCCATGTGCGAGCTTCCCAAATGGTTTGAAAACAGTGACGCAACAGTTGTGAGCCAACCTCTGCCGGAGAAACCACTTCCCCCTCTGTGACCTCACCCACATTGGTCAACACCTGATCAATCCGCCAGGTGGTGCGCGATTGGTTAAATGGAGACACCTGAATCACTCCCCGTAAACGGTTCGACGCAGTTCCTCCTGCGGGGGAATCGCTTTCATGGGCGACGTAGGCATTTAGCAGATTCTGCAATGGGTTGGGAAACAGACTCAAAAATTTCAACACGCCATACCAGCGATTAATCTGCTCCCAGCGGCGGCTTTGATAAGCCGCGTAATCACTGCATTCCCAATCAGTCGCATCTGAAAACAGACGTTGCACTTCTGCCAGATCACGATGTTGAAATGGACGAATTGATATGTTAGTAGTCTGTGGCAGAGTTGAAGTCATGCTGGCTAAGTGGCTGCGGCAGTGTCTGTCGGACGAATTAGCACTAATGGAGTTTGTTCATCGGCATTACCTGCCGGGTTCGTAATTAAAGCTTGTTCCAAAAATGGGAGTGAAATATTTGAACTCGCTGCCAATATTTTAACTGCTTTCAAATCATTGACATCCACTACAGCGGCAGACAATCCAGTTTCGCGATGAATTTGCTCAACAATTTGCTGTGGATTGTCTGGGCCTAAGACAATAAATTGATCATAAGGAGGCAGAGTGCCCGTGACATCGTCAATTAGACGGGCTTGTTCGCCAGCCAGTTGATAAAACATGCCTGGTTTATTTAATACTTTCTTAGCGATCGCCCCTAAGACAAATGCCCAAAAGACGCGAACTGGTCCGACAATATCCACCAACGCCTGCATGCCACAGGCCGTTGCCAAACTAGATGTAGGCATGAAGTAGTAGCACAATCGCCGCGCTAACCATCCTGGTTTAACATCGGTGGGGTGGCGAAACCGACCTTGCATAATGGCGACTGGGGTTTCTCCAATGGTGACAATATCGCCTGGTTGAGCATGCGGCACGACATAGCGTTTGACCACTTCTACCGGGTTGTCGAGATGGCTCAATAGATGAGTCCGAATGGGCAACAAATCAGCATTGGGCGTCGGTCGCCAGCGTTGTGATTCTTCCACAACTGGAAACTTTAAGGGCACAATGATGTGTCGCATCTTAGGAATGCGCCCTTGGGGGCCATAGGTGGTGTATTGAACCTGAATCCACGCGGCCTGAAGGGGGTGCAAATTCTCACCTTTGATCTCTAATGACACTTCCAGGCGAGTCGTTTTGCCGACCTTGACGATATAGCCAAACCAATACCCATCGGGGCGTGCCGGAGCATCCGGATGGCGTGGTGTGATTCGTATTTGGGTCGTCACTCCCTCCAAGCTTTCTTTAGAGAGCAAGGTTGCTTTTGCCTCGACTTGAGGCACCATAATTTCGAGCCGTTGAGTGCGATTTTGGAGTTCTAATTCTCCGGCTAAGAGATATCGTTGAGGTTCATAAACCTCAAGATTCCAATCTCCAGCTGTCATTTCTAAAGCGTTACCGGGACGGCGGCGAAATTGCACTTCAATCGCCAGTACCCCTAAACCTGCCACTAGAGCGGCTATTCCTAACCCAATGCCAACACTACCTGCTACCACAATTGCTTAACGAATAAATTGCCACATGAAAATAGTAAGCCCTTTAGCAAGTCTATAGAACTGAGGGAAGGTTGCACCGAAAACTCAAAAAATTGGAATTCAATTCATAAAATTTACAAACTTTTGAATTCTGCGGTACGATGCTCTCACTGGTTTCTTTAAAATTTGTAAACTAAAAAAGATATCCAGATTAAAAGGGATTGTGGCTGTCGTTTGGGGAGTTTGTCATGAAGCAACTGGTAGTCGCTGAGCGCGTTTGCTTAATTGGTCATTTAGTAGCGATGGCTTTTGGATTGGCAGGGCTGTTGCTTGTCATGCCGCATCCTGAATTTTTGGCTCTCTTACCGGCGGGGCAAACGATGTTTGCCTGGAGCATGGCAGGGGGCGGTGTGGTTTATATTTTGTTGGGGGCGATCGCGGTTGCGATTCATGCTTACCGTACTTTGGGGTTACAGGGATTGTTGACCTTTCTGGTGCCTGCTGTTGCCATTTCCCTTAGCAGTGAGCTAATGGGCACTAGCATAGGCTTTCCTTTTGGGGACTACAGTTATCTGAGTGGGTTGGGTTATAAAATCGCTGGGTTGGTGCCGTTTACCATTCCTCTATCCTGGTTTTATTTAGGGCTTTCCTCTTATCTGTTGGCACGGGTGATTTTGGGAGGAAATGACTCCGGTAAGGGCGGTTTTTCAGGGCTGTTACGTCAACTTGGGGCGATCGCTCTCGGCTCTCTCTTGTTGACTTCCTGGGATTTTGTCCTAGATCCGGCAATGAGTCAGACGGCTATGCCTTTCTGGTATTGGCATCAGCCCGGTGCATTCTTTGGCATGCCCTATCAAAATTTTGCTGGCTGGTTTGGGACAGGGGTTGTATTCATGGCGGTTGCGGCTATTTTTTGGCGCAAGCGTCCACCCCAGTTACAACCCGTTCAGCTCAATTTGCCTTTGATGGTTTATCTTGGCAACTTTGCTTTTGCCATGATTATGAGCTTGGCAGCAGGGATTTGGATTCCAGTTCTGTTAGGTTTAGCGTTAGGAGTAGCTCCAGCTTTAATCTGTTGGGCTGTCGCGCACTCTTCTCAACCGACTGATGCTCAAGTAGTTGTGACTGAGACAACGGCTGACAATCTCAAAGCTCGTGTTGCAACCGCCTCTGTGGGTGTTAGTGCGAAGTAATGACAGCTTTCAGTTCTTTACCTGCTGATATCGTACTACCGAGTGTTTTGGCACTGGTGTTGCTTTTGGTTCAGCTGCCAGCCGTTTTGATTTTGTTGAGCCGCTTGGTGCTTGGTCCCCTGCGCCAACTCCCCTTAGAGCCACGACGCTCCACTCCCGATCAGATTGGCAAGGTGAGTGTTGTTGTTCCTACGTTAAATGAGGCAGAGCGCATTACCCCTTGTCTCACGGGTTTGACCCGTCAGGGCTATGAAGTGCGAGAGATTATCGTGGTAGATAGCCGTTCGCAGGATGGCACTGTTGATCTGGTGAAGGCGGCTCAGCGCACTGATCCCCGTTTTCGTGTGATGACTGATGATCCTCTCCCTGCCGATTGGGTGGGGCGCCCTTGGGCACTCCATAATGGTTTTCTCTACAGTTCTGAGCACAGCGAGTGGATCTTGGGCATTGATGCAGATACCCAGCCTCAACCAGGATTGGTATCAAGTCTGATATCAACGGCTGAGGCTCAAGGCTATGACTTGCTCTCAGCTTCTCCCCAATTTATTCTTCAGTATCCAGGCGAGTTTTGGTTGCAACCGGCTCTCCTGATCACTCTCGTATATCGGTTTGGAGCGGCTGGCTCGACGTTGACTGGTTCTGAGCGAATTTTGGCAAATGGTCAATGTTTTTTGATCCGGCGATCGCTCTTGACTGATTTGGGAGGCTATACCAGTGCTCGTCGTTCTTTTTGCGATGATGTCACGCTGGCGAGATATGCTGCTCAGCACGGGGCTAAAGTTGGTTTTCTTGATGGCTCTAAAGTGCTCAAGGTGCGGATGTATGAGGGAGCCGTGGAAACCTGGCGAGAATGGGGGCGATCGCTCGATCTAAAGGACGCTTCTAGTCCAGGACAGAAATGGGGTGATCTGTGGTTTTTGCTGATGGTGCAGGGAATCCCTCTGATCGCAACGCTGTTGTTGACGAGTTTTGTGCTGCAAGGATATACCTCAGTGCCCATTCTCACAGCGGTGGGGATCAATGGGCTACTGGTGTTTATTCGCATCGCTCTGCTATGGGGCATTGCACCTACCTACGCTCGCCCTACTAAAGCATTTTGGGCATTCTGGTTCTCTCCATTGGCTGATCCGCTAGCGGTGCTGCGAATTTTTCTATCCTCTGTCCACACTCCAACCCGTTGGCGAGGACGGGTCTATGGTGAGTCGCATGGCAAACAATCTACTGAGTGAAATTCCTGTTGTTTATCTCGGTTTAATGGGTAGTGCGATCGCTGGATTGGGGACAGGTCTAGGAGCGTTGCCCGTCTTATTTGTCAGGCGCATTACTGATAATGCTCAGGGTGTGATGTTGGGCTTTGGGGCAGGAGTTATGCTGGCGGCGACGGCTTTCTCCCTGATCGTTCCGGGTATTGAGGCGGCTGAGGCAGTAGGTCAAAGTCCGACCGTTGCAGCGTCTCTCGTTGCCGTTGGCATTTTATTAGGAGGGCTTTTTCTCTGGCTTGCCAATCGCTACTTTCCCCACGAACATTTCTTTAAAGGGCGAGAAGGTGACGGAAATATCGCTAATCTCAAACGAGTTTGGCTATTTATTGCTGCAATTACGATTCACAACTTTCCAGAAGGTTTGGCAGTGGGTGTAGGATTTGGCGGTGGCAATGTTGCCAACGGCACAGCTCTTGCAGTGGGAATTGGCTTGCAAAACATCCCCGAAGGCTTGGTAGTGGCTATTTCTCTATTAGGGGAGAAATATTCTAAGCGAGATGCAATTTTAATTAGTCTTTTAACTGGGTTGGTTGAGCCAGTGGGTGGCTTGTTGGGTGCCGGTGCAGTTTCTGTGTTGCAGGCTGTCTTGCCAGTAGCAATGGGCTTTGCAGCCGGAGCCATGTTATTTGTGATCAGTGATGAAATTATTCCTGAATCTCACCGACTCGGCTACGAAAAAGCGGCGACTGCCGGAGTGATGGTCGGGTTTGTGATGATGATGTTTCTCGATGTAGCGTTGGGCTAAAGGGCTGAATAAGGAAGAAGGAGAAGGCGATCGCCGAAATATAGTTTAAAATTTCCCCTATTTCAGTACGATCTGCCTCTCCTCAGCATTCATTCACCTGTGATAGCTAACTTATCAAGCTGGTTTGTCAAAGCCGTGTTGAATCCATGAACCTGAGATGACAAATCGCCACAGCGATTGTGACTTTTGGATGGAACTGCTCTAATCCTTGCCAGTTAAGTACTTCAGAAGACAGAGTTTAGTAATTTGTGAGCCGGTTAGCTTCAAATTAATCTTCATATCGGCGTGATGGTGATGTCATCCCAATGACAAATCAGCCTTTTAGAGTAATGACTAGTGGCTAAATCTGTTGACTTTGGTTGATAGCTCATCACACAACTGAATGCAGATTTGGCTATACGTTTATCGTTGCCAAAGGATTATAAACTACTGTGCTCAATTCCACTGACACTTCAACCTCGACTCGTAAACACTCATTCCATAAAAAAATTATCTATCCTGTGCTGGTGTTGGTCGGTGCAGGCGGAGCTTTGTTGGGGCAACACTGGCTTTCGTTCGAGGCTTTGTCTCAGCCTGCGGAGGTGACGAGCCAACCTAATGCTTCGGATGGCTTAAGTAGTCGATTGTTGGCAGGCAATACTAACTCCAACTTTATTGCTGAAGCGGTTCAAGAGGTTGGTTCTGCTGTAGTGCGGATCGATGCGTCACGCACAGTTCAGGCTCAAACGCCCAATGGCTTGACTGATCCGTTTGAACGTTTTTTTGGGTCTGATGCTCCAGTTCAACCTCAACCTCATGTTCAAGAAGGGGTGGGGTCAGGGTTTATTGTTGACAGTGCAGGTGTTGTCTTGACTAATGCCCATGTGGTTGATGGAGCCGATCAAGTCACAGTGACTTTAAAGGATGGGCGCACGTTTAATGGCAAGGTCTTGGGAGAAGATCGAGTCACAGATGTGGCTGTTGTCAAAATTGAGGCGCAAGATTTACCGACTGTGCCTTTGGGCAATTCTGATCAACTCCAACCAGGAGAATGGGCGATCGCCATTGGTAATCCGCTGGGGCTAGATAACACCGTCACCGTTGGCATTATTAGTGCCACGGGTCGGAGCAGTGCTCAAGTAGGCATTCCTGATCAACGCGGCAGTTTTATCCAAACGGATGCCGCCATCAATCCTGGTAACTCTGGGGGACCCTTGCTTAACCAACAAGGTCAAGTAGTGGGTATGAATACGGCAATCCGTGCCAATGCTCAAGGGCTTGGATTTGCTATTCCGATTAATACGGCTAAGCGCATTGCTGACCAACTCATTGCGACGGGTCGGGTCGATCATCCCTATCTCGGTGTTCAAATGACGACTCTGACACCTCAACTTAAACAACGTCTTGAAAATGAGCCAAATCTGCCATTTACGGTTCAAGACGAGACAGGAATTCTAGTGTTGCGTGTAGTTCCTAATTCTCCAGCAGCAGCGGCAGGAGTACAGCCTGGAGATGTGATCACAAAACTTAACAATCAAGTCGTGACGACTTCTGAGCAAGTCCAAGAAACGGTCGAAAACAGCCGAATTGGCAATGACTTATCTGTTGAATTGCGTCGTCAGGGGCAAGTTGTTAATCTATCAATACAACCTGTAGCATTCCCTAATGAGTCTCAAGGTTAAACTAAAGGAGATTTAGGTCGACTCAGAGCTAAGCACGCTTCTCGTATGGGGCGTCTGGCGATGCTGATAGCAGGTTAGCGGTTGCTTGGTTCCTTGCGCGGCTTAGTTACTTGTTAAGTTGGTGATTAGTCATGGCTAGGTTACAAATTGCTCAACTGGGTAATCCGGTATTGCGTCAGACGGCTCAACCTATTTACCACATTCAAGATGTGGAAGTGCAAACCTTAATTCACAACTTGCTGGAAACGCTACGTCAGGCAAATGGTGTTGGTATTGCGGCTCCTCAAGTGGGGCACTCTTATCGGTTATTAGTGGTTGCCTCTCGTCCCAATGCTCGTTACCCTCATGCACCGTTGATGGAACCGATCGCCATGATTAACCCCCACATTGTCAGCCACTCTGAAGAAATGGTGTCAGATTGGGAAGGGTGTCTTAGTGTTCCAGGTATTCGAGGATGGGTGTCACGTTATAAAGAACTCGAAGTGGAATACACGACTTCAGATGGCAAGATAGAACGACGAGAATTGTCAGATTTTGTCGCTCGCATCTTTCAACACGAGTTTGACCATTTGAACGGCATGGTATTTCTCGATCGCCTAGAGAACATGCAAAACATCATGACGGATCAGGAATATCTAGAACGTGTTGTGCTTCCTGGCTCTTAGGCGCGAAGCAAGGTACGAAAATCTTATCCTAGAATCGCAAATCTTGATGTAAACGCTTTGCCTCTAAGGTTTTGGGAGATTATGACCCAGCTGTAAATGCTCGTGTTGTCATGTAAATAGCAAGTGCAATCAAGAAAGAGCGAAACAATAGGTTGATTATGCGATCGGGCAATTTAGGTAAGAGACGTGTCCCAGCTTGAGCACCTAAAATACCACCTAACCCCAGGCACAGCCCCGGCACCCATAAGACGTTGCCATTCCAAGCATGTTGGGCCAACCCTGAAATGGCGATCGCCACGATTGCCCCTAAGCTGGTTCGTACCGCTGCCTTGATGCCTTCCCCTAAAAACAACATTTGCAACGGCACCATGACCACCCCACCACCCACGCCAAATAACCCTGACAAGACCCCTGCCAATAAACCGATCCCGGTAATGGGCTTAAATGTTTCTGCTGTGACCCCAATGATTGCTTCATCAGATATCAACAGGCTGTCGTTTGTTTCCTGAGTTTTTTGCTGTTGCCGTTTCAGTTGTTGCCGCAATTGCATTAAATAAATCGTGATCAGCAACAATGCAGCAAACGCCAGTGAAAGACCCGCATCAGGGAGGCGATCGCCCAACCAGGCTCCTAGCTGAGCAGTGGGAATGCCGAACAGGGCAAGTAACAATGACACTTTCCAATTCAAACTTTTGGTTTGAAAATTTTGCACAGTTCCTGAAATTGAGCTTAATAGCACGCCAATTAAGCTAGTTGCTGTTGCTTCCACCAAAGGAATGCCAAAAAAAGTCAATATAGGAACCATCAGTAATCCCCCCCCGATCCCCAACAAGCCAGATAGGGTTCCAGTAAATGTTCCTACTAGGAACAACAATCCCCAACCAATGGGTGTTTCAAGCATTTAGAGTGACTCTTATACGAAAGGTAAACATAACCCCATCAGCAAAAACGGACGCAGTTCTGAGAAGTTCCTACATCCGTTCTAAAACTGGAATTCCCAACAACGACAACCCCAATTTGATCGTTTTAGCCGTTAAATCACAGAGAATCAAACGCGAGGTTCGCAGTGGTTCCTCCGCTTGCAACACGGGGCAGCGATCATAGAACTGATTAAACTTTTGACTCAATTCAAATAAGTATTGACAGAGGCGGTTGGGTAACAAATCTTCGTCGATCGCCATCAAAATCTCATCAAACTGCAACAGATGTTTGGCTAAAATCAGCTCGGTCTCTTCCCTCAATACAATGGGACTATCCGCTCCCAAAGCTTCAAAATCAATGTTTCCCTTGCGACTGATCCCCTGCACGCGCACATAGGCATACAGCATGTAAGGAGCCGTGTTGCCTTGCAATGCGAGCATCTTGTCATAGCTAAAGATGTAGTTACTGGTGCGGTTCTGGCTCAGATCAGCATATTTGATGGCACTGATCCCCGTCACCTGAGCACTGTTGTTGATAAATTCCTCTGTTTCTTGACGACCCTCCGCTGCAAGTCGGGTTTCTAGATCAGCACGGGCACGAGCGATCGCCTCCTCTAATAAGTCTTGCAATCGCACTGCTTCACCCGATCGGCTCTTGAGTTTCTTACCATCCTCTCCTAATACAGAGCCTAACGGGGTGTGGACAAACTTTACTTCATCGGTGATCCAGCCTGCTCGCTTACCAACTTGAAAGATTTGAGCAAAGTGATTCATCTGCTCTGCCCCCACGGGATATACCACTCGTTGGGCTTGATCCACAGTGACGCGATAGCGAATCGCGGCCAGATCGGTGCTGGCATAGTTATATCCGCCATCCGATTTCTGCACTATCAGCGGCAACGGATTTCCCTCTTTGTTGGTGAATCCTTCTAAAAAAACACACTTTGCACCGTCACTCTCAACCACCAATCCCAGGCGATCGAGTTCTTGAATCACGTCTGCCAGATAAGGGTTGTAAAAGGACTCACCTCGAATGGTTAGAGGAGAAATCCCCATCAAGTCAAAAATCTTTTGGTTCGTCCGGTTAGACAAATCACATACAATTTTCCAAGCACGCAAGGTCTCCAGATCGCCAGCTTGCAGCTCTACAACTGACAACCGCGCCTTCTCCTGAAACTGCTCGTCCTCATCAAACCGTTTCTTGGCTTGCCGATAAAACGTTGCTAAATCTCCTAAATCTAGCTCCTGACCTGCGAGAGCCTCTGGATAAGCCTCTCGTAAATAGGCAATCAACATGCCAAACGGAGTGCCCCAATCGCCAACATGACTAATGCGCCATGTGTCATAGCCCAAAAATTCAAGAATACGGGCAATGCAATCACCAATTACCGAGGGACGCAAATGCCCAACATGCATTTCTTTTGCAATGTTAGGACTGGGATAATCCACGATCGCCCGTTTAGCAGGTTGAATCTTGGCGACTCCCAACCGAGGATCACTCTGAATCGCTTTTAACTGGGCTTCTAAATAGCTAGTTTTCAACGCCAAGTTAATAAACCCTGGTCCTGCCACAGTCGGCGGTTCACATAGATCAGCCACATCCAACTGCTGCACAATCGCCTCAGCGATCGCCCTCGGTGGTTTCCCCAACTTCTTCGTCAGCGACATCGCCACATTGGATTGATAATCCCCAAACTTGGGATTACTCGCAGGCACCAAAATTGGATCAGCACCCGCCAAATCTGCTCCAAAAGCAGCGACAAAAGCTTGTTCAAATCGAGATTTGAGAAGGGCGATCGTAGAATTCATAAGCTCCGACTAAACCTGGGTGCAAGGAATATTCTCACTTCAGGTAAAAACATTTAAACCAGGCAAACACCTTGTGATTATAAACGCTCAACGCATCTACTCATGCTTAGCTCTACTCGTGCCTAGCCTTACTCATGCTCAGCTTTACTCAGCTTATTGAGCAGGGACACCCGACCTTACTACCGATGCGAAGCGCGCCTTACTATTATTCCTACACCTTTTCGGAGGGAGTCTGAGGGACGCGTCTCGTCCCTCAGCGAGGAGGTTTGGGGGAAGCTTCCCCCAAGGTTCGGTTCTTTGTCACCTTGTTGAAGCAGCCAAGCGACCCCTCCAGAAAAACTAGGATATTCACTTAAGTACAACTCATCGTAAATAAGAGCTGGGAAGAGAATTCGGGGTACAAGGGTTGAATCCCTGACCGGGGGAGCGCACCCCTCACAACCCTTGGTTTTATATCCAAGCCTAATCTGCGAATAACGGTGCTAAGAAGCCACTCATCCTACAAAATTCTCATACTCAAATCCAACCACGTCGATCGCGTAATCGGCGCACTCGTTGAAATATAATCCACCCCCGTCTCCGCTACCGCTCGAATCGTCTCCAACGTAATATTGCCCGATGCCTCAATCCTGACTCGATCACTCTTCTCCCGAATCATCGACACCGCCTGATGCATCCGCTCCAAAGGCATATTATCCAACATGATGATGTCTGCCCCATGCTGTAATGCCTCTGCCACGTGTTCCAGGGTTTCCGTCTCCACTTCAACCATCATTGGATAGGGAACCCGAGATCGAATCTGGGCGATCGCCACTCCAATTCCTCCAGCCGCAGCAATGTGATTATCCTTAATCATCACCGCATCATCTAACCCAACCCGGTGATTCACCGCCCCCCCCACTTGGGTTGCATACTTCTCCAACAATCGCAGTCCCGGAGTTGTCTTGCGAGTATCCACTAGTCGTGTCGGTAAATCTACAATCTGCTCTACATACTTTCGAGTTGCTGAGGCAATGCCACTCAACCGCATCACCAAATTCAAGGCCACCCGCTCTCCCATCAACAACGCATCTAGAGCACCTTCAAAATAAACAACCACCTGACCATAATCGCACCTTTCACCCTCAGCAACTTTAGGGATGGTCTTGACTTGTGCATTCAACAACTGAAATATCCGCATAGCGATCGGCATTCCTGCAATAACGCCCGATTCTTTTGCAACCCACTCTGCTTGCCCAACCTTTACCCCAGGCGACAACAAGCTCTGCGTTGTGCGATCGCCCCTGCCAATATCCTCTAACAGCCAACTGTGTAGCAGAGGATCTAAAACCACAAATGGCGGCAACACCGCAATCGGCATCTCCATCAACCTACCTACCTTCTCTCGACGTTAGTGCACCATAACATCTTTGCCAGACCCACCAGAGCCACACCAACGCCTCTTCATAAAACAAGAAATATCTCTAATGAACCAATAAGCTAAGAGGCAACCTTCGCAGTAGTGTCACCTCCAACCCATTTTTAGAGCTCAAAACGCATTTTCTGAGAATTTTTCCGGTTCAATCCCCGTTTTTTAGAAAAGAGAGGCAAGGCGATCGGCCGAAACGCCTTCATAGCGTCAAATTGAAGGGATTTCAAATTCTTTTCCCGAGATCTCTTGACAGATAGGATAAAAGCTCGTTATATTGGTCAAGCGTCGGAAGTGAGCCAAGCGAAAGCGAGGGAGCCGAGGACGCCCGAACCTAGACAAGATAATAGTTTGAAAGCCAGAATAGCACTAATAATCCGTCA
>JANRJA010000225.1:0-13486 GCA_033764315.1 Oculatellaceae cyanobacterium bins.114
CATCAAAGTGTGCCACCTCTGCCTGTTGCAGAGCTGCAAAAATGCTGCTCTCGACCTCGACCAGCAACTCAAAACACGCCTTTCGAGTCTCGTACAACGTGCCTTCTGACAACGAACACCCTAACACCTCAGACAACAGTCCCTGCACTCGCTCTGACGGGATTAGCTGATAATCCATCAGATACACCATTAAGCTCCGCAACCTTGAACCATACTGGACTCGATTGGTCACACCCACCGGAAAGGTTGCCTCATTTCGCTGCCCACAACAGGCGCATTGTTTAACGGCGACTTGATGCTCGCTCACCCTCATTTCAATCGGTACTAAATCATGCACTTGAGCACATTGCCATTCCAATACCCTCATCTCTGCCAACGATGCCCCGCAGCCTTGACACACTTCAATCACGTGTTGCTCAATCTCATCGGGCACCTCTACCCATTCCAGGGTGCTGCCAGGGTGTCCGGTTTGTCCACCGCTTTTACGTCCACTTTTACTTCGCAAACTTTGGGGCCGTTTCTTAAACCCATCTCCCGATGGAGGTTTGCTACTGGTCTGACTATCTTTACTCGCTTGGTCTTCTAGCACTTTAATGCGCGCTGCTAATTTCTCTATCGCGTCTGCTTGGGCTTTGAGTAACTTCTCGACTAATGCAATCACAGCCTTTTCACCCTGCTGGTACGCGGCACGGATCACTTCCCGAAGCTGCTCTGATTGTTCAGACGGTTCCTTCATTGATCATGCTCAATGCCCTGCTTCCAACAATAACCCAGTTATCCCCACTCCACTTAAACTCAGCAAGTTTTGCCTGAGTAGTTACAAGTGTTTGGTTTAACCGCAGGGTATGCTTTGTATCTGTATCCAGTACGGGTGCTTCTGATGTGGATTGGCTTGAATCTGCAACGACGAGCTTTGTTGTTGTAGTCACGGTTTTAACCCCCAAAAACTCCTCAGACGGTCTCACAGACAACCTCTTAGGAAAGTTGCATATTAGAAGCTTTGTATCTCGTTAAGTGTTGGGAGTGTTAACAAATGGATGGTACTGGATGTGAGCAAGCATCTTTTATGGTCTGATGTAAAAAGTTTGATGTAAAAAATCTGGTGTAAAAATGCCATGTAGGGCATGAACCGTAGGCATTTTTACAAGACCTGACCTTCAAAAGAAAGGCGTTACTGTTAATCAAATAACCCTTCTACTGTTTGCCGAAATGCAATCAAAGCGTGGCTTGTCTGCAATGGCTTGAGGTCTTCTAGCAATTGATCAGAGATCTCTGGAGCAACAACCGTTTTGATTTCAATGTTGGTGTTGTAACCTGCCATGTCGCCCATCCGTCTGCCGTGGCTCCCTGCACCTTGCGCTGGAATAATGGTATAACCAGACACTTTAAGCTGGGTGAGGAGGCGAATTAAACGGTCTTGCAATACAGCTTCCCCAATGATAGTAACGAGGGTACCTTGAGTTAAAGAAGAGGACATAATTAAACTCCGTAAAAACTTTTGGAATAGCGATCGCTTTTGTCAAAGCGTTTAACAAAATGCCTTGACAAAAGCATTTATCTAAAGCGACTGAAGAGTTGGTTAGGACGGGGTGCAACGGTTACACCCTGCATTAACAGCGTGACTAGGCGGATGTAGCTTGAGCTTGGCTTAACAAATGATGCAATTTTTCACCTTCGATCGCTTCGGTTTCTAAGAGTTGCAGGGTAATGGTTTCCAGCAAGTCTCGATTGCGGTTGAGCGTGTCTAGTGCCTGTTGATGAGCCGTTTCAACAATATCTTTGACTTCACGGTCGATCGCCTCTGATGTTTCCTCACTCATCATGCGGCGAGGATTAGGTGCGCTGTCATTTAGAAACAGGGGTCGTGTACCTTGCTGATAGGCTAGCGGACCCAAAATTTTGCTCATGCCGAAGGTTGTTACCATCTGCTCTGCCAAATCGGTTGCTCGCTGCAAATCATTGGAGGCACCAGTCGTGATGCTTTTAAACACAATTTCTTCTGCTGAACGACCCCCTAACAAGGTTGCAATCTGTCCTCGCAATTCCGCTTCATCCAGCAGGAATCGATCTTCGGTGGGAAGTTGCAGAGTATAACCCAACGCTGCCATGCCACGAGACACAATGGAAATTTTTTCGACGCGATTGCTTCCTGGCATCAGTGACCCTACCAGAGCATGACCTACTTCATGATAGGCCACAATTTTTTTCTCTGTGTCGTTAAGGACACGGCTTTTCTTTTCAAGCCCAGCCACAACCCGTTCGATCGCCTCAGCAAAATCTGTTTGTGCTACTGCCTGACGTTTGTTGCGAGCAGCTAACAGGGCGGCTTCATTGACCAAATTTGCCAGATCTGCACCAGCAAAACCAGGTGTGCGAGTGGCGATCGCCCTTAGATCAACATCCTCACCTAACTTCACTTTCTGAGAATGAATATTGAGAATCGCTTCTCGTCCTGATAACGCCGGACGATCTACTAACACTTGTCGATCAAACCGACCGGGACGCAGAAGAGCCGGATCCAGGATTTCAGGACGATTGGTGGCTGCTAGCACAATCACCGTCGCCCCTTCCATCGCAAATCCATCCATCTCAGATAGCAACTGGTTCAACGTTTGTTCACGCTCATCATTACCCCCATAAAAACCGTTACTGCTGCGCGACTTGCCGATCGCATCTAGTTCATCAATAAACACGATACAAGGCGCTTGCTTCTTGGCTTGCTCAAACAGATCTCGCACTCGTGAAGACCCGACCCCAACAAACATTTCTACAAATTCAGAGCCAGAGATACTGAAAAAGGGTACTTTTGCTTCCCCTGCAACCGCTTTTGCCAGCAGTGTTTTCCCGGTTCCTGGTGGACCCACCAGCAACACTCCTTTGGGAATCCTTGCCCCAATCTGGGTATACCGTTCTGGTGTTTTGAGAAAATCGACAATCTCAACTAACTCCGTTTTGGCTTCCTCAACTCCGGCAACATCGGCAAAAGTGGTTCTTGCAGATTCTCCCTCAACATATACCTTGGCTTTGCTCTTGCCAATTGACAGCATACCTTGAGACCCTCCACCACTGCGACGGGCAAAAAACTGCCAGATGCCTACAAAAATCAGTGGTGGAATGACCCAACTCAACACACTGCCTAACCAGCGATTTTTGGGTGGAGGAGCCGCCGCAAACTCAACCCCTTTTGCTTCAAGCAAATTAGGTAGATCTAAATCAAAAATAGGGGTTGTTAAAAATACAGATCCAAATGGTTCATTACCATCGCTTTTCAACTGAAATCGAATTTGATTTTGACCGATTTGCGCCCGTTCGACTTCTCCTGCTTGCACTTGATGGATGAACAAGCTGTAGGGCACGCCAGGAGTTTGAGGGCTTAAAGCACGGGGCAAGATGAAATTAGCAGCCAGGAATAATAATCCTGAAATCAGAAAAATGGTACTAAATAAACGGGATCGTGAGGGGTTGGGTTGATTTTTAATGGGCATCGTAATTCTATAAATACTGGAATAGGGTAGTGGGAGATTGAAAAATGTTTTCTGATCACTGAGTGAATTGATGGTGACATAGTCAACAAAAAGCTCTCGCCAACTGATCTAGGTTTAGTGGCAAGAGCGTTTGGTAGTTAGAGCAAGGCGATCGCTCACTATGAGACATCATTAAACGATATCAATGTGTCTCTATTTTGAACCACCAAATAGCCCTGGCAACGTACCATCATGTCTTCTTGGATCTTTCTTCTGTTTCTTGCTTCCCTCAGAATCTGCCTTTGGTTTCTTAGATTCTTTGTTACTTTTTTGTTGCTTTGACATCAATATTTCCTCAATTAAAATCTTTAACAATTCTGAGTCAGTAATGACCAGTTGCCATTTGCTGTGAATGGGATTTGACGTGAGGGCGATCGCTTACTCCTCATCATCATCTTCAGTTTCTAGAACATAAAGTTCTGGTTCTAGAATGTCATCTAGATCTTCTGAAATTTTGTGCTCTTGAAATTCGTCATTTTCGCTAGACCGAAACCGACCACTACTCTCTAACCAATTCAAAAGGGTCTCTTTTGGAATAGGAGGAACAAGTCTCATCGGTTGATTTCGAGGCTCTTCAGAGAGAGCAGGATTGTAATAGGTAGCCATAACTTATCGTCCTATAAGATACTAGTTGCAACGTGGAAAAGTTGACGTGACGCTCTCAAAAAAGAGATGCAATCACATCGGCAAAACTGGATGAAGGATGATTAAATAGTTTCGATAATAGTTAGCTGATACAGGTTATTCCAATACGGTAGAAGACTACGGTAGAAAACCAGTCTGCGATTTAACCGAAATTTATCTAAACGTTAGCAGGCATCAGTTCATTACCAACACTTTGATACCTTTGTAGAAGTTGAGGGTTTTCCCGGGTGTCTTAGCATGGCCTATGGGTGCCCTCTTAATAGACTTTATAGTGTGATCATAGTCTATTTAAACAATTTTGATGTGTTACTACAAGAGCTGAGTATCTCTTAGCTTCTTACAGACCAGTTGGTGTAGCTCTTACAGCGATTTTCAAATTGATCAACCACAGTAAAGCGGAGAGGGGTAGATGAGTCGATGGGTAGATGTAGCTCAAGCCAATGCAAATGGCTATAGAAACCAATTTGTTGAAACAGTCTTAAATAAGATGGTCTGATAATAAATGAGGATGTGCTGCGCTGGTTGCAACACATCCTCCCTTACACAGATGATTTTTAGTGAGCTACCTGCTCTGTCTTAAAGCCATTAAAACAGCAGACTTTAAGTTTAGACAGAGTTTAGACAGAGGTAGGGACTGCTAATTTGGCATCTTTTGCTTGCCTCGATGCGTAATCCCGTAGTTCCGCTTCAATTTCTTGTCGAATAATCTGGCGATACTCCAAGAAATGTTCAATGTGAGCGCAACTGGTTAAATAATATGTGAACACTCCTGGATTCTTCCGCATGATGTCAAAGAGTTGTTTCCAGAACTGCCAGCGAGTGCTGCGTTTGATTCCTTGTCGCCAGAAGATGGTAAGCACCGCCCGGATTTCGACTAGCTCCAGCATTTGAGGATTTTTCTTTTTATGAGGAGTCGGCGTCATATTTAGAAAATGACGGTAAACTCGCGCCAAATAGCGGTCAGGTTCATACAACTGCCAGAAGCAATTAATATATTCTGTCGCGATATCCTCAATTGGACGAGTTGGCACAAAGTTCATCAGTGTTGTTTGTTTTCCAGTCACGGCTGTTTGGTCTGCCTGTAACCGTCCTTCTTTCTCAAGGCGGTACCAAAGGGCTGTTCCGGGGAGAGCTTGCAACATGCCAAAGAGTGCCTGGGGAATAGCGGTCGCTTCCACAAAGTCAATGATGCGATCGCCCGCCCCCGCTTTCTCTCCGTCAAACCCGATGATAAACCCTGCCATCACTCGCAGACCTGAGCGGTTGATGTTTTTAACGGCTTCTACCAATGAGTTGCGGGTGTTTTGAAATTTTTGAGTGAGTGACAAACTGTCGGTGTCAGGAGTCTCAATGCCCAAGAAGACAGCCGTAAAGTTAGCTGCGATCATCAAATCTAATAGTTCTTGGTCTTGTGCCAAATCGACCGACGCTTCTGTGGAGAGGCTAAAGGGATAGTCATGGGCTGCCATCCAGGGTGCCAGTTCTCGCAGCATTACTTTGGCATTGCGCTTGTTGCCAATGAAGTTATCATCCACAACAAAGACCGATCGCCGCCAACCTAAGTCATACAGAGTTTGCAATTCTGCTAGCAATTGAGCAGGGGTTTTAGTGCGGGGCTTGCGTCCGTACAACACAATAATGTCGCAGAATTCACATTGGTAGGGGCAACCCCGTGAGAATTGCACTGACATGTCACTGTATGCTGACAGGTCGAGCAGGTCAAATCGAGGAATGGGGGTGGTCGTCACATCTGGTTTTTCACCATTGGCGCGGAAGGTGCCAGAGGTTTCTCCTCGTTCTAAGGCTTCAACCAGCAGGGGCAGAGTGATTTCACCTTCATCTAATACCAAAAAATCGGCTCCAGCTTCGCGGGCAGGATCAGGTACAGAGGTGACGTAGGGGCCCCCAACGGCAACTAATTTACCTCGTTTCTTGGCGGACTCAATCAGGTAGAGCATGTCATTTTTTTGCACGATCATGCCAGAGATGATCACCAGATCTGCCCAATACCAGTCAGCTTCACTCTCATATCTAACGTTGCGATCGACTAAACGAAATTCCCAGGTTTGAGGCAGGATAGCAGCAACAGTGGTTAAACTCAGAGGCGGCAGAGAAACCTTGCGCCCAATTAATTCTAGAGTTTTGTCAAAAGACCAGAATGATTTGGGAAATAGAGGATGAAGTAATAAAACTCGCATGATACTCACTCAGTTCAGTAAATGACTATAGCGTTGCCTGAAAGCCTGAATTTAGCTTCAAATGGGAATTTCAACAGGGAAACTGTTTGTCCAGCGCTACATCTTTACCAGGATACAGCCTCCTTCAAGCTCTACTAGCTTTTTTATTTATTAAAGTCGTCTTAACGAGGTGCTGTTAAATTTACAATGGTTACCATTGAATAATTCAATGGGATCGCTTAGATATTTGTGGAGTCCCTATTTCCAAAGGCTTTCAAGCTTTAGTGCAGGCTGCAAAAATCTCAGAATGGGCTTAATATCGTCAAAGATTTTTTCAATTCGGCTGAGAGTAGGAACCCTGGGTGGCTCAATTTCTTCTTTATAATTTATCTAGGAAATCTTTTGAAATGCCAATTCTCTCGTGGAGTAGTTGCTTACCTTCAGAGATAAAAAATCTGGGTTTAGGAAATAGGTTGCTCTCTGTGTGAACGAAGCTCGGCGATCGCTCGATGCATTTGTAAAATACGTCGGACTCGGTGCCGCAGCACTGCCCAATGAATGGGTTTGGTAACGAAGTCAATTGCCCCACTGGCAAAGGCGCGATCGACGGATGCGAGATCAGAAAGAGCCGTGATCATCAAAATTGGAGGACAGCGATCGCCCAGATATTGGTGCAACTGTTCACAACAATCAAATCCATCTAACCTCGGCATCATTGCATCTAGCAAGATAATATCGGGGATCTGTTGTTGACAGAGGGTTAAACAAGCATCCCCTGTACTGGCTTCTAAAACCTGATATTTTTCCATTTCCATAGCGCGGCACAGCATCAGCCTGAGATTGCGCTCGTCATCTACGATCAAAACAGTAGAGTGAGAAATATCAACTGTGGAATAGCTGATCATGCGGTTCATCCTTTCCGATGTCTATACGACTTTGATTAGTACCACGCTGTTCATCTCATAGCGAATCTATTTCGTCAGGTATCTCTATTTTGGGTATACCAACGAAGCATTCAGGGTAGAAATTGTTATTTCATGGCAGAACTGACTTGCTGAATGTTTCGTTCTGGTTGATCAGAGTGCTTTAAAGCTAGAATCACTTGTTCATATGCGATTTCAACATTTGATAGAGCCTCTTCTAGGTCTATCAAATGATTCATTTTTGCCATTAACTCTAATGATTGACAGGTTGTTGCTAAATTCACCATGCCGAGATTTAAACTCATCGATCTTAATGCGTGAGCCGATGTTTTGAGTTGTGTCGCGTCTTGTTGAGTAACAGCTTGTTTGATGTTTTCTAGCAATTCAGGTGCGTCATCTAGAAAGTTTTGCATGAGTTGGTCAATCAGGGTTGCTGCATCTTCTCCCATCATCTGATGTAGCTCTTTGATCACAGGGGCATCAATCACAGGGGCAGGGGATTTTGTGGATTGGGCAGGGGGCTGACACGGAGTTGGGGCTTGACCAACCCCTCCACAGCGTTTGATGACTTGCACTAGTTCTTCTAAAAAAACAGGTTTGCTGAGATAATCATTCATCCCAGCTTGTAAACACTCTTCGCGATCGCTCGGCATGGCATGGGCTGTGACGGCCACAATCCGGGGATGAGTTTCAGAACAGAGTTGACGAATCTGACGAGTTGCTGCCAAACCATCCATCTCAGGCATCTGTACATCCATAAGAATGAGATCGTAGGATTGGCGTTGAGCAGATTTCACAGCTTCTCGACCGTTATTGGCAATGTCAGCTCGATATCCTAATCCCTGTAGAATTCTAACCAAGATTTTTTGATTGACTGTGATGTCATCAACGACCAGTATTTTCAACGGAATTTGTTTAGATAGTGTAGACAGTGCGGTGGACTGCCCCAATGGGATTGGACTTGCCTCATGCAAGGAGGTTTGACCGGTAACGCTATTAACCAGTGCAGTGTGCAACTGAGTTTGTTTGATCGGTTTATTGAGAATGGTGATGGGCTGATGTTCCTGGGCAGATCGGGCGAACGATTTTCCCAGTAACCGTAGCAAAATTATGGGAACGTTTTCATAGTGTGGCAATGTCCGAATTTTTTGAATCAGCTCTGCACTCTGACCATCTGAGAGTGCTCCTAGCAAAATGATGTTGTAGGTAGGCTCGTGCATCAGGTGTTGCAGTCCTGTTTCTGAGGTTGCAACCGTATGAGTGATCATCCCCCAAGAAGTTGTCCAATGGGTCAGCGATCGCTGGGTTGTCGCCTGATCTTCGATAATCAGCAAACGTTTTTGAGCAAGGCGGGAGTCCGGGATAAACCGCTGGGCAACTTTTGCTTGGGCTGTTTCAAATGCCTGAATTGTAAAGTAAAACGTTGACCCAGAGGACTGCTCCAAAGCTTCGTTCCAGTTAATCCAATGGGAAGAAGGATGCCCCGCGATCGCCTCGCCACTTTTTACCCACATCGTCCCTCCTAGCAGTTCGCTTAAGCGTTTACTAATGGCAAGCCCTAACCCTGTGCCCCCATATTGGCGGGTAATCGAGTTGTCAGCTTGAACAAAGGGTTGAAATAAATGATGAATGCGATTGGGTAAGATGCCTTTACCTGTGTCTTTAACAGCAAATAAGATATCGTAGGTGGTTTCGTCAGAGGTGAGGATCACGGGTGTTGATGGTGAGCCTTCAGGGGGATGAATAGCTCTAACCGCTGAAATGGGCCGAGCATCCACAAAAATGGTGACTTCACCCGACTTAGTAAATTTGACCGCATTACTTAAGAGATTAACTAAGATTTGGCGTAATCGAGTGATGTCTCCTGTAATCACAACGGGAACAGCACTACTCGCTATATAGTTGAGTTCTAATTGCTTTTCGGCTGCCTGAGAAGAGACCAGATCTAACGCTTCCTCAATACAGTTGGATAAATTAAAGGGTTGTTCTTCTAAATCGAGTTTTCCAGATTCAATTTTAGAAAAGTCAAGGATGTCGTTAATCAACGTTAAGAGTGTTTGATTGCTGTTACGGATGATCTCGATATAGTCTCTTTGTTCACTATCAAGTTGGGTATCTAGCAATAACCCAGTCATGCCAATAATTGCATTCATTGGAGTCCGAATTTCGTGACTCATAGTTGCCAAAAAAGTACTCTTTACTTGAGTCGTCGCTTCAGCTAACTCTTTAGCCTGTTGTAGCTCCGCCTCAGCTTGTTTGCGTTGAGTAATGTCACGGGCCACCCAAATAACTGTGTTTTCGTCAATGGGTGAGACACTCGCATGTGACCATTTTGTTTGTCCTTCCAGAACAATTTCATACTCTACGCAGATAGTTTGTTTTGAGGCCAAAGCTTGGTCAATACAATCTAAAACCAGATCGGCAGTGTTTTCAGGTAAAATGTCGTGAACTGTTTTACCCAGTCGTTCATGAGCAGGCTTGACTAAAAGATCTGGATTGCCCGCCAGTACTTTGAGGTAACGACCTTGTCGATCGAAGACAAAGATCATATCTTGCATCGCTGCAAAAAAGGCTTGCACTTCAATATAGGAATCGGTGAGAAATTGTTCGATTGACTTTCGTTGAGTGATGTCTTGAACCTGAGAGATAAAGTAAAGGGGATTGGAGTCCTGATCGCGCACTAACCCTAAGCTCAGCAGTCCCCAAACCGTTTTACCAGTTTTATGGATATAGCGTTTTTCTAAGTGAAAGCTGGGAATTTTATCCAATAAAATATGCTGTCTTAATTCCAAGCCAAGTGCCAAGTCATCGGGGTGAGTAATGTGTTGAAAACTGAGATTTAAAAATTCTGACTCTGAATAACCCAGAATTTGGCTCATTGACGCATTGACTTCTAAAAATCTGCCATCTAGCCCTATGATGCCCATGCCTACAGCGGCACTGTCAAAGGCAGACCGAAACCGCTGTTCACTCTGGCGTAAGGCTTCTTCAATTCGTTTGCGATCGCTAATATCGCGATATTGCCACAAATGTCCCTGATAGTCATCACGGTCAACAATGGGGATGTAGTCTCGCTCTAAGATGCGTCCATCTGACAACATAATTTCTTCGCCCAAGACCGGATGCTGAGCCGTCAACACCTCTTGAACTCGGCTTAAAAACTGTTCTGGCTCTTGAAAGAGGGTTTGAAATTGGGTCAACGATTGTTCGCAATCCACCCCAATCAAGCTTTCAGGAGAACTATGAATGCCAAATAAATTACAGAATTGTTGATTAGACAGAGCAATTTTGCGAGCTTGATCTTCAACTAAAATGCCTGCTTGTAAACTCTCAACCAATGTGCTGAGACGGAGTGTGGTTGACTGTAAATGGAGAGCGGCTTGTTTACGAGCGGTGATGTCATGGAGTACACCTAATCCACCAATAATGTCTCCCGACTCCTCTAACAAAGGGGAGTAACAGGCTTCAAAAAAACCTTTGCGTCCGGTTTCAGCGATAGTATAGGCTCGATTTTGAGTCGTGACTGTTTCACCCTGCAATGCTCGCAAGAGATAGTAATCTTCCCCAATCTCTTTCATAAAGGGCAGCACCTCAAAAGCCACTTTCCCAATGGCTTGGTGGCGACGAATTCCAGTCATCTTTTCCATCGCAGAATTCCAGACAATGTAGCGGCTGCGATGATCAATTGCAAAAATGCCATCCACAGTGCTATTGATTAGCCGTTCAGATAACTTTTGTAGCGTCGCTTTTTGAACGGCAGTTGAAAGATGGACACTGAGTTGTTGGAGAAAAGCAATTTCTAAACGGCTCCATACACGCGTACTAGAACACTGATGCACAATCAGCCAACCCCAGATTTGAGAATGGCTGATAGGGGTGGAGTTATCCTCAACGACTTGATCTGAAGATAAAGCTTTAGTAGACCCCGATGAATGGGCTGAGTCAGACAACTCACTTGAGATCATCGAAAGCTCTGATTGCTTGAAAATGGGAACGATTGCATTGGCTCGGACTTGAAAGTGTTCTAATAACTTTAAATCAGAGGTTTGCAGATTAGCAGTATAGACATCTTCAATCGATTTAACTTGCCCGTGGATGTAGTTTTGAATATCTTTTTCACAAAGCAAAGGATGCTCAATGACAGCACCTAACATCGTTTCCCAGTTTTCGCCAACTGACTCTGCGACAACTTTGCCATGACTCCCTGGTCGCCAACGGTAGATGATTGCTCGATCTGCCTGGAGCAATTGCTGCACTTCATTCACAGCTTTGTCTAGAATATCATCTAGGGAAATTGCTTTGTGAAGCCGTAGGGCGATCGCGGCAATGCGATCGAGAAACTGATGGGAGCTTGACGAAGTTGAAGGAGGATTCATACTATTAAGGACTGACAAATGCAAGGACGAACGTGCTCTTGACTTACGCTCCTGTAAAGCAGGCTGTTTGATGCAATGTCAAGGTGGTTGGGGCTGAGTTGATAGAAACAGATTGGGAGTTTTGACCCATACAAGTGGTGAGGAATAAAGTTGTGCGGTAATACTGACGTAATCGTTCTTGTTGAGTGGTTGTTAACTGCCACTGATGCCCAATGTCGCGATGTTGAATGAGGATGTGGCGGAGTTGGGCTAACCAGCGATCGCCCTCCGTTACACACCAGTTTTGCAATGTTGTCAGACTGACAATGGCATTCATCAAAGGTTCGAGCAGTGGTTGCAGGTCTTGTTTGAGGGCAGTTGCCATCGCAAATCGCTGTTCTAAATCAAATGCAAAACACAGCGTGAATCCTTGCTGAAGTTGTGGAGTCAGGATCAAGCTTTGAGCCAGGGTGAGCAAATGCAGTAGTTCCCAATCTAACGCTAACTCTGGGTGGAGATCAAAGGTCAAGCTAGAGTCGATCGCCAATGCCAAATCTAAGCTCTGGTCTAAAATCAAAGAGAGATAAAAGGCTTGGACGGCAGCAGGTTGATGAGGGGTTGAAACTTGTTCTGATTTGCGATGAGTCCATTGCAAAATGGTTTGCAATACTGGCTCATGTGTGACCAGAGCCGTGGTCTGTTGCTCCATCAGCTTTAATAGTGATTGAGCATTGGGTAATAGCTCAAGGGTGAGTGTAATCACATCTTGCCAGCGAGAGTCGGCAACATAATGGGCAAGTTGATCTAACGCATAGGAATTCGAGGAATAAGGCACTTTGGCAAGGCTTTGGGTAAAGAACTTGCGAGCCGTCAGATATTCTTGAAAGGTCAGGTGGGAGAAGGAATAAACCCCTTGTGCCCGTTCGACTAATAACCCATGATGCATGACGATGGTTTGCAAAATAGCTGCACTTTCAATCCACAGCGTCTCTGGGTCGGTGCTGCGATTGGGTAAGGTCGCCAGATATTCAACAATAACGGTTAAAACCTCAGTTTTCTCAAAGAAATATCGACCCCGCTCAAACATTTTGGCAGCGAGTTGACTGAGAATATTGAGGCGATCGGGCAATGATAAGAGATCCTGTGTTGAGCAGCGATGAATGCCTCGAATGGCATCCCATTGCACCAATAGGATATCTAGTCCATGTTGATACAGGCGCGATCGCTTTTTGGGAAACGCCCCTCGTTCTTGAAACACCAGACAGGTAAGGTGTAACAAAATGGGGGTGACTGCCAATTCACGAATCGGTTGATTTTCTCGTTTTTGCAGTTCTTCTAAAAACTGTTGAGCTTGTTCTAAGCCATTCTCAGGCGAAGTTGGATGGATGGCAAGAAACCATTTTTGAATAAATGTGGTGATTTGGCTGGGATCAAAATCTGCCACTTCCATGTAAGTAAAGCCTCGAAAGTGATAATCGGGTGCAGCGAGGCGGCAGGTCATCACCATCGGCAATTGAGGATAGGCATCGACCCATTTTTGGATCTGACGCTGAAGAGGTTGGCGTAAGTTGTCCTGTACTTCATCTAAGCCATCTAGAAACAGCCAGATTTTACCCTCTCGCAAGGCCGTTTGGATTTGCTCTAATGAAGTGCAGCAGTTAGACCAGGCTTGATTGAGATACTGTTCTAAATCAAATGAATCTGTTTGAGCTTGAGTGACCCAATCGCGCAACGCTATAAAAACAGGAATGCGATCGCCCTGTAAGGTGCCATTGCTACATTGCAGGGCCAGATATTGTAAAGTAGTTGTTTTTCCAGCTCCTGGTTTGCCTAAAATCATTAACCGAGGATGTAGAGCGATC
>JANRJA010000067.1:0-63870 GCA_033764315.1 Oculatellaceae cyanobacterium bins.114
CGCTTCACACTCTCTGGCGTTGCTGCCCAGTCCTCTGGGCTGATGTCTGCAATCGTAAGGGGCTGTTTCTCTGCCATCCTGTTAGCCTAGCAGCACTTCCCATTTTCCTCAATTCCTTGCTTCAACCCCCTGAACGATTACCATAAGCAACCTTATGGGTCTTGAGAGTACGGTCTAATTGGCTCTAAAACCAACGGTTATCTTCTCACTCATACCCCCAGACGAGGGTTAGCAGACTAAAAATATTATTAGATAGATTTTTGAAGCCTAATATCTCCCAGCACCGATTAGGATGGATTTTGTCGTGCTAATTTGAAATTGGGATATTAGATTGACAGAATTGTCTGAATTCTAATTCTGGTTCAGCAAATCAAATAAATTGTTCAGCATCTCTACTGGTTTTTAAGACCAACGTAAGCAAAGAACAGTGACGCGATTTGGATGATTAGGCATCATAACCATGAGTTTTCCATTCACCCGCTCATACTGGGTGTCGTTACCATCGTCATTGTTGAGATGTTCCTCAAGCGTTATGGTTTGACAGGTACAGGTTGGCGATGTGATTGCTGGCAAAATATCCTGTGGCTTCTACTCCACTTGCTCAAACTTCCGCCTTCAAACAATTTTCACCTTTTAGCCGTTGATTTTGTCGCCACAACGCCGATACCAGAACCAACGTCAGCACCACAATCAACATCCCAAAAACGATCAGGGCATTTAGAGTGCCGATGCGATCGCTTAGAAATCCAATCACGATGCTAGGAATGCCAAACCCCAGGTAAGCACAGAGGAAGTAACCCGAAACGGCGCGTGCGCGTTGGTTGCCTGCCAACTCAGAGACTTTTGCCAGTCCGCCCAAATAAGTGAACCCATAACAGGCTGATCCGGCGATCGCGGCCCCCAATAACACCAACGGCAGAACACCGAGTGCTGCACCCAAAACCAATAAGCCATACCCCAACGGCAACAACCCAAAGCCCACGAGCAGCGATCGCGGCGGAGTCAGTTGTCGGGCGATAGGTTGTACCAAGGCTCCAGTGCCATTCACCAAAAACAAAGCTAACCCAGTCCAGACGGTGAGTTGATGGTGCGCCAGTTGAGCAGGAATCACAGTGATCACCATCCCCGTCACAGCCCATGCCAGGGCGATCGCCAATCCAGGAATGACAGACCCCTTGGGGAAATAGGGCGATCGCACTAAACGTCCACCTATCGCAGGTTTAGGTGGTAGTTGGGTCATCCACACCAGACATGCCAGCGTTAATCCCAATACGATCCAATAACTCAACGGCACCAACGTCTGATGATGTAACAGCACCGCACTGGTAAACAATGCCCCACCTCCAAATCCCAGGGAGGTCATAACAGTGACAGCCACAGCAGCGCGATCGCTGGCCCCGTCCAACAGTTCTGCTAGATAGGCAGTGCCTGTACCCACACTCAGCCCGACCCCAATGCCCTGACAGAGACGAGCAACCAGCAACACCGACATTGTTGGATGGACAATCACTAACGTGGTTGCCAGAGCAGCAAAGACTAACCCGATCAAAAGAACTGGTTTGCGTCCTATGCGATCAGAGATACCGCCTAACAGCAACAACACAGGCAGCAAACCAGCCACATAGGCCGCAAACACGACAGCAGTTAACCCGTTGCCAAACCCAGCCACCTCAGCATAGGTGCGATAGAGCGGCACCTCTAGATTGACAGCGGCGGTCACTAATAACAGGGAAATTGAAACGGCGATCGCTTGCCAGGACATAAATTTCAAGAATGAAGACTGAAGGACAAAGAAGCAATGGACACACAGGCAGAGCGTAGAAGGGGCATACCCATTCAACAGGTAACGGTTCCACAGCAGGATTCACATTACCGTTGATAGTGAGTCACGTAATCGGGTGGGTTGATATCAGAAGCAAGGCGCGTATCGTCTATCGGAACATCGGCTACAACCCGCAATGGAATGACCCCCGCCCACGTGGGTAAGGCGTAATCTTCCTCATCATCCGAAGGATCGCCTGTGCGCATTTTGGCAGACGCCTCATTGATGGGCAGAGATAGCACTACCGTTCCTGCTAGTTCTTGACGGGTGGGCGATCGCACATCTTGCCAACGTCCGGGCACAACATGCTCTGTAAACGCTTTGAGTGCCTCTAACTTTTCCGCTAGATCGGTCACTAGAGTAGCCGTCCCAAACATGACCACCGAGCGATAGTTCATCGAGTGGTGGAAGGCAGACCGAGCCAGCACCAATCCATCCAACAGCGTCACCGTGACACAAACCTCAATTCCTTGTTGCAGCGATCGCAGCATGCGACTGGCAGGGGAACCGTGGATGTAAAGTTGGTCGCCAATGCGCCCATAGGCAGTAGGAATAACAAACGGCTGTCCCTCGACCACAAACCCCACCTGACAAATCAACCCTTCATCCAGGATTTCTTCAACTTGGGTGCGATCGTAATTACCCCGATTGGGCAATCGTTTCACAGTGGTGCGGGCGGTAGGAGTCAACACTTGGGAATTTAAAGATTCTGAAGAAGTCATGATGGGTCGTTTCAGCAACTTTTCAAACCACACTGCCAGCGTAATGACAGGAAGTGGTATTGTACAAGTGCCACTTTTGCTTTTGAGTACCAGTCCACTTGACCAAACGAGACGTGCGGCTCGACTCTGCTCACCAACGGGGAGCAAGCCGTAGACAGTGGCAGACACCACCATGAACGGTTCCTCAAAAACGTCTTACCCCATGCCACGCCCCTAACCCCCAATTCCTTTTCTATCTTCTGTCTCTTGCCTTCTATGGACTTAGCGATCGCCCTTGATCCCCAGTCGGTTATTCCGCTTTATCGCCAACTGTATGAGGAGTTAAGACGGGCAATTCTCACAGGGCGTTTACCCCCCAAACATCAAATTCCCTCAACGCGGGCATTGTCACACTCTTTAGGAATCTCTCGGTCAACAGTGACCTTGAGCTATGACCAGTTGCTTAGCGAGGGCTATCTAGAAACAGTTGTCGGGTCGGGCACTTTTGTCTGTGCTGAGTTACCCGATGACCTCCTGCACCCTCATCCGGTTGAGCCAACCAGCGATAAACCCTCTCCGGCGATCGCCCTTTCTGCCTATGGCAAAAACCTTGCGGCTCCAGCCCTCAACCGCCCAGTAAATTCCACTACTGAGATCACCTTTGGTTATGGCTGTCCTGCTCTAGACCACTTTCCAATGGAGGTGTGGCGCAAGTTAATGGCACGCCACTGTCGGTATCAATTAGAGTTGTTGAACTATGCCCCTGACTCCGGTGGTTATCTACCATTGCGACAGGCGATCGCCCATTATTTGGCTCGCATTCGGGCAGTGCAGTGTGATCCTCAACAAGTGGTGATCGTCAACGGGTCACAACAAGCACTCGATCTAGTGACTCGTCTTTTAGTGGATCGGGGCGATCGCGTTGTCCTGGAAAACCCTGGTTATTTGGGAGCACGACGAGTCTTTTTGGCATACGGCGCAACCCTACATCCGGTTCCCGTCGATCAACGGGGTCTGATCGTTAAATCGCTGGAAACGGTGACAGATGCCAAACTGATCTACGTCACTCCATCCCATCAATTTCCAACAGGGGCCGTGTTGTCGCTGCCCAGACGCCTGGAACTCTTGACCTGGGCACATAAGACAGGTGCTCTCATTCTAGAAGACGATTACGACAGCGAATATCGCTATGGCGGGCGTTTGCAAAACTCTCAAGACAATCATCCCCTCCCCGCCTTGCAGGGGCTTGATCAGAGTCATTCCGTCGTTTACATCGGTACGTTTTCAAAAGTTTTATTTCCTGCCTTACGAATTGGTTATCTGGTGGTGCCCCCAACTCTCGTCAAGTTAGTGATTCAAGCTAAATGGTTAAGTGATCGCCAATCTCCACTGTTAGAACAAGCCGTTCTCACCGATTTCATCAATGAGGGTTATCTAGAGAGACATATTCGCCGCATGCGAACCCTCTATGACCAGCGACGACAGGTTCTCGTACACGCTCTCACCTCTCACTTTGGGGATCAGCTGACCATCCTGGGTGAAAGGGCAGGAATTCACCTCATGGCACGGTTGCACACCTCCCTCAGCGACACCGAAATTCTCCAACGGGCAGCCCAAGTCGGAGTTGGGATCACGTCAGCTTATCCTTGCTATTTGACCGATAACCACGAAGCAGAGTTGATCTTTGGCTACGCCGAACTGACAGAAGCTCAGATTAACGAAGGAGTACAACGCCTCGCCCAAGTTTTACTCACGCCATGAAGTCATGAAGTCATGAAATTATAGATTAACGGCAACTGAGGGCTGCATTTCAGAGAGAACATCACCCATTCAAGGCGATCGCCCCACTGAGAAAACGGCTTTGCACCGTCCACCCATCGTTCATAAATGGCTACCTTCAAATACGTCTCTAGAGGTAGAAGAATTTGGCACAGAAGGGATTGATTCAGCGTCAAAACCCATGAGGATTCATAGATCCTTCCACACTAACCCCTAAAATCAGGGCACCTAGCTTGTTTAGGGAAATGGCCTCACATCAGTCTGCTTCTCTCGTACTAGCTTCCACAAAATCCCATTCAAACCCTTTTTCACAACCAACTTTACTAAACCAGCATGAATTATAAAAATATGTCCAATTCACCCCAAAATATTCCCCTCGCTATAGATGTATGGCAAGTGATTCAGGCTAGTCTGCTGAATAGTAATCTGATCGAAAGCGGTTAGCGTGTGTCCCATACTCGTTCGTGGATCACTCGTTCGTGGATCAACAGGATCCAATCCTCAAAAAACAAATCATTAGATAAAGCAGATGCATCGGGGAGTAGGTCTGTGAACTTCTTAAGTTTATTTCGATCAGCTACCCCCAAAACTCTTTTGGGAGGACGCTACAAAATTGTTGGAGAGCTTGGAGCTGGTGGCTTTGGGCAAACGTTTTTGGCGGAAGATTTACATCTGCCAGGACATCCTCGCTGTGTCATCAAACGGCTTCAACCTCAATCTACCGATGCACATAATTTACAGATCGCTCGTCGCCTCTTTGAGAGCGAAGCCAACGTACTTTATCAACTGGGAAATCACGATCAAATTCCACGGTTGCTGGCGCACTTTGAAGAAGATGACGAATTTTATCTAGCTCAAGAACTGATCGTTGGGCAACCCCTAAACCATGAGCTAATAACCGGAAAACCCTGGACAGAAGCACAGGTCATCGCTTTGTTGCAAGACATTTTAGGGGTTTTAGTCTTTGTCCATCAAAAAGGGGTGATTCACCGAGATATTAAACCCGCTAATCTAATTCGGCGACATCACGATCACAAAGTTGTCTTGATTGACTTTGGAGCCGTCAAGCTCGCCAGTACAAACCTGATCGATCCCCATTCAAAACCCACTCAGACAATCTCCATTGGCACTCATGGTTACATGCCCAACGAGCAGATTGCTGGCAATCCTCGCTTTAGCAGTGATATTTATGCCGTTGGCATGATTGGGATTCAAGCCCTCGTTGGCACAAACCCTAAATTGCTGTCAGAAGATCCTAAGACTGGAGAAATTCAATGGCGACATCTACTCCCTAGTCTCACCTCAGACCTGGTAGATGTCATTGAGAAAATGGTGCGCTATGACTTCCGCACACGATACTCTTCTGCCACAGAAGCCTTAGAGTCAATACAAAGCATTCCTGTTCCTGAAATAGAGGTCGATTCAGTCCCTGTTACTCCTGTTCAGGTAAGTTTCGTCCGGCCCCTCAATGACACGGCTCCGATCGCCTCGACCTTACCTCAAGCCAGCACTGTCTCTTGGGCACCCATCCTCTCAACCTCTGCTCTGCCCCCGGCCTTCAGTCGCATGTTGACGATTCCATTGCGGCAAACTCGCAGTCAAAAAGCGGCTCCTCCTCCGACCTTACCCGGTTTGAGCCAACCCCGTCGCTCCTCTTCTAAAGGGTTAAGCCAGATCAGGTTTCCTATCTTAAAACCCCTCTCTCTCTCATTTATCGGTGTGGCAGTGCTAAGTACAGCGATGTTTCTCACTAAATCAGATGGATTGCTTCAAGGCACTCCAACGACGCTAAGTATGCCACTCGTCAGTTCTGGCATTTCATCTCTTGTGAAGTCAACAACCCAAGCTACACCTCTGATTGCCAAGGCGAATCAACTGCGTGAAGAGAAGGATTTTCAAGGGGCGATCGCTCTCTATGATCAAGCCATTGCGCTCAATGAAAACGATGCACCCGCTTATTGGGGCAAGTGTTATAGCCTCAATGCTTTGACAAAATTCGCAGAAGCGATCGCCGCTTGTGATACGGCCCTTAAGCTTCAACCCGATTACCCAGAAGCGTTTTGGAGTAAGGGTTATGCCCTGGAACAACAACACCAATACGACAATGCTTTGGTTTTGTATAACAAGGCAACCGATTTGCGCCCTGACTTTGCCGAAGCCTGGAGTAATAAAGGAACTGTTTTATTGCAACTGAAACGATTGCCAGAGGCGGCCACAGCATTTGACCAGGCAACCCAGCTCAATCCTAATTTGGCAGAAGCCTGGAACAACCGGGGAGTCGTATTGTGGAATTTACAGCGGTTTGACGAAGCGATCGCCTCCGTCGAACGTGCTATTCAAATTCAGCCTAACTATCAAGATGCTCTCAAACTACGGCAACAGATGCGTCAGCTACGGGAGCAGTAACCTGATACTGATAAAACTTCGTATCTACTTCAACCAACGGAAAATGAGCCGGTAGTTGACATGGCTCAATCTCAACAAATCCATTTTTTTCATAGAAACGATGAGCCGCCTTAAAGAATTCCGTCGTTCCTAGATAAATAGTGGTGATCTTTTGTAATGACGCTTCCTGCAACAGTTGGTTGAGCAGCCGTTGACCACATCCAATCTGTTTACCACGATAGTGTTGGTGCACAAACATTTTCCGTAAAGCCGCCTGATGACCACCAATATCTAGTAAGGCGATCGTTCCCACAACCTGATCGCCATCCAATGCCACCCAAAAATTGCCCTTGCCGTGTTGGTAAAACTGGGAAATGTTGAGCAAATCAGGTTGGTCTTCCAGCGTGATAGGAATCGCAAATTCCTGTTGTTGAATGTGCAAAATGAGTGCGACCAGTTGATCCTGAAATTTATACGAGTAGGGCTGTATAACCACCATGACTGTTTCTGTCTCAATAGTTTGATTTTTTTGATGCCAAAAAGTTAAAGAGCAATTTCATATCCCCTCACTCTGGCTTTGCTCACTCCACTACAACCTTTGAGCAAACATCAGAGTTGGGTTGACTGACAAAAGTTCTAAACCCCTTAATATTGCCTGCTGTGGCTGGCGAATTAAATTCGCGTCTACCCGATCAAAGTCCGCTGCGCGGACTAGATGCACTGAGGCTTGCTGAAACCCGCATCGGACGTTCGGCGATTTCAATCGCCAAGCATCAAAGATTTGTCAGGCCGTCAGCAGGAGAGTTTAAAGTTCTTTAAAGATAGAACCCAACACTCTCATTCTTTGAAGTTCTTACCCATGATCTGGGCATCTTATAAATAAGCATCTCAATCGCCTCTACCAACCTTAATATCGGCAAAAACTAGACTCATTTATTTAGTAACAAATTCTATAAATCCTCGTTCTTTTGAAATATCAGATATTACTGATCTTTAATTCACAGAACCACTCAACTTCCTGTTTTCCTGCCACCTTCACATTGTCCTTAGATTTGTTCTTTAGAATTCAAAAACTAGTTACTTCAGGAGAGCCTTAAAATGTCTTCAGACCCAACCCTCATCAAACTGCGTTTTCCTCTACGTCACTACATCCATCAACTCTTTTTCTTCCCCTTAGAATTAGTGTTGTGGAATCCTAAACATTTCATGGCTTTTCACGCTGTTCAGATTCTAGAAGAATCCCTAAAACTGGACTATATTGAGCACACAAAATATCGGGAGTTCCTAGAACACTGTCTAAAGATAAGTGCTGCCTATAGACAAGACAGCCCCAAGAATTTTGGAGATAACCACGATCACAATCAAATCAATAATCAGTAATTTTTGGATTGTTATCCATGCATAATGACCTGATCCCAACGTTTTGATTTAAGACATTTGATTTAAGGCATAGTACCTAAACATACCTAATCATGCAAAAATCACTTTTGGTGTTATCCAAATTTTAAGATCTGCTTAAGATCAGTGAGCGCATCGAGTGATTTAGGAAAGCAAATTTAAATAGTTCTCGTTTCTTTAGGAGTGGGGATCACAGTAGAGATTTCAAGCGTGAGTGCTGAAACAGTTCACAGTGAAATCACAGCATTCGCATCTTTCTAGTAGATATCTTTCTAGCAGATGATGCAGATTGAACCGTAACACAGTTCGGCATTCTGCTCAAAATTCATTTGGCAGACTCAGCCCTCACATAGCAACAAATCGCCCGTCGCAATGCCGATTCGTTGAGGGTCTAATCCATTGATTTTTGAGCTGTAACGGAGCAGCCAACCCTAGTTTGGTGCTCCACAAGGCATTGGTTCTGGAGAGGCTAATGCCAAAATGTGATAGCAGGAAGCCGTCTCTTCACCTAGTACATCGTTAATTCGATCTCTAATGGAGACATGCAAATCTTGAATAGAGTCATTCAAATCATGCTGAACGTAGAGTAAGCCCGTTTGGCACTGATAATTCTTCCCAAAGTACGCCACAAAGTAGGTGTAGCGATCGCTGTTGGGTGCATCTAGAACAAAATCTCTCATTGGTCTTTCCTAAGTGAAAGGTGTTGATGACTGTAGCGCAGGTAAACTGAATCAATCTGTAGTGCTCTTTAATTTCTAGGATTCCCCATTTCAGAGGTAAAAACCTCCTACATTTGGATCACCTTTTGAGGTGACTGTAGAGCGTTTTCGAGGAAAATCCTGATGAGTCACTGTATACAACCCATCCACTATACTCCTACACGTTACCCAGTGACTATTCCTCATCCAAAAAGCTGCATAATATCTTCACTTCTCTCAGAACATCTTTAAAGCTTTGGTATTTAAAGCTTTGACCTCAAAGAGCAGGCACCTGAATCAGAGCCGAGTAGCTGCAAAAAGTAACCCAATGAAGCAAATCTGCACCTGATTTGAGGAGATTACGATGCTCAAAGTAACGTCACACACGAGTCAGCGATCGCAAAAAATGAGTTGCTTTAAAGTTCTGCATGACTTCAAGGGAGTGAACGAAAAGTAATGATTTTGAAATTCAAACTTTAATTCTTAGGGTGTTGATCTGCTACAGCCATCCTGAGCTAAGACGGGGATCGCTTGTGCTACCTGACTTGTCGTCCCCTTCAACCTGGCATTGCAGTTACCGACAAGCAATTATGCATGTTTCATGTTGTTCTTTTACGACCGTTCTCTAATCATCGTTTAGTATGAGCTATGACAGCTCAATCAACATTTCTGAAATGCTAAAACGAAACCCACAAGACTGAAATAGCCGTTTAGCCCCTTCGTTGGCAACTGCAACATCTAAACGGATTTGTTGAACACCCATTTGATTGAACTGTGCGATCGCTCGTTTTACCAGCAAACGCCCAATTCCCGTATGGCGGTAGTCCGGTTCAACCCACAGGTCATGAATAAAGCCATACTCCTGAATCTGATAGATCGGAATTTCTGCTTCTGTGGTTGCAATTAAAAAAGCGACCAATTGGGGAGGGTGCCGTGGTGTATCATCTTCAGCCACCATAAACACACTTTTTGGCTCTTTGGTTTGAGCAATCAGCCAGGGTTGATATCGTTGTTCGGGATCAGGCAAAAAGCCATATTTGGCATTATCCCACTCCTGATGAAGGGCACAAATTTTAGTGACCATTGGTAAAACCGCAGGGATATCATCAACCGTTGCGGGACGAATCAGCATAAAGCAGTGAGTAAAGTTATCGCAAATCTACCGCATTCCACCCGCTTGAGGGACAAGATACGTTAAGAATCGCAACAAAAAATCGATTTCACATTCTGTCCCATTTCTATGTTCATTCTATGTTCATGAAGTGGAATTTTAGAGAACGGTGCCTTTAACAACATTTTCAGTTTCGAGATGACCCATTAAGCTATCAAGACATGGATAATAGGGGGGGTCACAGTCAAGGGATGTAAACTTACTATGAACGCTCTGAGGTCTGGGTCGTCACAACCGCTGCGCCTTAGTTCAAAAACCAGACGGCGCTTTTTACAGGTTTCAGGGGCAGCCCTAGCTGGTATCGCCCTCTCTAGTTGTCGGCGTGGCATTACCGATGTCCAAGCTGGCGGCAATGGAGGAAGTCCCCCTTCAAGTACACTCTATGTTTATTCTTGGGCAGGGTATTCAGATGACGAGTTGTTAAGCAACTTTGCTGAAGCAACAGGGATCAATGTCATCGTTGACATTTTTGATTCCAACGAAACCATGTTGGCAAAACTGCAAGCAGGGGGCGGCAACAATTACAGCATTATCTACCCGTCAGACTATATGGTGCAGCAGATGGTGGAATTGGACATGCTGGTTGAGCTAGACCCATCTCGCCTACAAGGGCTAGACGCACTGCTTGATAAATTTCAAAATCCGGTTTATGACCCAAACAATGCCCACAGCATTCCTGCAAGCTGGGGCACCACTGGCTTAGTCTATAACTCTGAGCAACTGAACCCGCCTCCTACCGATTGGAATTATCTTTGGGATAACAAAGACAAGCTGTCTCGTCGAATGACGCTGTTTAATGATGTGCGCGAAGTGATGGGAGCAACGTTGCGATCGCTCGGCTACTCCTATAACTCCACTGATCCCAAAGAGATCGAGGCCGCCTACAACAAACTTCTAGAGTTAAAGCCAGCCATTACTAACTTCACAACCGATGGGTGGCGAGATCAGTTGTTGACTGGCGACTTAATCGTCGCGATGGGATATTCCGTTGATGCAATTACCACGATTGAAGAAGATCCCAAGCTGAAATATGTGATTCCTGCCAGTGGTTCTTCTATCTGGACAGATACAATGGCAATTCCTAAAACAGCACCAAACCCAGATGCAGCTTATAGCTGGATCAACTTTATGTTGGAGCCAAGCAACGCCGCTCGGACGGTAGAACGCCTAAAATTTGCAACCGCCAGCAAAGCCGCAATCGACCTGCTGCCCGCAGCCCTCAAATCTGATAAAAACTTGTTCCCCGATGAAGCAATTTTGAACAAGTGCGAAGGGATTGCCCCAATTGGCAACACAACTGATTTGTACGATCGCTATTGGACTCAACTCACCAGCATTTAAGGCTCTGTTGAGACCGTGTGAGCAGGGCGATTCAAAGTTTGTGCTTGTGAGTCGCCTTTGTTAAACTTGCTATTTTATAGCCGTTTGCCTTTGCTTGAGCCACATCCAACCCCGACTCATTCACCTGTCTACGTCTGACTGGGGTTGATCCATTTGAAAGTCGCTGTCAGTAGTTGGTCAGTGCCCTGATTTTGCACTGACTTGAATTTAAGATGGACAAGGTCTGTTGCTCTGGGCCATGCTGCACCCAATTTGTTCAAGAGGTGTTACTGAATACAGGTTTGTTTTAGGGTCGTTGATCACAACCGCAGGGGCATTTCGCGAAAACCCTAACAAAATTGAGACATTCGATCAGCAACGCCTTCAAGAACCATAAATCTTCAGTCGAGTAATTTCCGAATTTGAGGGTTTGGGCTTGAAGTATTCACAAGCTGGAGTTCGTTGAGCCATCTACCGCTCTGTTTTGTCATCTACCTGATTTTCTATAGTCCCTAGAAAGTTGGTTAAGACGGGGTTCAGGGGCTTTGCCCTCACACTCTCTTGTATCAACTGTCAAGGCAGTTGCTATATCTTTTGAGCCTGCATAAAACGGTCATCCGATCAGGAAGAGGGTATCAAAACCTCACTTGAATTTGTCCTTTTAAGCCCTTATGTAAAGTGAGTCTTTAAGGTTATCCAAAGACTGGATTAAGTTTTTGACTTGGAGTTCCTCTCAGTAGGGCAGATCGGTTTTAGTGGCTTAAGGCAATTGCTTGCACTCGTGTCCCGGCTTCGGGCTTTTGCTTGACTGCAACAAACAGATTTGGTTGTATTGCTACCTCAACACCAACTCGTACCCCCCTGCTTAGGAGTTAGTGTGATGCCTCTACCCCCTTCTTCTCACGCGGCACATTGCATCAATCCCCATTGCCCTCGTCCTTATCCTCAGTTATGGAGCGATTTGCAATGCCCTCACTGTGACACTCCTCTAAGACTGCACAATCGTTATATTCCAATACAATGGTTGAAACAGGGGCATAGCATTCATCTCTATCTGGTTTATGACCCAGAGACTAATACCGAGAAGATAATGCGATTGCTGGTGGCGATCGCCCCTAAAGCAAAAGAAATTTTTGAGCGGGAGGTCGCTGCCCTTAGTAACCTGCATCACCGAGGATTACCCAAGATTGAGGCTTCTGCCTATTTTCACATTACTATTCGTCATCCCTCTGCGATGTCCCTTCCTGGCGTGGTGATGGAAAAGGTAGAGGGATCGAGTTTACAAGATGTCATCACCCAATATCCACAAGGCTGCTCTGAAGCCTGGGTGATAAATTGGTTTCGGCAAACAGTGCTGATTTTACAAAAACTCCATAGCCGCCGCTTGCTGCATCGGGATTTGAAACCGTCAAGCTTGATATTGAGGCAGGGTAGCCCACAAATCGCGATCGCCGATTTTGGCTTTCCTAAATCCATGCTCTCTGATGAATCCACCCAACCTCTTTCGGGGGGCTATATTCCTCCAGAGCAAGTGCGAGGAGAATCGATTGGCCCCAGTGCCGACTTCTATGCGTTGGGTCGCATTTGCATTCACCTTTTAACAGGGCGGCATCCCTTGACTCTAGAAGATGAAACTGGAGCCTTGCAATGGAGACAACGAATCAGAGTACAACCAACCTTTGCCAATTTGCTCGATCGCTTAGTGCAAAAAGAAATGCGGTTACGCCTGCACACCGCAACGGACATTTTAGATGAGTTAAATCGTACTCCTACCAAGGCACCCTCTGCCCCTTTGCCGCTGCCGTCGCCTGTCAGTCCTCCCCCGTCAAAATCTCCTGGCATGCCTATCAGTTCACGCTCTAGTGGTCATCCTTCAGGAGGTGCTAGCAAAGGGTCTACAACCAGTGGAAGTGGCAAACTGGTTGCAATGGCTCGCACCGCGACTCGATCTAAACCGAAGTCTTACCATTCCAACTCGAGTGGTGGGGCATACATTCGAGGTGGCAACTCATCGAGTGGATCACGCACCAAACCCCGATCAACTCCCAGCTCAAGCGGGCGTTATCGAGACGATCCACATCCCCAAAATTTGATGAGTGGTCGCCCAGAGCCAAAAACGTTTAGAACCCGGATGACAAGCGCGATCGCCGTAGTTGAGCACGCCCAAGACTGGCTGGTGCAGGTGAGTGTTGTGCTGTTCCGAGCTATAGTGTATGCCTGCATTAGTGCCATGTTGGCTGCGGGAGTAGGGTTTTGGGTCGTGTATTGGTCGCCCCTATCTCCTTATTTCACCGCTTTTTTTGCCCACCAATTGGCATCTCCTGACGTGCCACTCGTCGTTAGGCCCGCCATGATTGTGTTTGCCTTTGCAGGCGTAGGCACCACTTGGGGACTGACTCAAACTCAAAATCTAGAAACCCAGCGACTGCTTTGGCGACGACGGGCTTTAGGTGGGCTGGTGTATGCGATCGCCTGGTTAGCGTGGCAGTGGGGAACGGTTGGCAGTGCGGGAGTGAGCGGCGTTATGCGGTGTATAGTGGCGATCGCGTTGGGTATGGTGTTTGTTTTAGGATCACGGGGCAACGTGTTAATTCAAGCCCTTGTTGCCACCGTAGGAACATCCTTAACGTTCACCAGTTTGATGCAGTCAACTGTTTGGCAACCGGGTGACTTGTTATATCTGTTTCAAACCGCCAGAAATTTCATTCCAACTGAGGCGATTTGTGTGTCAGCGATCGCCTTCTTTGGGTTATTAGGAGTAGTGTTCAGTTTTTGGCTAGGTTTTAGCTACTACGTCGGCACACCGTGCTTAGAACAACTTGGCCGATTTGCCAGACGTCTTTTTGGGTGATGCACACAGGACTCAGTAACTATGACTCAGTACTGCTTTTCACAGATAGGGTTCGGAAATAAAACCAAGGGGGTGTGGGGGCTGCGCCCCCAGCCAGGGGTTTCACCCCTGCACCCCAAATTCCCACCCCTATTTACGACGAGTTGGACTCAGTAACCATGACTCAGTAACCATTGAGCATCACCCATGACTGCTCTAACGTCGCCCAAGCTGAGATTGATGTTGAGGGCAATAAGTGTTAACTGCGGCTACATTGACAGCCGCATCAAACGCAATAGGCACTTCACCTTCAGATTGAACGGCTCTCAGCTCTTGCATGCTAGTGCCACTATTTAAGACAGGGCAGATGGTTGCGCCATAGGCCACAACCTCATCCCGTCCAACAGCTTCCGCATATCTTACAGCTTCAGGGCTGGCTGCCACTAGAAAGGCTTGCCAAAATTCATCCCCTTCAGGACTCACAGCCGTAATTGATGTTCCCACTGTGGTGCAGTAATCGACCAAACGCACAAACTCACCGTTGGGTAAAATGACCGATCGCCCTGACAATCCATAAATCTGTCCACAAATGCCAGGAGTGACGACTGTGGGATCAACCACAACAGGGATCGATTGGGGCGGCTGTTGAGCCTGTTGAGCCTGTGCAGCTTGGAAAAACCCTGCAGCTAAAAGCAGCATAGGACTCAAGATTGCAATTGAACGAACAGTTTTTAGCATGACGACACCAGAATCTCTCAGCACCAGGATAGCCGAAGAATTTTAGAAAACCTACTCATGAGTAGTGCCATCTGGCATGATGGCTCCAGTCAAATTGCTGTTGTATAAGTTGGCTTGGTTCAAATTGGCGTTAATGAGTACCGCTTCTGTCAGGTCAGCCTCACTCAAATTTGCCCAGCTCAATTTTGTGCGATAGAGATTGGCTTTACGCAGGTTGGCCCCTCGCAACGACGTCCAACTCAAGTTTGCACCTCTGACATTAGCTCGATTGAGATTGGCGTTAATTAAATTGCCACTGACAATTTTGGCTCGGCTCAAATCGGCATCCCGCAGATCGGCTTCCTCAAAACTGACACCATGCATAATGGCATTCACGAGGGATGCCCCTTCTAGAATGGCCTCACTTAAGATGGCATTTGTCATATTGGAACCATCTAAAATTGCCCGAGTTAAATCGGCTGCAATCAATTTTGCTCGGTTAAGACTGGCTTCATTAAAGTTTGCTTCTACCAAACGCGCCCGATTAAGACTGGCCTCTGCCAGGTTTGCCTCAATCAAAGTAGCCCCTCTCAAATCAGCCGCAATGAGCTTTGTGCCTCGCAAACCAGCTTCAGTTAAGTCAGCTTCACATAACAGAGCTTGACTCAGGTCCGCTCCAATGAAGTTGGTTTCAATCAGCGTTGCTTGATTTAAATCCGTCCCAATCAGCCTTGCCTCTCGAAAATTAGCTGCTGTTAAATCTACTCCAGCTAGATTCGCTTTGCTTAGATTTGCACCCCTCAAATTGACTTCACGCAGAATCTTGCCACTCAGATCGATGCCGACCAAGTTGGCTTCTCGGAAGTCTCTCACCCCCGCTGCATATTGTCTTAGCAGCTCGTCAGCATCCATGATTGATGTTCTCTCAGTTAAATTTAATAATCCGTTCTGCACTTAAAGTTCCCCAGGTATATATATGAGCAAATCAGCTTCTAATCTGGGATTTACAAGAGTAGATTGTATAGGTCAGGAGATTTTGCTGGGTAATATTACAACTCCTATCAGGGATGCTTGAGGAACAGTGAAATGGTCATGGATTCTGAGAGAATCATGATCAACAGTGAAGTTATTTATTGTAGAGGTAGTTGAACTCGTTAAGAGTGGAGAATCAGATCCAGTCATTAAAATTAGCTCTGGCGATCGCCCCAACTATCTCGACACAGGAAGGATATATTGGCGATTTTGGGTAAACCCAAGACTATACATTGAATTTTGGATTCAAGTTGTGAGGGGTCATACCCAGCAAATGATACCTAATACCTGATGGCTAACAACTGTAACAGATTAGAACACACAAGGAAGAGAGGATGCCTGAGAATCTTAGAAGCCAAGCCGTAACCCAGGGTGTACAACGAACTCCCAATCGGGCAATGTTACGGGCAGTTGGGTTTAAAGACGAAGACTTTACAAAGCCCATTGTTGGCATTGCCAGCGGTTATAGCACGATTACTCCCTGCAATATGGGGATCAATCACTTGGCAGCGGCGGCTGAGGCTGGAGTACGGGCAGCGGGTGGCATGCCCCAACTTTTTGGCACCATTACTGTCAGTGATGGCATTTCAATGGGCACCGAAGGCATGAAGTATTCGCTGGTATCGCGTGAGGTGATTGCCGACTCGATTGAAACAGCTTGCACGGCCCAAAGTATGGATGGTGTGCTGGCGATCGGGGGGTGCGATAAGAATATGCCTGGAGCCATGATTGCGATCGCCCGGATGAACATTCCTGCCATTTTTGTTTATGGTGGAACGATCAAACCGGGGCACTATAACGGTCGCGATCTAACGGTTGTCAGTGCCTTTGAAGCCGTGGGTCAATATAGTGCGGGCAAAATCGACGATGCCGAGTTAGCCGAAGTTGAGCGACGCTCTTGCCCAGGGGCAGGGTCTTGTGGCGGAATGTACACAGCCAACACCATGTCTTCAGCCTTTGAAGCGATGGGCATGAGCCTGATTTATTCCTCAACTATGGCAGCGGAGGATGCTGAAAAAGCCGAAAGCACCGAGGAATCAGCCTCTGTGCTGCTCGAAGCGATTCACAAGCAGCTTTTGCCCCGGCAGATTATCACCCGCAAATCCATTGAAAACGCGATCGCTGTGATTATGGCAGTGGGCGGTTCAACGAATGCCGTGTTGCACTTTTTGGCGATCGCCCACTCAGTTGGGGTTGATCTCACCCTAGATGACTTTGAAACCATTCGCGCTCGTGTGCCGGTGCTATGCGATCTCAAGCCCTCTGGACGCTATGTTGCGACTGACTTACATCAAGCGGGTGGCATTCCTCAAGTGATGAAGATGTTACTGGTCAACGGCTTGTTGCATGGAGATTGCATCACGATTACTGGGCAAACCATCACCGAAGTGTTAGCAGACATTCCCGCAGAGCCTCGTGCCGATCAAGACGTGATTCGTCCGTTTAACAAACCTATCTATCCCCAGGGACATTTAGGAATTTTGCGAGGCAACCTGGCTACCGAGGGATCAGTCGCTAAACTGACCGGGATCAAAAACCGCAGCATTACTGGCCCTGCCCGAGTATTTGAGTCTGAAGAAGACTGTTTAAGCGCAATTTTGGCAAAGAAAATTAATCCAGGGGATGTCCTCGTCATTCGTTATGAAGGCCCCAAAGGCGGCCCCGGAATGCGAGAGATGTTAGCCCCAACCTCTGCCATTATCGGTGCAGGGCTAGGAGACTCAGTCGGGTTGATCACCGATGGGCGGTTTTCGGGCGGCACCTATGGCATGGTCGTCGGTCATGTTGCCCCAGAGGCATTTGTGGGTGGGGCGATCGCTCTAGTCCAGGAAGGCGACAGCATTACCATCGATGCCGATGCTCGGCTGCTCCAGGTCAATATTTCCGATCAAGAGTTGGCACAACGTCGCGCCCAATGGCAACCTCCCCAACCCCGCTACACCAAAGGCATCTTAGCCAAATATGCCAAGCTGGTGTCTTCTAGCAGTGTAGGAGCCGTGACAGACTTAAATCTGTTCTAATTCCTCCCTCAACACTCACCCCTTCTTCGCTCCCTCTCCCACTACCATCTGCGATAGCCATCTGGAAAGATCGTCGTATCATCCCAGGTGGCATCTTCCAAATTTGCAGATTGAGACCGAAACAAGTTGCATTGGCTGAGATTAGCCCCTAAAAATGTCGCCTTCTCTAGATTGGCCCCTATCAGGTTGGCCCCTACCAGGTTTGCAGCATTGAGGTTAGAGTACCGTAAATCAGCCCCTTGCAAATCAGCCCCTGACAGATCAGCTCCTTGCAAGTTGCACCCACACAGGTCAGCTCGTGATAAATTAGCGTTTGCCAGATCCGCTTCTACCAAATTGGCTGATATTAATCGAATATTCCCTAACTGCGCTCCTTGCAGTTTTACCTGTTGTAGATTTGCTCGGCTGAAATTAGCGTATGGCAAGTAAGCTTGTCGTAAGTCACTACCTTGCAAATTAATATCTTGTAGGTTGCATTCAAATAAATTGGCTTCACTTAAATTAACCTCACAAAAGTCACGTTGACCTCTGGCATACTCAGCCAGTAATTCCTGAACGCTAATCCTATGCATATCAAAGAGTATTCAAACAAAACTTATTAGCCACGCGGTAAAAGACAAGAATTCAATGTTAAGTATTTATACTTATCTATTTACAGGAGTTTACAAAAGGCTCATCCCAAAACACCGAATCCTTTATGTTCTTTTTAGGTTCCCGCTCCAAGTTAGCGAGGGGTAGCGCGATCGCCCTAGAGGATTAACCAGTCGTTTTAGCAGTCCCCCTCTACCACAAATACTGCCCCTACAAATACTGTCCCTACAATCGGACTACTGACGTAACTCATCTCACTTCAAACGTTTAAAACCCTGTTGATTCTGGTCAAGTTTGCAAGACGTCTAGTGTGATCAAGCAATGGAGGAGTCAATCTTGCCATGACAACCACTAAAGTAGACTATTCCCAAGACAAGTCTCACGATAAGGTCCGTGTCCACGCATTCATTTCCGGCAAAGTACAAGGAGTTGGCTACCGAGCGTCAACCTGGGATACTGCAACCCTACTCAAGTTAAATGGCTGGGTGCGCAACTTAAGAGATGGGCGCGTAGAAGCGGTTTTTGAGGGATCTGCCGATGTTGTTGAAGAGATGATTCGGTGGTGTCATCAAGGCCCCCCTACCGCAACGGTTGCAGATGTCTCTGTTGAGTTCGAGCCACCAGAGGGCCTACGAGGATTTCAAGTAACGCGCTAGATCCAAGCTCCCAAATTTGATAGAGAGTTTAGGGAATCTTTAGAGAGCACCCCACGTCTATAAAGTTTGGTCAAAATCTCTTTAAGATCCGGTTGAGGTGGGTTAGGTTCCGTTATCTTTACCAGCAAGATTCCAGCTTTCTCATAGGCTCTCGTCCTATAGCAAGCCCAGATTCTCCTGCTATGCTAAATGGAACTTAGGCGAAACTTACCTCCGATCGTTTTCGTCCGAAAGCCGAGTATGTTTTTGCGCTGTATCCCAGCACAAGGGTTTGAGTGGGTTAAGTGGGTATTTCCTTAGTGAGTAGATCCCCTCTTTTTAAATTAGGTTGATCCCTGTCAATATATGCGTATTCTGATTTATTCCTACAACTATCACCCAGAACCGATTGGCATTGCTCCTCTCATGACCGAGTTAGCAGAGGGATTGGCCGCACGAGGTCATGAAGTTCGCGTTATCACGGGGATGCCAAATTATCCTCAGCGACAAATTTATGAAGAATATCGTGGCAAATGGTATGTCACTGAAGAACGCAACGGTGTGATTGTTCAACGCAGCTATGTCTGGATTCGCCCCAAACCCGGATTGATCGCCCGCATGTTGTTAGACTCTAGCTTTGTCGTTAGCAGTTTGGTGCAAGCTCTGCGGGGGTGGCGACCTGATGTCATTCTTCTCACCATTCCTCCCTTACCAGTGTGTGTTCCTGCGGCGTTGCTGGGATGGTTTTACTCCTGCCCCATCGTTCTCAATCTACAAGACATCATTCCTGAAGCGGCGGTTCACGTTGGTTTAATCACCAACAAAAAAGCGATCAAAGTGTTTGAGGCACTCGAAAAATTTGCCTATCGCACCGCTCACAAAATTAGCGTTATCGCGGATGGATTTACCGAAAACTTAGTGGGTAAAGGCATTGCAGCCGACAAAATAACCTGCATTCCCAACTGGGTAGATGTCAACTTTATTCGTCCTTTGTCTAAGACGGACAATGATTTTAGAAGGGCTAACCAGCTCGAAGGTAAGTTTATTGCGCTTTATTCTGGCAACATTGCGTTAACTCAAGGGTTAGAAACTGTCATTGAGGCAGCCACCCATCTCCGTCACATTCCTGAGATTGTCTTTGTCATCGTTGGTGAAGAAAAAGCCATCCAACAGTTAAAGGATTATTGCCAGACCTGTAATGCCCAGAATGTCGTGTTATTGCCGTTTCAACCCCGCGAAAAGTTGCCTGAGATGTTAGCGGCGGCGGATGTAGGGTTGATTGTCCAGAAGAAAAATGTGATCGGGTTTAATATGCCCTCAAAAACTCAGGTCATTTTGGCGAGTGGACGGGCGATCGTGGCATCGGTGCCCCTGAGTGGAACGGCAGCAAGAGCAGTGACCCAGAGCGGTGGGGGTGTCGTGGTGTCGCCTGAAGAGCCCAAATTATTGGCTGAGGCAGTGCTCGATCTCTATCAAAACCCTGAGAAGGCAGACATGTTGGGGCAGCAGGGTAGACAGTATGCGATGGAGTACTATGCTTTTGAACAGGCGTTGAATCGGTATGAGGCGTTGTTCTCTTCGATTACAGGCAAGCCCAAAGGGAATGTTGCGCCTAAATCGCTTGATTCTGAGCCATCAATGGTGGATGTTTAAGAGGTTTTCTCTACCCCATGTGCGACTTTTCCGAGATCCCCGGTTTCTGATAATGAGAATTAGACCCGTTCAAGGATGCTGATGAGAAACCGGGGATCTAGACCTCTAAATTGCCCATCGCGTTTTCTCTGTTAGACGGATATATAGCAGTCCTAAATCATGTGTGAGATTAGGACGCGATCGCCATCTCTGCCCCATCAAACTGTTGAGCAATAATGTCGCTGTAGCTGTTTGCGATCGCCGCAACCGACAAAATACACGTCTGGAGTTCGAGCAAGTCCAGATTGTCGCCCCCTAAAATGCTATCGGCAAAGACAACCTGACCCGATTCATCCAGTTGAAAAGCCCCAAAGCGCATCTTGCGGTTTTCAGCTAATAAGAAGTGAGTCACCGCTGCCATGCTGGTATTGCCCACCGTAATCTGACTAGCCGCTCTAACCGTTGCCAGTTCTGAGTCATTCCACGGGTGCACCTCCCAGGGCAACACATCCACTTCAATCAAGGTAGACCCGTTGTAGAGCAGGTCAAACCGGGGCATATCAGTGCGAACTCGCATGGAGTGTTTAAACAGACTGGAGGCGAGATAATCTGCAACCTTTTGGTAAGCCAATTCTTGTGCCTGGTTTGTGAAGGAGATAGCCATAGGAACACTCGTAAATATTAAGGTTTGCGAAGACTAGACCGACTAGTATGATTATCTTTGACAGAAGAGCTATGCGGAATCCTACGATTGGGTTAATCCATCGGTTGAAATGGCGATCGCTACATCATAAACATGCGAGGATCTAGCGATTTTGGATCGTGTGCCGTGACAAATTCACTGGCATGAGTATCTGACTCAATGGAGCCATCCACCAGGTTGAGAATCCGATCGGCAACATCTAAGATGCGGTTGTCGTGCGTCACCATGAGAATCGTGCACCCCTGTTCTTTAGCCAGCGTTTGCATCAGCGTCACGACATCTCGCCCAGATTGCTTATCGAGAGCAGCGGTTGGCTCATCGGCCAACACCAGTTTGGGCTGATTGACGAGGGCACGGGCGATCGCCACCCGCTGTTTTTGCCCGCCCGACAACGAGTTAGGTTTGTAATCCACTCGATGCCCCAATCCCAGTTGATCTAAGATGGCGATCGCCTGTTCTCGCTTGCTTCCAAAGTCTCCCAACAATTCCACTGCCATTTCAACATTTTGAGCAGCGGTCAAAGATTCAAACAAGTTGTGCGCTTGAAAAATAAAGCCGATGTTGCGTCGCACTTGAACCAGTTCAGCATTGCCCATGCCCACCAACTCATTCCCCATCACTTTAAGGCTCCCCTCATGCAGGGTGCGGAGTGCCCCGATGAGGCTTAGAAAGGTCGTTTTACCAGAACCTGAAGGACCTGTGACGATACAAATTTGTCCTTCAGGGAAATCAACGGTCAGGTCAAAGAGGGCCTGTTTTCGCAAGTCACCCTGACCATAGTAGTAATTGAGATGCTGCACCTGAACAGCTAACTCTGTCTCTGATGGGGCGATCGCTGTCCCAGTTTTTGGTTCCATCATCCAAACACCTCCGCTGGATCTGCCGCCTGCACCTTCCGCACCGCAATCACACCCGAAATTAAGCACATGCTAAACGTCAAGATAAACATCGTCAGTACTCGATCAACGGTCATTTGCATCAACAGACCCGTGACATTGGTTGCACCACTATAGAGCAACGAGCTAATGCAAAACCCTGGAATAAAACCTAGTACCGAAAGAATAATGGCTTCTTGTAATACCACCCCCAAGAGAAAAATATTCTTGTAACCCATTGCTTTGAGGGTGGCATATTCTGCCCAGTGGTCGGCTACGTCGGTGTAGAGGATTTGGTAGACGAGAATAATGCCCACCATAAAACTGGTGGTCGTGAGCAAGGTAAAGACAAAGCCAATTTGGGTATTTTCTCGCCAGTAAGTGAGTTCTTGTGTGACAAATGCGGGCTTGGTTAACACCACAACGTCTTGCGGCAGACGCTGTCGCATTGCCTCGGTGATGGCCTCTACATCAGCATCCAGGGCAACTTTAATCAACCCAATATCTACCGTTCCCAAACTGCGGGGGTCTTCCTCAGGGCCGCGATCGGCAAAGTATCGCAAGAAATTTTGGTCACTCATGATCACATTGCCATTTTGAGAGGCAAAGTCGGTGCCCAGGGTATAGTTGCCCACCACAGTGACCCGTCGCTCCGCCAGTTCTGTCTCTACACCAGGAGTGATGGATCCCAGTTCTGCACGGGCTTTGAGGTCAATCAGTACTGTATCAGGCAGGCGCAACTTATCGACCTGAGCTTGCACCTCTGGCAAGAGAAATACAGGGTCAGTCGGATTAAATGCCAATACCCGCACTTCACGAGTTTTGCGAGTGTCAGCATTCTTCCAATTAGCATCTGCCGTATACAGCGGGTATGCATCTACCACACCCTCAAACGCTTGTGCCTGATAGAGTCGTCGGCGGGCAAACGACTCTGGAATAAACATGGTGTACTTTAACTTGCTGGTCAAGATAATATCAGCGTTGAGCTTGTTTAATAGCTGCACTTGACTGTCATACAACGCATTTTGAAAGCCACTAAACAAAAACATTAATAGCACCGCAAATGCCACACCCCCCAGAGAAGTCAACAGCTTGCGGCGATTGTGGGTGAGGTTTAACCAGGCTAACGGCGTGCGACGACGAAATAAAATCATGAGAACACCTCCGCCGGATCTGCTGTAACCACTTTACGGACTGAAATCAACCCCGACACGGTACACATGGCAACCGTGAGCAACAACACAAACACCGTTCGGCCAAAATTCATGGTCATCGGCAAACTGCCACTCGTGGCTCGTGTTGTTAGGGTATATAACCCTGACGAAAAGAGAAACCCAGGAATATAACCCATCACCGCTAATAACACGGCTTCTTGAATGACGACCCCAAAGAGATATCGACTGCGATAGCCCATCGCTTTGAGCGTGGCATATTCAGGCAGGTGATCGGCAATGTCAGTGTAGAGAATCTGGTAAACAATCACCGTACCCACGATAAAAGACACAATCACCCCTAGCCCAAAAATAAACCCAATCGAGGTGGTGGTCACCCAATAGGTCTGTTCTCGCAGAATGATCTGTTCTTTGGTCAACACCAATACGTCATTAGGACGTTGATTGCGGAGGGAGTCATCCTCTGGATTTCCCAATCGCGCTTGAATCGTTTGCACCATTTGGCCGAGGTCAGTACCCGGTTTAAGCCGGATTAGACCCAAGTCAATGCGATCGAGTTGACGTCGCTTAAAAAAGCGCAAAAGGTTCTGGTCGCTCATGATCAGCGTGCCATCGGCGGCAAACCCACCTCCTAGCGTGTAGTTACCCACAATCTTGACCCGTCTGCGCTCGACCTCAGTGGTGGTGCCTATCGTTTGCGGCCCAAACTCAGGACGCGATCGCCGATCAAACAACACCGCATCCCGCTGTTCTAGAGCCTGCAAAGTCGCTGGATCCTTGAATTCAGGCATGTCAAACACTGGATCACGGGGGTTGATCGCAAACGAAAATAAGGCACGACTGAGACGAGTTTCAGGGTTACGCCATTGCATATAACCCACATAAACGGGCATGACCCGCTCGACCCCGTCTATGCCAGCGACTTGATAGAGGCGATCGCGAGGAAACGTTTTGCTCCCACTAATCTCTAAGGTCTGAGGCGAAATCAGAAACACATCGGCATTGAGCTTGCTATAGATTTCACTCGTGGTCTGGGTCAACGCCCCCAAAAAACCCAAATTCATAAAAATCAGCAGCACCGCAAACGACACTCCGGCGATCGCCACGAGCAACCGAGTTTTTTCGTGCATCAGATTTAACCAAGCAAGCGGGGTTCGCATACCGTCTACTCCACATCAATGCGAACATCAACTTGCAAGTTAGTCAGTTGAGCGACTGTTTCGCTGTTATCCAGACGAATCTTGACCTCCACAATTCGAGCATCGGCATTAGCGGCGGGGTCATCATCTAACACATTGTTTTTAAAGATCTGGCTACCAATCCGCTCTACCCGTCCGGTCAGCGTTTGGTCAAAAGCACCATTGCGACTAGTAATCGTTGCCTGTTGTCCGACTCGCACCCGCTGCACATCGGTTTCATAGACCTCTGCCACAACAAACATTTGGCGAGTGTTACCCAACTCTAAAATGCCACTTTCGCTGATTGCCTCTCCATCGCGAGACAAAATTCGCAAGACCTCCCCATCTTGAGGAGCACGAATGATGGTGCGATCGAGTTTTGCCTCCGCCAATTGCAGATTGCGGGCAGCAGATTCTACTTCGATTTGGGCCTGCGATCGCTGTAAACTGGCCTGCTGAGATTGCACCTGAGCACGAGCATTGCTCATATTCATGTTGCGACTGGTCTCTAGACGCACCAAATTTGCTTTAGCACTGTTTAATTGCTCTTCAACTCGGCGACTTTCAGTGACTTGCTCATCTAACTCTTGCCGCGAAATCGCTCCCTCTTGATACAGGGATTGCGATCGCCCCAAATCAGTTTGAGCCAGCGATAACTCAGCTTCTAACTGGCGCACTGTGGCCTGCTGAGACTGAATCTCAAGTAACTCTGGGCGATCGACCTGTTGCACACGAGTCTGAGCCTCTTGAATCTGGGCTTGACCAAACTGGGTCTCGGCTTGTAATCGATTTTGAGCTTCGGTCAATTGACTCGCTGCATAGTCTCGCTCAGCTTTACGCTCTTCATAACTTTCTAAGTAAGCGAGGATCGTGCCCTGCTCAACAAAATCGCCCTCAGCGACCTCTAGTCGATCAATGCGATCGCCCGTGGGGCCCCCAACCGTAATCACTTCACCCTCAGGCTCTAATCGCCCCAAGGCAGCAACCGTAACTTGCTGGGGCAGTTGCACAGTCTCTGTTTCTGCTTTTTGAGGAGCCGACAAGATCGACCGAAACGCAATAAATCCGGCACCCAATAACAGTAGGGGAATCAACCAAACCCAGACTCCTGGCATTTTCCAGGGGTGCAACGTTTTACCCGTACTCATAAACATTGCCCTCCCAGGGCATTAGTAGCGTTGTATTGTAATACTGTGCAATTACACTAGACCGTGCAGTCTAATTTTCTTCATAGAATCTAAACTACACCGTACAGTGCAATGTGTCTACAAAAATTTATAGTCGAGATTGTAGGATGTCTGCTACAACGCCTCCCTCCTACAACAGGATGAGGACGATATCCTGCTGATGCACCAATCTATCGGGCAACCGTTTAACTCTGACGATAAAGTCGCTGTATAGCCTCTGTGCATCCTCTGTAGTTTGTATAATGCATCACAACCCACTCAACAACAGAATCAAATAGTTGGGTTGCATGACGATTTGACGACATAATTCTTTAGTCTGCTATTTCAGTTAGCGATCGCCATCATGTTGAGTAACCCATCTGAAAAAATAGTGCCTGAAAAAGCAGTGCCTGAAATCATCTCTGAAAAAGCAGTGCCTGAAAAAGGAGTCTCCGAAAAAACGCTGACCGACAAAGATAAGCCAGAGCAAATCTTAAAAGGAGCAATGCAGGTTTTTTTGCAGCATGGCTATGCCGACACCAGCATGGATCGGATTGCGCTCGAAGCAGGCGTTTCCAAACACACCATCTATAGCCACTTTCAAAACAAAGAAGGCTTATTTATTGCTCTGTTTGAGCGGCTAGTGTTGCGCCATTTTCAAATAGGGTTTGAAGACTCTACATCGCAGTCAATCCACGAGGAGGGTTCCTGTGAGTGTGAGTTACCTCTAACAGAATCACCTGAAACCGTGTTGCGACGCATTGCCGAGATTTTTTTAGCGCGCATGGATGACCCGGAATACATCGCCTTCATCCGGTTGTTGTTTGCTGAGTCTGGGCGTTTTCCTGAGTTGGCTCAACTCTATATGCGTGAGGTTGCCTATAAAGGCGATCAGGTGTTGAGTCGTTACTTTAAATCTCACCCCGATATTCACCTGCCTGACCCCGAAATCGCGGCTCACATCTTTTCGGGAAGTTTAGTTGCCTTCATCTTGAGTCAAGAAGTGTTACACGCTAAACAATTCTTTCCAGTCTTGCGAGAGCGGATGGTGAATGGGCTGATCGTCACAATGCTGGGCGATCGCACCTAACATCACCTCAAGAACTTTACAAAACAAATTCTTAGTGTGGTTTCACCCACTTGTGCAAATCAATCCCTACGTTAAAATGAGAAAACCTAGAGCAACCCCGATTGCTCACCAATGAGTCATTTTGCCATCGTGGACTTCCCACTGATTATCATGATGAGTTTTAGCCTCTAACTGCATGGGACAATCATCTGGATTGCTGCGTCAGCGCGTGTTGGACTGGTTAGCTGACAACGTTCCCGAATCCCGCATCAACCACATTTTAGGCGTGGAAAAGATGGCGATCGACCTCGCCCAAATCCACGACCAATCTGTTGAGAAAGCTGCTCAAGCGGGCTTAATGCACGATCTTGCGAAGTACTTTAAACCTCGACGATTGCTAGAGATGGCAAAGGCAGAGGGTTTACCCCTTGACCCAGTGGATGAGATTAACCCTCATTTGCTGCATGCCGACATTAGCGCGATCGTGGCACGCCAAGAGTTTGGGATTGCTGATCCAGAGATTTTAGAGGCGATCGCCCATCACACATTGGGTAAACCAGGCATGAGTGCCCTCAGTTGTATTGTGTTTTTGGCAGACACACTGGAACCTGGGAGAGGCAACACACCAGAACTAGAACAGTTGCGTCAGGTCAGTCGCGACAATTTAGACCAGGCAACCTGGATGGTGTGTGATTACTCGTTCCGCTATCTAATCAATACCCATCGTCTGATCCATCCGCGCACCGTCTTAACTCGCAATTGGTTTTTGCATCAAACTACCCGTTCAGCCACATCTAACCATTCAGCCACATCCAACACGGATACAGCACCATTTCCACCTTACATTTCTGTTTAATTCTGTTTTATCTCCTGGTGATTAAGCTCTTGTTGATTCAACCGTTGTCCTCTGCTTCATTGCCTGTTTCACCGTCAAGTCAGACTTTCCCTGGTTTGTCCATTGTTCTCAGTGGATGATTTTGAGGAGTCAACGGCTTGATCAATTTGTTTTTGCTTTGTTTTTGTTTCACTCTCTAAGGAAAACTTGCTTTAATGACCCATTTCTCCAATACCGAGACTGCATCTTCAACTATTTTGACGGCTAAACACGATCCATTGACTTCAAAGCAAACCTCTCCAGACAGCAGCTATGAACTGGCACTGGCGATCGCCCAGGCTATGGATGATCGAAAAGGGGCAGACATTGTCTTGTTAGATGTCTCAGAGGTGTCTTATCTGGCAGACTATTTTGTCATTGCAACCGGGTTCTCAAGTGTGCAAGTGCGGGCGATCGCTCGTACGGTTGAAGACACCATCGAAGAAGAGTTGCATCGCTTACCCGTCCATGTAGAAGGACAGACTCAAGGGAACTGGGTTTTGCTGGACTATGGCGATGTGATTGCCCATATCTTTTTGCCTGACGAGCGAGAATTTTACAACTTAGAAGCCTTTTGGGGTCATGCTAAAAGCACCCCTTTTGTAGCGGCACCTGTGGCGGCGAACTCAACTAATGGATGATTGAAAAGGAATGAGGGAATGAGGCGATCGCGGGAGTTCTTAGGAAATTTCCGCCAAAGAAAATACCTGAATCGCCGCGTTTCGACTTCGCTCAACGCTCTAATACCATCTCTAAAAATTTGGGTTACACATCAATCTTCCCGTAAGGGCGTTTTGCGAAATCCCCCTACCGCCGATCTGTAACCGTTATTTGTTGAATTGGTAGGAATTTGTGGGCTGAGCCAAGTCGAAGCCCAATCCTTAGGTAGATTCATGCCTGAAAATCTCAGCCCTCAACACTGAATTCTCACTCGCCACCTCTTTCCTCTTGCCTCGTTTTTCTTCTCTTTTTAGCCTTCCGCCTTTATCCTTTCATCCCGCTCCCTATTCCCCAGGAGTGGCGTGTTAGTTTAGGATATTGTCGCGCTACCATTGGTCGAGCAGCATTTTTTGCCTATTAGTCGTCGCCATGAAATCTTCTGCCCCTGTTTGTCCGGTTCCGACTGAACAGCAACCTCTGAATGAATATCAGAGCCTCCGAGAGTCGTGGTTTTATGTCTGGGCGACTTGGAACTGGGGAAATTATCTTAAACCTATTATTATTCTCTGGTTGGTGAGTTGGCTACTTACAGCACCCGTGGCATTCCTTAGCTTTCCGTGGAGCAAATATCCCTTGCAATTTGCCTTAAGTGGGGCAGGTGGAGCCTGTGTATTACCCACGTTGGCCCTGCTGCAACTGTATTTGGGGTGGGTTTATGTGCGAAACCGCCTGTTTGAAGAGACTATTTTTTATGAAGAGTCAGGGTGGTATGACGGGCAAACCTGGACGAAGCCAGACGAAGTGATTCAACGCGATCGCCTGATTGTTACTTATGAGATTCGTCCCATTCTCAAACGGTTGCAACAGACTTTTATCACGATTTTGGGATTGGTTGGGGTAGGGGCGATCGTTTGGAATTTTCTTTAGGAAACTGGACAAAGTGGGATAGAGTAAGGTTTTACCACCACCTTGTTCTCACTCCTATCTCCACTCTGAGATATTGCCTGAAAACACGGACCATATCATAGTCTTAAACATGACACGGGGAAAACGTACTCAAGCCGCAGAACTGGAAGTCCGGTTGTTACGAGAAGGCATTATTGAATCTAAGCATTACGTTCAGGCGACGGTTGCCGATAACCGAGGACGAGTTTTATCAGTCGCTGGAAATGCCGAAACTGCAACCTTTGTCCGATCGGCTCTGAAGCCTTTTCAAGCTTTGGCTGTCACCACAACAGGCACCCTGGAACGCTTTGGGTTGAGCGATCGCGACTTAGCGATTATTTGCAGTTCTCATCATGGCTCTATTGAGCAGGTGCGTCAGGTCTTTAACATTCTCTGGCGTTGTGATGTCGATCCGTCTGCGCTTCAATGCCCCATCCCTGAAGGCAAAAGTAGCCCGTTGCAATATAACTGCTCTGGAAAGCACGCCGGAATGCTAGCCGTCTGTCAACAGCGCAATTTTCCACTGAACAGCTACCTGCAACGCAATCACCCTGTGCAAAAGCTAATTCTTAGCAAAGTGGCTGAGCAGCTTAAAATGCCAGCGGAAGAATTTATCTGCGCTCACGATGACTGTGGCGCACCCACTTATTTTCTGCAGTTGGGGCAAATGGCAACGCTGTATGCTCAACTGGCATCGGGCGACAATCTCGACATGGAGCGGATTGTGCGGGCGATGACCCATCACCCCTCAATGGTGGCGGGCAATGGCGAATTTGACACTGAGTTGATGCGGCTGACGGAGGGTGAGTTAGTCAGCAAATCTGGAGCCGAAGGGGTGCAATGTCTGGCGCGTGTGGGGGAAGGCTTGGGGTTGGCGATCAAAGTCACCGATGGAGCAAAACGAGCCAAGCATGCCGTTGCCATTCACCTGTTGAAGCAAATGGGCTGGATTAGCCCTGCGATCGCCGAAACGTTGGCAGAGACCTATATGACGCTGGGCAAATTTAAACGCCTGGATGTCGTGGGTGAACTCTCCCTGCTGTAACTCTCACTGCTGTAAGCTTTTTGACCCAATCTTGTGAGATTTCAAAAATAGTTGTCCGTTATGCGAATATCTCGCTATACTAGATGAGGCGACGCGGGATAGAGCAGCCTGGTAGCTCGTCGGGCTCATAACCCGAAGGTCAGTGGTTCAAATCCACTTCCCGCCACCAAATAAATCTCAAGCCTCAGGTTCTTTATGAATCTGGGGCTTTTGTTTTGGCATGAGTTTTGGGATGAATTTTGTTTTGGGAATAGTCGTCATGACCCTGTAGCGATCGCCCAAAACGGGGAATCTGAAATAGTCATCGTAAATTTCTCAAAAATTGACATCTTACCGGGTCAGTTTGCCACTTTACCGTTGAGAATTAAAGTATCCTCATTCATTTCTGGATTCATGGCGTTCGCAACACGGCAACCAATCCTCTTTGGTGGTTTAGGGTTAACCTTCAGTTTGTGGCTTCTTGAGAGCTTGCACCCCAGCACAGTCTATTTGGGGGGCAGTCTCGTGTGGGCAGCGATCGCCCTGGGTTCTGGCTTTTGGTGGTTTAAGCAGCAGCTTTTGCCGTCTAAACCGGATTTAGCTCCATTGCCCGTCGATCGCTCCGCTGTTGAAAAAGAGTTAGCCAGTGTTGAGCAACGCATTCAATTTCTGGCAACGGAACTGCCTGACTCCAAAATCGATAGCACTGCCTTAATTGCAGGATTGCGTCAACAACTTGCCTGCCTCACCACCGACCTCGATCGCAAACAAGCTCGACTGGCCATTATGGGGGGCAAAGGGGTTGGCAAAACCACCCTGACTCAACGGCTAGCCTCTCGCTTAGCTCCAGATAAGGTGGCATCAGCTACGGATAAGCCAGCAGCAACCACAGCAACGAATGAGTCGAGTGTCGGATTAGGCGCAACCGATATTGCGGAAGTCTCTAAAAAGGATCTGGTGGTGTTTGTCGCCGCTGGCGATTTGACGGATTCAGAGTTTCAAGCGGTAAATCAGTTACTCGATCGCCAACAGCGAGTGTTGATGGTGTTGAACAAACAAGATCAATACCTGCCCGATGAGCGGATGCAAGTCTTGCAACACCTGCGCGATCGCTTTCAAAACCGCATTGCCGCCGAGGATGTCGTGGCGATCGCCGCTCAACCTGCCCCTATTAAAGTGCGCCGTCATGCCGCCGATGGCACCCTCCAAGAATTTGTGGAGCAAGCTGCCCCTAACCTCACCACTTTGACAGAGCGAGTTGGCAGCATTTTGCAACAAGAGGGACAACGCCTGGTCTTAGCCACCGTGATGCGGCAAGCCAGAGCCTTAAAAGCAACGATTCAAACTGAACTGAACCAGATTAGACGCGATCGCGCCCTACCGTTGATTGAGCAGTCTCAATGGATCGCCGCTGCAACTGCGTTTGCTAACCCTGTTCCCAGTCTGGATTTGTTAGCAACGGCAGCGATTAATACCCAACTGGTGATGGATTTAGGCGCAATCTATCAACAATCCTTTTCGTTACAACAAGCCAAGACCGTTGCTGGAAATTTGGCAGAGGTGATGGTCAAGTTAGGGTTAGTGGAATTGTCGAGTCAGGCGATCGCCCCTCTGCTGAAGAGTCACGTTCTCACCTATGTGGCGGGCGGGTTGTTGCAGGGCGTCAGTGCCGCCTATCTAACGCGCATTGCTGGACTCAGCCTTATTACCTATTTTGAGGAGCAGAGCTTGTTACTAGAGGCAGGGTCAGAACCCGCCTTCCAACTCGATCGCCTGACCCAAAAGCTCAAAGCGGTTTTCCAGGACAATCAGCGCACTGCCTTTTTGCAAACGCTAGTGCAGCAGGGAATTAGTCGGTTGATGCCAGAAGCCCCGGCTCAAGCCTCGTTGCCTTCCGCTTAAGAGGGCTAGGTTCCCGGTTTCTCGTTGAGCATCCTCAACGTGTCTAATTCGCCTCACAGAAACCGGGGATCTGGAAAAAGGCGTAGCGATTGGTGTGATTTCCCGGTTCCTAGCCTCTGATGTGGCATGACAAGACGGAACCCTCTAACGAGAGGGAAATCCAAAATCTCAAATCCAAAATCTCAAATCTAAAATTGCGACAGGTCTTTCTCGTGTGGGAGAAATCTGCGGTAATCTTATGGCAATCCCAGTGAGTTGTTTGCCCCCAATGGCTATGCCTGTCAGCAACGCCCCTGATCATCGGTTGCACATTTTTATTAGCTACAAACGGAGTGTATCTCCCGATGAAGCGGTCGCGCTGGAGGTGTTTAAGGCACTCAGCGAAGACTACGAGGTGTTTATTGACCAGACAATGGTGGTAGGCACCCTGTGGGCAGAGCGAATTGAGGCAGAACTGAGGCGATCGCACTTTCTCATCTCTTTCCTCACCCATTACTCCGTCACCAGCGAGATGGTCAAAGGCGAAATTGAAACCGCCCATCATTTGAGCAAGCAACACGGGAAACCTATTATTCTCCCGGTGCGGTTAGCCTATCGAGAACCCTTTACCTATCCCCTCAGTGCCTACCTGAACGGCATCAACTGGGCATTTTGGGAGAGTCCGACCGATACCCCCCGGTTGATTCAGGAATTGCGGCAAGCGATCGCCGGAGGCAGCCTTTCCATCAGCAGCGATCGCGCCAAATCTGGTACAGACGCGATTAATCGCGTCTCTGCGTTATCTTCTAATGCAGATTCGACGAATCGTGTCTCTCTTCCACCGCCTTTACCATCTGCCCAACCGCTCTCTCTGGAAATGCCAGAGGGCACAATGGATGCAGAGTCGCAGTTCTATGTCGCCAGAAGCAGTGATGCGATCGCCCTGAATGCCATCCAAAAACAAGGCGTCACGATCACTATCAAAGGCCCACGCCAAATGGGCAAAAGTTCGCTGTTGATTCAGGTGGTGGATGCGGCGATGAACGCTGATAAACGGGTCGCTTTTCTCGACTTTCAACTGCTAGACACCACCACGCTGAGCCATGCCGATGCCTTCTTTCGGCAGTTTTGTAGCTGGATCACCGAGCAAATGGAACTGCCCGATCGCGTGGAGGAGTATTGGCGGGATGGTTCAGGCAATAGCCTGCGCTGTACGAATTACATCAAGTCCTATGTGCTCAAGGAATTGGGTGCGCCCCTGTTGCTGGCGATGGATGAAGTCGATCGGATGTTTGAAACCGATTTTCAATCCGATTTTTTTAGCATGTTGCGGAGTTGGCATAATGGTCGTGCTCTGCCCACAACCCGTATTTGGCGCAAGCTCGATCTGGCACTCGTCACCGCCACCGAACCCTATCACCTGATTGAGAACATGAACCAATCCCCGTTTAACGTGGGTGAGGTGATTACCCTGACGGATTTCACCACCGAGCAGGTGACGGCACTCAATCAAAAGCATGGGTCGCCGTTTAACCCCACTCTGGAGCAGCAGTTCATGGACTGGGTGAATGGGCATCCCTATCTGGTGCGACGGGCACTCTATCTGGTCGCCAGCGGGCAATGCACCGTAGAAAACCTGTTTGCTCAGGCAACCGCTGACCGGGGTCCCTTTGGCGATCATCTGCGCTATCACCTGTTTCGCATTAGCGATCGCCCCGATTTGCTTCAGGGGTTGCAGCAGGTGATTCAACATCAAACCTGTGGCGACTCACGGGTATTGCGTCTGTTGCGGGCGGCGGGTCTGGTCGATAGCCAGACCATCACACCTCGCTGTCGGCTCTATGCGGAGTTCTTTGGGGAGCGGTTGCATGGCTGAGCCAACACAGCCTGGAGCTGACCCGCATGGATATAGTGATCCGAACGTCTACACCGTCGGTGGCACGGTGCAAACCAACGAGCAGGGACTCTACCTGGCTCGTCCTGCCGATGCGGAATTGCTGCATCTGTGTCGGCAGTCCGACTTTGCCTATGTGCTCACCCCCCGACAGATGGGCAAGTCGAGCCTGATGATTCGTACCGCAGAGGAGTTGCTGGAGGAGGGCAGGCAGGCGGTGATCATTGACCTGACTCAGATCGGCACCCAGGTCAGCATAGACGAGTGGTATCGGGGATTGCTCACCGTCATTGCCGACCAATTGGAACTGAGCGTTCCCATTAGCGATTGGTGGCAGAGTCACCGCGATCTGGGGGTGACTCAACGGTTGACCCAATTTTTTCAGGATGTGGTGATGACCGAGGTAGAAGCTCCTCTGGTGATCTTCGTGGATGAGATCGACACCACCCTCAGCCTCGACTTTACCGACGACTTTTTTGCAGCGATTCGCTTTCTCTATGTGGCACGGGCGACCCAGCCCGACTTACGGCGACTCTCCTTTGTGTTGATTGGGGTGGCAACTCCCGGCGATCTGATCCGTGACCCCAAACGCACCCCCTTTAACATTGGGCAGCGGGTGGACTTGACCGACTTTACCGCCGATGAAGCATTGCCACTGATGGCGGGTCTGGGATTAGCTGCCATCCAAAACCAGGAGGTGTTGGGGTGGGTGTTGAAGTGGACAGGGGGACACCCTTACTTAACGCAGCGGTTGTGTCAGGCGATCGCGCAGGTAGGTGGGGAGAATTGGAGCGAAGCAGAGGTCGATCGCCTTGTCACCCGCACGTTTTTGGGGGCGATGAGCGAGCAAGACAACAACCTGCAATTTGTCCGCGATATGTTGACCAAACGGGCACCGGAAGAGGTGGGAGCCGTTGCCATTCTCAAGACCTATCGCCAGATTCGGCAGGGCAAACGCCCAGTGCTGGATGAAGAACAATCTCTGGTGAAATCGCACCTGAAACTTGCTGGCATTGTGCGCCGTCAGGGACGCAGCTTGCAGATCCGCAATTTGATCTATCGCCAGGTATTTGACTGGGACTGGATCAAGACTCACCTGCCCGAAACCCTATGGCAACGGCTAAAGCCTGCGATGCCGTTTATTGTGGCGGCTCTGTTGATTGCGGCGATGATGACCGGGTTGTTCTTAGAAGCCCAAACGCAACGAGCCAGGGCAGAAGGGGCACTCCAAACCGCGAAAGAGCAGACTGAGTTAGCCCAAATGAATGAAAAAACTGCCGCAAGCAATGCACTGAAAGCAGCAAGGAATGCACGGGAAGCCGAGCGGCAACGCGATCGGGCTGAACAAGCCCTCGATGATGTTAAAGAGCAGGCTAGAATCGCTCAACAGGCACTCAACGACGCAAAAGAGCAAGCCGAAAACGCCCGACGGAATGCAGCGGAGGCACGACGACAAAGGGATGAAGCCACTCGTCAGCGAGTGGTGGCAGAACAGCAAACGGAGATCGCCCGACGACAAACCGAAGTCGCCACCCTGCGGGAAAAAGCCGCTGTCGTGTTGAACTGGTTGCCGACTGCCAGGGTGGTGGATGGTATGGTCATGGCGATTCAAGCAATGGGTGAGGTGATTGCACAGAGACCAGAGGTGGCAAAACAGGTGTTGACCCCGGTGCAGTCGAGTTTGTTGGCAGCCGTTCAAAGCGTCAAAGAGAAAAATCTGCTGCTGGGACACACCGCTGCGATCTTGTCCGTCGCCTTTAGCCCGGATGGACAGACGATCGCCTCTGGCAGTAGTGACAACACGGTGCGGCTGTGGAACTTACAAGGGCAGCCTATCGGTCAGCCCCTTCATGGACACACCGATACTGTCAATTCCGTCGCCTTTAGCCCGGATGGTAAGACGGTCGCCTCTGGCAGTAGTGACAACACGGTGCGGCTGTGGAACTTACAAGGGCAGCCTATCGGTCAGCCCCTTCATGGACACACCGATACTGTCAATTCCGTCGCCTTTAGCCCGGATGGACAGACGATCGCCTCTGGCAGTAGTGATAACACGGTGCGGCTGTGGAACGTGCAGGGGCAACCCATCGCTCAGCCCTTCCAAGACCACGCATCTGGGGTCTTGTCCATCGCCTTTAGCCCGGATGGGCAGACGATCGCCTCTGGCAGTAGTGACAACACGGTGCGGTTGTGGGATTTGCAGGGGCAGCCCATCAGTCAACCTTTCCAGGGCCACACAGCTTCTGTCTCTTCGGTCGCCTTTAGCCCGGATGGGCAGACGATCGCCTCTGGCAGTTGGGACAACACGGTGCGACTATGGAACTTACAAGGACAGCCTACCAGTCAGCCCCTCCAGAGACATACTGGTCTTGTCTGGTCTGTCGCCTTTAGCCCGGATGGGCAGACGATCGCCTCTGGCAGTTATGACAACACGGTGCGACTATGGAATTTACAAGGGCAGCCCATCAGTCAACCTTTCCACGGACACACCGCTCAGGTCTTGTCCGTTGCCTTTAGCCCGGATGGCAAGACGATCGCCTCTGGTAGTAGAGACAACACGGTGCGGCTGTGGGACTTACAAGGGCAGCCCATCAGTCAGCCTTTCCACGGACACACCAATGCTGTCTTTTCCGTCGCCTTCAGCCCGGATAGACAGACGATCGCCAGTGGCAGTTGGGACAACACGGTGCGGCTGTGGAACGTGCAGGGGCAGCCCATCGGTCAGCCCTTCTACGAACCCGCTGCTGTCTTGTCCGTTGCTTTTAGCCCGGATGGGAAGACGATCGCCTCTGGCAGTGCTGATAAAACGGTGCGGCTGTGGAACTTACAAGGGCAGCCCATCGGTCAGCCCTTCGAAGGACATACCGATACAGTCTGGTCGGTCGCCTTTAGCCCGGATGGGAAGACGATCGCCAGTGGCAGTAGGGACAACACGGTGCGGCTGTGGAACTTACAGGGGCAGCCGCTCGGTCAGCCCTTCCTGGGACATACCGCTTATGTCAATTCCGTCGCCTTTAGCCCGGATGGACAAACGATCGCTTCTAGCAGTGCTGACACGACGGTGCGACTGTGGAATGTACAGGGACAGCCCATCGGTCAGCCCCTCCGACATGCGTCTGTTATCTTTTCCGTCGTCTTTAGCCGGGATGGACAGATGATCGCCTCGGGCAGTGGGGACAACACGGTACGGTTATGGGATTTGCAGGGGCAGCCTATCGGTCAGCCCTTCCAGGGACATACCGCTTCTGTTGTGTCCGTCGCCTTTAGCCCGGATGGGCAGACGATCGCCTCTGGCAGTTGGGACAACACGGTGCGGCTGTGGACTCTCGATGGCACCCCCATCGGGCAACCGTTTCAAGGGCATACAGCTGAGGTCTTGTCGGTGGCGTTTAGCCCGGATGGGCAGCGGATTGTCAGTGGTAGTTTTGACCAGACGGTGCGGCTATGGCACGGTTCCTGGCAGGGGTGGCTCCAAGTGGGCTGCAATCGGCTGCGGCAACATCCGATCTTCCGCCATCCCGATGAGAGTTTTGACCCGGTGGTGGTGCGGGGGGCGATTGAGGCGTGTGAGCGGTATGTGTGGCAACGGATGGGCAACTGATATGCGATCGATCGGGTCTATTTGGCAAACGGATGGGCGGTGGATAAGGGGTGATGGGGCGATGGGGTGATGCAAAGATTAGGCAGAGACGCGATTAATCGCGTCTGTACGGGAAAGAAGAGAAAGGCGATGCAACGCAGTTCTCCTCTTGGGGGTAATCATTCTGTGATCAGGACAATGGTTCTAGACGTTCAATCAGTTGTGGAATCGATCGAGTCGCAGCATTCCAAACTTCACTTAGATCCACCGCATCATACGCATGAATCAAAATATCTCGCATCCCTGCCATTTTTTGCCGGGGAACGTCAGGATGATTTTCCCGAAAGGTTGCTGAAAGTCGTTTAGTTGCTTCTCCAATGATCTCTAACTGCCGCACAACCGCTGATTGACACATTAAGTCAGCTTCAAAAGCATCCCAATCTCGACCTGCCAAAAATGTTTCAATCAAATGGGCGGCTGCCAAAATATCAGTCACATAATCCAGATCACGAGGCGACATAAATAGGTTTGGCAGACTCCAAAATGGCTTGACGACGGCGAACGTTTCGGCTTCGCTCAATGCCTCGACGGCTCACTAAATCGACCTTCCGTCCAAATAAATGCCTCAGCTCATCTTGCATATCCACGTGATCAAACAACGTCCAGGTTGAATCAGGAGCAAATGTAACTAGCACATCTACATCGCTATCTGGACGAAAATCTGCTCGAAGAACTGACCCAAACAGCGCAAACTCCACAATCTCCCAACGCTGGCAAAACTCAGCAATCTTTTTTTGAGGAATGTCAATGTTTGGCATAGTAGACAAGACGCTAATATTACCGATCTAACTGTAACCGAGAATGATAGAGAGAGGGCGGTGAAAGGATGAAGGATGAAGGATAAAAAAGAAAGAAGAAGGGCGATGCGGAGCAATTCTCCCGAAGGGAGATGGGGAGCAGTTCTCCCGAAGGGAGATCGCCAAACTATAGTAGATACATCAGATGGGAAAAGTCAGGCTTAAGAATACCGAACTTGTCACGCTCCAATTGCCCATTGAGTTGTATCAAAAGCTGCGATCGCTAGCCGTAGAGGGACAAACAGACCCAGTTGAGGTCATTGCCCGTTTGGTTACAGATGCTCAACGGCGAAGAGCCTGGTTACAAGATTTGGCTGCGCTGCGCCAGCAGATTCAAGCCGATGGTGGGCTGCAACTGGGCGATCGAGAAGAACGAGTTGAACAATTACGGCAGACTCGGCAAGAAATTTTTGAAGCAGAATATGCACATTTGTATCGACAGTAGTGCTTTTATCGTTGGATTAGAGGGCAGTGACCCAGATGCGATGCAAATCCTGGAATGGGTAGGCAGTGATCTCAATCTAATGATTCCTCGCCTGGTTGCTCAAGAAGTCACTCGGAATCTAAGACAATCAGAACAAGTACGGCAGTTTTATAAGCTGTTTCAGAATTATCCATTTGCTCAAATCATTGATGAACCTGTCCCAACCCATTTGGTTAAGCAGTATGTCAGTTTAGGTCTACCTGCTAAGGCAGATGCTTTTATTGGTGCTTTTGCAGAGTGGACTAATGCCCGTTACCTGATTTCTGAAAATCGCCACTTCCTTCGCGATCTCACAACAAAAGCTTTTCAAGTGGTCGATCCTACTGAATTTGTGAGGCTATGGAATTCGCAAGATGAGGGGTAAGGAGCGATGCAAAGCAGTTCTCCCAAAGGGCGATGCAAAGCAATTCTCCCAAAGGGCGATGCGGAGCAATTCTCCCGAAGGGAGATCGTGTTTATAGTACAGAAGTAGTTTTGTGCTTTGACCGATGGAGGGAAAACGTTGGACGATTCGCGATCGGTATGGTTATGAAATTTACCTGACCGAGGAACGCTGGGAGCATATCATTGATCCAGAGAATCATCCGGAAATGGAAGCCTATGAAGATGAATTGATTGATGCTGTGCGATCGGGTACTCGGATTCAGGAACCATTGAACCCGCAGAAATACCGCTATAGCAAAGCATTTGCTAATTTAATAGCAGGCAACACTAGCATTGTGGCGATCGTCCTTTGCCGCTTTAAAGAGGGAGCGGATGGTCAACCTGTACCCAACAACTACATCGTGACTGCATATCAAAAAGGGGGGAGATAGAGATATGGAGACGACAACCATTCAGTACGACGAGATTAGCGATACTCTGACTGTGGTGTTTGAATCAGGCACACCATCCCTTGGAGTTGAACTCACCAATAACATCTTGTTACGCATCAATCCCCAGACCAGGCAAGCGGTGAGTCTTAATTTCTTTGACTATTCAATTTTGTCTCAAATCACCAATATTGGATCGCGTAGTTTTCCTTTAACAGAATTAAGAACCCTATCTAACGATCTGCAAGAGACTACCATACAGATTTTACGCAGCAAACCTGTCTGTGATTTTTTACAAGTTTCTGCTTATAGCCCTTCAATCACTGAAACAATTCCAATTATTTTGCTACAACCTGTAGTCACCTCGTTTGGTGGGTCGGTTGCTACAGCAGCCTAAGAAAAGGATAAAGGATAAAAAGGAAGAAAGAAAAAAGAAGAGGGAAAAAAGAGGGAGAGGGAAAGGGGGGCAGAGATGCGATTAATCGCGTCTATACGGAATCAGGGATCTTTCTATAATTCCAACATATCTATACATAGAGGATATACAGAGGGCTGGAATGGGAATGGTATGCTTGACGCAAGAGAACGCCGATTGAGCCAGTTGTCCAGCGAACCCTATGGATGCATCCCTTGAGATAACGCTGCAAATGGTGATCACCGTGATCGCGGGCATCAGTGCTCAAGTAGTGGCAGATTATCTCAAAGTTCCAAGTATTGTCTTTTTGCTGCTGTTTGGCATTTTGCTAGGGTCAGATGGCTTGGGGGTGTTGCATCCGCAGCTGTTGGGCACTGGGCTAGAAGTCATGGTGGCACTGTCAGTTGCGCTCATTCTGTTTGAGGGGGGGCTAAACCTGCAATTGCGCGATCTGAGCCGGGTGTCGGGCAGTTTGCGAAATTTAGTGACGGTAGGGACGCTCATCACTCTGGTGGGGGGTGGCATGGCAGCGCACTGGTTAGGTGAGTTTCCTTGGGCGATCGCCTTTCTCTATGCTTCGCTGGTGGTGGTGACAGGGCCAACGGTGATCAGTCCGTTGTTAAAGCAGGTCAAAGTAGAGCGATCGGTGGCGACGCTGTTGGAAGGCGAAGGGGTGTTAATTGACCCCGTGGGAGCCATCCTGGCGGTGGTAGTGCTAGATATTATTCTCAATGGTGGGGCTGATCCGGCATTGGTTGTCACAGGTCTAACGCTGCGCTTGGGCATTGGTGCAGGTATTGGTGCCTTGGGCGGATGGCTGCTAGGTCTGTTTCTCAAACACGCTAAGTTTCTCTCAGAAGATTTAAAAAACCTGGTGGTGTTAGCAGGCATTTGGGGCTTGTTTGGGGTCGCACAAACCATTCGCAGTGAAGCTGGATTGATGACCACAGTTGTAGCGGGAATTGTCTTACGCACGGCATCTCTGCCCGAAGAAAGGTTGCTGCGACGGTTTAAAAGTCAGTTGACGATTCTAGCGGTGTCGGTGCTGTTCATTCTCTTGGCGGCGGATCTGTCGATCGCCAGCGTATTTGCTCTGGGGCAAGGAGCCGTCTTGACCGTCGCTGTCTTGATGTTTGTCGTGCGTCCCATCAATATTGGACTGTGCACACTCAACAGCGGCATGACCTGGCAGCAAAAACTGTTTGTTGCCTGGGTCGCCCCCAAAGGCATTGTCTCTGCCTCCGTTGCCTCGCTCTTTGCCATCTTGTTAACGCAACGGGGCATTAACGGGGGTGACTCGATCAAAGCTCTGGTATTTCTGACTATTCTCTCGACGGTTTTTTTGCAAGGACTCACCGCTCGTTGGGTCGCTCAATTGCTCGGTGTGACCTCTACTCAAGCCACTGGAGTGGTGATTGTCGGCTGCAATCCTTTGAGTCTGCTGATTGCTCGTTTGTTTCGCGATCGCAACGAGGCAGTTGTCCTAATTGACACCGATCAAGATGCCTGTCGCATGGCACGGGAAACGCTGGGCGATGTGCAGGTTGTTGCCAGCAGTGCCTTGGACATGGAGGTCTTAGAGGGAGCAGGGCTTGCTAGCGCAGGTACCTTTTTAGCAATCACCAGCAATGGCGAAGTAAATCGAGTCCTGGCTCAACGCGCCTCAGAAGAGTTTCAACCCCCACGAGTCGTGGCGTTGTTTCCCAGTGACGGGCAGCCAACCACGCCGCAAAACAGCAAAGTGCAACCCGCTTTTATTCCACAGATGCAGCTCAAGACATGGAATCGCTATCTCACCGACAATGCCGTCAAGTTAGGCGAAACTTTGCTTCGAGAAGAAGAACTGGAGTCACAACAAGCCCACTTGAAGTCGCTGATTGAAGCAGGAGATCTGTTGCCCTTGTTGTTGGAACGAGGCAACCAGTGTCAGGTGATGTCGGCATTGGAAACCTGGGAAGTGGGCGATCGCATTATCTATCTATTACACGATCCTAAACCTCAACTCTTAAAGCGATTGGGCGGCAGCAATGCTCCCGTTCGGCTCTCGCCCGAAAAACTTGCAGAAGTAGAAGAGATTCCCATTCCAATCGTTGAGCCACCGTTGCAAGAAGTGCAGCCGTAAGGGGTTGATGAAGTTTTGAGTTTTGAGTTTTGAGTTTTGAGTTTTAAGTTGAATCTTCTAATTCAAAACTCAAAATTGAGAATTGAGAACTCTTGCCATTATTCTCACTCCCCATTTCCTATTTATCTCAAGGTAGATTTTGTGTAATTTGTCTATTTTGATTCTTGTTTTTTTAAGTGACAGGAGTACAATTCTTTATTCAATAGGAAAACACACTTTGGCGATCGCTTAATCCCCTAAATTGCATCATTCACTACACAAATTTAAGTAATTTTAGGAGTCAGCCATGAAATACACGTTTGATCTGGTAGGCGTTTCACCCGTCTTATCTTTTTTTAACTATGAACAAGATCAACAACAACAACGACTGAACTCAGGTGCTCAATACTTAGGAGCTTATCAGTGCACCTTGGACGCATTCATTCAATCAGTAGAGACCGTTCCCGTTCGTCGAGGTTGGCAATTAGACGAAGTGGTCGATAGCGTCATTAACTTTTGGCTCAACAACGCCGATCAGGTATGCCATTGGAGAAGACGACTTGAAGATGCGGGCTCAGAAAATTTATTAGTCGCAAGACTCGCCGATCTCAACGCTCTAAAGACTGAATTTGAATCCTTGTTTAGCGATTTGTAAGGTAAAACATTACTAAATCTATCGAAGTATTACTAAAAATTGCAGAACCCTTGTCTGATCAGGTAAAGCCCTTGCAATGCGTCCCATTGCCTCTAATAATTGGGGCTATTCACTCTTGTTGAATCTTCTAATTCAAAACTCAAAATTGAGAATTGAGAACTCTTGTTTGCTGATGTCCTGTTTCATTGAGGTGGTTTCATGGTTCATCGCCCAATTATCCTGGGTATTGTTGGTGACAGTGCTGCTGGAAAAACAACACTCACTAAGGGAATTGCTCAAGTATTGGGCGAGGAGAATGTGACCGTTATCTGCACAGATGACTATCACCGCTATGATCGCCAACAGCGGGCTGAGCTAGGCATTTCTGCGTTACACCCTGACTGCAATTATCTCGACATTATTCAGCAACACCTGGGGTTACTGCGAACGGGGCAACCTATTCTAAAGCCCATTTATAACCACAACACAGGCATGTTTGATCCGCCAGAATACATCAAACCCAGCCAATATGTGATTGTGGAAGGGTTGTTAGGCTATTCCACAAGAGGCATGCGAGATAGCTATGATGTCAAGGTTTATCTGGCACCTCCTGAAGAGTTGCGAACGGGTTGGAAAATCAAGCGTGACACCAGCAAACGGGGTTACACCCGTGAACAGGTACTTGACCAGCTTCGCAAGCGAGAGGCCGACTCAGAAGCGTTTATCAATCCGCAGCGTCAGTGGGCAGACGTGATTGTCAGCTTTTATCCCTCTGAAAATGAGGGACAAAATGATCTGTTGTTGAATGTACGCTTGGTGTTGCGTCCGACAATTCCGCACCCTGACCTCAGCACGATTCTGAGTGCTAACGGCAACCATTTAGGATCCGCCATTCGACTAGAACTCGATCGCGATATGGGCAAACCCGTTGATGTTTTAGAAATCGATGGTCACGCCACTGCCGATCAGGTGATTGAGTTAGAGCGGATGTTGTGTAACGAAGTACCGTATTTGGGCAAGTTTTGCAGTCTTCAGGGCAATCCCAGCATTGGTAAGGTGGTTGGCACGACAGGAGAAATTTTGCAAAGCTATCCTCTGGCGTTAACTCAACTGCTGATCACCTATCACATGCTCAAAGCAGCTAATGTTCATCTTTAGGAGCAGGGGTTAAATAGCAATTTTTGCAAGCAACCCAGCGAATCAATTCGCGGCTACCAGAGCGAAGTCCGCTGTCGCGGCCTACCAAAATCAAAGGTTTACTGAACCGACTCCTATAAAATCCGGCTAGTTGCTTACTCATTACGTCCCTACAGGCAAAGGTTTTAGCCTAGCCTTACAACAGGTCAGCAGCCAGATTTCATATCAGGTCGGTTTTGCTCCTGTAGTTGCGGTTTCAACCGCCAAAATCCTGATCCCGAACTCAGGTTAAAAGTAGGGCAACAGATCCGTTGGGTGCACTTTGCGATCGCCCCTAACAAGACTCTAAAATTCAATTCCGGCTTGGGCTTTAACGCCCTGCTCTCGAAAGGGATGCTTCACTAAAGACATTTCAGTCACCAGATCGGCCTGTTCAATCAACTCACTGGGGGCACCTCTGCCTGTGAGAATGACGTGAGAGTCAGCGGGTTTGTAGGCTAAACTCGACACAATTTGGTCAACGGGCAAATAACCCAACTTGAGAGCCACGTTGATTTCATCTAATAACACCACCTTAAAGGCAGCATCACTGATGAAGGCTTGGGCTTTTTGCCAACCGGCTTGAGCCACAGCAATGTCGCGATCGCGATCTTGGGTTTCCCAGGTAAAGCCCTCCCCCATCGCATGAAACTCTAACTGCGGGGGTGCCCCATCTCGGCTCACTGTCCAGTGGCTCAACGCTGCTTTTTCAGCAGGCTCCCAGGCTCCTTTGATAAACTGCACGATCGCCACTCGATAGCCATGACCGAGCGATCGCAACACCATCCCCAGAGCAGCCGTAGTTTTACCTTTGCCGTTTCCGGTGTGAACGATCACCAGTCCCTTTTCCAGGCTGCGTTCTGCCAGACGTTTTTCTTGCACCTCTTTGCGCCGCTGCATCTTCAAGCGATGTTGTTCAGCGGTGAGGGATGCGGTGCCTTCAGCCACATCTGGGGTTTCATCAGGAGTATCCGTTAAACGAGTGCGATTCATGCCAATTTTACAAATAGGAGCCTTTACTAGAATCACGCAAAATCAGAGAAATTGGCGGTTGATGACCTTAAAGAATCTAGAAAATTGGCAAGTTGTTAGAGCATAAAGCAAGAAAATGATGAATGATGAGTTTTGAATGTGAATTACTTCACCAAACTCAACCCTCAACCCTCAACCCTCAACCCTCAACCCTCAAAACTCAAAACTCAACCCTCAACCCTCAACCCTCAACCCTCAAAACTCAAAACTCAACCCTCAAAACTCAAACCTCAACCTTCATCCACCCATCACCATCCATTACCGCTGCGCTCCACGCGGATCAAGCGCATCACGCAAACCATCGCCTAACAGGTTAAATGCCAAAACCGTCACCACAATCAGCAAAGCGGGCGACCAGATCAGCCAGGGTTGCAACACCAAAAACGAGGCATTGGTGGCAAGAGACAGCATATTACCCCAGGAAGGGTCGGGCTGTTGAATGCCTAACCCAATGAGGCTGAGCACCGCTTCTGCCACGATAAAACTGGGAATCGAAAGTGTCGCTGAGATGATGATGTAGGTCGCTGTTTGTGGCAAAACGTGGCGTGTGATGATGTAGAGCGATCGCCCCCCCATTGCCCGTGCCGCTTGCACAAACTCTCGTTCTTTGATCGACAGCACCTGCCCCCGAATCACCCGTGCCAAACCGGCCCAACTGACGAAGGAAGTGATCAGTACAATTAGCAAAAACCGTTGCGAACTGCTCAACCCGGCTGGCAACACTGCCGCCAGTGCAACCAATAGATAAATACTGGGAATCGTCATCAACACTTCGACAATTCGCATGAGCGACGCATCCACAATACCGCCAAAGTAGCCAGAGATACCGCCCACCAACATCCCTAGCGGGAAGGAAATAATAATCCCCACCAGACCAATGCTGAGGCTAACTCGCCCGCCATACACCAAGCGACTGAACTGATCGCGTGCCTGCTCATCGGTGCCCAAAATGTTGAGTGCGCCATCTCCCACCGCTCCAAACAAATGGATGTTGCCAGGGATGCCAGAAAAGAGGGTAATTTCCTCAAATTGCGGTTCACTCAGAGACAGGGGAGTTGGCAGAGGCAGTTTCACTTGCAGAAAGTTGTACTCTGAGCCTTTGACAAACAAGCGAATCGGGGAGGGTTTGTTGAAATCAACCGACACCAGGCGATCGCCCGTTTCTAAGTCCACCGGCCCCTGTGTCGTGGGATAGACATGAGGGCCGATAAATTGCCCCGTCTCTTGATTGCGCCAATACACTTGGGTTGGCGGCAGTAGTGACCCATCCGTTTGTGAGGCATAGGGGTCATAGGGAGACACAAACTCAGCTGCAATCACCATTAAATAGAAAATTAACAGGACAATGGCACCGAGTTGAGCCAAAGAATTTTTTTTGAACTTCTGCCACCAGGTCATAGCGATTTGGGGTTTTAGATTTTGGATTGGGGATTTTGATAGTTTACAACCCTTGCTCTTTTCTGTGGCTCAAGAGCCAGTTGGCGATCGTGGCTCGTCGGGTCAAGCGGGGTACCAATTCACCCACTTTATAACCCTCAAACCCCAATTCTTCCTTGAGCAATTGTTTATTTTCTTTGGGAATGGAGCGTGTCAACTTCACTGTTGCCGGACGACTGGCAATAAAGTCGGGTGGTTCAGGATACTCTTCTCGCCACTCCGCCGCCACCTGACTGGAATCCCATCGGTCTGCCACCTCATCATAGCGATAGCCCAATCGCTCCCAAACGAGTTGGTTTACGGCAGCATCAGCGATCGCATCTTTGAGAATGGCCCAGATGGTTTCATCCTTCATGTTTCCCTTCCCCCTCTTTCTGAAGCCGATTGTACCCCCCCAGGCACAACAACCACACCACCACCGCTAACCAATGCAGCAAAACAGGCAACCAGAGCGAACCCGTTTGCAGATAGGCGATTGCACAAATCACCCCCAACAAAGCTGCCAACACAAGAAAACCAGGGGTCATAAACGTGGGACGACCCGCTGGATAAAAGCTCAGCGCATTTAAGGGGTGATAGAGAATAAACAGAATCAGGCTGAGACTAAACCACACCCCGATCGTCGTGAGGGAAGCCGATTCACTGGGGTGTGGCAACAGCAATGCGCGAAAAAACAACTCTTCGGTCATGCCAGGAGTAACAAGCGCGATCGCCCCCACACTGAGCACAATTTTGGGCGATCGAATCACCTCCACCTTGAGAAACCCAACCGTCCGTCCCAGCGGAATCAAGAGCAACACCAACAGCAAGCAGATTCCCCCAACCGTGAACCACTCCTGTCCACTGGGAAGCGTTGTAATTGCCAGCCAAATGCGATCGAACATAAGTTAGGTTACGTGAATTCGGGATAAGGATTTTGGCGGTTAAAACCGCAGCTATCCGAACAAAACCAACCTCGTCGGTTCATCAAACCCTTCATCTTCCGTAGTCCGCGTCGGCGGACTTGGCTCTAATAGCCGCGAATTAATTCGCTAGGCTCTTAAACCGAACATAAGTTAGGTGAGGGTATCCATCCAGGTTAAGATCCCCGGTTGTTCGTTGAGCGTCCTTAAAAAGGTTTGATTCACCTCATCAGCAACCGGGGATCTGAGCTTCAATTAACCAGTAGCAACGGCTCCATTGCGGCGGCGATCGCCCGCTCCTGAGATGCAGCCTGTGCTGTCTTCAAACACCGTATGCACCCCTCCAAAAAACATATTCTGCTGTTGCCACAACACTAACTCGTCATCAAATGGAAACTGGGTGCGATCGATCTGCAATGCATCAAACCCAGGTTCTACACTAAACACGCCCTCTTCCCAATGCACACGGGGGCTATTCACCGCCGTCTCAACTGACATATCAAAGTCGATGATGTTTGAGATCACCTGCAAAATAGCAGTGCGAATCCGGTTAGAGCCACCCGACCCCAACACAATTTCGGGTTTATTGTGGCGCAACACCATCGTCGGCGACATCATCGACGAGATCCGGACATTCTCTTGCCAGGTATGAAACCCATTGGGGTGCAAATCTGCTTCGCCTAACATGTTGTTTACCATCACACCCGTACCCGGAATCACGTAAGCCGACCCCTCCCCGTTAGAAGTCGTCGCGCTGGCGGCGTTGCCTTCACCGTCAATCACACTCACATGGGTGGTGCTGCCCCACTTGTTGGTTGCAGTTGGACTGTTCACATTAGCCGCCATGCCTGGAGTTTGCAGCAGTTGTTGGGCATAGCGGGTCAAATGTTGAACCGCCAAAAATTGTTCTGCGACTGCTGGGTCATACAGTCGGCTGTCATAGCCATCCTTGCGAGCCGCATTGGTGAGTTGCATGACGCGCGCCAACAGGGTAAGGTACTCGGTTGACCCAAATACCATCTGTGTCAAATCGACCTCTGACAAGAGTTTGAGTGCAAAGGCAATCAACGCTCCGCCCGAACTGGGGGGTGGGTTTGTCACTAACAGATTGCCCCGATAGTGCATCATCAGGGGCTCTCGCTCAATCACCTGATAGTGTTTGAGGTCATCTAATGTCAAATATCCACCGCGATCGCGACAGTCTTGCACCAGTTGTTGAGCGATCTCACCCTCATAAAAGGCCCTAGCTCCCGCTTTTGCCAGATAGGCCAGAGTGTTGCCTAAATCAGGCATAAACTGAACATCGCCTGGTTGCAATAGCGTTCCAGTGGGCGCACAAACCTGACGAGTTTCAGGATTGGCTAACCAGATGGGCGACAAAATCTGGAAGCAATAGGCTGGAAAAACCCCAATCTCAACTCCCGTTTTGGCACAGTGAATCGCAGGCTCTGCGACCACGGAGAAGGGTAATCGACCCAGTTTTTGATGTACATGAAACAAGCCCCCCAGATTGCCAGGAACAGCCATTGAGCCCAAGCCAATGTGAAACTCTTGCGTCACTGTACCAAAATTGACATCTACCGGATAAAAATCAACGGTTTGGGCATCTCGCTTAGCTCTGGGAGTTTGCGTAAAAAAATCGAATAGAATGTTGCGGTTGTCTTGGGTATGCGCCAACAAAAACCCTCCCCCAGCGATCGAGGTGAGCGTTGGCTCTGCTACACAGGAGGTCAAAACAGCCGCAACGATCGCATCAAACGCATTACCCCCTGATTGCAAGATCTCTCTGCCTGCTTCAGCCACTTTGGGATGTCCGGCGGCGATCGCACCGCCTCTGGTTGAGGTTATACCCATTGCATTGACTCAAATTATTGTTCTACTTTACAAAAATTGATCCCCCTATTCCGGTTGCGCTAGGCCAAACCAACCGAATTTAAAGAGTTCTTGAACCATCGCACCATTCTTCCACAGGATCGCCACCAGAAAAGCTATAACTCATGGAGATGCGCTATTGGTGTCGTTTTAGGATGAATCTCTATGAGTATGAAAGCGATCGCAACACTGCTCACCGGAGCGTTATCACTAGGTGCAACCCAAATCGTGACACTGGTTTGGCAACTAGAGGTAGACACACGCGGCACAGAGGGCACCATTGAGGCAGCCGAATTTGCCAAGCGCGATCGCCTGATCGTGACAGGCAGTGCCAACGGCAAAGTTAGTGTCTGGCAACAATCGGATCACCAACTCGTGTGGCAGAGCGACTATTGGGATGGCTCGACCGACGGCAAAACAGGCGAAGTCGAGGCAGTCACCTTCTCCCCCGATGGGGCATGGGTCGCCGCAGGTGGCAACTCAGACGGCATCAAAATCTATCGGGGCAGGGATGGTGACTTGGTCGCTGAGTTGGGGGGCGATGGAGCTGATGGCATCGCCTTCTCAGATGACGGACGATACTTTGCGGCTCCCGACAAACGCACCGTACACCTGTATGACCCCAGCAATTGGGAACGAAATGACGAGTTTCGGGTGCGCCATGACTGCGAGGTCAACTCGATTGACTTCAGCCATGACAATCAATACATGTTGACCGGGTCGTGCGATAGAACGGTGCGCATCACGCGCATAGAAGACGGGGAGTTGGTGCGACGCATCGAAGCGGCTGAGGAAGGCGGCTCAGTGAAATCTGTGCGGCTGTCTCCGGATGGTCAATGGATCGCCACGGGTAACGGACGTGAAGGAGTTGTCAAGATTTTCCGCTTTGAAGATGGCGAGTTAGTGGCTACGCTCAACCATCCAGGAACCAATGTTGAAGCCGTCGCCTTTTCACCCGATGGACGTTATCTCGCGACTGGGGGAGGCGATCGCGAAAATAATGACCCCAGTGAACACACGAGTTTTAGAATTTACCGAGTCGATGGCTTTGAACTGCAAGATCAAATCATTGCTCATGCAGAAGGAGTCGAATACCTCGATTTCTCGCCCGACAGTGCCTATCTGCTTTCGGCTGGAGAAGATGGCATTCTCAAACTCTGGCAACTCAACGAACAAACCACCAATGTGACCTTCTTAACAACCGTAATCGTCTCAGGAATTGGTGTTTTGGGCATCGCAGGGGCGATCGCTGTCTGGTTTAGAGACAAAAGGCTAAAGGCTAAAGGCTAAAGGATGAAGGATAAAAGAAGAACGAAAAAAGAAAAAATGAAGTTACTTAGGAGAAAGAATAAAGGATAAAATCCCCTGAATCTGACTGCCTGACACATTTTTGATGCTTGGTGATTGAAACCGCAGACTTCAACCGCCACTCCCCTGACTCTCCCTCAATTTTCTCGGCGCAATAAGGGGTTCACAAACTCGTTCAGCCCTTCACCCAAAAGCGACAAGCCCACCACGAGTGAGGTGAGAGCTAAGCCTGGAAATAAAGCTGTCCACCAAATTCCAGTAGGCAAGGCATCCAACGCCTGTCGCAAATCTTGCCCCCACTCTGGCGTCTGATCGGGTAAACCCAGTCCCAAAAAGCCCAAACTGCCTAACGTTAGAGCGGCATCTGCCGCATTAAGCGTAAACAACACCGGGACACTCTGAATCACATTGAGAAACAAATAGCGCGACAACACCACCCAGGTCGAAGCCCCCATTGCCTGAGCCGCTTCAATAAACAGCTCTGTCTTGACGCTAATCGTGTGATTTCGCACGACTCGATAATATTGAGGCACATAGGCAATGCTGAGGGCGATCGCCGCATTGATCACCCCTCGTCCCACGACAAAGGCCAGCGTCACCGACAACAGCAACCCCGGCAAGGTATAGACCGCATCCATTAAAAACACCAACAAGCGATCGAGTTTGCCGCCGAGATATCCACTCAACATCCCCAAAGGAACGCCCACCAGCACACTCAGCACCGTTGCCAAAATCACGACTTGCAAAGCGGCTTGAGTACCAAACAGTGTGCGTGAAAAAATGTCATATCCCTGACGACTGGTGCCAAACCAATGCTCCGCTGAGGGGGGTTGATGAATCGGGTTACTCAGCGACTCAATCGGGTCTTGAATCCATCCCCATGACTGCATCACTGGTGCAAAAATCGCCACCCCCACAAATATCAACGTCATCAACAGCCCGATCAGCATCATCTGTCGAGAGAGGGTCGGACGCTCAAGCCGTTGAAACAATTTGGGCGATCGCACTTTAAGGTGGGTCATGAGTTAGCAGTTCAGACATAACAGGCAAATTCTACAGCGTTAGAAGGCAAGAAGAGACGCGATTAATCGCGTCTCTTCTTGCCTTCGTCCTTCTGTTAAGATCATCTTGACCTTTTACAAAAATACATCGACGTGACGGTTAAGCCAGTTAAGCCAGAGTGGTTGCGGGTCAAAGCCCCTCAATGGGAGCGGGTTGGCAGTGTTAAAGAAATTTTGCGGGATTTGTCACTCAACACCGTGTGCGAAGAGGCATCCTGTCCCAATATTGGGGAGTGTTTCAGCCACGGTACTGCGACATTTTTGATTATGGGGCCTGCCTGCACACGAGCGTGTCCCTATTGCGACATCGACTTTGAGAAGAAACCCCAGGCATTAGACCCCACCGAACCTGATCGCTTGGCAGAAGCCGTACGACGCATGAAGCTCAACCATGTGGTGATCACCTCAGTCAACCGAGATGATTTACCCGATGGGGGGGCCTCTCAGTTTGATCGCTGTATCCAGGAGATTCGCCGCATTTCGCCTGACACCACGATCGAAGTGTTGATTCCCGATTTGTGCGGCAACTGGGATGCGCTGGAACTCATTCTGCAAGCCAATCCAGAGGTGCTAAACCACAACACTGAGACAGTGCCACGACTTTATCGACGGGTGCGACCTCAAGGCGACTATGGGCGATCGCTCGAAGTTCTGCAAAAATCACGGCAACTGGCTCCCCACATCTACACCAAATCAGGCGTTATGGTGGGTCTGGGTGAAACAGATGAAGAAATTCGGCAAGTCATGCAGGATTTGCGATCGGTGGATTGCGACATTCTGACAATTGGGCAATATTTACAGCCCAGCCCCAAACATCTACCCGTGCAGCAATTCATCACACCCGAACAATTTGATACCTGGCGACACTGGGGTGAAGAACTGGGATTTTTACAAATTGTTGCATCTCCGCTAACCCGTAGTTCTTATCATGCGGAACAGGTCAGGGAATTGATGAAAGAGTTTCCTAGAGAGCCAAAGTTGTCGCATGACACTCCCTAAACATGAATTAACGCAAACTTTGACCACAAGCGTCCGCTCTCTTTGATTTAGTTGGGCATAATTGAGGTTGCTACTGTCTAGTCATGAATCCATGAGTTCTGAACCGTTTCTGACCATTAACGATCAACCGATCTCACTCCGCAAGGCATTCCAGTATTTACAGGTCAACCGCAAACTGGATGGATTCATTGGTGAAATTGTTCGCCAGTTTGTCATCGAGCAAGAGTTGGAAGCCAACACAACCCTGCAAATTGGGCCTGGGGTGGTCGAACAAGCCGTGATTGACTTTCGCTTGCAGCAGCAGTTGACCGATCCCAAAAAGTTTCAAGAATGGCTGACTGCAAATGGGCTAAATTACGAAACCTTTCACAATCAAATTGCCTATGGTTTCAAGATTCGCAAGCTCAAGGATGATGTCACGGCGGCTCGGCTACAAGAATATTTCATCGAACGCAAAGTATTTCTCGATCGCGTTGTGCTCTCTCGCATCATCGTGGCAGACCAGGAACTGGCAGATGAGCTAAAGAGTCAGCTGTTTGAAGGAGCCAAGTTTGAACAACTCGCTCGCGAATATTCTTTGACCGACGACAAAATGATGAACGGCATGGTTGGGCCTGTTAGTCGAGGCACGATGCCTGATATTTTGCGCTCTGCCGTTGATTTAGCTAAGCCCGGAGATGTAGTCGGTCCACTTGGCATGGAAGGACGGTGGGGCTTGTTCCGTGTTGAAGAAGTTCTCTCAGCCACCTTAGACGATGCTCAGGTCAAGCAGGGATTGCAAGATGAGTTGTTTGAGCAGTGGTTAGCCGAGCGCATTCAAAAGCTTCCCATTAAGCTACAGGTAGGAGAATGATTACAAACGACCAACTTGCCAGCATTGCATGGGACAATCCACCGTTGTGTTGGCTAACCTCAGAGCAGCAGTTAAAAGTCAAAGAACAAGCTCAACTACGCCATTGCACGTTGGGGGAAGTAATTTGGTCCAACGATGCTCCGGGGAGGGAGTTTCTGGTATTGGCTGGCAATGTGCGGTTGGTGCCTGATGAGGGCAAGCCTACTTTGCTGAAACCGGGAGATTGGTTTGGCGATTTTCCAGCTTTGACTAACCAGTGGAAGGCACGAGCCGCCAGCAAAGAAGTGACCATTCTAGAATGGCCCTCCGACATTTGGAAGGCTTTGTCTACAGCTGAGATGCAGCAGTTTTGGATGGCTCAGCGATCGCGCTATCAGCCTCAATTTAGCGATGCTCCGCAACCGCTCAAGGGTTATCCCTATGTGGGGGCGATCAACACTGGAGCTGCTTGCTTAACCATGCTGTCGCAATATTTAGAGACGCCCAACCAACTCGATTGGGTGCAGCGGCAGTTGCAAGGACAGCGTCCTAAAGACCTGATCAGTGCGGCTGAGAAACTGGGCATCCAGTTGCGGCGTTTGTTAATTGGCGATTGGAGCGATCTGCGCTTGATCAAGTTTCCGGCACTGCTGCGGTGGCAAGATCAGCGATGGGTCGTGGCGTATGGGGTAAGGGGCGATCGCCTGATTATTGCCGATCCCTTAAATACCGAAAAAACAGCCCTCACCGTTCCACGAGCAGCCGTTGAAGAAGCGTGGGATGGGCAACTCTGGCAAGCAGAATTAACGCAAAAACAAGACCGCTTCAGCTTGATGTGGTTTTTGCCTGCCGTTTGGCGGTTTAAGGGGTTGTTGGGTGAAGTCCTGGTTGCCTCTTTTACGCTGCAACTGCTGGGTCTGACTACTCCTATCATCACTCAGGTCATCATCGACAAGGTGATGGTGCAAGAGAGCCTGCCAACGTTGGATGTGATGGCGGTTGCACTCCTTCTTGTAGCGTGTTTTGAGGCGTTCTTGGGCATCTTGCGGATGTTCATCTTTACGCATACCACCAACCGCCTCGATATGGCGTTATCGGCGCAAGTATTCCGCCATCTATTACGGCTGCCACTGGCCTATTTCGAGGCACGACGGGTTGGGGATACGGTGGCACGAGTACAAGAGCTAGAGGAGATTCGGCAATTTCTCACCAGCACAGCACTGACGGTGATTCTCGACAGTATTTTCTCTGTGGTTTATCTGGCGGTGATGTTCTATTACAACGTCACTTTGACCTGGGTTGCCTTGGCCGTGCTGCCGTTATTTGCTCTGCTGACGTTGCTGGCTACCCCAATTCTGCGCAACTGGCTCAACGAAACCTTTAACCGCAGTGCTGATAGCCAATCGTTTTTGGTGGAAACTGTCACCGGAATTCACTCTGTGAAAGCACACGCTGCTGAAAAAGCATCGCGCGATCGCTGGGAAGGACTCTACGCCCGTTTCATTCGTACCGGGTTTAAAGCCACTACCACTGCCAATATCAGCAATCACCTGGGCGATTTTCTCACCAGTTTTTCAGCGATGCTGATTCTCTGGTTTGGGGCACGTCTGGTCATTAAACAAGATCTCACCATTGGTCAATTAGTCGCATTTCAAATGTTATCGGGTCGGGTGACAGGTCCTTTGCTGCGGTTGGTACAACTCTGGCAAAACTTGCAGGAAGTATTGCTGGCAGTCGATCGCATTGGCGACATTCTCAACGTTGCTCCTGAAGCCGAACCCGGTACAGGCTTAGTGCTGCCGCCACTGCGTGGCAATGTTGTGTTTGATCAAGTCTTTTTCCGCTATCAAGCGAACCAGGAACCGATTTTGCGGGGGGTTTCCTTTACCGTCGAACCGGGCATGTTCGTCGGCATTGTGGGACGGAGTGGATCGGGCAAAAGTACCCTTTCAAAGCTGATCCAACGGCTCTATCTGTCAGAGGCAGGACGCATTCTAATCGATGGATTTGACATCAAGAGTGCCGACCTGGCTTCCCTGCGCCCTCAGATTGCTGTGGTGTTGCAAGAGGATTTTTTGTTTAACGGCTCCATTTTAGAAAATATCACGCTGGGCAATCCAGATGTGACGGCTGAGCAGGTGGTGGAAGCCGCACGTTTGGCCGTGGCTCATGATTTTGTTTGCGATTTGCCCCACGGCTATGACACCAACGTTGGCGAACGAGGAACGTCTCTGTCGGGTGGTCAACGACAGCGCATTACTCTAGCACGTATGTTTCTCTCAGAGGCCCCGATCATCATTTTGGATGAAGCAACCAGCCACTTGGATGCGGAAACCGAACAGCAGGTACTCGAAAATCTGCAACGGATCTCTAAGGGGCGTACGGTGTTTTTGATTGCTCACCGATTTGCACCACTCAAGCGAGCAGACTTAATTTTGGCAATGGAAAAAGGAGTCATTGCAGAACGAGGCACCCACGATTCGCTGTTGATGCAGAAGGGGCTATATTGGTCGCTCTATCAGCGGCAACAGTTATCGATATAGAGCATTGGTGTAGTCAAACTAGATAGTTGCCACTCGGTTACTGAGGTAATTGCTCAACAAGGATTCTACCCTTTGACTTCGTTAGACATGCAAATAGGTACGGCTATAATAGACCGCATTTAATTATGGCTACCCCTTCATGTCTATACCCACACATTCGATCGCCATCAATGCAGCTGAAGCCCCCGCACGCACCAAACCGTCCAACTATCCTGAGCCATTTGCGTCGCGTATGGCTGGCAGAGAAAAACGCCCTTTGGGTGACCTGTTTGGACTGACAAACTTTGGGGTCAACCTGACACGATTAGCACCAAACGCGATTTCTGCCCTTCGTCATGCTCACTCTAAGCAAGACGAGTTTATCTATATTTTGCAAGGGCGACCTACCCTATATACCGATGAGGGTGGCACTCAACTTTCACCTGGAATGTGCGCGGGCTTTAAGGCTGGAACCGGGAACGGACACCACTTGATCAACGAGACTTCAGAGGAGGTCGTGTATCTAGAGATTGGCGATCGCACCCCAGGGGATGAAGGCACCTATCCGGATGACGATTTGCTAGCCCTGCTCGTAGACGGCAAGTGGCAGTTTATCCATAAAGACGGCACACCCTACTGATATCTACTGGATAAGCATTTGAATTGAAACCGAGGCAAATTACCCTATTCCAATTCAGAGATTTGACGTGCCAAATCAAAATCTTGTTGGGTCAAGCCACCTGCATCGTGAGTGGTTAGGCTGACCGTCACTTGGTTGTAGACAATTGTTAGGTCAGGATGATGAGCCGCTGCTTCAGCCGGGGCGACTAAGCGGTTGATAAAGGCGATCGCCTCCACAAAATTTGCAAATTGGTAGGTGCGATAGAGGCGTTGCCCATCGGTTTCCCACCCTGGCAACGCTTGCAGTTGTTGAGTTACCTCAGCATTGGTCAGCCGGATTAGGGCAGGGTTAGCGATCGCCCCAGTTCCACTTACCCCAGGTCCACTTGACAATATGAGAACTAAACTGGCGATCGCCGCTCCCATCCCAACACTCCATCGAATTTGCCGCATGTTGTTTGCTCCAAGTCTTGCAAATCAGCCTCAAGAGAGCTGTCTTTAGATAATACGGCTGAAACTTGGAGATAGATGCCAAACCCTCCTGAAATCTGCAACTTTTTGAAACAACCGCAGAACTGACGAAGATTAAATCACTTTGTTGAGAAACGCAATTTGTTGATCAAAGTCGCATTGTTTCAAAGAGCTAATTAATTCACTCGCCTTAGCTGAGGGTGGGTTTTCGGCCACAATTGCGGGCAGTTGGTTTTGCATCGCCTCACCCAACCGATACCAAACCGTCAACCGAGAATTAATACTCATATCGTTGTACTTGTCTATCGGTGAAGTGGCTCCACCGGGTAGCAATTCCAGCATTGCTTTACTGGGGTGGGGGTCAAGGGCGGTTTCATCCGATCCGATTGCTTTTTCTGACAAAACATCTTCCAAAAATTGCAGGCGATTTTCTTGACGCATGTCGTTAATTTGCTTGATCAGGTGATCCACTTCAGATGATGCTGCCATTGCAGTTTTGTGGCTGGTCACAGAGGCTTTAACCTCACTGTACAAAGCCGCTAAAGCACCCAGTTGTTCATTAACATTCAGTTTTTTAAATGCTTGGACGCATTTGGTGATCGCATCGGTATTTGTAGATGGCATAGATTGAGAACCTTAATAAACCTGCTGACAATCCTAGTTTTTGGCGATCGCAATATCTTCTATAGATAGACCTAGATCAGGTCTCAAGTGCAGCGGGCATAAATCATTCGATAGCCAGAGGAAGAATTAAGCCAAAGCAAAGAGGATTGGCTTAGCCATTTGATAAATCAGTAACTTAGGAGAACGACCTTGATTCAGTCTTTACTATTAGCGGCACAGCAAACCGAAAATGCAACGTCATTGTTCAATTGGCAAGGAACGCCTTTTATCATTGGCTCCTGCTTGCTAGTTCTATTAATTGCCTCTCGCACGATTGCAGAGCCCCACGTCGGCCCCAAAGCTCCCCTTGGGCCATTTGCCCCATTGTTTAACAACATCAGCCTGGCTGGATTCATTGGAGCGATGAGCTTTGGTCATATTTTGGGAGTGTTAGCCACACTGGGTCTATCAGGATTAATTCAGAATTAATTCGATAGTGCTTCAAATTATTTGCTCCTTTCTAGCCCTGCTTCAAGAGGAGAAAAATACCTCGCTCAAGCTTGATTGAGTGGTTGAGGGACTAAACCTGGCAAATGAGTTGACGGCTATCGGAACGAAATCTGCGACTTGACAGAGCGATGGTTCGACTAAGTTTCACCAAACGTCTGAACTCACGCTGAAGCCTGGGATTTCAACCGCTATGCGCCTCCGACCGTCAGGTGCACCCCTCGCTAAAGCTTCCTTTTTGAACGGGGATTTAGGAGGATTGGTGTAAAACCTGGCTTGCCGTTTCTGTTAAAGCTTGCAGATGAGCCAGAGTAGGTGCATCAACAGAGCTTTGGTCTTGCAACCAGAGCAAGTATTCGATGTTGCCTGCTGGCCCCAACAACGGTGACCAGGTCAGCCCACAATATTGCCAGCCCAGTTCTTGAGCGGCTTGCAGAACTTGAGCGATCGCCCCTGCTTGATCACGAGTGTCACGTACTACGCCTTTCTTGCCAACTTTTTCTCGTCCCACTTCAAATTGAGGTTTGACGAGTAGCACCCCTTCGTGGGGTGACACCAACAATTGCCGCAAGGCAGGCAAAACTTTGGTGAGGGAGATAAACGACACATCAACAACCCCCAAATCGGGACGGGGTTGGTCAGCGGTATACAACTGATCGGGGGTCAAATGCCGAATATTGGTGCGCTCCCGCAAAACCACACGCGGGTCTTGTCGCAGTTCCCAGGCGACTTGTCCGTAGCCCACGTCAATACCATAGACGCGATCGGCACCCGCTTGTAGCAGACAGTCAGTAAAGCCACCTGTGGAAATGCCCCCATCCAAACAGACTCGTCCTGCAACGGCAATCTGGAATTCTGTCAGGGCTTTTGCCAACTTTTCACCCCCTCTAGAAACAAAGGGCGATCGCTCTTTGATATGAATCGCAGCGGTGGTCACAATCTCGGTGCCTGGTTTGTCAATCACCTGTTGGTTAACAAACACTTCCCCTGCTCGAATAAGGCTCTGCGCTTGTTGTCGAGAGGAGCAGAGATTGAGTTCAACCAGGAGGAGATCAAGACGTTGTTTCAAGGGTTCAAGCGTTAAATAGAATCGGGATCAATTCCGGCGGCTCGCAATCGTTCTGCTAGAGCTTGGGCACGGCGACGTTCTTCGTCTAATGCGGCTTCTGCTTGTGTAGCCCGGTGTTGGGCTTGTTGAGCTTCTTGCTGGGCTTGTTGGGCTTCTTGCTGGGCTTGCTGGGCTTCTTGCTGGGCTTGTTGAGCTTGCTGAGCAATTTCGGTATAAGTTAAAAACTTTGCCCCATTTGCATGATAAAGCTGCAATTCCTCTTGAGATAGGTCAAACCGGATGTTGAGTCGCGGACTAATCCAGTCTTGCATGGGGTCAATGATATCAAGATAACCTTCACGGCGTTGCCACCCTTCTAACTCAACTCTGTCGGGGTCATACACATAATATTCCTCAACCCCGTGGCGATCGTAGAACAATAGTTTCTTCTCCATTTCTGTGCGGGTATTGCTCGGTGAGAGAATCTCAAACACAACCTGTGGTGGAATATTGGCTTCTTCCCATTGTTTATAAGAGCCTCTATCTCCCTTAGGTCTGCCGAATACCACCAGTGTGTCAGGAGCCGTGCAAATCTTGTTATTGCCTTCAATCGGATACCACAGCAAATCTCCTGCCACAAAAACGTTGGCATCTTTTGCAAACAACCAGTCCAGGTTCTGTTGAATGACCACAATCCAACGGAACTGTTTGGTGTTGTCTGCCATTGGTTTGCCATCACTGTCAGGGTAAATGACTGGAGTGGAGGATTGTAGAGAAACCATTGTTGAACATGAGATGGATGTCCTAAATTTAGCTTAACCTGAGTTTGAGATAAGCATTATGGTGGTTAAAACCATAGCTATCTATCATTCTGCGTCAGCGAGAATTCAGTAGAAATCACCTAAAGCTTTGACATATGGCTGGGCAGTATCACCGTGAACGTGGTGCCTTGATGAGGTTTGCTGTCAAGTGCGATCTGTCCCTGGTGGTTTTCGACAATGACTTTGGCGATCGCCAACCCCAAACCTGAGCCACCGGATGCGTTTTGCGAGGTGTGAGCACTGGTGTGGGTACGTGCCGGATCGACGCGATAAAAGCGATCGAATAGATAAGGAATGGCTTCTTCCGGAATGCCTATTCCCGTATCTTGGACTCGAATTTGAAACTGAGCATGGTTTTGAGTTTTGAGCGGCTCCAAGACAATTTTTACCTGTCCCGCCGCAGGAGTGTATTGAATAGCGTTGCTTACCAGATTAGTAAAGAGTCGCGTCAATTGGTCGCGATCGCCCTCAATCATGTAAGCATCAGTGCCCTCCTGGATGGTCAGCCCAAGTTCAATGGACTGATCAATGGCGATCGCCTGTTGTTCTTCAACGACCTCTTGCAGCAGTTGCTTGAGAGCCACAGCATTAGTTCGCAACGGGGTCATGCCACTGTCTTGGCGTGCTAAAAATAGCAGATCATCCACTAGCCGACCCAATCGACGAGTCAACCGCTCCACCACCTTGAGTTGCGTTTGCTGAAATTGTGGGTCGGGGTCACACAGAGCAACTTGGACATTGGTTTGAATCACCGCAATGGGATTGCGCAACTCGTGAGATGCATCCGCCGTAAACTGCTTTAGCCGTTGATAAGAATCACGCACTGGGGCGATCGCCAGTCCTGATAAGCCCCAGCCAATCGCGGCTACTGCTCCAATCGTTAATGCGGTTCCCAGGCTCAAATCGATAATCAACTGACGAATTGGCTTAGTCACCTCAAACCAGGGATGACTGGCTCGCAGATAACCCAACACCTGCCGCCCTAATTGCACCCGTTGAGTCACTTGACGCAAGATTAAGGCTGAAGAGTCAAAACTAAAAGCAGCATCGGTCAGCGATCGATTTTGCACATCCTGCGCTTGCTCTAAAAGGGTAATGTGTACTGTCTCACCATTACTGATATGTAGTGGCAGATTGAGGGGTTGAGAAAAGGTAGACCACAATAGCTCACCATTGGGGCTAAACCACTCCAGATCAATATGGTCATCTTCAACCGAGTCAACATTATTGCTAAAACTAGCTTCTAGATTGACACGAGGAGATATTCCTGATTCTACAGAAGATTCAATCACGAGCGATCGCTGTACTACTTCCACCACATGATTTAAGGTGTCGTCGATCCGCTCAATTAATGTGCTACGAACATAGAGATAAAAGCCACTGGCAAATAACAGCAATAACACGGCTGTGACAGTTGTATACCAGAGAGCTAATCGCCGACGAGTCGCTTGAAACATGGGGAAAAAGAAAAAAGAAAAAAAGAAGAAAGAAAATTTCGTAGGGTGCTGTTAGCGACAGCGTAACGCACCCTGAAAAATAAAGAAGAGAAAAAAGGATAAACGTGATCACTCAACGTTTACATTAGAGATACCGACCAGCACAGCATCCTCTCCATCCATCTGATAAACGTGCTTCTCGATCACCGCTCGGTAATGGGGCAAAAGCTGAGGATTGAGCGTTTCAGCCAAAATGCCAATCAACAAGTGATGAACTTCTGTCCAAAGTTCGGGATTTTCTAGATAGGGGTTCATTCCCAGAGAGAAAGAAGGCATCTCGTCACCTCGCACTGAGTTATCTCAATTTTAGGTGTAAGGAGCGATCGGACTTGGGTTCCACGCAAATCTAGAGCGTTTAGCCGCAAGATGGTTTTTAAAGCACCCACTTAATCCAGCACCGATGATGAAATGGTAGAGCAAATCCATAGCAAAAGTATTGCGGAAAATACCTCTGCACTCTTCATTCTTGTTAACAGGAGATGGGAAGATGAACGTTCACAGTAGTACCTGAATCAGAGGATGTGATTTCCAGTTCTCCACCATGAGCTACAATAATTCGCTTTGAAATGGCTAACCCCAACCCCGTCCCAGATGGTTTTGTAGAGCAAAACGGCTTTGTGAGTTGAGGCAATAACTCCGGTGGAATTGGAGTGCCGCCATTATGGATACTAATACAAATCCAATTAGCTCTGACGCCATGTTTGATAGAACATTTGATCTTTTCTAAAGGAGCCGTTTTTTTGGAGGAGTGGCTATCTTGCATGGCTTCAAAAGCATTTCGGAACAAATTAAAAAGAACTTGTTTTAGCTTATCGCCATCGGCCATCACCTCAATATCTGGGCACTCTTTCACATCATCGATGGGATATTTAACAGCTTCAGGAAGATCCTGAATTTGCATTAATACATCATCTAAGAATGCCTTGATGTTTAGTGTTGAAAGTTTCAATACCTGAGGCTTCGCATAGCACAAAATTTCTTGCAAGAGCCGATTGAGACGATGAGATTCACTTAAGGCAAGGGTTAAACGTTGCTTGTCAGCGTCAGAGGGCAACACCTTTTGAGCATATCTCAATCCCAATTCAATCGTTGTCAGCGGATTGCGCACTTCATGTACAATCATGGTTGTAAATTCGCCGATCGCAGCTAATCGTTCACGCTCAATCAGTTTTTCTTGAGACTGTTTTAGATCAATTGAACAAGCTGCAACGGCTTGAGATAGCCTTTCATTAAATTGCAGTTGCTCCTGATAGAGCTGGTAATTTTCAATGGTGATCGCAGCTCTTTCAGCAAATGATTCAACCATTTTAATTTCAGATTCCGCGATCGCACGAGGGGTTCTCAAAAAGGAACAAATTGTACCAATTACCGTTCGATCGGTTGTTCTTAAAGGAATGCCCAAATAGCCACGATATTCTTGGGACAACTGATTTCGTCGCACATCTTGATGGCTATCTTCAATAATGAGCGATCGCCCAGATTGCACCACCTCATTAACAAGTGTTCCATGAAGAGAGAATTCAGCGTTATCCCAGTCAATCTCAACACTGCTAGCAATCACCTGTCCTGTCTCTCCCTCATACACAGTGATAATGGTCCAATCTGACTGAATCAATTGACTGACACTTAACACAAGCTCAGTTAAATAGGCTCCTAAATTACCCGAACGATAGCTCAGGGTTGTTAAACGCTCTAACACGAGTTGGTTGTTTCCAAAGGGTAGTGGATCTGGGGAAAGTGGAGACAAATAAGACTGGCCAAACATCATCAATGACCTCGATTTAAGCCCAATCAATTGCTTTGTTTTAATCAATTGCTTTGTTTGAAAGGTGCAGTTTTCATCGTTATAGCAAGCAACTATCGAGATAGTTGAGACAAAAGATGTGAAAGCTTTGCCTCAGACTGGCGTTCAAACGGAGTGCTCAAGCCACAGGAGATAGCACCCCTATCCCCCGTCTAACTAACCTTTTAGTTGCCATAGCCGTCCTAAATTATTTGTGAGATTAGGAGGTTGTGAGAGTCGCCCCCCCGTGGGGGGCGACACACAAAACCCCATTGGGGTTGCGAAATATGTGTTCGGGTTTGTCAAAAAAAAAACCACAGTAA
>JANRJA010000068.1:0-25218 GCA_033764315.1 Oculatellaceae cyanobacterium bins.114
CGCTTCACACTCTCTGGCGTTGCTGCCCAGTCCTCTGGGCTGATGTCTGCAATCGTAAGGGGCTGTTTCTCTGCCATCCTGTTAGCCTAGCAGCACTTCCCATTTTCCTCAATTCCTTGCTTCAACCCCCTGAACGATTACAATAAATCTCTCATTTCTGGAGACTCTGCATAGAATAATGGTGTCCACCCAAAAACACCATACCTGGAATTAGCATTTGCACCATTTCTAATTAATAATTCAACAATTTCTATATGATTATTAAGAGTCGCTCGATGTATTGGTGGTAATTCTGATTTACCTCCATCATTAACGTTTGCTTTGTGAGCAATAAGGAATTCAGAAACATGATAATGCCCGCTTTCTGCCGCTATACATAATGGAGTTCCTCCATTACTATCTGCATTTACATCAGCACCCTTCTCTATCAAAAGCTCTACCAAAGCAACATGACCTCTACGTACAGCATAATGCAAAGAAGTCTGAAAATCTTTGGCTTTAGCATTAATTCTCGCTCCTGATTGAATTAATAAATCTGCTATATCTTTGTGTCCAGCAGTGGCAGTAGCCATCAGTGGAGTCATTTCAGGAGACTGAGTTTTGGCGTTAACATCAGCTCCTGCATCAATCAACAATTGAGCAATATTAGGATAGTCTCCCAGCATGGAAAGCAGATGTAACAAAGACATCTCTGCTCGCTCTAAATAAAAACTCCCACCTTGATGTAGATATTCTTCAAAGTAATCCTGCTTTCCCAATAATGCAGCAGCAGAAAGCTCCATTAATGCACCATGAGCGAGGAGGAACTGGGTCATTCTAATTGAGCCTCTCATCGCTGCCATGTTTAAAGGTGATTCACCATATTTATCCTTTTGATGAACATCTGCTCCTGCTTCGACAAGAAGTATTGCAATATCTTCATGCCCTTTTAGAATTGCCCAATGCAGAGGTGTTTTTCCATGCATATCCAGTTGATTCAGGTCAACTTTTTCCTTTAAATATGCTCTAACTTGCTCAATGTTTCCCTCTGATGCAGCTACCCATAGACTTGGAGGAACATAAGCAACTAGTAAGGATAATTTAGTTGTAATCGTTTTGACAATTGAGTTGGCAATCGGAATGATAATCAGAATTCCTATGGCTATCCAGAATTCAGTTTTCATAATAAAGGTTTAGGTGGCTAAATCCTGTTATGAATCTAACGTAGCTCCAGAAAATGGCGATCGCAGCTTTATTGAAGAATTCAAGAAGTTGAGAATCTGAGGAATGCTATTTTGCTCTAGTCTAATCGCTTCAAGGTTAAGTGATAGCTCAACTCCGATCGCACATTGCCCCTCACTGCTCCAGTGACCGGAGCGGCATAGCTTGGAATCGCACTCGCCGCCACCGCAATATGGCGATCGCCCACAGCTAACCCATGTGTCGGGTCATAGCCTCGCCACCCCGCCCCCGGCAAATAGACCTCTGCCCAGGCATGTAAGTGAAACTCAGCGGTGTCGGGGTCGCCTTCTTGATAGCCGCTAACAAATCGTGCTGCCAGCCCAATCGCCCGACACACTTCCATAAACAGCACCGTCACATCTCGGCATGACCCCACTTTTTGGCTCCAGGTGATGCCCGGTGACAACGGCTCTCCGGTTTCGCGGATGGTGTATTCGCAGGTTTGATAGATGCGTTGATTGAGTTCTGCCAAAAACGAGATGACGTTCCCTGCGGTTTGGTAGTGAATCTCTTGAGCGAGTTGTAGGGCGATCGGGTCGATCGCTTGACCCAATGCCAACTGTCCCGCCAGGTAAGGGTGTAATTGCTGCGCTAACGAGGTGGGGTAATCAAATGGCAACTGAATTGCCCAGGGTTCCAGCAGATACAAAAAAGGATTGTCGCGATGCGTCTCGACTTCAGAGGTAATGGCGATCGCCAAGTGAGTCGTTTCAATCTCTGGGGCAAACCACAGCTTCAGCGTAGAGTTGCCATCGAGATCGACATTTTCCGCCACTTGCAGGGGTGTGGGTTCCACTTGCAAGGTGAAGTGATTGAGAGATTGGGTGACATCTGACCGGGGGCGCAACCGCACCGCATGGGGCAACAAACTGACGGGGCGATCGTAGGTATAGGTGGTGGTATGGGCAATGTGGTATCTCAAACGTGGTATCTCAAGCCGAGTGCAGGGGTTGTAAAGTAAAAAATGTCTCAAAGATGTCATTGCCGACTGTATTGATGCGGCTTTGTAAGTCGTCTAAAAATTCGTGTAGTCCGCGCTCGGTGATCTCTTCGATCGTCAGATAATCTAACTCAGAGCGCAACCGTCCTAAGGTGCGTTCTGGGGGAGTGCGCCAACTGCCAGGGGTGTTGCCTGTAATGCAATGGAGCGATCGCTCTGCCTCAATCAAACAACACTGAATCGATCGCGGAAACTCTCGGTCTAAAACCAGAAATTCTGCCACGCTATAGGGGGCAATCCGGTGTTGCCGTTTGCGATACATCTCATAGCCACTGGTCGATCGCAACAGGGCAATCCACTGCAACTCATCCAGCGCACCGCCCACATCTTTAACCGAGGGCAACAGGATAAAATACTTCACATCTAAAATACGGGCAGTCTTATCGGCGCGTTCTAACATCCTGCCAATTTGCCCAAAATGCCACCCCTCATTGTGCGACATTGTGGCATCCATCACCCCAGCAAACAGGTGACTCGCCAGCTTGACTTCTGTAAAGAAGCCTGACAACTCCGACAGGCTATGCTTTTCGTGAGCATCTTGCACCATAAAATAAAAAGCATTAACCTGCTCCCACATTTCAGATGAGATCACTTCACGCACAGTCCGAGCATTCTCTCGGGCTGCCTGCACACAGGAAATGATGGAGTTGGGATAGCTGTGATCAAAGGTGAGAAAATGAATCACGTTTTCAGCGGTTAGCTGACCATATCGCTCTTGAAACAGGGGCAAATCTCCTGTGGTCAAAAGCAACGGTTCCCACTGTTCTCCTAACCCAGAGGGCGAATCGAGTAGCAAGTTGAGATTGACATCGACGAACCGCGCCACATTCTCAGCTCGTTCTACATAACGAGTTAACCAGTAAATTGAATCTGCAACACGACTTAGCATTTACCTTCTACCTTTTTTCTCATAGTGTCTTGCACTGTGCTAACGACACCCTACATCATCGATTTTTTCTTGCAGACGTGATCAATCGCACCTCTTTGCTCTTATCGATTTTTTCTTGCAGACGTGATCAATCGCGCCTCTTCGATATTTTTATCCTTCAGTCTTTAATCCCATCGATTTTTTCTTGTAGACGCGATAAATCGCGCCTCTTCGACATTTTTATCCTTCCTCCTTCATCGTTTATCCTTCTTCCCTCTTCCCTCTTCCCTCTTCTCTCTTCTTTTTTTCTTTTTCCCTTACCCCACAACCCACGTATCTTTGCCACCACCGCCCTGGGAGGAGTTGACCACGAGGGAACCACGCCGCAGTGCCACTCGTGTAAAGCCACCGGGGTTCACATAGATATCTTTGCCATAAAGGATATAAGGGCGCAAATCTACATGACAGCCCTCAATGCCACCTTCAATGAGAGTAGGAACCCGTGACAGACAAAGGGTGGGTTGGGCGATGTAGTTGCGGGGTTGGGCAATGATGCGCTGAGCAAACTCAGTGCGTTGGTCTGGAGTCGCATGAGGCCCCACCAACATGCCATAGCCACCTGACTCATTAGCCGCTTTGACGACTAATTTGTCTAGATTTGCCAAGACATACTCCTGTTGCTTGTCTTCCCAACACAAATGGGTCGGCACGTTGGGAATGATGGCATCTTCGCCAAGATAATAGCGAATAATTTGGGGAACGTAGGCATAGATAACTTTGTCATCTGCCACCCCAGTGCCCAAGGCATTGGCGAGGGCAACTCGTCCAGACCGATAGATCTCCATCAACCCTGGAATGCCGAGCAACGAGTCGGGGCGAAATGTCAGCGGATCAATAAATTCATCGTCGATCCGCCGATAGAGCACATCGACCCGCTTTAAGCCTTTGGTGGTTTTCATTTGCAGATAACCATCCGACACCACCAGGTCACGCCCTTCGACTAGTTCTACCCCCATTTGTTGTGCCAAAAAGGAGTGTTCAAAATAGGCAGAGTTGTAGATGCCGGGGGTCAAGACTGCCACGGTAGGGTCGGGCAGGCTAGATGGGGCCAGATTGAGCAGAGCTTCTAACAGTTGACTGGCGTAATCATCGACGGGCAAGATGTTCATCTGGTTAAACACCAGCGGGAATGTGGTCTTCATCACGCGCCGATTTTCTAACACATAGGAGATGCCCGATGGACAGCGGAGGTTGTCTTCGAGGACATACCATTGACCGTCGCGATCGCGCACTAAGTCAGTTCCCGTGATGTGGCACCAAATATTTTGCGGCGGTTTCAACCCCATACAGGGCTTTAAAAAGCCACTAGCAGAATAAATGAGTTCCTCAGGAATCACCTTGTCTTTGAGGATCTTCTGCTCTCCATAGATATCGCCCAAAAACAAATTCAGAGCGTGGATGCGCTGTTTTAAGCCTCGTTCTAACCAAGCCCAGTCATTGGCAGAAACAATCCGCGGAATAATATCAAAGGGTAAAATGCGCTCGGTGCCTTGATTGTTGCTATAGACATTAAACGTCGCCCCCCAACGAAACAGGGCTGTTTGAGCAGACTGATGTCGATGTTGCAACGCTTCCACCGAGAGGGAATTGATGCGTTCAACCAACAGTGTGGCTTCGGGTCGAGGTTGCCCTTTTGCCACAAACAATTCGTCGTAAAAATCTCCTGGGTCGTAATTCTGGAGTAGCACTGTTAATCTCTGACAGGATCGAATACTTGAAAGTATGACGCTGACAAAAGTGCTGACTGTAGCTTTTGATACTTTTTCTTTTGATGGATCATCAAGTTCTATTGAGCATGTTGCCTCGCACATGACAACATAATGTCACTTAAGCCAGTCGGCAACACTCCGCTCTTTTGCATCTCATTGGCCAGTGCCTTGAACTCGCCATAGGTGTAGGTCTGCTGAATCTGGGCGATCGCACACGAACACAGTTTGTCGGCAACAGCAACATCTGTAGAGGTTTTGGCACTGTCAACACAGCCCGACATAAACCCTTTAATCTCTTGCTCAGGGTAAACATGACTCGCATCTTGCTGGGTGTTTAAACCACTCCCCACCAGACCCAGTAAAAACAAAACCAAACTGGCAGCGATTACCCACTTATTTAACACCGCTTGGCGAAAGGGAATGCGACGCCCTTTGATGAAATAGTAAATGGTTCCAATAATCAACATGTACAGCACTGGAGCTAACAATTTTCCAGTGATATAACCAATTTGGTAAGCCGTCATGGGCAGTCATTCCTGAGTTACAACAGGTGAATTTTCGACTCCACCTTACTCCATCTGTGGCGATTGCTTCTGACACATCGCTTTTTACACCAGCATTACAAATAAATTCTGCCAGAGGTTTTACTCACCTTTCCATCAAAATAGCTGCCCCCGCAATAGTACCAGGGCATGTTTTCTAGCCATTTTTTGGCATCTTCTCGCCGCAGTTTCGTGTATTCATGCGGTGGCAGCGGGGCTAAATACCAGCGACCTGACCTGGTGAAGGCTTCGTTTTCATAGAAATATCTCAACCAGAGTTGCCCACAACGGCTACAAATCTGCACTGACACTTCGGCAAACTGATCATCCACATAAGCGTCTCCCACTTGCAATAGCGCACTGAAATTCCCAGCGAGACATTCACAGGGAGTTTCATCGGGTTGATCGAGCAGATCACGACTCATAATTCAAATGCTCTCATTCCTTAAATTTCTAGTCGCATGGCTATATCCTGACACCAGGACGGTCTATAGGTGCAGAGGACTTGGAGGAGGATGAGCCGTTTGCCGAAAGTGCCAAACTAGAAGCAGCGATTCGGGAAAATATCAGGAGGTTGGGGCTATGAGTCCTTTACTACAACAGGTGTTACAGGAAATTGAGCAGCTTACACCAGCGGAACAGTTGGAGGTTATCAGCTATGCAACTGAGCAATTAAAGCAGCGAGCCTTAACCCAGACAAACCCAAAACGAAGCTGGAGAGAGCTACGGGGTATTGCGCCCAACGTGCTGGATGGACAGGATGCTCAGGAATGGGTTAATCAATTACGCAGCGAATGGGGCGAATAAGAAAAACGAATCTTTGAAGGATTATGAGGCTTGAAACTGCTTTTTATCAGGTCAATCGATTGTTTCTAGATGCTGCCCCAGTGATCTATTACATTGATGCAAACCCTGCCTATTTTGCCCTAGGACTGCTGCCGACTTTCGCGCCAGGTATAGTTTGAAATTACCTGATGCTTTACAAATTGCAACTGCGATCGCTTCTAGCTGTGAGGCATTTTTAACCAATGATGCTCAACTCAAGCGTGTCACTGAGTTGAAGGTGCTGGTCATCAGTGAGTTGGAGGCTTGAAGAGAAGATGCAGCGATGACGGCAACGCTAGAGGCGCAATTTGCCGAAAGTGCGAAACTAGAAGTAGCGATTCGGGAAAATCTCAAGAGGCTGGGGCTATGAGTCCTTTACTACAACACCTATTGCAGCAGGTCGAACAACTGACCCTTGAAGAACGCTTGGAGTTGATTCAACAGGTGGCAGAAGGCTTGAAAAAACCGGGAGCGATCGCCCATCCAAAACCCCGATGGAGCGACCTCAAAGGATTGGCTCCCTATCCGATGATGGGAGAAGATGCTCAAGAGTGGGTTTCAAGGACTCGAAGGGAAGCCGATGAGCATCGAGAACGAGTGTTGCGAGGCGAAAATGCAGATTGAGGAAGCATTAGCAGGCGTGTCTCGGCTGTTTTTAGATACGGCTCCTGTCATTTATTTTGTAGAGCGGAATCCAGAATTTGTCGATCGGGTTGATCTCATCTTTGAACGATTAGAGTCACAGATCACGGCAGTTGTTGGGGCTGTGACAGTCGCAGAATGCCTGGTGGGGGCATTGCGTTTGGGTTTAAAAAATTTGGAGCAAGTCTATTTGAATGTTGTAGCGCGTGACGATGTGCTGTTTGTAGAGAGCACCCTGGCGATCGCCCACGAAGCAGCACGAGTGAGGTTTAAATACAATCTCCAGTTACCTGATGCTTTACAAATTGCAACTGCGATCGCTTCTAGCTGTGAGGCATTTTTAACCAATGATGCTCAACTCAAGCGTGTCACTGAGTTGAAGGTGTTGGTCATCAGTGAGTTGAAGGCATGAGAACCCTATGAATATTCGAGAACTCATCGAAACGCTCTCTCAATTTGACCCAGACATGCGAGTTGTCGTTGCGGGTTATGAAGGCGGCTTTAATGACATCACCCAGATTCAGCCCTGCGAGATTCGGTTGAATGTGCACAAGTACAAAAAATCGGGATGACAGGATTTGAACCTGCGACCCCCTCGTCCCGAACGAGGTGCGCTACCAAGCTGCGCTACATCCCGACGTGTAAACGTTTCATATAAATTTAGCCTAGCATATAGGCAATAAGGGCTGAGGCAGTCGTCCTGCACTGGCGTGATCTGTGATTGAGGGGTTTAAATCCTCGGTTTCTAACGATGCTACTCAGATCCCTTGAGGATAATCCACAAAAAACTGGGGATCTGGGAAAAGGGGCGATCGCCCAAAACCCGCACAGCGTTGCGTTACGCTGACACTAACAGCACCCTACCCAAACCTTCACTCTTAAATTCTTTTCTTTTCTCTCTTCTTTCTTCTTTTTTATCCTTCATCCTTCATCCTTCCTCCCTCATCCTTTCCCCTTCCCCTGCTCCACTCGTGACAAAATTTTAGTAACTTTAAGAAGAGTAACTTTGTTGGTTTCTGGCATGACTGCAACCATTCCCAATTTGCCGAGTCAATATGACCCCGAACTTACCGAAGCCAAGTGGCAGACGTATTGGGAGGAGAAGCAAGTATTTAAAGCTGACCCTGACGCCAGTGGTGAGCCATATTGCGTCGTCATCCCCCCACCCAATGTGACGGGCAGTTTGCACATGGGTCACGCCTTTGAAAACGCCCTGATCGATACCCTGGTGCGCTATCACCGCATGGCAGGATACAACACGCTGTGGCTACCAGGAACCGATCACGCCAGTATTGCTGTGCAAACGTTGCTCGAAAAAGAACTGCGACAACAGGGCAAAAACCGCTTTGACGTGGGGCGAGATGCCTTTTTGCAGCGTGCCTGGGAATGGAAAGAAGAATCTGGCGGCACGATCGTCGGTCAGTTGCGCCATTTAGGGGTGTCGGTAGACTGGTCACGCGAACGCTTCACGATGGATGAAGGCTTGTCTAAGGCGGTGCTTCACGCCTTCGTGCAGCTTTATCAAGAGGGTCTGATCTATCGGGGCAACTATCTGGTTAACTGGTGTCCGGCGAGTCAGTCAGCCGTTTCTGATCTGGAAGTGGATAACCAGGAAGTAAACGGGCATCTCTGGCATTTCCGCTATCCCCTCACAGATGGCTCTGGCTTTGTTGAAGTCGCCACCACCCGCCCCGAAACCATGTTGGGTGACACAGCAGTTGCTGTCAATCCGGATGACGATCGCTACAAACAGTTGGTAGGCAAGACCCTGAGACTCCCAATTATGAATCGGGAGATTCCCATCATTGCTGATGAGTATGTCGATGCCTCCTTTGGTACGGGCTGCGTCAAGGTGACTCCTGCCCACGATCCCAATGATTTTGAGATGGGCAAACGCCACAATCTGCCCATGATCAATATCTTGAATAAAGACGGCACACTGAACGAGAATGGCGGCCCCTTCGTTGGACTCGATCGCTTTGATGCCCGCAAAAAAGTCGTGCAACGGCTAGAGGAAGATGGCTTCCTGGTTCGCATTGAAGACTACAAACACATGGTGCCCTACAGTGAGCGGGGCAAGGTGCCAGTTGAGCCGTTGCTCTCAACGCAATGGTTTACCAAGATTCGCCCCCTCGCCGATCGCGCCCTTGAGTTTTTAGATAACCAGAGTGAACCCGTCTTTGTGCCTGAACGGTGGACCAAGGTCTATCGGGATTGGCTGGTGAGCTTGCGAGATTGGTGTATCTCTCGCCAACTGTGGTGGGGACATCAGATTCCGGCCTGGTATGCCGTTAGTGAAACAGGTGGCACCATTACCGACAACACGCCGTTCTTTGTCGCGACAAACGAAGCCGATGCGCGCGCACAGGCGATCGCCCAATTTGGTGAAGGGGTGCAGCTAGAGCAAGACCCCGATGTGCTCGACACGTGGTTCTCATCGGGATTGTGGCCATTTTCCACGATGGGTTGGCCCGATCGCACGCCTGATCTAGACACCTACTATCCCACCACAACCCTGGTGACTGGGTTCGACATCATCTTCTTTTGGGTTGCCCGCATGACCATGATGGCGGGTCACTTTACCGGACAGATGCCCTTCAAAACGGTCTATATTCACGGTTTGGTGCGAGATGAAAACAACAAGAAGATGTCGAAGTCTGCCAATAACGGCATCGACCCGCTCATCCTGATCAAGAAATATGGCACCGATGCCCTGCGCTATACCCTGATTCGTGAAGTCGCCGGAGCCGGACAGGACATTCGCCTGGAATATAACCGCAAAACCGATGAATCTGCCTCAGTGGAAGCCTCTCGCAATTTCACCAATAAACTGTGGAATGCGGCTCGGTTTGCCATGATGAATCTTGACGGTCAAACCCCACAGCAGTTAGGCGCACCTCATGCAGGCGTCGATATCGCCACTCTGCCGCTCGCCGAACGGTGGATCTTGTCTCGCTATCATCAGGTGGTGCGGCAGACCCGTCATGAGATTGACACGTATGGATTGGGCGAAGCCGCTAAAGGCTTGTACGAATTCATTTGGGGTGATTTTTGTGATTGGTATATTGAACTGGCTAAACCTCGTCTACAAAAAGAGGTTGGCGATCGTCGTGTAGCTCAACAAACCCTCGCCTACGTTTTAGAGGGCATTCTGCGATTGCTGCACCCCTTCATGCCCCACATCACCGAAGAAATTTGGCAAACCCTGACCCAAAGCCAACCGGAGACAAACATCGGTCATGTTTTGGCGGTGCAAGCCTATCCCACTGTGGATGAGAGCCTGATCAATCTAGAGTTAGAGCAGCAATTTGATCTGCTCTTTGGCACCATTCGCACGATTCGTAACCTGCGGGCTGAGGCGGAGATCAAACCTTCCGCCAAAATTAAAACCATCCTGCAAACCGAGAGTGTCCGTGAGCAAGACATTCTCACCGCTGGACAGACCTACATTCGCGAACTAGCCAAAGTCGAGCACCTGACGATTACCAGCACCGAACCTCAAGTCTCAGTGCCAGAGCCAGAGGCGATGCCAACCAGTACCGCTAATGAGGCGATCGCTGAAGACCTGGAAGAGCCGATGCCCCCACGCCGCCAACGGTTATCTTGGTTGACTCAAAACCGCAAACCGTTGGTTAATGCTGTGCTACTGTCTGGGGTGTTTCTGTTGGTCAAGCTCACCCTCGATATTCTCAACACGGTGCAAAATCTGGCAATCATTGCCCCGTTACTAGAGCTGATTGGGTTTGGCTACACGGTCTGGTTTGTCTACCGCTATCTCTTGCGATCGCGCGATCGTCAAGAACTGGTGACTAACCTCAACACATTTAAAACTCAAATCATAGGCAAGCTAGAGGAGGCTCAATCCCCTGCGTCTGCCCCATCCACTGCTACGACTCAAACCCCAACCCCAGCAATTCCAGAGCAGCAAATGTTTGCTGGAGTCGTGGGCACGGTGCAAGTGTTAATTCCTCTTGCGGGAGTTGTCGATGTCGAGGCACTTCAAGCTAAGCTCAGAAGAGATTTGGCGAAAGTGGAAGCGGAAGCGAAAGCATTGGGCGATCGCCTCAGTAATTCTAACTTTGTCGATCGCGCTCCTGCGGATATCGTTCAAGGAGCAAGAGACGCACTGGCAGAAGCACTCAAGCAAGCAGAAATCTTGCAAGCTCGGTTAAGCCGTCTATAAAACCACCGAAAGGCACATTTTATAGAAGCATGATGAGCAAGATTGCAAAACTGTCCGGGTAGGCGGGTGCTTGGGTCGTAAAGCTAACATTAGGGCGATCGCTGTTGATCATGGTTTAGCCATGCTCCTATCCGGATGCATGAGTCTGTCTGATCAATCCATCTACTGGCTAACTGTCAAAAAGGGCAGGGCAATCTATCAACACTACGGTCTAATCCGCTATAGGATTTAAGGTATCTACTCATTCTCCAATCAGGAAAATGGCTACTTACGGTAGCACATCAGCCGTCATAAGGCAGCTTCATTAGACCCTCGTTTTTCTCAAAATCTCCATATCTTCACAGAATCGAAACATACTAAGCGAAATCTCTTAGAGAATATGAAGATATACTGTGTTTCAAGGATTGGTTAATCTTTTTATCGATGCTATATCTGGCTCAGGTGCATACAAAAGATGTTGACGGCAAGACATCTCTAAAGTTGCTTGCTCAGCATCAGTCTGAGCATGCTTGGGAAGTTTTGCCCCAGCCTGAAGTGGTGTATTCGGTAGAAGCCAGCGACTACAGCGAAGGTGTCTTGGTATTAGTTGAGTTATCCGCTACCCAACAGGTTAAGAGCATAGAGAACGCCACACCTTGGATATTAACTATCGTCGAACAATATTTATCTCTCGACGTCACACCAGCGTTGCTAGAGCAAGAGGTGCAACGAGCAGAGCAATGGCGACAGTCTCTGACATTGCAGAGCCAGGAGTTGGGGCGGCGATCGCTGGAGATGGAAGCTCGTCGTGACCAAATTCAGGAGTTAGAAGAAAATCTCAAGCAAGATCGCAAACAGTTGGAGTTGCTCGCCACCGAGACAGAAGCCCGTCGAGAGCAAATTCAAGCAGCAGAAGAAGCCTTAAAGCGAGAACGCAATCAGATTGCTGAGATAGAAGAAAATCTTAGACACGAGAAAAAACAGCTAGAACTGCTGGTTGCTGAACTCAAAGCCAACGTCAATCACCGCTCGGCAGGCTAGATGCAAGAGTAAAATATTTTTGTACAACTTCCTCAAACCACCCTCACCCCAACCTCTCCCAGAGCGGGAGAGGAATCTAAACCCAGAGCAGGTTTCCTTTCCCAGCGAGAGGAGAGGTTAGGGGATGAGATAAAATGTGAACTGCCCATCCCGTTAACTTCTATTAAAGGTTTCGAGACCCTTAACGCATGGCCGCTTTGGGAAGTGCGGCTTGTGGCTGTTTGGCGATCGCTCCATTGGGAGAACTACTCCGTATCGTTTTAGGAGCATGTCCATTTTGAGAAGTCGTCTCCTCCGCTAACAAAAACTCACGAATGAGATGAGCAGCGGCTCGTTGCGCCAGTCCTCCGGCAATTCGCTGACCCATTTGTTGGGTTTCAGGTTTGACCAACAATCGAGGAATCAACGGCAGCAATTGAGTGGCATCAAACCCAGGGGTCTCTTGCAAAATTGCCAAGATGCGCAAAATGTGGTCGAGATTGTTCTTTTGACCATTCAGGTTGACGGTTACATCCTGCTCAGAAGCGTGTCCATTCAAACCAAACCGTTCACGCAAACCCGTAGTGAATCGCTTTAACGTCGTGTAGCCAAAGTTATCAATCCCTTTGACGATCTCTTCAGTGAGATAGTCGCGAATAAACGCCCCACGCTCAGAGAATAAAAAGTCTACCGCCTGATCTAACACCTGGGTCAAATCATAATCCTGGCTATCACGGGCATTCCGCAACAAGTTTTCGAGTCGATTCCAGCGGAAATTGCCGTCTTTAAACAACAGATCTCGCAGGGAAGACCGCAACTCTGGCGACGGATCCGTCAACAATCGCTTCGAGATGTAAGGATATGCCTTACTCAATACCTTGAAGTTCGGGTCAACATTGATGGCGATCCCTTCTAGCGTCACCAGTGAGCGAATAATCAACGCATAGTAAGCAGGCACCCGAAACGGATACTCATACATCAATTCTGAGAGTTGGTCGGTGATGCTCTTAAAGTTAAGCTCTGCAACACTTGCCCCCAGCGCATTGCCAAACACATTAGCCAAGGCAGGAATAATCGGCGTGAGGTTGGTGTCGGGGCTGAGAAATTCCAGTTTCACATAATCATTGGCTAAGCCCTCAAAGTCCCGATTCACCATGTGAACCACCGCTTCGATCAAACCATAGCGTTGTTGGGGCTTGACCTCACTCATCATGCCAAAGTCGAGATAAGCCAGTTTGCCATCAGGGGTTGCCAACAAGTTACCAGGATGGGGGTCAGCATGAAAGAACCCATGCTCTAACAATTGCCGCAGAGAACACTGCACCCCAACATCAATCAGATAGGCAGCATCGACGCCCTGAGCATGAATCGTGTCGGGTTGAGTCAACTTTGTCCCGGTGATCCACTCCATTGTCAAGACTCGACGATGGGTATATTCCCAATAAATGCGGGGAACGTAAATATCCTTTAAGTGCCCATAGAGTTTGGCAAACCGTTCGGCGTTGTGCCCCTCATGGGTGTAGTCCATTTCCTCAAAAATCCGGGCACCAAACTCATCCATAATGCCCACCAAGTCACTGCGAATGCGCTTGAATGACTGGGTTGCCCAAATGGCTAACTGCCGCAGGATATAAATATCTAGAGTAATGAGTTGTGCCAGACCGGGACGCTGGACTTTAACCGCGACGGTTTCACCGCTCTTGAGTTTGCCTTTGTAAACCTGTCCTAGTGAAGCTGCTGCAATGGGATCAGGCGACAATTCTGCGTAGATATTCTCTGGGCGATCGCCCAACTCTTCTTCGATAAACTGAAACGCAAGCTCATTGGGGAAAGGCGGCAACTGGTCTTGCAGGAGGGTTAATTCTTCTAGATAGCGAGGAGGCACCAAGTCAGGGCGAGTCGAGAGAGCCTGCCCAATCTTGATGTAAGCCGGACCTAACCGAGTCAAGATTTCGCGAATCTGTTGTGCTCGCCGGGGTTGGTTTTGCTGAATCCGTCCAGTTTGTCGATCTAACCAAAGTCGCAGTCCAAAGACGAGAAATCCCCAAACGATGCTAAAGGCTCGTCCCCACACTTGCAGCGGTTTGTTGCGATAAAAATCAGCGATCGCCACTGGGTCATAGCGAACTGCCTCATCTTCGCCTGCATAGGCAGACCCCAAGCGAGAGTCAATCACAGGCACCCTCTGATCAGGGTCAACAATCACCACAGGAGCATTAGTAGCAGGATCGATCGCAGGCGAGGTCGCAGTTGGCATAGCTCTGGCAAGACTCAAGATAAAAGGACTTAGCAAACCAAACGGAGGTGCAAAGTGAAAAGCAATCTCAGAGCCAGATTTAAATGACTCTGTAAAGCATTGTAACAGTCTGTTTAAGCATCCTCATCTATCTTCATAGCGACACCCGATGCCTAAATCGTCAGATTTTGACTGACCTGATCTGAGACTACAGTCGGCAACATGCCTTTCGCTGAGCCGTGGCAGTGAGGATTGCCGTAGCAATCAGGTTGGAAACACGAACCCTAAGCCTCAAAGTAAACTTCTTCAAACTGTGTCTTTAAACTTCCCAAACAGCTCTCAAACTTTCCTAAACACCCACTAAACTGAAAGGTGAGTACATGTGTTTCGTGCCATCCGTTTCCCCGGTCAATGGTAATTCATGCTGATCTCCCTTCAAATCGAAAACTTTGCCCTGGTTGACCGTTTAGAGTTGGAATTTGGCTCTGGATTCAATGTCCTGACGGGTGAGACTGGTGCTGGAAAATCTATTATTTTGGATGCGCTGGATGCGGCATTAGGCGGTAAAGTCAACAACCGAGCCGTTCGCACGGGCGCAGAGCGGGCTGTTGTAGAAGCCACATTTGACCTAGATCCTGCCTTGATTGCGTGGCTCGCTGAGCAGCAGATCGAACTGGTGGATCAAATGACCCTGGTGTGTAGCCGAGAGTTAACGGTGAGTCTGGGCAACGTCCGCAGCCGATCGCGGGTCAATGGGGTGCTGGTCAACAAACAGCAAATGGAGTTTTTGCGCGATCGCCTGGTTGAAATCACCGCTCAGGGGCAAACCGTGCAACTAGGACAACCCAACCTGCAACGCGAATGGCTTGATGCCTTTGGGGGTCAAACTTTGATGCAGCAACGCGAACTTGTCGCATCTACCTATGCTGCCTATCAACACGCCTCGCAAGCCTTAGAGAGACGCCGTCAATTAGAGCAACAACGGCTGCAACAGTTGGACTTGTTTGAATATCAAGCCAAGGAACTGCGAGAAGCCAATTTAAGTGACCCCGACGAATTGACCCAACTGGAGCAAGAACGTGAACGCTTGAGCCATACGGTTGAGCTTCAACAACAGAGCTATCTGGTCTATCAAGCCCTCTATCAAAATGACAATGGGGGTGAAGCCTGTGCCGATCTGCTGGGCAAAGCAGAAAGTGTGCTGATCGACATGGAGCGGTATGATCCTCAGATTCAACCCATTTTAGAGATGGTTAGCTCTGCTCTAGCTCAAGTCGAAGAAGCCGGACGCCAGATGAATGCCTATGGGGAAGGGTTGGAAACAGACCCAGAGCGGTTGCAAACGGTTCAAGATCGAATCGGGCAACTCAAGCAAATTTGCCGCAAGTATGGTCCCACTTTGGCAGAAGCGATCGCCCACGCCCGACGGGTGCAAGCCGAAGTCGAAGAACTGGCCGGAGGGGAGCAGTCAATTGAGGTGTTGGAGCAAACCTTTCAACAACGGCAGCGTGACTTGCAGCGAGTCTGTGAGCAACTGACTGAGCAGCGTCATAAGACCGCCAAAGCCCTGGAAGAGTTGTTGCTCAGTGAACTCAAACCCCTGGCAATGGAAAAGGTACAATTTCGGGTCGAAATCGCGAGTTGCCCACCGACAGCTTATGGAGCGGATCGGGTCACGTTTCTGTTTAGCCCTAACCCTGGGGAGCCGCTACAACCCCTGACCGAGATTGCCTCTGGGGGTGAAATGAGTCGTTTTTTGCTGGCTCTCAAGGCGTGCTTTACTCAGATTGACTCCGTTGGCACGATGGTCTTTGATGAAATCGATGTAGGCGTGTCGGGGCGGGTGACTCAAGCGATCGCCGAAAAGCTGCATCACCTGGGATTACGTCATCAGGTGCTCTGTGTCACACACCAGCCCATCGTGGCGGCTATGGCAGATTTCCATTTTCGGGTTAGCAAACAGGTGATCGATCAGCCTGGAGTCGTTGTTCCTACTAAACGAGGTCGCAGCAAAACCAATGACAGCCAACCCAATGAATCACCGACCCCTGTAGCCACAGTTGCCGATGATGTCAGAACCGTCGTTCGAGTAGAACCCTTAGATCTGGCGCAACGTCGAGAAGAACTGGCGCAACTGGCAGGCGGCAAATCTGATCAAGATGCGATCGCCTTTGCAAACTCACTGCTGGCTCAAGCGGCTAATAGCCGTTCGACGGCACAGGCAAAATATCATGTCCCGGCATCTACCCCAGAGGTCACGACCTCATCCAACCCGACTGGGCCAAGCGACGAGGATGTCCCCACTCCCGCCAAACCTGCCTCTGTCTCTAAAGCAAAAGCCTCACGCGCCAAACGCTAACGGCTGCTTCAGGTTGTGTCGATGCTTCTGAATGGTTGAATTTAGTATTTGGATGCACCCCTATGCTTACCGTCATGATGAAATCTGTTCCTGTCGCGATCGCCCTTGCATTAACTGGTCTTGGGACTCATGCAGCGATCGCGCAAACCCCAGAAGACGTGCAACGACTGATTGAAACCCGAGTTTGCCCCTCTTGTGACCTCGACAATGCCAACCTGAGCGGGCTTAATCTGACCAACGCTAATTTACGTGGAGCGTCTTTGATTGGGGCAAATCTCTCAAACACCAATCTCACCTCCGCTGACCTCAGCAATGCCATCTTGAACACTGCCAATCTCAGTGGTGCTAATCTGCGCTTTGCTACGTTGAGAAATGCGAGTTTGCAAGGAGCCAGAATGAATCCTGGAGCTGATTTCACAGGGGCTATTTTAGATGGAACGGTGATGCCCAACGGCAACTTTCACCCCGTTTCACCAGTGGTGCCATAAGTAAAGAACAAAAGCACCGTTTTGCTCGTCCCCCTGCTTTTTTCTATCTCGCTCCAAAACCCGCTTTTTTCGCTTTCTCTTTGCCTTTAGGCTTCGACTTGTTAACCTCTTTGACCGCTTCCTCAAACAGAGTATGCAGATGTAGAGGAACACTGGCACTTTCGGGCAACTCTGGCTCCAAAGGCTTACCAGAGTCATGCAAAAGAGACGCTAAATCTTGCTCTAACTCAAAGTCAGGGCGTTTGAGAACAGTTTGCAGCAATTGTTCTAATGCCTCTGGATAATGTTGAGCCAACCGTTGCCACACAAAGGGTGTAATTGTTGGTTCATCTAAATAATGTCTCACCAACGGTTCTGCATTAGCCGCTGTTTGTCCAGTCTCACTCGCAAGAACTGCCTTAAATTTTTCATAGTTGGGCAATATAATTTGTCCCCAACGAGGATGGGTTAACACCGTAACCTGCTCAGCCTTCTTAAGATGGTCAGGCAACTGAATAGTTGGCACCACCATCTTGTTTGACCCTGGGTCAGAGCTATTTTTAGAACCTCTTTGTTGCAATGCCTGAGCCAGATCTTGAGCATCAACGCCTGCCGACTGAGCAACTTCATTAAGATCGGCATTATCTAGATCGACCTCATCTAAATCGACATCGACCAACAAATCACCTAGCGAGGTTGGCTCCTCTAATCCTGCTTCGGCAAATTGCCGCTTCAGCATAAACTCCCGAAATTCGTCCATTTTTTTGTTCAGTTGGTGCCCTGGCAACGTCACCTCATCACCCCCAAAGAAATCAACAAAGGCTTGATGATATCTCTCAACCGATCGCCACGCTTCTTCTAACAAGTCTGGAGCATCTGCATAGAGAAAGGGTTTATGGTGCTCTTTAAAGTTGCCGATCGCCACTGCCAGTTTGGGTTTCCCTAGTTTGCCCAACAACGAAAACGTCGTAGAAAACATCCAAATAGGTGCTTCGGTTGAGGCATCCGTAATTGGGGCAAGGCGAGCTAGCACAATTTCACCTGGTTTGAGCCGTGCTGTCAGATCTGCTGTGGCTTGGGCCTGACTCAACTGAACAGGGTAATGTTTAGCCGTGAGCCAATTCATTAGCTCAATGCTATCGGGTGAAACTGTCTCAACTACAAACAAGCCAGTAAAAGTCTGTTGCCACTGCTGCAAGAGTTGGCGATCGCGATCGGTTAAGGTGGCGGATTGATCAGCTTCAAACAAATCAAGCGGGGTTTTGTCTCCAATCCGTCCTTCTATCAAAAACGTGTCCACAATTAAATCTTGAGGAACGTTACCTCGCTTTAAATAATCCGCTACATATGTTTCTAGTGCCTCGGCTAATTCCCCTTCTGCATCGAATACAAAATCAGTCACGCTCTGTTTTAACGCCCACGCTCGCTCTAAAATTGCCTCAACCATAGGGAATTGCTTACTTAAAAGGGTTCGTCATCTTAATGTGAATGAGCAAAGACTAATTTTTGAGTCTTTTATTCACACCTATTAAACCCTTCCAAGCTTTATTTACTGATGCCCCCAAAGATAGAGAGGGATAGCTCCAAAGTAGGACTGCGTGTACTGAGTCCCGATCACCGTAGTCATACGGATAAAAAAATCAGAGTTTCCACGCCTTCTAAGTTTCTAATTTCACCGATGTTGATTCACATCGCAGACTATTAAGATCTGGTAACAATCAGATCGATGCATTACATCGACCCAAGTCTATACTCTCACCAATTATTAAACCTCACTCAATTCGACCTCTGACCATAGTTCAACAAATATAGTCCAACGAATATAGTCCAACGAATATAGTCAGCGAATCAGGAAGCACATTTCCACAGCCTCTCTGTTCTCAGTTGGTCACTCCAATCAGATTGCACACTCTACTCTTGCAACACAGCCGCCCCATTGATTCCGTAATCAGAGAACTGTTAGAACCGAATCATGAAACTCTCTCCATTTACCAGTTACTACATCTGCAAGCTCCTGCGGCGCAACATCGATCATCTCAAATGGGTTGTGGCACCCGGTGCAGGGCTTCAGGCAGAACCGTGGGGCAATTTAGATGCCGTTTTAAATAGCCTCTACTTAGAAGATCTAGACCTAGCGATCGCAATTGAGCGGCTAGAGTGGCTGGCAAATTATCACCGTAATTTAGCAGAGCAAACGCTACAGTTTACGCCTACGATTGCAACTGAGATAAACGACACCGAAGTCACCATCTTTTGGCTCCTTGGGTTTAAAGTAAAGCCAAGCTCTGAACGCTATTTCTCTCATGCCTTGGCTGGGTGAGCCTCAGCCAGTGACGTCATCACCCCACAGGAGAACTGCTCCGCACCGCACAATATCGCTCAACGCATCGCACAAAAATTTCGACCCCAATTCCTAATGCAATCTCATCAAAATCAAAGCGGGGATGATGATGAGGAAAGTCTAATCCTTTAGTAGCGTTCGCTGATCCTAAAAAGAAAAAGCATCCCGGAACCTCTTGCAGAAAGAACGACATATCTTCCCCACCCATCGTCTGACACTCAGGAATAATGCCAATGGGAGTTTCGATCACATTTTCAACCACTGAGCGCACGAGATTGGTGATTGCCTCATCGTTGATCACAGGAGGATAAAGCTTACGATAATTCAATTCATACCCAGCTCCATAGGTCTGACAAATGCCAGCCACAATCTCTTCAAACCGTTGGTTAAAGAAGTTAGTCAGCGTCGGATCAAAATAGCGCACAGTTCCACTGAGTTCAGCCGTATCTGCAATGACATTGAGAGCCGCACCTGCATGAAACTTGCCAACCGTCACAACACCCGATTTCAACGGATCAAGGTTGCGAGAAACGATTGTTTGCAACGCATTCACAATTTGAGCACCCACCACAATCGAGTCGATCGTTTGATGGGGCATAGCTCCATGCCCACCCTTGCCTCGAATCACGCAATCAAACAATTCGACTGCTGCCATCATGGCTCCCGTACGAACCCCAACAGTGCCGACAGGCAGGTTATTCCACAGGTGCAACCCAATAATGGCATCCACGTCGGGATTGCGGAGTGCCCCTGCTTCGATCATGGGCTTGGCTCCACCAGGTCCTTCTTCAGCAGGCTGAAAAATAAACTTGACGGTGCCTGCAAACTCTTGTCGATGGTGAGCCAAGTAGTATGCAGTTCCCAAGGCGATCGCCACATGTCCATCATGTCCACAGGCATGCATCATGCCATCGTGCACTGAACAGTAAGAGACTTGATTTTCTTCCTGGATAGGCAATGCATCCATGTCAGCACGGATGGCTAACACAGGACCCGGTTGAGAGCCGTGAATGACTGCCACAACTCCTGTCGTGGCGATTCCAGTCTGATGCTCAACTCCCCACTCTTGTAACTTACGAGTGATAAATTCAGCGGTGATGTGTTCTCGAAACCCTAACTCAGGATGTTGATGAAGCGATCGCCGCCATTGCACTAACCCCGGTTGAAGCGTGCGAATTTCTAGACGAACCTGCGAAAGCTCTGTAGAGAGAGGAGTCAGCGAAGTAAAAACCATTGCCTGTTAAATTGGATTTTTCGCTAAAGGTACGGGTAACCCTGAGGGCGGGGTCAGACCCATCTTTACTGATTGTGACACTTGCCCCTTGAATTTTCCAATCCAAGGAATTCTCGATATTTATCGATGATCTGTTGTGTTTTCAGTGCAAACTTGACTTTGCAAGAATTACGGTCGTTAACCCCCGTTTGGGTGTTGTTATTCTTTCTTGAGAAGACAGCCTTCTACCGTGTGATTTCTGTATCAATTGTATTAGCCAGTACAATTCACCCCATCACCCAACCTTGGTACTCTTGATAGTAAGAGCGACCATCGGCCTTTGAGTATCTGTCTTGAGCGAGATCGTTGAGTCCTCTCTATAGAAATTGGGGCTTTATGAACGCGAGCGGCGATCGCCAAAATGAAGCTGAGAGCATTTTCTAGCCAGTACATATTCCCTTCACTGCCATCCTGATTGCTCAGGATGAAATGTCAACATGTCTCAATACTGCAAATGAAACTGTGAATGAATGTATCTCTCTATTGCACCCAACAAGTTGGTTAGGAACGCGAATTAAATAGCATCGATTTTTTCGTTAAACTGACTTCTCCCCCTGCCCCTCTGCGAGTCAGAGAGGGGATCTGTAAGCGGGGTAAGGTTTCTGAAGTTATTTCATCTACGATCCTTAGACAAGGTACAGAAGTTCCACCCCTAGTGGGTTAACCATCCCTATATCACGCGTTCAATTTTGCTACGACAAACTCCACACAGCCCATAGCAGGTTGTTAGTGCCTCCTCATAGGTATGGATGTGACCAATAAATAACGAACTTGACAGCAAACAGTTGGACAGGGGGTCAATAAAACGCTAGTGCCTGATGCCATTCAAGCTTGAGGAGCATGAATTATAGGCAAGCTTTTCATATCGTTAAGACGACAATTGGGTAAAATCTTATACCCATCATCCTGGCAGTGGCAACGGTAATATCCTTTCTACATCTAAACTTGACGTAATTTGAGCCAGCTTAGAGACATCAGCCAAATCAGCAACATAGGGTACACACCCTAACACGGGTTTTCGGGTCAACGATTGAATGATGGCAGGCGATACCCAATCCATAATGTTTTCTTCAGTGCAGGGTTGCACACAATTCAGCACAATACCTTTGAGATAGGCTTTGCTTTGTTGAGCCAACGCTACCTGTGCTACAGCGTGAGCGATCGCCCCAGGTTGCACAGGCACCACTAAAACAATAGGAATGCGCCAATCCCACGCTAGATCTGCCATTGTGGTTTCAGCTGTGATGGGTGTTCCGAAGCCACCTAACCCTTCCACCAAAACAAAGTCTCGGCTTTGACACAGGGTTTCAAAAACACGCCAAACCTTGTCTAATTTGATCTTTTGCCCTGATTGCGCAGCGGCAATAGGAGGCACCAGAGACGAGTCAAAGTGCAAGGGGGTGATTTCGTCAGGGGTTTGACCTAAGGTGAGTTGTTGGGCATATCGATCGCGATCGCCACCTCCCACACTCGCATCAATGGGTTTCATCACCCCCAAGCGTCGGGGGACACAATAGGTTTGCCAGTAGGCAGCCAAAGCCATCGTTAAGACAGTTTTTCCAACGCAGGCATCGGTGCCCGCAATCAACAGTGCATTCAAAATAAACCTACTGGCTATCGGTAACGCTGACTTTCAAGGTAAAGTTTACCTCTTGATTACCCAGCACATCAATGGCGTAATCTCCGCTTTCAGATAGTTGCGCTTGCCAAAAGACAACCCCTGACGCATCTTCTATCAGTTGCCCATTGGGGTAATAGATGTTTAGTGACCCTGCCCCTTCGGTCAACTCAACATTCAAAACTTGACCCGCGCGGGCATTAACCAAATATCGCTGCGTCAGTAGATCACTCGCCTGATCTGAGACTTCGGTCTGAGTTTCGCCATTAGGAAAATTGAGCCGCTGGGTATTAATTTCAGGTTCAGGGGGGGGTGTCGGAGTCGGAGTCGGGGTGGGTGAGAGTTCAGGAGCCTCTAAACTCAAGTTCAGCTTGTAATTGCTCTGGTTAACCCCTTGCACCGGACTCAACTGAATGTAATAGTCTCCATTGAAATTGAGAGACCCTTGCCAAGCGGGTACCCGATTCGCGCGATCATCGACCAACTCTCGATTTGGAGCGAGCACCGTCATCAACACCCCCTCACCCTCTAGCGTGGCAGACAAGGTTTCACCTTGCTCAGCGGAAATGATGTAAGTAATGGTTTCATTGGCTTTGAGACTGCCTTCAGCCGTCGTAGCAGCACCTGGCGCAAGATTTAACCGTTGGCTAAATTGCACAGGTTGGGTAGAGGGGGTCGCTGTTGGGCTGGGCGTCACCGAAACAGTTGCGGTTGGGGTTGGTGTCACCACAGGAGTCGGTTGTGACGTGTTGAGAATGGCACTCACGACTGCCCAAGCTCCGATACCCGTCACCACCGCTAACCCAATGCCAATGCCAATCACCGCTAAGGGGTTATCCCACATGGACTGATCGGTTGCCACAGGAATCAACGGGTCAGGATTGCGCGGGTTGCGCCCAGGAGCCGGAACCGGATCGGGACGACGACCCACCGCTAACGTCTGCATTTGGGAGACATTGGGGTTGGGTGCACCTGCCCTGGTAGCCGATGGGCCTGGAGGCGCAACCGGAGTGGCAGGAGGCATCGCCACCGGATTGAGCAACGCTTGCAATGCTTGCGCTACCTCACTCACCGACTGATAGCGATCGCCCGGTCGATAGCTCAACATCCGATTGAGAATTTGAGCAAACCCTGGACTGACATGAGTTAACCGTTGCCAATTCCAGGTCAGACTAACATCGTCATATAATTCCTGTGGTTCTCGCCCTGTTAACAGCACCACCGCCGTCACCGCCAGAGAATAGAGGTCACTGTTGGGATAGGCACGTCCGGTTTGCATTTGCTCACTGGGGGCATAACCCAGTTTGCCCACTGTCGTCGCCTGTGTCATGGTTGGGGATGACTGTACCCGCGTGACAATCTCTTTAACCACGCCAAAATCAATCAACACTGGCAGTTGGTCTTGTTGCCGCAAGATAATATTGTCGGGGGCGATATCTCGATGAATGATGCCTTTGCTATGAAAGTGAGATAGCACAGGCAACAGTTGTCGCACCAACAGTAAGATTTCTGCTTCTGAAAACGCCATTCCCTGAAGCTTACGTTCATTCAACAAGGCGCGGTAGGTTTTACCATCCACAAAATCTTGCACGAGAAAAAGTCGCTGATTTTCCTCAAATGTGGCGCGAAATTGAGGAATTTGTGGATGTTGGATTTGATAGAGAATAGCCGCTTCACGTTGAAATAACTCTTTCGACTTCTCTAGGGCATAAGCTCCGATTTGAGTTGGAATAAACTCTTTGAGAGCGCACTTTTCATGAAAACGTCCTAAATCTTCTGCTAAGTAGGTACGACCGAAGCCCCCCTGACCCAATATATTGAGCAGACGATAGCGATTTTGTAGAACAGTTCCAGCGGCAATAGGTGGTTGCATGGCAGATTGAGTCAGCCCTCACAAACAAAACTCTCGATCAGTCTGCATCGTTACAAACCGTAAATCGATATCACCTTAGTGGAAACAACGTGTCTTAGCCATAATCCGGTAAGACAGGTCATTCAATCAGGTCATGAGCCTAGTATTGCTCATCAGACAGACACCCCATCATAGCGTTAGCAGCCCCCTTTAGACGTTTAAGTAAACTAGATAATTTGGGGGGAAGGGTTGCATCAAGCTGAAAATGCCCCTTCTCAAAAATCAGCGATGTCTTGGGCGATCGCCCCTTTCAAGATCTGGCGATCGCAAGAAACATTAAAAAATTGAGTTGATTATGCTAATTTTTATTAAGATTCTTCACTCACGCCTACGAGGAAATGTGCGATGCCGTTTGAAATCCCAGAGTCTGTCAAAGTTTGGAGCCAGTTTGCTCATCCCCTGATGATGTGGGCATTGTTAGCACTCACCCTCTACGCCCTCTATTTAGGGGTTCAGATTCGCCGGACTCGCTCTGCCGAAGGAGACCAAAAGAAACAACTGATTCAAGGTCGGTTTAACATCAAACACCACCAGATCGGCTCTATTTTATTGACCTTTATGGTTCTAGGCACTCTGGGAGGAATGGCAGTCACCTACATCAACAATGGCAAGCTATTTCTTGGCCCTCACTTACTAGTGGGCTTAGGCATGACAGGTTTAATTGCGACCTCTGCCTCCCTGACTCCTTTTATGCAAAAAGGGCACAATTGGGCACGCTATAGTCACATTTTTTTGAATGCCGCTCTAGTCGCATTGTTTGCTTGGCAAGCCGTCAGTGGCATGCAGATTGTGCAGCGGATTGTCGATAAGATTGTGGGTGTTGCTTAGAGCCTATCCGAAAACCTGAATTGCCCTTATAGCAATACATGCAAAAGCAAGGTGGATCATCGCTAGATAGTTTTGTGGTTTCTTCTCCCAACGAATTAATAACCGTCGAAAGCGGTTCATCCATGAGTGTGTTCG
>JANRJA010000234.1:0-42163 GCA_033764315.1 Oculatellaceae cyanobacterium bins.114
GTTTGAGGAAACCATCGGTTACATCACGAACCTGGAAGGAAATGCAACACAATTCCTCCAGCACATTCAGCAGCATTGGGGAATTGAAAATCGATTGCATTGGGTTAGAGACGTTTGCTTTGAGGAAGATACGGCTCGTCCGGGGGGCAATGCTCCAGTCATTTGGGCAATCCTCAATTGTTTTCTCATCTCCATTGTCCGCCAGCTTGCCTTCCGCACCATTCCTCAAGGAGTGCGTGCACTCACCAACCAACTCAAACAGGTTTACACGATCCTCACCCAAGGTTTTCCTCCACCTCAATGAAACCACCCTGCTTTTCAAGGGGGATTGAGGGGGATCGAGCCAGGTTTTGAACTCTCAACCCGAGATCTGTGTACACGGTAGGAGTTCTGAGGGTGAAGTTTGATGCTCGTAACTCGACCATTCAGCTTCAGAGGTCGGTGTTTCGAGTTCTGAAGGGGAAGTTTGATGCTCGCAACTCGACCGTTCAGCTTCAGAGGTCGGTGTTTCGAGTTCTGAAGTGCATCTTTCGAGTTCTGAAGCTGAATGATGGCGATCGCCACTCAAACATTCAAGCTCTGAAGTGCATCTTTCGAGTTCGGAGGTTGAACGATGGCGATCGCTACTCGAACGTTGAGGTTCGGAAGTCCATGTTTCAAGATTTGAGGGCGATCGCTCTTTCACAGACCTCCGAGGTTTCCCAAAACCTCGGAGGTCTCAATCTGGTGAGTTAGACAAGTAGCCGTCACAGAGGGGGCGATCGCTCTCGTGGGTAATTAAATACACCTTGATCCAATCGCAGCCCATTGTCATCAGGCGATCGAAGTCCCAGACCCAGAGTTTGATGGTGCCGTCGGCACTGGCAGAGGCGATCGTCTTGCCATCGGGACTAAAACTAACGCTCCAAGTCGTTCCTTTATGCCCTTCCAGGGTGTGCAATAGCTTACCCGTCGCCACTTCCAGTAGCTTAACAGTATTGTCGTAACTGCCTGATGCGATCGTCTTGCCATCGGGGTTGAAACTAATGCTAAGCACGGGTGATTGATGCCCTTCGAGGGTGTTTAAGAGCTTACCCGTCTCCACATTCCAGAGTTTGATAGTGTAGTCAAAACTGCCCGATGCGATGGTTTTTCCATCGGGACTAAAACTGACGCTAGCCACTTCACTCTGACGCCCTTCGAGGGTGTTTAAGAGCTTGCCTGTTGCTACGTCCCACAGTTTGATAGTGTAGTCAAAACTGCCTGAAGCAATAGTCTTGCCATCCGGGCTGAAACTGATGCTAGTCACTCTATCCTGGTGTCCTTCGAGAGTGTTTAAGAGCTTGCCCGTTGCTGCGTCCCAGAGTTTGACAGTTTGGTCAATACTACCCGATGCGATCGTCCTACCATCTGGGCTGAAACTGATGCCAAGCACCGGTAACTGATGTCCTTCAAGAGTGTTTAAGAGCTTACCTGTCGCCACATCCCACAGCTTAATCATTTGGTCATAGCTGCCCGAAGCAAGCGTTTTGCCATCTGGACTAAAGCTAATACTAGCCACCAGAGCCTGATGTCCTTCAAGGGTGTTTAAGAGTTTACCCGTCGCTACATCCCATAACTTGATCGTTTGGTCATCACTGCCCGAAGCAAGCGTTTTGCCATCGGAACTAAAGCTGACCGCATACACCGCATTTTGATGTCCTGACAAAGTATGAAGTGGGGTGTCTGTTACGCTCCAGAGTTTGATCGTTTTGTCAGAACTGCCCGAAGTGAGCGTTTTGCCATCGGGGCTAAAGCTGATACTAAACACCGGAGCCTGATGTCCTTCAAGGGTGTTTAAGAGTTTACCCGTCGCCACGTCCCATAGCTTAATCGTTTGGTCATAACTGCCCGAAGCGATCGTTTTGCCATCGGGGCTAAAGCGGATGCTCATCACCTGGGCCTGATGTCCTTCAAGGGTGTTTAAGAGTTTACCCGTCGCCACGTCCCATAGCTTGATAGTGTTGTCACCACTGCCAGAAGCAAGCGTTTTGCTATCGGGACTAAAGCTGATACTAAACACCAGAGCCTGATGTCCTTCGAGGGTGTTTAAGAGTTTACCCGTCGCTACGTCCCATAGCTTAATCGTTTGGTCATGACTGCCCGATGCAAGTGTTTTGCCATCGGGACTAAAGCTAATGCCCCAAACTCTGTCTTGATGTCCTTCGAGAGTATTTAATAGCTTACCTGTCGCCACGTCCCATAACTTGATGGTAGTACCATCACTGCCCGATGCAAGTGTTTTGCCATCAGGACTAAAGCTAATGCTCCGAACAATGTTTTGATGTCCTTCGAGGGTGTTTAAGAGTTTACCCGTCGCCACATCCCATAGCTCGATGGTGTTGTCACCCCTGCCCGAAGCGATGGTCTTGCCATCAGGACTGAAACTAATGCTATTCACCGCATTATGTTGTCCTTCGAGGGTGTTTAATAGCTCACCGGTTGCCGCGTCCCACAGTTTGATGGTGTTGTCAAAACTGCCTGAGGCGATAGTCTTACCATCGGGACTAAAGCTGACACTAGCCACCACATCCTGATGGCCTTGGAGGGTGTTTTTCTCATGGATTCCAGTGATTGCTTGCTGGAGTGCTGCCATGATGCGCGGCTGTAAATCCTTCCATTCCGCGCTATCTGCCCGAAATTGGTTTTGGAGCGCTTGCCCTGACTGAAGTGCTGTTAGTAATGCCCCAAACTTATTGCCAGATAGTGACTGTTCGCTAGAGGCTGCCGTTTGCAATCTCACGTCGGCAACTTTGATTTTCGTTTCGGCTTGCCATGCAAACCAGCCAGCAACCCCGGCAACTAGTAAACCAATACTTCCGGCGATCGCCCCTACCATCACCAAGCGTTTCCCTTTCGCTGCCGCCGCTTTTAGAATCTGGCTGGCTTGCTGATTGGCATCTTCTACCGAACGACTGTTGGCAATGTAGCTCTGCTGCAACTCTGTGGGTTGCGGTTCTTTACCCGCACTCTGCGCCAACCACTGTTCCGCATCAGTTAGCTCATCTTCCCGCAACAGCAGGCTTTCCTTACGTCCTTTTTCATCCCAGGCGATCGCCCTTAACAACAAACGAGTATGGGCATGAAGATGGTCACTATCCGTATCGAGAATTCGCAGCAGTTCGGTGAAATTGGCGGAAAAGTCACCCCCTCGCTGGTTAAAGTCGAGCCATTGAACTTTTGCCAGTTCGGGATGCAGAGTGGAGGGGTCGATGGGTTGATGCAGCAGCGTCACGAAGCGTTTGTTGAGACTGGCAGCATACTCCACCTCATCGGCACAGTAGGGCGAATTAAGCGATCGCGGCGACAACACAAACAAAAACGTATCAGCACTTTCGATACCACGATGGATCTCCTGCTGAAAATCTGCCGTTCCTGCGGCGATGCTCTCCTGGTCAAACCAGGTGCGTTTGCCTTGAATTTGCAAGGCATCATTTAACCTGCGGGCAAACCCAGAATCGGCACGAGAATAGGAGATGAACACATCCAGCGAAACTCCTGGAGGTTGACGCAAGCTCTCGGCAATCAAGGTGTCTTGTAACGGCAAGGCTGGATAAGCAGGCATCTGTTTGGCTAGCTTCAACCAGGCTTCGGCTTGTTGCAAGTTGTAGCCCCGCAGCAACAGCGTTGGGTTATGGTGTTGCCGCTCCCACTTTAACGCTTTCGTCAGCAATAGCTTGTGGGTTTCGTGATAGGCAGCATTCTGGCGCAACACCTGCAACAGCTGGCTTTCATCCGCCTGGTAATCCGATTCCTGCACATTATCCGTCAGATCAATGTACTGCAATCCCTGGACACCGGGAGGGATCTGTTCGGGTGCGATCGCCTCCACCAACACGGGAATAATCCGCTTGTTGAAGGACAGGGCATACGCCAACTCATGCTGGCAATGGGGCGATCGCACACTTGCAGGAGACAACAAATACACAACATTGTCGGCTTCTTCAATGCCGCGATCGATCACCGTCTGAAACTCCGCTCCAGCATGAATGTCGGTGGTGTTTGTCCAGACGGTAAAGCCTTCCCGCCGCAGGCTATTGCGAATTTGCTCAGCCGCTGCCCAATTCTCCTCGGCATAGGCAAGAAACACCTCGGTCATCAAGTTATCGGCATTCTTGCGGCTCTCAGTAACAAACTCGCAATGCAGCTCGGTGGGTAGACACGGGGGTTGAGACTCTTTGAACCGCACCTTTAGCCACTCTTCTGCCCGGAGTCGTTCTTCGCCGATGAGTAAAAAGGGCGATCGCTTCTGATTCTGCTCCCATTCCAGGGCTTTGGCTAACAGCCGCGTGTGTTGATTTACATAATCTTTGTGGCGATCGAAGATGGCTAACAGTCCCTGAAACGAGGCTTCAAAATCGTCAACCCCTTCTCGAAAATAGATCCAGTTAATCTTAGAAATAGCCGGGTGGATGTTGGGAAAGATGGAATGTTGTCCCTCTGCCTGGTAAACGTCCCAGGCTTCATCTGTGCCGTTTGGATGACGCTGCTGCCAGGTTGCTCGACTGATTTGTTCAACATGCAACAGGGGAATGATGCGTTTGTTGCGTTTGAGGGCAAGTTCAATCTCTAAGCGACAGTAGGGCGAGTTGACCGATCGGGGTGACAGGATAAACAGGAAGTTATCGGCTTTATCAATGCCGTCATTAATTTGTTTCTGGTAGTCCACTCCTAATGGAATGTCATCAAAGTCAAACCAAACTGTTAACCCATGATCGACCAGGCGACGATTTAACTGAGCCGCAAAACTTTTGCTATCTTCTCGCCCGTAAGAGATGAACGCATCCTGAAACGTCTGCATATTTCTACAGCTAAAATTATTGATCACCAGCATCGCTGATCATCCGATTTAACTCAACCAAAATCGGCGCAATCAGGAGACAACAAATTTAAGATTTGGCAAAGGGGATCTACTCAACGCGATCGCTCGTATCAGGTGATGAAGCCCTAACTAGATGGGTAGTGATTGTGTTAATTATTTGCAATTCCTCAGGAGTAATCACTCCATCTGCTTGAGCAATTTTTTGGCATTGAGCAATCAGAGAGACAGCAAAATCACGGCTTAACTTCTGCAAAAGCTGCTCTAGAGCAGGCAAGCCATCAGGATTAGCCTGTATAAGCATCAGGGCATCTGGACTCAGCTTTAGGTTCTTTAACTGTGGCAGCAATTGTTTCAGGGTCTTCTTAGGATTTCCAGCCAGTACCAGATGAACCAGGATTTGATCCATCACGACTTGTTGATCAAAAATCTTCTGTAAATTTTTCTCATTCTCAGATTGGGAAGCCTGTGAATTGACCTGAGAACCAGGGTTGAGTTTTGCCTCATAGAATCGACAAGCGGCATATCCCAAGCCATACAACATCGCTGCGTTGCTACTGGCACCGATCGCTGCTCCAGCCACGGGAATATTACGGGCAACACCAAGTCCAGCCTTCAACGCCGCATTTCCTCCAAATGCCATGCCAAACACGGCTAGTACTTCTCCTTTTCGTGCAGGCTCTTTCAAATTTAAGCCATAGGCACTGGCAATCTGATACACCATTTCAGCTTGTAGTGCCATCGTTGCGAGTAAATCTACAGCAAACATAGCGGCTGCAAATCCAGGCATGACACTACTAGCAAAACCTGAACCAGCGACATAGATTGCTTTCTCAAGCATAATTCGATGGGCAATCTCACTGGCACTTTCATTGGGATACTTACGTTTCAGGTTTTTAACATGAGTCTCAGCCTTGACCACGTCAACTTTGTCAATCAAAAGCAGGAATTTATCAACCTGTAGCGTTTTGGTTAATTCCTGTAGGTGGGGGCTATTGGATAGCATGTCAATGACATAACCTACACCATCTGTTGTTTGTAGAGCCGCTCCACCGATCGCCCCGACGACACCCGTTGCAGTGCTAGCGATCGCTCCCCCCGTGGAGGTAACTGCACCACTGACTGCCCCAGTCACATTGGTAGCTGTTCCTGCGATCGCTCCTCCTGTGGAAGCAACTGCACAACCAACTGCTCCGGTTACGCTTGAAACAGTGCCCATGACAGAATCCCACAGCGATATAGATTGAGGTTGTTCTAACGTAAATTCCTCTGTCCAAGCCGTAAAACTTGAGTTTCTCCGTCGTCCGTACAATTTTACTTGCCTTATCGAGGTTAACTTCAATTCCTTCAAAACCTTGCGAACATAATCGGTAGTTTGTTCTTGATCTGGAGTTTCGTGACTTTGAAGCATAACAAGCAAACAATCTCCTGTTAGCGTGATGGCAGCTACTAAACCTTTAGGTTGCAACAAATAGTTCATAGCCTTCGAGATCGCTTGAACATCGCCTTTCCGAGCTAGCTCAAGCTGACTAGTTTGAGATTGTGTTGCTACTTCAGTACTGTTTGTCAGGCTAGCTAAAGATGATTTGACTTCAGATAAGACTTTGAGTGCGTCTTTCTGTAAATCTGTTGTTTTAGAAAGATTAAACTCTTGCTGCCAGTCGAAAAACTCATCCCCTGGCTCACGGCTGCTAATTTTCAGCTGAGTGCAATCTTGAATGCCTAACTTCTTAATTTGCTCAAGTAAAGTAGAAGAAATTTTAGCTTGGTCTATAGGTTCGCTCGTTTCCAACAAAACCCTCAAACAACCATTCTTAAAGCTAACTTTGGCAAGGATTGCAGGAGAGCTCAACCACTGATTAACAAGGGTGGCGATCGCTTCAATATCCCCTTGTTTTGCAAGCTCTGTTGTATCTAGGATTGATCCCGACTTAAGCTCAACCTCTTCCTCCCATGCTGGAAAATCCTCACCCCGTTCGCGCCCATAAACTCTTAATTGAGTTAGGGATTCTACCCCTAGATTCCCGATAACATGATGAACTAACCCAACACACATTACTTGATCTGGGACGTCTGCCGACTCCAAAATAATATGCAAGCAATTTGATTTCATGGATGCCTTTGCCACTATCTTGTATGCATGAAAGGCTTCACATAGCAGATTTGTAATTGCTTTAGGATCAACTTGTTGAGTTACTTGAGATGAGTTAGGTGTCATTTGAGGAGTGAGAAACTTTTCTTTACTAACGTACCCGCACCCTACTTACCTCACCCATTCTTCGTACTCTCGATTGCAGATCAGTAAACCTTATAATGCTTTGATCTCTATTTTCTTTTTCTCTCAGGAATTCCCCAACTGGAGGGCATAGAGGTTGGCATAAACCCCTTGTTTTTCAATCAACTCGGCATGGGTGCCATGCTCTACAATTTCTCCTTGTTGCACGACGAGCACCTGATCGGCCTGAGTGACAGTGCTGAGACGGTGAGCAATGACAAAACTGGTGCGATCGCTCAACAAACGGTCGATCGCCTCCTGCACCAGAGCTTCGGTGCGGGTGTCGATGCTGCTGGTGGCTTCATCCAAAATCAAAATGCGGGGATTCACCAGAACAGCACGGGCAATGCTCATCAACTGCCGTTGACCCTGGCTCAGATTCACTCCTCGTTCGCCAATCATGGTGGCATAGCCTTGCGGCAGTTGGGTAATGAACTCATGGACGTTGGCGATTTGGGCAGCAGACTCGATCTCTGCTTGAGTGGCTTGCGGGCGACCAAAGGCGATGTTTTCAGCCACAGTGCCCGTAAACAGAATATTGTCTTGTAGCACCAGCCCAATCTGACGCCGCAGGCTACTTTGAGTGACGCTGCGAAGGTCAACGCCATCAATGGTGACACTGCCCTCGCTGACATCATAAAACCGCAGAATCAGGTTAATGATGGTGCTCTTTCCGGCTCCAGTAGGGCCGACAAGGGCAATCATCTGTCCTGGTTTGGCGTGCAGTGAAACGGCTTTGAGCACGGGCTGATTGGGGTTATAGCCAAAGGTGACGTTTTCAAAGCAGACCTCGCCTTGAATGGCGGGCATGGCGATCGCCCCTTCTTCATCCTGTAACTGAGATGGCTCATCTAACAGGCGAAAGATCCGTTCTGCGCCTGCCAGAGCCGACTGAGCTTGAGTATAAAACTGGCTGAGAATTTGAATCGGGCGAAAGAATAACTGTACATACAGCAAGAACGCAGTCACCGTGCCGACGGTAGCCGCTCCCGTTATTGCCAGATAGCCACCATAGGCCAGGATTCCCGCTGTTGCTAGTGTGTTGAGAAAATCGATTGAGGGGAGAAAGGCGGCTGTAATAGCAACTGCTTGGACGTTAGCTCCTCGATTTGCAGCATTTAACTCGACAAATTCTTGAATGTTAAGGGGAACGCGATTAAAGGCTTGTGCCTCTCGCACACTGCCGATGTCTTCTTCAATTTTGGTAGACAGGTCGCCGATCGTTTCGCGGGTGACTCGAAACCTCGCCCTCGCCCAGCGAGCAAACAACCCCGTGGTAAAGATCATCACGGGCACAATCAAGTTGCTGAGCAAGCCCAGTTGCAAGTTGATCAACAACATGGCGATGATGATGCCCACCAAGCTAAACAGGTTACCCAACATTTGCGCCACGGTTTGACCAAAGGCTTGATTGATAACGCTGACATCATTCAGCAGACGACTCATCAGATCTCCCGCTTCGCTGCGATCGAAAAAACTGACGGGTAGACTCTGTATCTTGATAAAGATATCCTGGCGCAACTGTGCTAGCACTCGCTGCACAATCCATCCGACCCGAATGATTTGTTGTCGAATGGCTTGAATGCCACTGACATAAATTAGCGTCAATAAACCCATCATCAGCAGCAACCCTCGCAGATTGCCAGCACTGATGAGATGGTCGATCGACCACCCAATCAAAAACGGCCCGATCGACTGAGTCGCTGCCCCGATCGCCACCATTGACAGGGCAATCGGAATCTCTTTGCGATAGGGCTGTAGATATCTCAGCAGTCGCCGCAGCGTAGGGATTTGCTGACTGGCTTTATACTCTGGGGCAACAACGGGTCCAAACCCTCTCATGGCGATCGCTCTGCAACACTCCACCCATCGTATTAGACCGGAGGCAACTTAGATTTTTCTACGGCAACCGAGGAAAGCTTTCTCTAGAATTGTTAGGCTTCCCTGATGATTTGTTTAAATAACCATTACGATTTGCCCCGTTTTAACCCAGTTTGGGAGAAATTTTAAGACATGATTCGTCACATTGAACATTGTTCCTGAAAGGAGTCATTCAGCGATCGCTCACCTGAGAGATCAACTTAAGTTATGTCGTGCTCTTTTCGACCCAACCGCACCGATCTGATCACAATGTTTCTTTTAGTTGAGATTGCTGTTAAATCCGTTCGCTAAGCTAAAGGTAAGCCTGCGCAACAGCGAACTGTGACACCGTGATTGCTCAAGCAACCTTTCCTTCAAAGTGATGTTAGAACAACGTACCCAAAGCAACGTGCAACGAGTGGATGAGGCAGATCTAGAGGCAGAGCGACTGCTCCAAGTCCGCATTCTGCTCGATCATTTATTCAAGCATGAAGAGACAACGGTTAAGTTGATTTTGGGGTATTTGTACGACGTTGGCTCAGTCAATCTGATTAATCAAAAGTTTCAGCGGCGATCGCTCAATCGCTTCATGCGGATGGTAGCTGGAATGTCGAAACCAATTTTTAAGGTGATTGCCCTACGCTGGTTTAAGAAAAATTGTCCGCAACTGATCACCGATTGGCTCCAGACTCAGGTGACGTTTGCCCCGGCAAAAATTGCAACGACCGCAGCCGCTATCGAACTGGCAGGCGTTGATGCGGTGGCGATGCCCAGTAGTGCTCCGGATGGGGTGATCCCTGACCTGGAAACCCGAAATCAAGAAATTCGATATCTCCATCGACAAGTTCGGTTGCTCACAGGCATGTTAGTCGTGACAACGGTGGCACTAAGCAGTGTTGTAGTGTGGATTAGCTATCAACCCCGTTGGGCGTCTGCTCAGGCACAACCATTACAGCCTTCCCCCATTGAGGCAGTGCGCGAGCGGGCTGAGAGTCTCTACCGCTAGAGGTTTTGGGGTTCTCTCTTAAACCTGCACCGATTCCGTTGGCTGATCTACATCTCCTACCCATGCGGTTTGGGTTAAATCTTCAAACGTAACCTGCCGCTGTTCTCGATCTAGAGCTTCAATCCGCTTTGTCTCAGCGTTGATCTGATGTTGAAAGCTTTGGCTCAATTCAGGGGCGGTGATGCAATCCGTCTGTTTCCACAGTTCAATAAAATGCCGCCGCCGCTTTTCACACATCACCCGCTCCATACTGGCGATCGCTGCCCGAATTACCAACGGTGCCCGCAGAATGTCTCGCCGTGTTTTTTCGTTCAGTTGAAACAACGCCTGAATCTCTGGGTAATAGTCTGTGGCTTCAGTGCAACGGTCTTGCAACTGCTGGATCAGGGGATTGGCATCGGGTTTAGAGTCAGCGATCGCCTGTGAGGAATTGATCTCTTCTAGCTCTAAGATTTGCTGCCACAGAAACCGATGGTGCGAGATGCTGAAATCTAGATCCCGTTCTTCGAGAGCCTCAACAATGCTGAGGCGATGATCGGGGAGGTGCAAATAGAGCCGCAGCAGGTGTGACTCTGATTCGGCCAACAGGGTGCGATCGCCCGCACTTTGCCACCGTTGCGATCGCCCATGCCAGCGTTGACCCCGCACCTGGGTTCGCAGATCCGATTCGAGTTGCAGGGCTAAACGAGCACTCCCCTGACTGAGCAACTCGGCGCAGTGGTGAATGTAGTGCGTTCGCAGGCTAGCGTTGGGGAGGTTGCCCAACAATTTGGCGATCGCCTCTGTGCCCTGTTGAAACTGGTCGGCTTTGTCCAGGTCAGTTTCCGCCAAGATTTGTTGAATTTGCCAATCGATCCACAGCGGCGCATCGCTCAACAACTGGCGATAATCAGCGGGACTGTGGGCTTTGAGAAAGTCATCGGGGTCTTTGCCATCTGGCAGATTCAGCACCCGCAACTGCACTTCTCCCCGATACGCCAGATCCGCCACTTCTCCAATTGCCCTTTCTGCCGCTCGCTGTCCGGCGGAGTCGTCATCAAAGTTAAAGACAATTTGTTTTGACTCGGTATAGCGCAAGAGCTGTTTGACCTGTGCCAGACTGAGTGCTGTTCCCAACGAGGCAACCGCATTAGGAATGCCCGCTGCATGTAGGGCGATCGCGTCAAAATAGCCCTCCACCACCACGGCTCGATCGTCTTTGGCGATCGCGGCTCTGGCGAGATCTAAGGCAAACAACGTCTTGCCCTTGTCAAATAGCTCCGTTTCAGGGGAGTTGAGATATTTGGGCTGCTCATCCGACAGCGTTCTGCCGCCAAAGCCGATGGTGCGTCCCTGCAAATCGTGAATCGGAATCATCAGGCGATCGCGAAATCGGTCATAGTATCCACCTCCACCCTGGCGCGGCACAATCAACCCTGCCTGCTCCACCAAGTCCGCTGGAAATCGCTTCTGTTCCACCAGATAGCCATAGAGCGTCTGCCAACCCGCTGGCGCATAGCCCAGTTGAAACTGTTGAATCGTCTCCTCACTCAACTGTCGAGCAGAGCGGAGATAGCTCAGTGCTTTCTCCCCGGTCGATTGCCGCAATGCATGTTCATAAAACTTGGTTGTTAATGCCAAAATCTCGTAGAGCTGTTCCCGCAAGGACAATTGCCGTTGCAGTTCCTGACGTTGCTCTGGCTCTAGCGTTTTGATGGAGACTTGATAGCGGCGTGCCAACTCCAGCACCACATCGCCAAAGGATTGCTTGCCCAACTCCATCAAAAACTTAATCGCATTGCCCCCTGCCCCGCAACTAAAGCAGTAATAAAACTGTTTGCTAGGACTGACGCTAAAACTGGGGGACTTGTCATCGTGGAACGGGCACAACCCTGTGAAATCCTTTCCCTGCTTACGCAACACCACGTGCTCGGATACCACATCGACAATGTCAACGCGCTGTTTAACCTCTTCGATGGTGTCGGGGTGGAGACGGGGAGACATGGGAAAGGTAGGAGGAGGGAGATCTGATCTTAAAGGATAAAGGCTGAAGGATGAAGGATAAAAAAAGAATGAAAAAAGAAGAGTGAAGGGTGAAAAAGAATGAAAAAAGAAGAGTGAAGAAAAACCTCCTGGTTCCTAGCTTCTGGCTGAGCCTCTGAATTTGGAGGGGCCTCCTATGATCCCAGCTTTTGTGGGTTGGGTTGAGTCTGCAAAATCTAACCCCCTGTAGGATCTAATCAAGTCAAAAGGTCGAAAGGTCGTGTTCAGAACTCGAACCGTTGGGTAAAAAGGTCGGAGGGTCGTGTTCAGAACTCGGATAGTTGAGTCAAAAGGTCGGAGGGTCGTGTTCAGAACTCAATTTATTGAGCAAAAAGGTCGAAGCTTCACCTTCAGAACTCAACCGATCGCCTTCAGAGATCGAAGAGTCGAGATCAGGACAGGGGCGATCGCCCTTAGAGATTGAATCGCGCAGACCCAACCGCAACGCTGGACACGGCTCCGCAAAGACTTGTTAAACCGGGAACGCTGGTTCCAAGGGGGCAAAGCAGCTTTAACTGAGATGACTCAACACTTCGCGGACAACAACATATTTGTCAAGAGTGCGATCGCCTTTCTTGAAGAATTTAGCAAGGAAACAAAATAATTCTCTAGATTTCATCGATATGGATGCATTTTTTTCTTCTTTTTTCTCTCTTCTTTCTTCCCTTTTCCCTATTTCGGTTAACCTGAGTTAGTGATGAGGATGGAGAGAATTGATGGGACGAATCTTTATCTCAGCCGGACATGGTGGTTTTGAAGGCAGAAGCCGCGATCCAGGCTCGATTGTGGGCAACACAACCGAAGCTCAGGAGATGATCTTGATTCGAGATTTGGTAGCTCCAGAGTTGCGATCGCGCGGATTTGAAGTGCTGTCGGTGCCTGATGATCTGAGTGCGCTACAAACGTTGGATTGGATTAACTCTCGTGCTCGAACTGGAGATGTGGCACTGGAAATTCAAGCGAATGCCTTTGCCAATACAGCGACACGCGGCACCAGTGTTTATTACATCGCTAATAACGATCAGCGCAAAGCCCACGCTGAGTTGTTGCTGTTAGCCCTATTGCGGCGGGTGCCCCAGTTGCAGAGCCGGGGGGCTAAAGCCGATACTACTGCTGCCATTGGTAGCCTGGTTTTTTGTCGTCAGGTGGTGCCTCCGTCACTGCTGATGGAGATTGGGTTTCTCTCAAACCCAGACGATCGCGCCATTATTCAAACCCGACGCCGCGATGTGGCATTGGGGATTGCAGATGGCTTAGCATCCTGGAGTCGAGCTGTCTCAGGGGTGACTCCGACTCCTAGCCCAACCCCCACACCACCCGCTTACTCCACGGTTGATATCAATATCAATGGCGGCATTTACGACGAAAAGGGCATCATTGTCAACGGGAATGCCTACATTCCGGTTGATTTAGCCGATCAGTTGGGGGTTAACCTGGCGCAATCTCCTGAGATTCGTCGTATCAGCTATCGCAATGTAGTCTACGTCAAAGCGATCGAGCTACGAGCCTTTAATATCTCGGTCAGTTGGGAATCTGCCACGCGCACTATTGTGCTGCGATCGATCTCTGCCATCTGCCCTGGGCTGATCGATCGCATTATGGGACATGGCAACACCTCCGAAGTGCAACTGATGATGTTCCTTAAAAGCAACAACGAAGATGCCCTAGTCCGCTTTCCTGACCTGCCCAAGCTCTATCGAGAAGAGGCGGCGATCGAAGGCGTCAACCATGACATTGCTTTCTGTCAAATGTGTGTTGAAACTACATTTTTGCGATTTGGCAGCAATATCAGCCCAGAACAAAATAACTTTGGGGGAATTGCAGCAGTGGGCGGCGATGAAGATGGAGCCGCCTTTCCGAGTGCTCGCATTGGGGTGAGAGCACAAATTCAGCATCTTAAAGGCTATGCCAGCACAGCCCCCCTGGTACAAGAGCTGGTTGATCCCCGCTTCCGCTTTGTCACGCGCGGAGTCGCCCCCCTGATTGATCAACTGAGTGGGCGTTGGGCGGCGGATGTGCAATATGGCACTAAAGTAATGGCAATCTTGCGACGACTCTATGAGTCCGCTGGGCTACTTTAGCGATTTAGATCTCCGACTTCTTAAGAAGTCGGAGATCTAACCCTGAAATTACATTCCAGGTAAATTCAACCCACCCGTCAATTCTTCCATCCGCTCGCGCATGGTGGCGGTGGATTTGTTGTAGGCGTCTTTGGTGGCTGCCAACACTAGATCAGAGAGGACTTCTGCCCCTTCACCCAAAACGTCGGGCGAGATCTCAACACGACGAGGTTCCTGGTTGCCGCTCATCACCACTTTGACCAGCCCACCGCCAGCTTCGCCGACCAGTTCCATTGCTTCTAATTCTTCTTGCAGCTTTTTGGCACCCTCTTGCACCTGCTGCGCTTTCTTAAACGCTTCGGTCAGCTCTTTCATCTTGCCTAGACCAAAGCCAAATCCTTGTCCCTGTCCTTTTGTCATAATGTCCTACTTATGAATTGCAACGATGGGTGAGTCAGGGTGTGTTGACACCGACTGCGTGAGCAGTTCTACCATCTTATAGCTCACCCTGGATGGTGACTCGCGAAAACTTCATTATCTTAACCTTCAAAGGGGGAGTTTGTGTGGAGGGGGAAAGGATGAAGGATGAAGGATAAAGGATGAAGGATAAAGGATGAAGGATAAAAGGCAGAAGGATAAAGGATGAAGGATAAAAGGCAGAAGACAAAGCTAGCCAGTCGGGTGCTGTTAGCGATCGCGTAACGCACTGCCATCACTTTGTCACCATCCCAAATTATTTACTTCTTTTGCGAATTAATCCATTGCTGGAAGGGCTGACCCACCGCTAGCAATTCTTCATAGTCTTGCTCAAGCACTGACCAATCCATATAGTCCTCATTAACGTAGTCAAGGTCAACATATATCTGTAAAAAATTGCCTCGAATATCGTCTGATAGCCCGATATCACTCCAGATGAAACGTTATAAGTGGCTCAACAACTGCCTGTGTTTGGGCTGGGCAAATTGCCTTTGTTCAATCACAATGCTTGGGTACACGTCTCCTAGCTTTGGCAATGACAAGCCGCCACGAAATATCTAAATCCTTAACACCTGGCACTAGATCCAACAGGTGAATTACATCTAACAGATGTTTATCTGCACTGGTTGACAGGTCAATCATCCAATTTGAAGGACAATCTATCTCCTCAATCAGTTGATCTACCCAAGCAATTACTTCATCGACTGAGCCAAGCCCCAACCATAAGCATATTGAAAAGTAATCAGCATAGTGTTTGAGGCTAGGTTGCATTATTCCTCACTCCCCACTCCCTGCCTTCAAATAGCCCGCCGAAACACACTCATCAATGACGGTTTGAACGTACGTCCACAAGTCAGGGGCACCTGCCTCAATCGGCTCCATGCGTTTGATCACCCGATCGCGCGTGACGCTATGAATGCGCCAGGTGCCTCCTTCGGTTTGCTGGTTGTGCAACAAGGGTTGTAGTCGGTCAAGGGCTGTCGCAAAACGAGCCTCGATGGTGGTTTGTGCTTCAAATTCATTCCAGAGCGATCGCAATTCTGCTCCTTGATCGGGGGGCAACAACCCAAACAGGCGATCTGCCGCCTGCATCTCTCGTGCCGCTTTGTCTAGATTGCCCTGCCTGTCATAACAAAAGGTATCGCCTGCATCGATCTCCACCAGGTCGTGAATCAGCAGCATTTTCATCACCCGCAGCAGATCGACTGGCTCCGGGGCATACTCTGCCAATAGCATTGCCATCATTGCCAGATGCCAGGAGTGCTCAGCACTGTTTTCGCGACGTGACCCATCCGTTAACAGGGTTTGGCGCAAGATCAGTTTGAGTTTATCGATTTCGAGAATGAACTGAATCTGTTGGTGCAATCGAGACATGGGAAGAGTGAAAAACGAAGAATGAAGAAAGAATAAAGGAAAACGGAATAGGGACGAGGGCTATTCTTTTTCTCTCTTCTTTTTTCTTTCTTAAATCAGCTCTCCGCGCAAAACGGTGACGGCTTGACCAGAGAGATAAACGCGTCGTTCCTGGGGATTGCCAGACGGGTCATAGCGAACGTGTAATACGCCTCCTCGGGCAGAGGCTTGATAGGCCACAAACTCAGTTTTGCCGAGGCGATCGCCCCAGTAGGTCGCGAGGCAGCAGTGGGCTGCCCCTGTAACGGGGTCTTCGTCGATGCCAAGGTTGGGGGCAAAAAAGCGTGAGACAAAATCAAACCCAGGGGTGCTGGCGCGGCTGGTGACGATTACCCCTTCGGCAGGCAGCGATCGCACCAGGGTTAAATTGGGCTGGAGCGATCGCACCATGTCTTCAGACTCGACCTCCACTACGTAAGCAAAGGGGTCAGTCAAACTGACACGGATGCAGGGCACACCTAGAGCCTCAGCGATCGCAGGAGGAGTCTCGACTGGGTTGGCATATTTGGGTGGAAAGTTGAGTTCGATCCAATCGCCCTGCTTTTGCGCGGTTAACATGCCACTCAATGTATGAAACCGAGCTTGTTCGGTGGGGGCTAAATGTCCCTCAGACCAGAGCACATGGGCACTGGCAAGGGTGGCATGACCGCACAGGGGCATCTCAACTGTGGGGGTAAACCAGCGCAGTTGAAAGCCATCTGGTTGACGCAGCAAAAACGCTGTTTCTGACAGATTCATCTCACAGGCAACATTTTGCAACCACGAGTCTGCTTGAGGGCTGGGCAACACCACAACGGCGGCTGGGTTTCCGGCAAAGGGCTGATCGGTAAAAGCATCTACTTGAGTCAGGCTAAATCCCATAGTGATTTGAGAAAAAAAGACTGAAAAAGACGACTGGATTGAGTTGGAATGATTTCAGAATAGCGGTATGAGGACGATAGACCCTAATGATCGAATGTAAGGTTGTGCTTTGCTAGGTACAACTGGGTGATTGTCAGTAGGTTAACGTGAATTTGGGATAAGGATTTTGGCGGTTGAAACCGCAACTACAGGAGCAAAACCGACCTGATATGAAATCTGGCTGCTTCCCTGTTGTAAGGCTAGGCTAAAACCTTTGCCTGTAGGAAAGTAATGAGTCAGCAACTAGCCGGATTTTATAGGAGTCGGTTCACTCAACCCTTAATTTTCTGTAGTTCGCGAAGGCGAACTTCGCTCTGATAGCCGCGAATTTATTCGCCAGGCTCTTAAACCGAACTGACGTTAGGTTAAGCAAGGGTTGAACTCAAAACCGATTTAAGTGGCTATTAGCCATGCAGTTTGATAAATGGAATGGACTGGCAGAAAGTTGATCGGCAGAAATAGCCAAAAGCACCGTAAAACTCGTTTGATTGTCTCGACTCTCGACTCGAATAGTGCCATCCATTTGTTCGACCAGCTTTTTGATTAAGGCAAGCCCTAACCCTGTTCCACCATGCTTCCAGGGGTCGTTGTTGGGAATGCGATAGAACTTATCAAAGATCCGAGATAACTCTTCAGTGGCAATTTCTACCCCTGTATTGGCAACAGTGATCTGCAACGCTGGGGTGAAATGAGTCTCGTGAGAGGGTTGAGTCATGCTGGCTGAGATAGCAATAGTCCCTCCTGGTGGGGTGTACTTGCAGGCGTTGCTGAGGAGTTCGGTCACGATGCGATTGATGGCGAGTAGGTCAAGCGTGAGAGACGGCAAACCAGGGGCAAGATTGACTTGAAGGATTTGTTGTTGATTGTGAGTCCGAATTTCAAATGGCTCAATCAGGTGAGCGAGTAAATCGTAAAGGTTAATGGTGGTTGTCTGGCTGTTATATGTTCCTGCTTCAGCGTGTTGCAGATGTAACAGATCTTCGACTAGAGCCAGTTCTCGATCGCACTCCTCTCTCAATACTTCTAGATATTGAACCACTTTATTGTTTTGGTTAGAAGACTTAGAAATTTCCTCAACCAAGGTGCGCCCCTGATTAGTCACTGTTGTGAGGAGTTTGATCACCATTTTCATGCTGGCAATGGGCGTTCGCAGTTCATGAGAAATCGTGCTGAGAAAATCGTCTTTGAGTTGATTCAGTCGCTCTAATGCTTTGACCTGGGCTTGAGCCTCTTCATAGAGTCGAGCTTGTCGTAGGGCGATCGCACACTGGTTGGTGACTTGTTGGACTAAGTGAATTTCGAGTTCGCTGAACGTAGCATCGGAGCCTTTAAATAACCACAAGTCACCCAAAATTCCTACTTGATTGACCTGTTCATCAAAAATTGGACAGGAAAGAATAGCGGACTGACCACAAAGCGGGGTGAACTGAGTTTGGCAGAAAGCAGAATAAGACTGTTGATCTTGGAGTTGGTGATAGATTTTGGGGACGTCTGGCAGACACAACAGGTGACTTTGAACAGCATCTCCCCCTGATGCGACATATTGATAATGTTTGAAAGACGATGGGTGCTCAGAATTGTAGAGGACGGCATGACAACAAGGCACTTCTAATGCCTTGGCGAGTTCTTCTACTGCATTTTGCAGCACCTGATGCGGATCGAGTGAGTCTCGAACTTTGTCAGAGATGCATTTGAGGGTTGTTTCAAATTTGAGAGATTGGTGTAACTCCAGTGTCCGGGCTTGTACCCGTCGTTCTAAATCAGCGTTGAGATGCCGAATTTCAGCCTCTGCTTTTTTGCGCTCTTGAATTTCTTGTTCAAGTTGATGTTGGTGTTGTTGAATCAGAAGCTGATTTCTAACCCTTGCCAATACTTCCAACTCTTGAAAGGGTTTTGTGATGTAATCTTGTCCACCGATCTCAAAGGCTCGAACTTTATCCGTAATTTGGTCAAGTGCACTAATAAAAATAATTGGAATAGAGCGAGTGGCTTCTGATTCTTTTAATATTTTGCAGACTTCGTAGCCATTGATCTCTGGCATATTGATGTCGAGCAAAATTAAATCGGGTGGGTCACGGTAAACCGCCTGCAATGCCATTTTGCCGCTCAAAGATTTGCGAACTGTGTAATTATGAGATTCTAAAATTTTGGCAAGTAAGCGCAAGTTATCAGGGGTGTCATCGACCACTAGAATATTGGTTTCAACAGCGGGTTTGAGTAGGTTATTCATATTTCCCTTAAACCTCGGTGAGAGTCGCGATCGCTTCTAGTTGAAAGTGTTCAACCAGAGAGAGTAGGTTTTGAATTAACCTTTGCTCGTGTGGAGGAATTTGGGTGATCAGGTGGCGGATCTTGCTATCGTTGAGATCGAGGGCTGCCTCGTGCACTTGAGCGATCCACTGAGCGGGCATCACGTGCAGGTCTTGCAAGGTTAACGGCTGTTGTAGTGACGTTGCAGACGGTTGCACCGCTTGGTTAGCATAACGGTACTGCACCCCTAGCTGGTGAGCGATCGCCTCAAACAGATCCTTTTCAGTAAAGGGTTTTGTAAGATAGTCATCACACCCTGCCTCTAAACTGACAATGCGATCGGTCTCAAAGGCATAGGCAGTCAAGGCAATGATGGAGGTGGGCGAGTGGGACTCATCATCCCCTCTCCCGCGCTCCTGTTCTCGAATGTGGCGAGTGACCTCATAGCCATCCATCAGGGGCATCTGAATATCCATCAAGATCAAATGGGGATGCCAGGTTTGCCATTGGGCGATCGCTTCCAGGCCCGTCTCAGCCGTTCTGGTCTCAAACCCGATTGGCTCTAGCAGGGTCACGAGCAGTTGCCGATTTTCAGGGGAGTCTTCAGCAACCAAAATGCGATAGGTGGGTTGCCCTGACTCCAGCCCGATCACGAGACGAACCGCTTCGGGTTCCAACAGATCCATCGCTTGGGGTTGATGTAAAACGACTTGATAGGTAAAGGTTGAGCCGTGACCAACTGTGCTTTGAACGGTAATGTCACCTCCCATCAATCGGGCAAACTGGCGGCTAATCGATAGACCCAATCCAGCACCTGTGACATGGCGACCTTGCTCAGTTTGCGTAAAGGCTTCAAACACCGACTCCCAATCGTGGCGATCGATCCCACATCCTGTGTCTTCGACCACAAAGGAGAACCTGTCTGCCTGACAGGAGCTTTGAGCCGTGGGATAGCAACTACAACCGGGTTTGGTTGGGTCAGTGACTGCCGCACTGACCCGCACAGCAACGCTGCCCTGGGTCGTAAACTTGATCGCATTGCTGATCAAATTAATGAGAATTTGTCGTACTTTGGCTTCGTCAGCACACACATACTGAGGCACGTTCAGATCTGCAATAAAAGACAGGGTCAGCCCTTTTTGAGCCGCCTTGAGCGCAAACAGGTCTTGCAGCGATCGCAACAGTCGGTGCAGATTAAAATGCCGCTCTGTCAACACGAGTCGTCCTGCCTCAATTCTAGATATCTCTAGCACGTCATTGATCAGGGTCAGTAAATGTTCGCCACTGCGATTAATAATGCCAAGCGGTTCCTGAAACTCAATTGGGATCTGAGGATTGCGGTTCATCAACTGGCTAAACCCAATAATGGCATTGAGCGGAGTTCGCAGTTCGTGGCTCATTTTGGCGAGAAACTGGCTCTTAGCCCGATTGGCGATCGCGGCTTGTTCGGCAACTTGTTCTAATGCAATTTGAGAAAACTCCAGCAGAGCCAGCATTAAGGTATTCCGCATCATTCGGGCCGCTTCAATTTCTGCCGATTGCCAGGGCAGCGACGTTTCTTGCACAGTTTCCTTCCAGATTGCAAAGGACTTGCGGGGACACAGATGTAGTTTTCCCAGGTCATCAACGGTCATAGCATCTTGAGGATTGCCCGCCCAATTTACCGTTTGAAATTGCTCTGGTCGAAACCAGATCAGGTGATAAGACTTTTGATGCAACACAATAGATATCGCCAAGATGCCACTCGCAATCTGTTTAAAGGCTCTGGCAGCGGGATAAAGTCGGGCAAGGCAATCGGTCAAATAGATCTCAGGTTGATTGAGTTGGGGCAACCAGGCCAAGAGAGACTGAACCTCTGGCAAAGATGGAGTTTGACCGATCAGCGTCATAGTTTGATCAAGCGCGATCGCCACCCCATCGGCATGAACCAGACTGAGCAACTCAGTCGCGTGGCGAGTTAATAGGGGTTGAATGAAATTTGGCTCTTGTAACAGAGCTTGTTGAAGTTGATCTCGAATGGTTTTGACCTGAGTTCGGTAGCTGTCTAATTCTCGATCTTGTTGATGGATCAGCTCGATAGAGGCAAATTGCCCTAAAAATGCACAGGTTTGGCGCGTTTCATAGTCTACCTGTTTGGGGCTGTAGTGATGGCAGGCAATCAGACCCCACAACTGTCGATCTGCTATTAATGAAATGGTCAGCGTCCCGGCAACCCCCATATTCTGCAAGTACTCAATGTGATAGGGTGACACGCCGCGCAAGATGCAGTCACTCAGGTCTAAGGGTTGGTCAATCGCACAATCCTGCGGGGCAATGAGCTGAGCGGGACTGTGATTGACATCTGGAATTTGACGCACCCAACTGCGAAGAAATAATTTGCGGGCAGGGGCAGGAATATCAATTGAGGGAAAATGGAGTCCCAGATAACTCTCTAGATCAGGTTCTTTTGCTTCAGCAATGACAACCCCATGATCGTCTCTCTCAAAGCGATAGACCATAACGCGATCGAACCCTGTAATCGCTCTCACTTGCTGGGTCAGTGTCTGAGCTAAATCGGCTAAACTGCTTGCATTTCGGAGGCTCAAAATCGTAGCATGCAGCCGATGATAAAACTGAATAGAGTGAATTTTCTCGGTTAAACGCTGAGGTTCCAGTACCAAAATCAGGGCGTTAGTGGTTCGGTGTAGGCTGCCTCTAAAGGTTGTTGTCTGTGTTTTTAACTCAAATGGATTGCACAATTCCAGGTTGTCTTGACGGAGACAATTTGCAATCTGTTTAACCTGAGTGCGAGAAAACAGTTTCTGCAAGGGTTTCCCTAAGACATCGGCTGGGGGAACACCCCAAAATTGCGCTACATTCTCACTCATTTGCAAGATTTTGAGGTGAGGTTCTTGCAACACCAATAGCACTCCATAGGGCTGGATATAACCAGGAGCATACACTGACTCTTCGCTACAGTCTTCCAATGTGGCTAGCGTTGAAAGGTCGAATTCAGAAGGTTTAGTGGTGGCGATCGAAGGTTCCATGAGTGCGATGGAGTAAGAGGACGTGGGTTGAAGAACTGTATTCAATAAAGCTTAGGGAAGAGATGTGCTGTGAATTAGTTTGAGAATTTGCTCAAATTCAAACTGATAAGCCAGTTGAGTGAGATGCGCTGCGAGCTGAGCCAACTCTGGAGGGAGCTGTTTTATCAAGGTGATGACTTCGCGGTCATCGCACAAAATTGTGGCGTTTTCTAAGGCATCCAACCAACTCTTGGAGAGTGAGGCAATTAGGGCTGGATCAAGCCAATCAGGGGCATCATCAGGGGCACTAGATGACGCAATAGATTGACTGTCTCCAGCGACATCAGCGTCAGCATAGAGATACTCTAGACCTAGATATTCCCTTAGCTTAAGAAAAAGTGTCTCTTCTCGAAAGGGTTTGCTCATGTAGTCGTTGCAGCCTGCGGCAAGAGCGAGGGTGCGATCGCGTTGAGAGGCTTGTGCCGTCAGAGCAATAATAATGCTGGCTTTGTCTTGTTTCTGTTCCATTGCCCGAATCTGCTGAGTTACCTCATAGCCATCTATATCGGGCATGCAAATATCCATGCAGGTCAGATCGGGCTGCCATGCTTGCCAAATGCGAATGGCGTCTTGTCCAGTCGTTGCTTCTTGAACGTCTAGCCCTAATCGAGCCAGCAATCGCACCAACAACAGACGATTTTCGGATTGGTCATCTGCGACTAAAATGCGTCGCTTGGGTTGTCCGGGAGCTAACCCAATCACTGGGCGATCGCGCCGCTCTAAGGGAATATCAATACCACTGGTGGGGCGCACAGGAATGACTACAGTGAAGGTGCTGCCCACATTGGGAGTACTGCGAACTGAAATAGTTCCATGCATCAACTGTAGTAATTTACGGCTGATAGTCAGCCCTAAGCCAGTGCCACTGGTCACTTTCTTGCCTGCTTCTGCTTGCATAAAAGCGTCAAAGATCATGGGTTGCTCGTCAGGTGCAATCCCGACTCCTGTATCGCTGACCTCAAATTGCAGAGATATGGATGAGTTGTATCCATTTCCTCCTTCTTCAAACGGCTGGAGATCTCGTTTACAGGTGACTCGCAGAGCGACACCACCCTGCTTGGTAAATTTGATGGCGTTGCTGAGCAAATTGAGCAAGATCTGACGTATCTTTTGGGCATCTGCAATGACAAATTGGGGGACATCGGGGTCAATATCAACTGTCAATTGAAGCCGCTTAGACGTTGCTCGCTCAGTCATCATGGTGCGGAGCGTGTGCAGCAGCGAGATTAAGTCAAATCCAGCTTTATCCAGAGTGCAGTGGTCTGCTTCAATTTTAGAAAGATCCAGTACGTCGTTAATCAAGGTTAAAAGATGATCACCACTACGCCGAATTGTTTGCAAGTCTTCTTGCTGGCTGAGTGTAAGGGAATCGTCATGAGCCATGACTTGAGTAAAGCCAAGAATAACGTTGAGGGGAGTGCGGAGTTCGTGACTCATGTTTGCCAAAAACACACTTTTTGCCAGATTTGCGGCCTCAGCCGCTTCCATTGCCTTTTGCAAACGCAGTTCAACTTGTTTACGCTCTGTGATATCTTGCCCGATCGCAAGCCGATACCCATTAGACAGTTTGACATTTGCCCAGGATGTATATAGCTTCTGTCCATGAGCTGTACAGGTTATGTAGTCTTGCCACTGACTATCTGCCTCCAGAATTTGTTGCATAACAGTTTGCCAATCTAATGCATTGGGATAGCACTCCAGTAACACATCTCGTTGTTGCCAGTCTTGTAATGGCCATCCTAAAATGCGTTGTAGCTCAGGGTTAATAAACTCTATGCGCCTGTTCTCATCCAATAAAGCGATCATGATAGGAATATGATCAAACATTGTTTGCAGAATTTCTTTTTGCTGCTTTAGGTCGATAGCCGCTTGTTGGCGATCGGTAATGTCACGCACCATCACCAAAACCTCATCGTTCTTTAAAGGCACAATGCGGACTTCTTCATAACATTGTCTTCCCTCAATCACGATCTCGTGTTCATAGAGCTGTATGGTGTTCGATTGCAAGGCTTGTCGGGTGTAATGTAATCGGCATTGAGCTAAATCAGACGGCAAAATCTCGCACACGTTTGTGTTGTCACGATGCAAAGCAGGATTCACAATATTAAACGTGCTGTTAGACATAAACTCAATGTAACTCCCATCGGAATTCATCCGAATGAGTAGATCAGGAATCGCCTGAATAATTGCTTTTTGGGTGGCTTCGCTTTGGCGCAAGGCTATTTCAGCTTGATGATGTTCTATTTCGATGCGTTTGCGATCGCTAATATCACGGGCAATTGTAGAGGCTCCGATCACTTGCCCATTGGCATTTTTAATAGGCGAAATACTAATGGAGAGATCCACTAATGTTCCATCTTTTCTACATTGCTTCGTGTCATAAGGTCTAATATATTCACCTTGTTGAATTCTTGTAAAAAATTCTTTTTCTTCGTCTAAATGACTTTCTTGCGTTAATACAGTAATGGGTTGTCCCACGATTTCTGCTGCTGTATACCCAAAAATCTTTTCGGCACCAGCATTCCAACTCGTGATATTTCCCTCTAAAGATTTACCAATAATGGCATCTTCAGATGACTCAACAATCGCAGCAAATTGAGATAGGATGGCCTTTATTTGCTGACGTTCGCTAATGTCTCGACAGATGCAGAAGTGGAGGATCTCATTGTCAAGAGTTACCCGGGTATAGCTAATTTCAGCATCATAAAATGAGCCATCTTTTCGTCGATGGCGCGTCTCAAATACAGCAGGGATGATGATATGACCTTCTCGGATCTGCTGCAATTCATCCTCTGTCCATTGGGCATCCCAATCTGCTACGTTGAGTGCAAGGGTTTCTTCGACACTGTAGCCAATCATTTGGGCAAAACTGGGACTGCTTTGAATGACATTGCCCTGATGATTTAAGACAACGATTCCGTCTATGGAGGTGTTAAACAGTATTTTGCTTCGCATTAACTCTTTTTCTAAAGCAAATTCTGTTTGCTTACGCTCAGTGATGTCTTCAATGACATAAGAAAATCTGGGATATTGGTTAGAGCTATTGTCAATCTGGCAGACACTCGCGGCTAGCCAACGCTTACTGGTTGGAGTTTCATGGGGATACTCAAAGCGTATGGGAACTTGTGTTTGCTCAGCTTCTCGATAGGCATTAATCCACTGTTGCAAATAGGCTTGAGGAACTCCCATCTCACTGACAAAACGGTTTTGCATCGTCTCTGGCGTCATGCCAAAGAAGTTTGCAGCCGTTTGATTAGCTGACAGATGCAAAATGTCGTGACCCCGTAATTCCACAATACCCATGAGCATCGCTTCATTATTAAAAAAGCTGCGTAGGGTAGATTCGCTTTGTTGCAAGATCGCTTCAGCCACTTTGCGATCGCTAATGTCCTTAACAAAGCAGTAATGACCCGTAAATTGTTGTTGCTCGTTGTACAGGGCGATCATGACTAATTGCTTATAGAAGCTAGAGCCATCTTTGCGCAGTCCTTTAGCTTCAACTTCTACCTTGCCAGTCTTCAGCATTTGCTGATAGGCGTTTCTCATTAGCTCTAAGTCATCGGGATGCACTGTTTTATACCAGGGCATGCCGATCATTTCTTCTGGTTGGTAACCTGTGGTGTCAGCATAAGCTTTGTTGACATATCGGTAATATCCTTGAGCATCCAGTTTAGAAATACCAGATACTGCATTTTCTAGCACTTTTGTCAGTTCTCGCAGGTTTGTCTCTGCTTGCTTTAATGAACTAATGTTGATGAATGTCACGACAACCTGTTTGAGTTGGTGCTCGATATCAAATTCTGGGAAAGCGTTCACTAACACCCAAATGCGAGAAAGAGTTCCTCGGTTGATGCCTAAAACATAGTTTTCTAGAGGAACTTGAGTGGCTAGAACACGATTGACAGGATACTCCTCAACCGGCATCCTGGTTCCGTCTTCTCGAACAAAATACCAGGTTGGCTCAATGGCGACCTGACTCAACATTTGCTCCATTGACAAGCCCAATAGATTGCAAGCTATTGGGTTGCATTGCAAGATTTGAGTATCAGGCGCATGCACCACAAAGCCTGCATGCATGTGGTTAATCAATTGGCGATACTTGGCTTCACTCTCCTGTAATGCGAGTTCAGATTGCTTGCGCTCCAATATTTCGTTTTGGAGGTGGTGATTGATCTGTCTAACTCGTCGAGCCTGACGCTCTGAGCGTTGACCTAGATAAACGGTGAATGAGAGCATCCAGGCACCCGCCAAACCACCCCACAGAACCAGACTCGGAAGCAGCGATCGCCCTTCTGAGATTAACTGTAACGTCGGGAAAACCTGCACCTGCCAGTCGGCATTATAGGCTTGAGCGATCGCCGTTTGGGGTTGGGTTTTGGGCAATATCGGTCCCTGACTATACAGTAAGCCAGCACTGTCGTAGATTTGTACCTTGTATTGAGATGAGGGTTTTAAGACGCTGTCAAAAAACTGTTGAAAGCGAAACACTCCAACAATAAAGCCATCAAAGCGATCGCCAGTCATCCCATTTGCATGAGCTTCTACAAACAGCGGCACAACGGCTAAAAATCCTTTTCCACCTTGGGCTAAAGAGATTGTGCGCGTCAGAATGGTTTGACGTAGATCATGAGCCACATCAAGGGTTACTTTCCGTCGAGATTCCTGGCTCAAATCGAGATCTTGAGCGGCTTCATTGCCCCGACGCGGGATAACCCATCGCGCATGCAATGATGGATCAACCCACTCGATTGCCTGATATCCATAAAAATGTTGAATCAAATGATCGGCATCTGCTTGCCAAAGGGCCTCTGGAGTTCCCCCACTGGCTTGCCAACGATTTGCCATCTGTTCAAGTGCCATAATCCGAGATGTGAGTTCTCGGTTGAGTTCTATCTCAACGGCATTAGCTTCTTGCTGCACTAAATCTTGAACGTGCAGTCGTTCCTGAATCAATAACTGTTGCCATAACCCCAAGACGACAAGGCTCACAACAATGCCTAATAGCAATGGCAGCCAGCCATTCTGATAAAACCTTCTGAACCATTGAATCCCTCGATATTGCTCTAGTTGTCTCACACCTATCCCGCCTCCTAAGCAGGTAACCGTTGTAAATTCTGACTGATGAAGGTTTGTGATGCTTCGGGGGCGATGGCCTGCCATTGAGGGTTGATGGCTTTTTTGTCTTGCCAGACAAAGGTGACCCGACTGAAATCAGTTGGGTTGAGCGTGCGATCGGCAGACGAGTATTGCTCAATCCAAACTAGGTTGTCAGGATCAAGCTGAAACTCTTGAACAACCTGGTTAACGAGCGTTTCAACAATGAAGGGGTTAAACCAACCGATCTCAAATGCCATATCGGTAATGATCACCACTTGCTGCTCTGCTTGTGGTTGAAAAACACAAAGATGACATTGCAGGTGCCAAACGTTAGATCCTTGACCAGAGATTTGACAGTGATAGATTTGGTCGATGGTCTTCATGATGGTTTCTGGACAAAGACAGGAGCAGGGGGGCAATGAAAGTCAAAAAATATGGCATCACTCGCACAGGTTTTAGACCGTAACCAGCGATCGCCTGAAGCTCAACGGCACAAACTGCTGTCTTAGGGCAGACGAAACCAGGTTTAAGCTGGGTTGTTCAAATAAGGGCATTTCTTGCCAGCAACTCCGGCAAAACCAGTAGACTTGATGGTGCCGAACATGTTGCAGCATTTGATTAGAACAACAGGGGCAATTTGTCATAAAAACCTCGTTTCTTAAAAAGACAGAGTTGATCAAGACAGAGTTGAAGACAGACAAACCCTGAACCTGCCGTAAAAAGCTTGGCAGGCTGAATGACCAACAGTTCGACATTAATCAGAGAAAATGGAGATTTGGTAAAGATGAACTGGACTGTTAAGGAACTGTCTTAAATTGAAATATTTGTCAAAAAAGTAACTACTTTAAAGAAATGTATCAATGTCGCAACACTATCAAGTTGCTCTTAAGCATTACAAAAATGGCTTTTATTTAAAATTTAAGCGTCTCAATCTCATCGTCTCAATCTCATGACGAGTGGCTATTGTCATCGATCCACTGAGGCTCTTCATCCCAGTTGAGCAAGGTGGCAATTTGTTGAGCGAGCCGGATTGGATCCGATAAATCATCAATCACCCCTGTTACCTGAAACTGTTGCAATAGCTCGATATTGAGCCATTTCATGCCAGCCGCCAATAACACAATTGGAATCTCTTGAGTCACAGGTTGGTCGCGCAAGTTTTTCAGGAAAGTAAAAAAATTCATGCCTGAAGTTGAGAGATCAAACACGATCGCATCGGGTTGATCTTGGGCAGCATACTCTAACCCCTCTAAAGGAGAACTGGCATTTAAGACCTGCCATCCTCCCAGGTGGCTCAGACAGGCTTGCATCACTTCCTGACCATTGGGTTCACTATTAATTAATAAAATTGTTTTGGTGATCATTGCCATCACCTATAAATTCCTCATAATTATGATTTGATTATGATGTGTCACTCAATGCAGCTATTCTCAATCTCAGAGCGGGTCTATTAATAGAAGGGCTTGATCTCCCTAGACTTCGCTTTAAATAGGGGACTTCAGCCTTTTGTTTGGGCTTCCTCCCGTTGACAAGGAGGACAGGTGGGAGCAAGTAATTGTAAACGAAGGTTTACGATTGACTTGATCCAGTGGCTCTTATGCAATTACTTGAATCAATTACTTGAATCATGACTCTTAATATGGATGGGCTGAGATCACGGATGAGATGAGACGCTCTCACACCCGATTTGGAAAGGCTGTATCCGTAGGCTAAACAGTAAAGATGTGGATTTGGTAAAGATTGCAATTTTTTAGGTGTAAATTTTTTGTGAATATAAAATTCTGATACCCATTTGAATTGGCTTCGCTGCACATGATTCCGTAAGGGCGTTTCGCGAAACGCCCCTACCCAGTGATCTGTCACAATCAAAAATTAAATTGGTATGAGATGCTGCCAGGGTGGGTTTAGTGTGGCACTGAAAAACTTAAATGGGCTGCAATTCACAACAGATCACCTTTCATATCCGCAGGCGACTCAGCCCAACCCAAGATCTCGGCGATCTCGGCGATTAACGTTGTGGGTTGAATGGGTTTAGAAATGATGCCAGTGACTCCCATCTGGGCAAATTTGGCGCGATCGCTGGGCAAGACCTTAGCCGTTAGCAAAATCACTGGAATCGTTTGAGTCACAGCATTCGCCTGAAGCCGTTCATAAACGGCGACCCCATCCATTCCGGGCATCGACACATCCAACAAAATGGCATTCACCTGTTCGGTTTGCAAAATCTGCAAGCCCTCTTCTCCAGAGGCAGCCGCGAGGGTTTCCCAGCCTGCCAGGTCTTCTAAACAAGCCTGTACCAGTTCCCGGAGCCGTTCCTCATCATCTACTACAAGAATTTTTCTGTTTGTCATACCGTGCTTTGGGGTGAGGTGGGTAGGGTAAAGAAAAAAGTACTGCCTTCGCCTAAGGTGCTTTCAACCCAGATTTTGCCTCCATGTCGCTCAACAATACTGCGGCAGATGGGTAGCCCTAAGCCCGTCCCTCCTTTTTCACGAGAATCTGATGCATCGACTTGTTGAAATCGCCCAAAGATCGTTTCTAGCTTGTCAGCAGGAATGCCTCGTCCTTGATCGCTAACCTGAAATAGCACGTCATCCAGTTGACGCTCGGCCCCCAGACGAATCACTGAATGAGCCGAAGAAAACTTAATGGCATTGCTCAACAAGTTGGTCAGGGTTTGAATAATCGGATCTGGAGCCGCCCAAACGGTGGCATTGGTGGGGGCAACAGTCAGCCTGATGTTTTGCTGAGTGGCGATCGCTTGCACTCCATCTACGGCTTGCTGCATCAACTCAGCCGCTCGACACACCGTCTTCTCAAGCACAGCTCGCCCAGACTCTAATCGCTCTAGATCTAAAATGTCATTAACCAGATTAACTAATCGACTCGTATCGGTCAGAGCAATCTCAATCATGCGTTGAGACTTTTCAGGTTTCTTGGCATAAATGCCTGTTTTTAGAAGTCCGAGCGACATTTGAATGGCTGTTAATGGGGTGCGCAGTTCATGGCTGACGATGCCAATAAACTCGTCTTTCATCGCTTCGACTTTTTGCCGTTCGGTAATGTCTTCCCCAATACTGATGGTGCCGATAACAGCACCATTTGAGTCTTGCAACAGGGTATTGTTCCAGGCGATGAACCGTTCCTCACCCGATTTGGTCAAGATGAAGTCTTGATAATAGGGATAGGTATTGTGCGTCAAGATGTCTAAGAAGACAGTTTGAATGATCGCTTGACGGGACGGGGGTAAGAAGTGCTCAAACCAATTTTTGCCCACCACCTCTGATTCTAAATATCCAGTGAGGCTCAAAAAACAAGGATTAACATAGTTGACATTGCCGGAGTGATCTAGCCCGACCACAATCAACTGCACGTTGTCCAGCAGCGATCGCCAGCGTCGTTCTGCTTCTCGGAGGATGGCAGTGGCTTGTTTGCGGTCTCGCAATTCGACTTGCAACTGACTATAGAGGTGCGATTGTTGAATGGCGATCGCCATCTGGCTAGCAATTTGTTGCAGTAACTCGATCTCCCAGATTTCCCAGGTGTAGGGAGCCGCATTTTGATAGAGAGCCAACAGCCCCCAAAGAGAGTCACCGACAAAGATAGGGGCGATCGCATAAGCTCTGGCTTGAAACTGCTCTAGCAACTCAATATGACACGGTTGCAGATTGGCAGTGTAAATATCGGTGACTGTTAAGGTTTCATGGTTTTGAAAGCGACCCCCCTGAGTTTCTTGCAGATAAGTGTCTTCCCAGACCTTATCAACGTTGGGTTCGACCAGTTTGACCCACTGATCGGTGACAGACTCCACCACAAAATCACCATTCCAATCAGGGTTAAAGCGATAAACGGCTGTTCGATCGACGTCTAACAGTTGCCTTACCTCGGTGACAGCCGCATTCAAAATAACTTCAAGATCTAACGATTGGCGAATCTTTTGGGTGATATTCCAAAGTAACTGTTTTTGTCTCGTTTGCTGTTGCAACGCTACTTCAGCTTGTTTGCGCTCGTCTTCGACCCGCTTGCGATCGCTGATATCCTCTGCTAGTCCTGCGATTCTTAACAGCTTTCCGGTTTCATCTTTGATTGAGAAGGCGCGATCGCGAATCCATCGAGTAGAACCGTCTGGGCGGAGGATACGATACTCCTGGTCATAATGTCCGACACTGGTTAGTTGCAGGGCGGCTGTCTCAACCCGGAGGTGATCTTCCGGATGGATGCTCTTAATCCAATTGGAAAAGTCGTGATATAAACTGTCACAGCTTTGTTGCCAAATGGTCTCATAGGCAGGGCTGACATAAATGACCTGTGGTTTTTGCCCATCTCGCATCCAAAAGACGGCCTCGATATTTTCCGCGAGCTGACGAAATTTTGCTTCACTGTCTCGCAGCGCAGCTTCGGTCTGGCTGCGGTCGGCCTCGATCTGTTTGCGATCGTTAATATCAAATAAAATGGTGCGGCTCATCAAAAATTGACCTGCTGCATCATAGGTCGCTGTTGAATTCAAATTAACCCAACGGGTTGATCCATCTTTGTTGAGCAACTCAAACTCTAGATTATTGATCCACCCTTGTTGGAGAAACCGGGCAAAGTTTTCATGAAAAACAGCTTGGCTTTCTAGAGTTACCAGATCCACAAATTTCTTTTGATGCACCACTTCATCACGGGTGTAACCGAGCCAATCTAGCTCTGTTTGATTAATCCGAATAATGACGCCATCAGCATTGAGCGAGTGATAACCACACGGGGCATTGTTGTAAAGATCTTCTGTTTCTTGTTGAGCCTGTTGCAGAGCAAGCAATGAGTTCAGCAGGTGCTCGTTTGTCGTCGTGAGTTCTGCGGTGCGGTCTGTCACTCGTTGTTCTAATTCCAGGTTGAGTTGCTGCAATGCAGCTTCAGCCTGTTTGCGTTCGGTCAGTTCGGTTTGCACCTGCTCTAACAAGGCAGATTGTTGTAAAGCGATGCTCACTTGAGACGCAATTTGTCGCAGCAACTCAATCTCTGACTCTTGCCACTCACGAGGAGCCTGACAGTGATGGGCTGCTAGCAATCCCCACAGTTTGTTGTCTTTGAGAATAGGAACGACTAGATTTGCCCGAATCTGGAATTGTGCCAAAAACTCAATGTGACAGGGGGTAATGTCAGCGTTATAAATATCAGCTTTGGCCGTGACTAAACCTTGTTTAAACGGTTCAAGATATTGACTTCCGACACAAGGGTCATGGATATCAGATGGCAAGATAGCCAATGTTGGATCGACTACCGACTCGACCATCACGGTTCCGCCCCAACCCGGTGTAAATTGAAAAACAATCACTCGATCGATGTGAAGAAACTGGCGTACCTCGTTCACAGTTGTTTGCAAAATGTCGTGCAATTGCAGGGATTGACGAATGCGCTGGCTCATCTCCATCACCAGTCGCTGTTGTTCTAATTGCTGTTGCAGCAACAGTTGAGCTTGCTTGCGCTCGTCGATCGCGATTACAGTGCCTAGCATGCGTATCGGATGCCCTGCTTCGTTATAAAAAGCTTGGCCCCATCCTTCAATCCAGTGAAGACTGCCATCTGACCACCTCACGCGAAACTCGTGATGATAAGGAACTCGATCGTGCAGAGAACGAGCGATCGCCTGATTTAATCCGGGTCGATCATCTGCATAAAGACAGGCATCAAAGGTTTCATACCTGCCATCAAAAGAGCCGATGGACAACCCAAACAATTGCTCATGCTCTGGCGACCAGCAAATTTGACCTGTCACGATGTCCCAGTCCCACATGCCCATTTGAGCTGCATTCAAAGCAATCTTCAAGCGACTGACACTGTCGTCTACTAATCGGTGGTTAAGGTGTTCAACGGTTTGTTTATTCTGTCGTAAGTTGTGCGTGAGCACCATAATCATGAGCGACACAAGAGCAAACAAACCTAACCGAAGCGCATCATTGATATTTGAGATCGAGATCTGATGAGGCGGTGACATGAAGTAATAATTCAGTGCCAACATCGACAGGATAATCGTGATTAGACCCGATCTGACGCCGCCATACCAGGTGTTAATCGCGACGGTGATGTAAAAGAAAGCTCCAATCATCCAGTGAATGATAGGTTCTAGCCAAAGACTGAGGAATAGAGCGATCGCCGTTGAACCTATCGCCACTCCATCAGGCCATAATCGCCGATATCCAGTCATTCTTCCGGTCTCCCTTGGTTACTGCTGCCAGTACTCCCTGGTTTTTGATGCAATCGGTGACGCTCAATGCGGCTGAGCACGCGGGTCACCAGTTCTGGGCCTAAAACGGGCTTGCTAATAAAATCATCGGCTCCAGCCGCAAAGGCGTGTTGGAGTGACTCAGCATCGGTGTGAGCCGTCACCACCAAAATGGGCAAGTCTCCCCACTCAGCATCTTGTCGCACCACCTGACATAGCTCTAATCCATTAATATGCGGCATTTCCAGGTCTAACAAGATTAAGTTGGGTGAAGTCGCTAGCAAAGTTTTCCAAAAATGCTGGGGTTCACTCAAGGTCGTGATGTCTAACCCCCAAGGAGTGAGCACATTGGACAGGAAGGCTAACGTCGCCAAGTCATCGTCAACAATGAGTACTTTGGTGTCGGAGAGTTGAGGTTTTGATAAAACACGGGCGATCGCTTGAAAAATCTGCTCGGTTGTCGCGGGCTTGTGCAGAAATTGTCGGGCACCCAGGCGCGATGCGGCCAAGCGGTCTGCGAGGCTATCTCGTCCTGTAAAAACGATGACAGGCAGGTTGGGCAAGGCTTGAGTTAGCTCTTGCAACAGCGATAACCCATCTTCTTGGGTTGTCGGAAAACTCAGGTCTAACAAAATCACATCAGGGGTTGCCAGAGTCCAAAGAGAACGGGCGATCGCCAGATTAGAAGCACTTTTCAGGCGAAACCCCCAGGCATTGGCCGCTGCCTTTAGCTGCTCAGTCAAGGCAGCATCGTCATCAATCACCAAGATTCGATAAGAATGAGCCGATACCAGCGGTGCAGGCACAGATGTGACCGGAGCCTTACTGAGGTCTTGTTGTAAAGCTGCAACGAATTCAGCAAATCGAGTCACATTGGGGGCAGAGATGCCATCTTCATGGATCAGTAAATGCTCGATTGAGCGAGCCAATTTTGACCCCTCTGGGTAGCCAAATGATGCCAATGAACCTGCCAGCTTATGGGCTTCTTGCCTTGCGGCTTGCTGCAATTCTGGCTCTAGACTTCCTGCCAACAGACCTGCGGTTGCTCGTTCTAAAACGGCAACTTGTTCATCAAAGACACCTCGAAACCGCTCTAACACTTGGGCGATCGCAGATTTGCTGTCAGAGGGCTGAGTGCGAGTTTGCTCGTTTTCTAAAGCATTCGCAGGAGAGGATTGCAGAGGCGCAGGCTTGAGTCGATAACCCATGCCATACACTGTTTCAATTATTTCTTCGGTTAGCCCACCCGCTTTCAGCTTCTTTCGCAGATCTTTAACATGGGTCACAATGGCGCGATCGGTAGGCGCATCATCAAACCCCCATAGCCGATCAAGAATGGCACTGCGGCTAAAGATGCGATCGGGGTTGCGTAAGAACAATTCCAGCAGGTTATATTCTGTGGCGGTCAGTGTGATCACCTGTTCGCCAAACGTCACTCGTCCGGCATCCAAATCTAAGCTCAGCTTTCCCCAGGTTAAGATCGCCTCCGAAGGATTTACAAAGCTGCTTGCCGCGATCGCCCCACTGCGCCGCAACAAGGTGCGTATCCTTGCCAACAACACTTCTGACGCACACGGCTTGCTAATGTAGTCATCGGCTCCGGCGTCAAATCCAGCAACAGCAACAGCATCTGAATCATTGGCGGTGAGGAGCAAAATGGGTTTGCCATAGCCCTGCGATCGCAATTGCCGACAAAGGCTAATTCCGTCTAGCTTCGGAATCTGCACATCCAGCAAAATCAAATCATACTCAACCGTTGTTGCCAGCTCTAAGCCGATCTGTCCGTCAGATGCCAAGTCGATCGCATAACGATGAGCCTCCAGCACCTTTGTTAGGGCTGCTCCAAGCATTACATCATCTTCTACTAGCAAAATTTTCATCGTGATATTTTTGCCTTTGATGATCAGTACCTTAACGGATTCAAGGGGTGCGATCGCCGACTTTTTACAAAATACTTCCAGTGTGGTTCTGCGATCGCGTGTCGCTATTCCCTAAGCCCCTAACACCACCATAGGGAACAAGCCCATCAAACTCCCTAAACTCCGCTTCTGGGATTTAGAAGTGGGGTTTTTGTTGATGACTCTTTATAGTTCTCTGACCGATAGTTCTCTGACTGCTCCAAAGAATCTGTAGTATAACCTTGGCACCGTGCAGTATTTTGTATTACGTTTGTAGCGTGAGATAAGACATCAAGGAACTAATACCAATTTGAATTGAAAACACGACAGATCCTGGTACGGGTTTGGCACTGCCAAGCCCCTCCTGAACTTTGATCTGCCCAAAAATCCGTTTAAATCGGTATTATTTAGGACTACCAAAAACTGAATAACGCTACCGTTGGAAAGATAGCAACTGTCAAGATAGTTGCTACAAGGGAACTTGAGGAAGCAGTTGTTTTGGGCTTACTTCCTTTTACCAACCCACTGTTTGGGTTGACTCCCGTGTTCGGCAATCATATAGCAGTCCTAAATCATTTGTGAGATTAGCAGGTTAACCCAGTTGGGGTTGCTATATTTGGCTTAATGCTATCGTTGCGGCGATCGCTTTTTATGATGGGTTTATCAAGTCAGCAGAAATGACCACATCAACATCAACCACAACTCAAGTGCGTGTGTAATTAAAACTTGTCTGCACCGATTTTGAGCACTGGTTTTGAGCACTGATTTTGAGCACTGATTTTAAGCATTGAGCGATTTTGCCTTCATCCTGACCTGTTGTATGAGCTAATTTAGAAGGATGCAGCAGGAGTTGTATCAACACGGTTTAAGCAAAGCCCTAGCACAGGATTTTCAAGAGGCGATCGCGGCCTTTGATCAAGTCCTGTCAGAGTCTCCTGAGTGGGCAGAAGTGTATTATCAACGGGGGTTAGCCCACTTTAAATTAGGCCATGTAGAACAGGCGATCGCCGATTACACTCAGGCTCTAGAGTTGGGTTTGCAAAGCCATGCTATTCATTACGCTCGTGGGTTAGCTTATTGGATCACAAACAACCTGGAAGGGGCAATTGTTGATACAAAACAAGCGATTTTGTTAAAACCAGGACAAGCCGCTAGCTACGATTTGTTGGGTCAACTGCGACAGCGTCAGGGAGATTCACTCAAGGCGATCGCCAGCTATCGACGAGCTGCTGAGCTATATCTCGACAATCGCGATGTGTCAAACTGCCGCCGCTGTTTAGACAAGATTCAACAACTACAACCCCCGTCTCCAGCTCCATCTACGACTTCGTCAGGGGTGGTTCAGCCATTGCTAACCGTCGAAGATTTTTTGCAACAGGCAATGAGCAAGGCAGCCCAGAGCAATTATCGGAGTGCAATGGAAGACCTGGACTGGGTCATGCAGATTGACCCCCAAGACCCTCAAGTCTATATCTGTCGCGGGCAGGTGCACACCCAAATGGGCAACCTTGAAGCGGCGATCGCTGACTATCAACAAGCGGCACGACTATTTTTAGATAAAGCTGACAAGGCAATGGCGCAACAGCTACTAGAGCAGATTGGGCAGTTAAAAATTCGCTTAAAGAAGCAACTGTCTCAACGGCAGTCTGTTCCCCCATCGTCTGCCCGTTCTTCTCGCCAAATCGTCCCCACGGGTAGACCGAGCCGAGCCATTCAACAAAAATTGCTGCGGTTGGTTGGCAACGATCGCCGGATTGTGGCGGGGTTGGTAGAACGCTTGAAAATGAAACATCCAGGGATGTCAGAAGATTGGTATTGGGAAAAAGCAATTTATGACTTAGAGCGCGATCGCCGATAGCGTTAGTCTGGGTTGAATTTTCTCATGAAAGGGGATATGCTCCAGATCAAAACATTTCAATAAAATTTGATGAACAAATCCATCCCTGTCCCATCAAGTTCAACCATTTTGGAGTCCATGCACTCCCTCAACTCTAACGAGTTTAACTCTTAAAGGTGCTAAGAGATCAGGAACGGTGCGTTCGTGATTGTTGTAAAAAACTGGGAGTCGTCCAATCCCAGCTTTCCCTTCACTTAAAAAGTTTGTAAGAGGTCAGATTAATGCGATCGCGTCATTCAGAAGGCTGGGTGTATGACAGTTTGAATCTGACTCAAATTGTGATCTTAGAGCCATATTTGGCTGAATTGGTCGATTTAGCTCAGTTTTATCGTCTCGCTCCTACTTTGATTAAGTTTATTCCATCAACTTTATTAAGAATGATATTTATTCAATGTGATTTGCTTGACATACAATATCAATTTATTTTGAAATGATAGAACTAGCCTCTTATCCCAATTGAAACAGTTTTTACGACAGATCATTGCCCCGAACTGATTCCCCTCAGTCCCCCTTAACAAGGGGGATGCCGGAGGCAAGGGGGATCTGATGTGTCGCATTCATAACTCAAATGGGTATTAGTTGCTGGATGGAAAATTTAGACCCAGGTAGTACAAGACCGCGTTGTAAGCAGCTGTAAGCAACACTTTGTCCAGTAACACTCTGTCAGCAACAAAGTTGGAACCGTTTTTACAGGAGAATCACAAACCAATCTCTCTCTGGCCGAACGACTGCAACCCGAAAAAAGCTTTTAGTTTTGTCGTCAACTTCACAAAAACAAGTATGGTCATTCGAGTTGGCATCAATGGATTTGGCAGAATGGGGCGACTGACGACGAGGGTCGCCTGGAATTGGGCAGAGTTTGACATTGTTCACATTAACGAAGTCAACGGAGGCGTGGAAGCCGCTGCTCATTTGCTCAAGTTTGACTCGGTGCATGGTCGCTGGGCCCCGGACGTCAACGCCAGCGATAACCGAGTTTGGATTGATGACAAATCTCTCAGTTTCAGCGACTACTCTACACCAGGTGACGTGCCGTGGGATGAGTTAGGGGTTGATCTAGTGCTGGAATGCTCTGGCAAATTTAGAACTGTGGCAACCCTTGACCCTTACTTTAAGCGAGGTGTGCAAAAGGTGATTGTAGCTGCCCCAGTCAAAGAAGGAGCACTGAATATCGTGATGGGCATCAACGACCATCTTTATGATCCTGAGCAACACCACCTGTTAACTGCCGCATCTTGCACCACAAATTGTTTAGCTCCGGTCGTGAAAGTCATTCACGAGGAGTTGGGTATTCGACATGGGGTAATTACCACGATTCATGACAATACCAATACACAAACGATTGTGGATGCACCTCACAAAGATTTGCGGCGGGCACGAGCCACTAGTTTGTCTCTCATTCCCACTACGACTGGGTCAGCCACCGCGATCGCCCTGATTTATCCTGAACTCAAAGGCAAGTTGAATGGATTGGCCGTGAGGGTGCCATTGCTCAATGCCTCTCTCACGGACTGTGTGTTTGAGGTGACACGCCCCACCACCGTTCAAGAAGTCAACTCCCTTTTAAAAGCGGCAGCCGACAGTTCACTGAACGGCATTTTGGGCTACGAGGAACGTCCTCTGGTCTCGATCGATTACAAAGATGATCCTCGTTCTGCCATTATTGATGCCCTCTCGACGATGGTGGTCGATGAGACGCAGGTCAAGATCCTGGCCTGGTATGACAACGAGTGGGGCTACGTCAACCGCATGGCAGAACTGACACGCAAAGTCGCGTTGAGCCTGACTTAAGCCTGATCCTGCTTAGTCTCTTTGCTCCTCATCAACCTTTCCTTTCAAAGAGAGAATCGCGCCGCTCAAAGTCTCTCAAGTTTCCTTACTTAAGGGGTGATCAAGGCAGGCGATCAGGAATGGTATCTCAAACCTACTCTCACCCTATTCCTCAATCATGACTTCTACCACTGCTTCGGGTGCCAATCTCAAAAATTATATCCTGGTCACGTTTGCCTACTGGGGCTTTACGCTGACCGATGGGGCATTGCGGATGCTGGTACTGCTCTACTTTAATGAGATTGGCTACAGCCCTTTAGAAATTGCGTTTTTGTTTCTCTTTTATGAAGTCTTTGGCGTGATCACCAACTTCTTGGGTGGGTGGATCGGCTCCCAGATGGGGTTGAAGTTGACTCTTTATACTGGGATTGGGCTACAGGTCTTTGCTCTGATGATGCTGTCGTTCTTAAATCGAGAGTGGATGCAAGGAATCGCGATCGCCTATGTGATGACGGCTCAAGCCTTTTCAGGGATTGCCAAAGATCTGACCAAAATGAGTTCTAAGAGTGCAATTCGCCTAGTGGTGCCACAAGATCAGCAATCGTCGCTGTTTAAGTGGGTGGCCGTGCTCACAGGTTCTAAAAATGCTCTTAAAGGCGTTGGCTTTTTTATGGGAGCCGCATTGTTAGCAACGTTAGGCTTTGTCAATGCGCTGTGGGTCATGGCAGGAGGTCTATTTTTGGTGCTGCTGACCGGATTGTTCTTGCCTCAAGGCATAGGTAAAATCAAAGCCAAGGTCAAATTCACTCAGCTTTTTTCTAAGAGTTCAGAGATCAACATCCTTTCAGCAGCACGTTTCTTCTTGTTTGGTTCTAGAGATGTGTGGTTTGTCGTGGGGTTGCCTGTATTCCTGCGGAGTACGTTGGGTTGGTCATTTTTTCAGGCAGGCGGATTTTTGGCATGTTGGGTGATTGGCTACGGTGCGGTGCAGTTTTTTGCGCCCATATTGCTGAGTCAGTTTAATGGAGGCAAACCCCCTCAATCAAGCACGATTCAATTCTGGACGTTTGCTCTGACGGGGGTGCCCGCCGCGATCGCTATTGCCCTGCAATTAAGGGTGCCTGCCAATCAGGTGATCATTGTTGGATTGACAGTTTTTGGAATTGTGTTTGCCTTTAACTCTGCGGTTCACTCCTATCTGGTGCTGGCCTTTACCGATGATGACAAAGTTGCGTTGAACGTCGGCTTTTACTACATGGCAAACTCTGGGGGTCGGTTGATTGGCACAGTGCTTTCTGGATTGGTCTATCAACTGACGGGGCTGATTGGTTGTCTGTGGGTATCCACTTTCTTGGTGTTAGCTGCCGGGATCATTTCACTGAAGTTGCCTGATCCACAGCCATCAAAAGCGATCGCCTGGAAAGCGGGAGATGGAGACTAATGACCCCTGTCTATAAAGGTACTGCGGGATGTATTTGAGGATTGGCAACTGGATGCCCCCAAAGGAATAACCGATTGAACTCTTTCGACAAGTTCGAGATGAAGTTCAAGAACGGGTGGTTTTATGGCCGAAAGAGTTGAAAGACTCATCAGAATATAATGAAGCTATTGCACCATGAAAGTTGAGCACAAACCAAAAATTTTGTTTTTCTACGGTTCTTTGCGAGAACGATCCTATAGTCGGTTATTAGCTGAAGAAGCGGCTCGTATGTTGATAGATCTGGGTGCAGACGTACAGTTTTTTCATCCTCACGACTTGCCATTACATGGCAGTGTGCCTGATAGCCATCCTAAAGTTCAAGAATTGCGTGAACTGGTGCAATGGTCAGAAGGTCAGGTTTGGTCAAGCCCAGAGATGCATGGCAATATCAGTGGCTTAATGAAAATGCAGATTGATTGGATTCCGTTGAGCATTGGGGCAGTGCGCCCAACTCAGGGCAAAACCCTGGCGGTGATGCAGGTTAGCGGCGGCTCTCAATCCTTTAATGCAGTTAATACCATGCGAGTTTTGGGTCGCTGGATGCGGATGTTTACCATTCCCAATCAGTCTTCAGTGGCTAAAGCATATGAGCAGTTTAATGACGATGGCACGATGAAAGACTCGCCCTACCGCGATCGCGTTATTGATGTGATGGAAGAACTATACAAATTTACCCTGTTGTTGCGGGGGCACGTCGATTATCTCACCGATCGCTATAGTGAACGCAAAGAAAAAGGGATGCAAGAGTCCATGAGTGATATTGGCAAAACCATCCGTGGTGTTGATTTAGAACAGATGTAGCCATTATTTACAGTCATTTATAGTCATTTGTAGTTATTAAACTTTGTACTCGTTCCTCAACAGTGAGTTTGATTAAAAAGCGGTCTGATTAAAAAGCGGTTCACACGATTGAATAGTGTCAATGTTTAATAGTGTGATACTGAATTGTGAGAATGACTGATCTTGCTCAAGTTCCTCTAAATTTAGGAGATTTACGATGACGACATTTAAGACCCATGTTGCCCTTAGAGTGGCCCATCTAGAAAACTCCATCACCTTTTATCAGACGATGTTTGGGGTGGCTCCAGTGAAACATAAAGTAGGCTATGCCAAGTTTGATTTGGAGAATCCGGCTCTCAACCTGACGTTGAATTTGGGTCAGGGAATACAGCCGCATGGAACGCTCTCTCATTTGGGAGTCCAAGTAGGTAGCACCAATGATGTGCAAGCTGCGATCGCCCGCTTTAAAGCATCGGGGTTAGCCACTTTTGAAGAACAGAACACTGACTGCTGCTATGCCTTGCAAGACAAGGTTTGGGTAACTGATCCCGATGGCAATCGATGGGAGATCTTTGTTGTCAAGGTGGGTGATACTACACCTGAAGAAAATCTTGGCTCACTTGAGGCGACAGTGCCCAATCCACCCGAAGTTTTGAAATCATGCTGCTCTTAAAGGTAAATGATTTGTAAAAATTGTCCTGTCATGGATTATGGATCATGGGTCATGGTCACTGGTCACTGGTCACTGGTCTGGCCTAAGTAACCTGAGTTAGGGACAAGGATTTTGGCGGTTGAAACCGCTGCTATAGGAGCAAAACGACCTGCGTCGGTTCAGTAAACCTTTGATTTTGGTAGTCCGCGACGGCGGACT
>JANRJA010000236.1:0-5074 GCA_033764315.1 Oculatellaceae cyanobacterium bins.114
TTTTGAGATGGGTTTGGTAGGATGGAGGCAATATATTCATTGGGATAGGTCTGCCTAAAAAACGACCTATCCTTTTTTACTAGATTTTGCTCAAATTGTTACCCGATCAGCCTTAGAGCTGTGTTTGTCACCCCGTCAGGGCTGCAACACTATTTTAGGAACCCTATGCGAAAAATTATTCAAACGAATCAGGCTCCAGCTCCAGTAGGTCCCTATAATCAAGCGATCGCCACGACTGGGCAGTTGCTTTTTGTTTCTGGGCAAATTCCTCTCGATCCTCAAACAGGGGCAATTGTGGGAGAAGATGACGTTTCAAAACAAACCGAACAGGCGATCGCCAATCTCAGTGCCATCTTGACGGCGGCAGGGGCAACATTGGCTGATGTTGTCAAAACAACGGTGTTTTTGGCAGATATGAACGATTTTGCGGCTATGAATGCGGTCTATGCCCGTGCTTTTGACGAAGCGACCGCCCCTGCGCGTGCTTGTGTTGAAGTAGCTCGACTGCCAAAAGATGTGAGAGTTGAGATTGAGTGTATTGCGGCGATCGAGGGCTAGGGTGGGCAAATCTCCCTTCTTAAGGTTCGGTTCCACCCACTTTGTTTCTCTCAATAGGTTGTTAGAGTAATCAATAAGTTAATAACCCTCTGAGTGAGGTTCCCTATCGTGAACAACACCAACCAACTTTCAGAACTCTTTGAGAGTAACGCCGAGTCTGGCAACTTGTTTTTGAAATATGTGCAATCCATGAGCCCAGAGACGATTGCCCAGTTATCAAAACCCGGTTCTCCAGAGGTGTTTCAGGTCATAGAACGCAATATCATCGGGCTTTTGGGCGGGTTGCCCTCTGAAGATTTTGATGTCACGATTACTACGAGTCGGGAAAGTTTAGGACGTTTGCTGGCGTCTGCTATGATGAGCGGCTATTTCCTCTGCAATGCTGAGCAGCGTATGGCTTTTGAGAAAACCTTTCAAGCTTACTCTTCGGATGCTGAATAAGGCGTGACCCCCGAGAGCAGATGCGCTATGCTCCTAAAGGTTAACGGGCGATCGCCTCGACAGGCTATGCCCCCGCATTCTTGCTCAAACGGTGTCTTCGACCAAATCATCCTCAATTCAACAAAAACAAAGCTTGGCAGACTCAAAACAGGATCTGTCGAGTTTTGTTATGGGTCAGTTGCAGCAATTAGCGATCGCCCCTTTACAGCAAGCTTTATTGAGTTGGTATGGTGAGCAGGGACGAGATTTGCCCTGGCGACGGACTCGAAATCCTTATGAAATTTGGATTTCGGAGATCATGTTGCAACAAACTCAGGTCAAGACGGTAATTCCCTACTATGAGCGATGGTTAGCCCAGTTCCCCACGGTTGAGGCTCTGGCGATCGCCACCCAACAGCAAGTCCTCAAGGTGTGGCAGGGGTTGGGCTATTATGCCCGTGCTCGCAATTTACATCGGGCGGCTCAGGCGATCGTGCAGGAGTATGGAGGGCAGTTTCCATCAGAGTTTGAGGCCGTTTTAGCTCTACCTGGAATTGGGCGTACCACGGCTGGAGGCATCTTAAGTGCTGCCTTTGACTTGCCTACACCGATTTTAGATGGCAATGTGAAGAGGGTATTGGCAAGGCTGATTGCGTTGCCCGTTCCACCCAACCGTGCCCTTGAGTGGCTGTGGCAAATCTCAATGGCTGTGCTCGATACTCAGCATCCACGAGACTTTAATCAAGCCTTGATGGATTTGGGGGCAACCGTTTGCACCCCTAAAAACCCCGCTTGTCTGCTGTGTCCGTGGCGAGAATTTTGTCAGGCTTATCGATTAAACATGCAAAACGAATTACCAACTTCTGAGACCCGTGCCCCACTGCCCCGCAAATTTATCGGTGTGGCCGTGATTTGGGATGACCAGGGAAATATTTTGATCGATCGGCGGCGGCAAGAAGGCTTGCTGGGCGGGCTGTGGGAGTTTCCAGGGGGCAAAGTTGAACCGGGAGAAACCATTGAGGAGTGTATCAAACGCGAAATTCAAGAGGAATTGGGGATCGATATCGAAGTAGGCGATCGCCTGGTCACTGTAAACCATACCTATTCCCACTTTCACGTCACATTAAACGTGCATCACTGTCGCCATCTCAGTGGTGAACCGCAGCCCATCGAGTCTGACGAGGTGAAGTGGGTCGCTCTCGATGACCTGCATGACTATCCATTCCCCAAAGCAAATGTACAGATTATTGATGCATTGCTAAGTTATCGCGCAGAAACAAACAAGGGGTAGATAGCCAGAAGAAATGGGGAGACGCGATTAATCGCGTCTCCCCATTTCCCATTTTCCATTTCCTATCCCCTATCCTCCATTCCCCACTTCCTATTGAAATTGCTGGGCATAAAACCGGGCATAGCGATCGCCTTTGTCCAACAATTCCGCATGAGTGCCAGATTCTACAACTCGTCCCTGTTCTAACACCAGGATACGATCGGCACGACGAACGGTAGCCAGGCGATGCGCGATGATGAACACGGTACGATTGTGCATAATGCGTTCCAACGCTTCTTGCACCAGTGCCTCAGATTCAGAGTCGAGGGCTGAGGTGGCTTCATCTAAAATCAAAATGCGAGGATTAAGGAAAACTGCACGAGCGATCGCAATGCGTTGGCGTTGTCCGCCAGACAGGTTGACCCCCCTTTCCCCTACCCAGGTCTGATAGCCATCGGGAAATTGGCTAATAAATTGGTGGGCATTGGCGACTTGAGCCGCTTCTTGGACAGCTTCTAAGTCAATGGCGGTTTGACCAAAGGCAATATTTTGGGCGATCGTCCCTGAAAACAAAATGGTTTCTTGCGGCACGATACCAATTTGCCGCCGCAAGCTTTGCAACGAGACAGTGCAAATATCAGTGCCATCAATCAAAATTTGCCCAGCCTGAGGGTCATAAAAGCGAGGCAACAAATTTACTAATGTCGTCTTGCCTGCGCCAGAGGCACCAACCAAAGCGATCGCCTCTCCTGGAAACGCCAGCAAATTTAAGTCTCGTAAGACAGGTTGATCGGGTTGATAGCCAAAGCTGACGTTGAGATATTCTACTTTGCCCGTCACCGGGGGGAGAGGAACGGCTTCCACTCGCTCCAACACCCCTGGTTTAATGACAAGCAACTCAAACACACGATCGACCGAGGCTTCGCCCTGCTTAAACTCGTTGTAGTTTGTCGTGGTAATCGAGATGGGGTCAATTAGCAGTGCCACTGCGGCGATATAGCTGACGAACTCAGCAGCAGTCAGGTTATTTTGGGCAATCTGCCATCCCCCCAACAGAAATAGCAGCAACACACTCATGGCTTCTAAAAAGCCCACCACCGGAAACTGAATCGCTTTTAACCGTTCAGCCGCATACTTTGCTTGGCGATTGCGCTCTGCCTCACGACTAAACCGCTCAATCTCATAGCCCTCGGCGGCAAAGGCACGAATCAGGCGAATGCCGCTAAATGCCTCGGTCAGCAAGGCAGAGAGGTCAGACACTCGACTTTGACTGCGACGAGAATAAATCAGCAGTTGTTCGCCAAATCTGCCGATTAACACACCCATCAACGGAGCAATCACTAAAGTTGCCAGGGTCAATTGCCAGTTGAGGTAGATCATGTAACCCAACACCACAACCAGTTGCAAGATGCAGGGCACAAACTGGTGAAAGACTTTGTTGATGACTTCGCCTACCCGATCGACATCTTCGGTGAGGCGATAGCTCAGATCTCCGGTTTGAGACGTTTCAAAATAGCTGAGGCTGAGGGTTTGCAAGTGGGCATAGACTCGCTTTCGCAGATCGAGTGCGATCGCCAGCGCGGCCTTTGCCATCAACGCATCTTGCCCAAACTGTACAGCCCCCCGAACGACAAACACCACGGCACTTATCGCTGCTAGCTGGGCGATCGCGGCGACCTTTCCTTGCCCAATTAAGTTGGCGATTTCTCCAGCAAGCCAGGCTAGTAGGGGCCAAAATACGGTGAAAGCCAGGGTACAGGTGAGAGCCTGAGCGATCGTTCTGTGGTGCGGACGCAGATAAGGGAGAAGTTGCCAGTAGCTAGAACGCCGTTTCAAACCCAAAATTCCAAAATCGTTGCTCTGCTAGGCTATCAGGTTTAAAGAAGAGAGAAACAGGAAAAAAGAAAAGAGAAAAATCCCTTACAGAGCAGACGCAATTAGGGTCTTCCTATCTTCTACCGTCTCTGCCTCAATAAAGCGCGATCGCCTGCACCAACAAATGAAACTCGCCGGGTGTGAAATGGGGATTAAGTCCCCCGTTGTATTCAAATTTGCTCAACATCAGTTGCATCGAGCGGATTTGAGTCGTATTCAGGGGAGGAGCCGAGTTAACAGTTTTGGCTCGAAAGACGGGAATGAGTTGGCTAAACGGAACCTGGACGGTGATCCACTCGTTTGCGACGGTGTCGAAGGACTGGGAATAGGCGACGCTATCCCAGGAGTCTTCATCTCGAATGAGAAACTTATAGCGTTGTCCATCGCCTTTGATCCGCAACTCTAAGCCAGTTGAATGAGTCAAATTTAACGGGGGCTGAAAATTGCGAGTCCTGACGGAGGCAAATCCTCCAGAGTTAGCGGTAGAAACGTATCCCGTAAACAATGCGCCTTCTGCTTGGGGTTGCAGATAACTGGCACTGGCTCCACCCATGACCACATCATCTAACGCTCCCCAAGTTTCGTTTAATGCCTCTGGCGATCGCTGAAAGTCAAACAACAGATTGCCCTGAGGTTGCGGTGGAGCAGGAGGAGTGGAACCAAACATGATTTTTTTGAGGCAGCTAATAATGGGAATGGTTTCAAAGTAAGACAGGGTTTGGAAAAAACGACCCAGATCCCATTGAGTGTGAGTGGGTTGAGACATGAAAAAAACAGCGATCGCTGTTGAATCGGGTTTTTAGGTCTTTCACCTGACGGGGTGACAAACACAGCTCTAAGGCTGATCGGGTAACAATTTGAGCAAAATCTAGTAAAAAAGGATAGGTCGTTTTTTAGGCAGACCTATCCCAATGAATATATTGCCTCCATCCTACCAAACCCATCTCAAAA
>JANRJA010000237.1:0-37618 GCA_033764315.1 Oculatellaceae cyanobacterium bins.114
TTTTGAGATGGGTTTGGTAGGATGGAGGCAATATATTCATTGGGATAGGTCTGCCTAAAAAACGACCTATCCTTTTTTACTAGATTTTGCTCAAATTGTTACCCGATCAGCCTTAGAGCTGTGTTTGTCACCCCGTCAGGTCGCTTCTTCAAAATTGGAGCGAAAGAAAGACAGCATCAATTTTTACTCAATCTCCAGGTTGCAGCACCGTTTCATGATGCTGGCAAAGCAAATGAAGACTTTTTGGCAGCAGTCCTAACACCAGGATTCAAACCTCAGACACTTCGCCATGAACATCTCAGTGCGTTGATTCTCTGTCTGCCACAGGTACGAACTTGGTTGGCTCAGAACCCTTTGTTGGATGTGGATGTCATCACAGCCGCTGTCTTGTCTCACCACTTAAAAGCTTCTAGGGGAGAAGTCAGTATTAATGGCAAAAACTATAAGTGGTGCCAACCTCAAGCGGGAAAGCTGAACCAAACAGTCGAGCTTTATTTGCAGCACGAAGAAGTTACCAGAACATTAGAACAAATTGCAGCGATCGCTGACCTCAAAGGGATTCCTGAACTACCTACGGTTCCTTGGAAGTCCAGTGGTTCTATGTGGGACAAAGTTTACCGAGAGGGTATCAAGTCAGCCAATGACTTTGAAGATGATATACAAGACGATCCAGAGCGGCGATCGCTTCTCCTTGCGGTTAAAGCAGCATTAATGGTATCTGATGCCGTTGCTTCGGGACTTGTTCGAGAAGGTTACGAAATTGCCGACTGGATTGAGGAAGTGGCTCATTCCACAGCGATCGCCCCTGACGAAATTGCTGAAAAGATCATCAATCCTCGTATCAAACAGATTGAGAAAAAAACGAAAACAACGTTTACCTATCAAGCTTTTCAGGAACAAGTGGCTGAACAAGGTTCAAAAACTTTGCTCTTAGTTGCTTGTGGTGCTGGCAAGACTTTAGCTGCCTGGAAATGGGCAGAGCAGCAGATTAAGGAATACGAGGTTGGAAAGATTATTTTCCTCTACCCAACGCGCGGCACTGCAACAGAAGGCTTTCGAGATTATGTGGGCTGGGCACCGGAGGCTGATGCTGCCTTGGTGACGGGCACAGCTCGTTACGAGTTGGAAGCGATGGCAGAAAATCCTAGCGATGCGATCGCTGACAAAACCTATCGCTCTGAAGCAGACGAAAGGCTCTACGCATTAGGCTTCTGGCAAAAGCGGTTTTTCAGTGCCACAGTCGATCAATTTCTTAGTTTTATGGAGCATAGCTACCAAAGCCTATGCTTGTTACCCGCCTTAGCTGATAGCGCTGTCATTATCGACGAGGTGCATAGCTTTGATCGCTCCATGTTTGATACGTTGATCAGTTTCTTAAAGACTTTTGATATCCCTGTCCTCTGTATGACGGCAACGTTGCCCAAGTCCAGGCGAGATGAACTAATCGACGCTGGGTTAAAAGTGTTTCCGACAGAAACCGATCGAGCCAGTGAAAGCCTAAAAGATTTAAGGGATAAAGAGCAGCGTGATCGATATCTGCTAGAACCTGTCCAAAACTTCACTGAAGCCTTTGACAAAGCAGTTGCAGCCTATCAGCAAGGGCTGAGAGTTTTATGGGTTGTCAACACTGTAGACCGATGCTTGGCGATCGCTCAAAGGTTGGATGAAGAGTTAGGGGTTGAAGTCTTGACTTACCACAGTCGATTTCGGCTCTGCGATCGGCAAAAGGTTCATGCTAAAACGGTTGACGCTTTTACCTTTCCCGAAAATGATGACCCCAAACCAGCGATCGCTGTAACGACTCAAGTTTGTGAAATGAGTTTGGACTTGGATGCTGATGTCCTTATCAGCGAAATTGCTCCAGTGTCAGCATTAGTTCAACGTTTCGGTCGGGCAAATCGCCATTTAAGGCGTTCCTTTGCGACCCTCCATCCTTATATGCCACCAAAGCATCATCCTTATCAAAAGGAAGACTTAGAGATTGCAAAAACGTTTCTAGAGAGCTTAGGTACTGACCTGATTAATCAGCATCAGTTGGCGATCGCTTTGGAGCACTATGCTCGTTCTGAACGCTCTGCTGCTGTCGGCTCCTCATTCCTCGATGGTGGCTACTTTGCAATTCCTGGTTCCTTTCGAGACACCGATGAATTTGCAGTACCTTGCATTCTTGACTGCGACTTTAAAGCTGTGGAGGAACTAATAAACGATCGCCAACCCTATGACGGTTTCAAACTAAACGTGCCTCATAAGTGGGTCAAAGCCTGGTTGGAGGACGGTAACACTCGCCCCACTTGGCTACCTAAGTATCTCCATGTTGCAAGTGGAGATTCAGAGCGATATAGAACGGACCGAGGATTTATCACGAAATCTCCCAAGGAGGTGAGCCTTGGCTAAAGCAGGAACAAAGCCAACAACTGTTGAAACGCTTGCGCTGAACTACCAATTAGCTGAACTACCTTCCTCTCAGCATCGGGCAGGATTGGCAGGGCTAATACTGATTATCAGGTGGTTAGAGCGACAGGCAGAAGATTCGCATTTCAAGCAGCAGGTGAGAGATGGAGCAATCTGTAAAATTCAACGACTCGACGATAAGGGTGCAACTCTTGAGCTGAACCAAGCAGGCGTAGAAGCTTTATTTGATGAAATCTATGCTGCTAGCAATGAGGAACAAGAGCGCAATCAGGTTCTCAAAAATGCTCGAACAAAGGCAGTCATCCCACCTCTACGTGAGGAGGAACACGAAGAGGTTGATGCTAAGGGCAAAACGAAAACCAAGAAGGTTTATATCTATCCTGTCGTTGTGCCTAAAGGTTCGTTCCTCGCAGATCCTAGCTATGACAAGAGTTTTGAGGGCAAAAATGGACACTGGATTAAGCTTTGGCGAGATATGGTCTGGAGTATCTTGCGGGGAGTCCCTGCCACTCGTAAACCTTTTGAAGCTAGAGCAGAGGGGGCTTTTAACGATGATGCAGTAGCAGTTTGGAAACAACTTACCCAGCCTGAAGATTTTACTGTAGACTTGCCCAGCACCTATTTCTTAGGGGCGCAAGCCAACAATGCAGAAAATGTGCCGTTCAAGGATCGAGCCAGGTTTCAGTTCTTGTTGCACTTTTGGTTATTTGCTGCTCAAATTTACGTTCCAGCCGTACTGAATAACGAAGGAAAACGTGATTTTGTAGGCTATGCATTAGCCGTTCCAGATGTTGCTGACCTTAAACGCTTCTGCGATCGCTTACCAAAAGTATTGGCAGAACGTGGCATTGAATTATCTGGCTACCGCCCTCGTAATTGCATTGTAGATGTAGCCATTGAAAGTGCGCTGGATTTAATGCGGCGGTTAAGCGATCGCCTCATTCAAACAACTGGTGAGCAGAGAACTGCTTCAACGGTTTTAGGGATTGATGTCATTCACACCGAGAAGCAAGGAAATAATGTTCGCGTTTTAGGGGTATCTAGACTCCAGCCAGAAGATGCAATGGTCAATGAATATGTACAAATTCGTGACAGCTTCTGGCATCCTCTTTTCCGCAGACAGTGCCTGTTAAATCTAGTGAATCATCAGCCTTGGTATAGCGGATTTGATGCAGTACTTTGCACATTGCCCTATGAGCAAAGCATTGAGAATGAGTACTTTCGGCGGGATGTGCGAGAAAAAATTAAAGCTTTGATTGCAGAGGACGTTCACATGGAAGAAACAACAACAGCAAATGCTTCAACCTCTATTGAACCATTGGTCTTTCGGTTAGTAGGAAACTATGTATCCCGAAAATTGAAAACTAAATATGACTTGGAATGGAAGCCAGAATGGAAAGGTCTAAAAAATGAAGAATTGAGTCAGAAGGCTGACTACAAGAAGTATGCCGAGATGAAGGCAAAAGTTGCTAAATCTGCATTTTTAGATGTTCGTAGTCGCACTGAGCAGATGGATTTTGTCAATTACTTTGTCTCCAGTTTGTGTTCAGTTCCACAGCACATGAAATCTGAAGACTTTGTTGATCTAACAAAAGCGTTGTACCAGGAAACTGACAAAATCCGAACGCTCACTTTACTCGCCCTATCTGCTAACAGCTAATTCACTCTACTTGGAAGGTAATTCTCATGAACAAGAACCTATTTGCTACAGTTTTGACCTACCCTGCTCCTAGCTCTAACTATCGGGGTGAGAGTGAGGAGAATCGTACCGTGCTACAAAAGATTGCTAAGGGCAATAAAGAATATACGGTGATCAGCCCTGAATCCATGCGGAATGCCTTGCGGGAAATGTTGATTAAAGCTGGAATGCCCTGCAATCGCACTCGTTTGCACAATGAAGACCAGCTTGCAGTCGAGTTTAAGGAGTTTCCCAACGCTGAGAAGTACGCAGATGATTTTTTGTTTGGGTATATGGTTGCCGATAACGAGGCAATCAAGAAAAACAAGGGTACACCGTCAAAGCGGGACAGCATCTTACGGATGAACTTGGCTGTTGCTCTGACTCCTTATCGTTTTGATGCAACTTTCCACCAATCCCCCCTCAATGCAGGTGCGAGTCCCTGGAAAAACTCATCAACATCTGCCCTCTTACATCGAGAGATTGCCCATACCGCCTACCAGTATCCCTTTGCACTGTCATCCTCTGACTGTAAAGCAAAACCAGATTGGACAAAGGCACTGCTGAATGCGATCGCCCAGTTATCTGACGTAGCAGGCGGTCATGCTCGTAGCTATTACGAAATGGCTCCAAAGAGCATCGTGGCTCGTCTCACTCCTAGCTTGGTCGCTGGCTACGATACCTATGGCTTTAATGAACAGGGTGGCTTCTCAGAACTGGAACGGATTAGCGCCAGTGACCTTCCTGGTGAGGAATTCTGGATTGGTGGCGAAATTGTCCGGAATATGAAGCCTGAACAGCGGCAATACTTAACAACTCAAAAGGCTCATCTCTACGAGAACCCACAAAAGCTACTGGTAGACTTGGCAGCGGCTTTCCTAACAACGGAGGCAGCTTAAATGGAGTGCTTATGGCTCCGCATCCGTGCCCCCTTTGCAGCATTTCGCGGCTTCCAGGCAGGTGTTTATCGCGCAACGGCTCCAGTAATGCCTCCCTCTACAGCATTTGGGTTAGTGCTGAATTTGGCAGGGATTGAAATGCGAGATACCACGAATCGCCCAACGACTCTCATTCGTTCAGACCTACCTTGTTTGAAGCTGGCGATCGGCACTGTACCGGGTACTGATAGTGAAGTCTGTACACTATACCAACAGCTTCATAGTTACCCTGTAGGTGCTTCTGGAAAAGAGTTGGCTGCTCGAACGCATGGTGCAAAATACTGGATTGTGCCAGTTCGTCGAGAATTTCTGGTGGGACTGGATATGGTGTTGGGGGTTCAGGCAGAAGCACAATTGCTTCAGCAAGTTCAACAGGGATTACGAGGGGAGTTAGATAAGCCTCGCTATGGTCTACCTTTTGCGGGAGACAATAACTTCCTATTCGATCGCATTGATATTCTTGATGCTCCTCCGCCAACTCTTTGGTATGTCCAAATGCAATCGGATGATCCACCGATGCACGGTTCCTATCGCTTAACCGTTGGCATCAATCGCGCCGATAACAGTAAAACAACTAGTTTTCTCTATGCACCTCTAGAGGAACCTAGCAGTGAACCACCGGAAACTGCATGGACATGGACACCCAAACAACCTGAAATGGCTGTAGTCTAATCAGCGATCGCCAAAAAAGGCAAATCATAATTACTAATTTTCCAAGTTTTGAACCTTGAAAACTAAATATGATCACAATGCAACCTCCCAGCAAACCTTAGATGCCGTTAGGCGATTTTAGGGAGGGGCAACACTCCTATCAATGAGCATTACACTAAAAACAACACCTTCGATCGCCCGATCGCCCTATGGTTCACATTACCGATAAACAGCTCACCCTGGAAGAATTTTTGGCATTGCCCGATGGCGATGTCACCTACGAACTGGTTAATGGAGTTGCAATTCCAAAAGTGTCGCCTAAATTTTTTCATTCCACCGTTCAAAGAAACCTACTCTTCCTGCTAGATAGCTGGTGTGAAGACAAAGGGCGGGTTGTTCCAGAATGGGCAATTACTCTCAAACGACACGGAAAAGATTGGGTGCCTGTTCCAGATCTGACTTACATTTCATTCGATCGCCTTCCAGCAGAATGGGTTGAAGATGAGGCGTGTCCCGTTGCACCCGAGTTGGCGATCGAAATTATTTCTCCAGGGCAAACCTTTGGTGAAATGGTCGAAAAAGCGATTAATTATTTAGAGGCAGGAGTTCAGCGCGTTTGGGTGATTGATACTCAAGCCAAGAATCTTACCGTTTTCTATCCCGATGCCCCACCCCAAACTTATACAGGTGAAATGCTGTTGGCAGACTCGCTCTTTCCGGGGTTACAACTGACGGCTCAAGCTATCCTTCCTTCGCAGAAATAGTTTGTGTGTAACTCCCTAACAGAAGTGGGTTACATCGCCCTCCTAGTGGCTCTCTAGTATGATAAGCGTGTACCCATTGAGATAAATGCCATGATGCAGGCATTGTCTAAATCCCTGAGTTTTGATGAATTCATGGCATGGTATCCAGAGCAATCGGAATACCGCTATGAGTTGCATGATGGAGTCGTGATTGAAATGCCGAAACCGACTGGCAAGCATTCAGAAATTGCCGGATTGATTGCGGCTGAATTAAACTTTGAAATTCGTCGTCAGCAGTTGCCCTATCTAATTCCTAAGGAATGCATTGTCAAGGTTGACGAATCTGGGTACGAGCCAGACGTGATTGTTTTGAATCGTCCAAACCTCACAAACGAACCGCGTTGGGCGAAAGAGTCAACTATCACCCAGGGACAATCGGCAAAGCTTGTGGTTGAGGTGGTCAGCACTAATTGGAGTGATGACTATGCACTCAAACTCGAAGATTATGAAGCGTTAGGAATTGCGGAGTACTGGATTTGTGATTACCTGGGATTGGGCGGCAGGCGGTTTATCGGCTTTCCCAAGCAGCCAACCTTTTCGGTCTACTGCTTGAAACCATCTGGCGAGTATCAACTTCAGCAATTTCGAGGAGAGGAGGCGATCGCTTCTCAGATCTTTCCACAGTTACACCTCAGCATGGCTCAAGTGTTAGCAGCTGTAAGCCAGTCATCCTGAGCCACGAGTGATCTTTAATACGGTTGTTCTTCGTAGAGATTATCGAAATACACTCGTACTGAAGCAGCAAAGTCAGGTAGGAACTCGGAATGCGATCGCCAGAGCATGGCAGTACAGATCGAGTAGAGATGTTTATCTACCCTCTACCGAGAACTGGAAATGCTGTCACACCCGATCGCACTACTCGAAGTTGAGCCGCAGGAGCCGTTGCGAGTCAACGCATTGCACGCTCTAGCCTACTGTCCGCGTTTGTTTTATCTCGAAGAGGTTGAAGAACTCTATACCCAAGATGCCGCTGTATTTGCGGGGCGACGGCTCCATGTAGAACTGGAGCGCGACGAAGATGGCACATGGGAGACGCTAACCCTTGAAGATGAGGCATTGGGATTACGAGGTAAGGTTGATGCCTTGCGATCGCGTAATGGGCAACTGATTCCCTACGAACACAAGCGTGGGCGCTGCCATCGAGGAGCCAATAATGAAGCCCAAGCATGGGAGAGCGATCGCCTGCAAATTCTCGCCTATGCTTGTTTGATTGAAGCGGTTTTAGGAGTCACGATAGCCGAAGGGCGCATCCGTTATCACGCTGATAATGTGTTAGTCAAAGTTCCATTGGATGATGAGGCGCGACAGCAAGTCCAGGATGCCATTCACAGGGCACAGCATTTGCGACAAAGCACCGAACGCCCACCCATTGCCAATAACGAGCGGCTATGTGGTCGCTGCTCCCTTGCCAGTGTGTGTTTACCTGAAGAGACACGCTTTGCTCAAGACCCAGACCATCAACCCACACGGCTGTTTCCAGAGGATGACGAGCGCGAAATTTTGCACGTTTTAGAGGCAGGTACGAGAGTCGGCAAAAGTGGAGGACAAATCAAAATTACTAAATTAGATGGCTCTGCTACGGGTCTACCTGCCCGTCAAGTAGGTCAACTCGTCTTACATGGGGCTGTGCAGGTTTCAACTCAAACGCTGCATTTTTGTGCAGAGCAGGAGATTGGGGTGCATTTCCTCTCAGGTGGTGGTAAGTATGTCGGCAGCTTTGATACTCGTGCTGGCAGTATTCAACGTCGCCTTCGCCAATATAAAGCATTGAGTGATCCAGAGTTTTGCTTGAAGTTGGCACGGCAACTAGTGACGTGTCACGGGCAGAGTCAACGCAAATTTTTGATGCGGGGGCTGCGAAATACTGAATCTGAAAAACTAGAGTATGCCATTGAGCAGATTCAAAAACTGCTGAAACAGGTGAATGAAGCCCAATCTATCGCCTCGCTATTAGGTTATGAGGGCAACATTGCGAGACTGTATTTTGACGCATTGCCGGAGCTATTAGGTGACAGTATTCCTGAAGAGTTCCAATTCAGCGATCGCAATCGTCGCCCACCCAGAGATCGGTTCAATTGCCTGCTCAGTTATGGCTACTCACTGCTGCTCAAGGATGTGATGAATGCCATTCTGGCAGTTGGGTTAGAGCCTGCTCTGAGCTTCTACCATCAGCCCCGCACTCAAGCGCCACCTCTGGCTCTGGATCTCATGGAAATCTTTCGAGTGCCGCTGGTTGATTTAGTCGTGATGGGATCTGTCAACCGGGGACAGTGGCAAGTAACTGAAGATTTCGACATCAAGGGGGAACAGGTCTTTCTCAGTGATAGTGGTCGTCGGAAGTTTATTCAACTCTATGAGCGCCGCAAAGAGGAAAGCTGGAAACATTCGATGTTGGGCTATTCCTTGACATATCGCCGCTTGCTAGAGCTAGAAGTGCGTCTGCTGGAAAAAGAGTGGACGGGCGAAGGTGGTTTGTTTGCCCAACTCGTGATTCGCTAAGGGAGACATCATGGCAGAGTCCAAAAATTTCTATATGATTTGCTATGACATTCGCGATCCAAAACGCTGGCGGAAAGCTTTCAATCTGTTGAAGGGGTATGGCGAGAGTTTGCAGTACTCCATCTTTCGCTGTCGGCTCAGTCAACGCGATCGCGAACAACTGCGCTGGGAGCTAGAGAAGATCTTGACCCCTGAGGATAGTCTGCTCATTGCTGGATTGTGCAACCAATGTGTAGAACGTATCCAGGCTTGCAACCGCCCGGAATCGTGGACAGTCGAGCAGGAAAAAGTCCGAATTTTTTGATGCAAGGATCACTGCGTGTCAGATTCAATTGTTTGGGAAAAGAGGCGATCGCCTCACTGTATAAAGATTTGAGGCTCTGAGTAGAACAAACCAATGCTTGCAAACTCCACAGGCTTGATGCTGTGTTCATTTTCATCCGAGCCTCTAGTAGTACAATGGGAACAATTGGGGACAGTTGGTTCCAAGGAATTCACACCTTGCAAAACTACCCAGGAAGCCTCTCCTGAAGAGGATTTCCAACCCCGCTGTTCCAAACCTCTGATGCCGTAAGGCGTTGAGCACTGGAACAAGTTATCAATAGCATCAAAGATTATTTAGACGAGTGTTCCAAACCTCTGATGCCGTAAGGCGTTGAGCACTATTTAGGATTTAATTAATAATGTCAAAAACTACGTTCCAAACCTCTGATGCCGTAAGGCGTTGAGCACTGTTTAGCGATCTTGCACCGTTCCTGATTTTTGACGTTCCAAACCTCTGATGCCGTAAGGCGTTGAGCACAGTTACCTTTCCATGTCAAATTGAATTGCTCTAGCAGTTCCAAACCTCTGATGCCGTAAGGCGTTGAGCACATTTACTCCAGATAAGTGGTTCCAACATCGAAGAAAAAGGTTCCAAACCTCTGATGCCGTAAGGCGTTGAGCACAGAATAGGTTGAGCGACAAACAGTTGCAAGACCTGGTTCCAAACCTCTGATGCCGTAAGGCGTTGAGCACAAGTGATTTTTCTACTCCGTCACTGACACTTCCATGTTCCAAACCTCTGATGCCGTAAGGCGTTGAGCACCGGTTGAGTGGCAAGTTGTCGAATATGCCGATTGCGTTCCAAACCTCTGATGCCGTAAGGCGTTGAGCACGTCGTCTTTTAGGCATTGCAAGCAACCTGTAAGGCGTTCCAAACCTCTGATGCCGTAAGGCGTTGAGCACGGGTACAAGTGTCTCAAGCCAAAACCATGCTGCATGTTCCAAACCTCTGATGCCGTAAGGCGTTGAGCACTACCGCACAGGGATGAGCTAAATAAACCGATGCATGTTCCAAACCTCTGATGCCGTAAGGCGTTGAGCACGTGCGTCGTCCTGTGCATCTCACTGAATCACGGAGGTTCCAAACCTCTGATGCCGTAGGGCGTTGAGCACTAAGTAATTAATTGGTTTTCGTACGTTTCAGGAGTCGCTCCAAACCTCTGATGCCGTAAGGCGTTGAGCACACGCACACCACCGGGGTTCTGTCCTTGTGACGTACGTTCCAAACCTCTGATGCCGTAAGGCGTTGAGCACGAGAGAGTGAATATGGAGAAACGGTTTACTTCCGGTGCAATCAAGTTCCAAACCTCTGATGCCGTAAGGCGTTGAGCACCGGTTTCTGAAGTTGTTCATGGGTGGGCTTATCTCGTTCCAAACCTCTGATGCCGTAAGGCGTTGAGCACAGGGCACTGCTGGCAAGATACGCTTGTAGCCCTGAAGGTTCCAAACCTCTGATGCCGTAAGGCGTTGAGCACGGGATTGCTCAAATATTACTGGCTTCCCTATCAAAAGTTCCAAACCTCTGATGCCGTAAGGCGTTGAGCACATTGAAGTGCCTGATGAGTATGTATCTCAGGTTAAGGTTCCAAACCTCTGATGCCGTAAGGCGTTGAGCACTGGCTGCTGGATAGGAGCAGGGGCGATCGTATTACCGTTCCAAACCTCTGATGCCGTAAGGCGTTGAGCACGAGCGAATTCCTCCATTAGTTTCATCATCTCGTCGGTTCCAAACCTCTGATGCCGTAAGGCGTTGAGCACTATGAATCAATCATTTCTCACTCTGGGCAACGAGCGTTCCAAACCTCTGATGCCGTAAGGCGTTGAGCACATAGTTCTGGGGATCTTGAGAAGATCGTTTACTTGTTCCAAACCTCTGATGCCACAAGACCTTGAGAACTTAAACAATGTTTGATTCTTCCCCAGAACCAAAGTTTTTCAACCTCACAAAAGTGCAAAGTATCAATCACCACTTTCAACAGAAAACCCGGCACAAGCTACCGGGTTTCTGCTCTAGAGAGGTTTTATGACTGCTGATTCAGACTACTCGAACAAAGTAATCCGTTTAGTCAAGATCCTCATCACCTCTCCTGGGTTAATCGTTGGAATCTGCCGAGACCATTCCTCTGGTCTGGCATACCCCAATTGAAACAGGCTCATGACAAACGAGTTGACGATTTGAGGACTGCCGATCGCTAACACTCTCAAAATTTCAGGAGACGGGCGATCGCGCAAGTCGATTAAGGGCTGATCTTCTGGCCCTAACGGAAAAACAGTCGAATCTGGCAAAGTGGGTGGTTTTGTTTCTGTCATCATAGGTTTAACTCCATTGGTGAGTTGCCCAATCCTTGTAGTTTTCCAGGCTCTAGGATTGGGCTATTGACCGCCTGTATATTCTCATTTTTTAGACATAGCGGCAATGTGAGAATACTGGCAAAATTGCCCCATGGGAGCTAAGAACCGCATCATAGAGCTGTTAGAACAGCGAAGCATTACTCGATATCGTTTCTGGCAAGATACTGGGCTGAGCCGAGCAACTGCCTACAGGTTGTGTGATGACTCAAGCTATATCCCAACTGGCGGGGTGATTGAGAAGATTTGCCGTGCTTACGGATGGCAACCAGGGGATTTTATTGTGTACGAACCTGATCCAGAGTAGCGAAGGGTGTTCTTAGACCAATGGCACTGCACAGTATTTGAGCTTTTATAACACAAATACATTTTTAGTACAATAGTACTTAAGAAATTAATGATTGTAAGACCAAATCTTAAATTTTTATAAAATTGAAGAAAACTGAAGATTGAGATCCAAATTGAGATCCAACCTATCTTCGATATTCACCTAAACCTTGTAAGTCTTGTAGGAAAAGGGATACAGAAATAGGAGCAGCTGACTTGTAATCAGCAGGTCGCAAGTTCGAACCTTGTCACCAGCTTCTTGTTTTTAAGCATCGTGCTTTATTGCCGAGGGTTATAGCCCTTGGCAATTCTAGTTTTTGGGCAAGATTTAAAATTTACTTGGGTATTTGTAGGAACTGATCAGATTAATGGTGGTCGCGATCGCCTGAACATTTCTCCCATAAAAGTAAATTTTCTTGCCTCTCGTCTAGATGCGCTCTGAATTGTGCCGAATCCTATGCCGCTAAATACCATGCCAAAGTCTCTAGTTGACTAGAGAGCTAGGTGAGCTATATGCAGGGGGGAGAACAACATGAATCTTAACGCTTAAGAGAAAAAGAAATGGTAGTCTAAGGATTGCAAATACAGTGAATTCGGTTCTAATGGGGGTCAGCCATTAGAAGAAATGGGGAAAATTTGGTGTAAGCCCAATGCTGTCCCGCAACTGTGATGAGTCTGTGTGACTCTTAGCCAGGATGCCCACCGAAATCTCTACGGCATATCAAGCAATCTGCGAGGTACAGAGCATGGTTAGTGGGTCTTTAATTTGGAAACGGACACAACAAGTTACGCTGTCTCTGCCAATGCAAGCTAGTTTGCTCACTGGCTTGTGCATGTTGAGCCTCTGGACTTTTTACTTCTCGACTTACCCCCCTGCACACGACGCAGTTCACACGACTCGTCACAACACGTTGGCTGTAGCGTGTCACTAAGTCACTGTAGAAGAGCGATCAGAGTAAGTTTTTGTGAAATTAACTAAATACGTTGGTCTTTTTCTGGTAGCGAGTGTTGCTAGTTTATCGGTTTGGCTATGGAACTCACTGCCCGCCGCATCTCAAGCCACAGTGCAGTTGCAGACCAATCCACCCATTGATCAGGTGATTCCGGCGACAGAGCCTGTGCAATTAACCTTGCAAGCGATTGATAGCCATCAACAGCCCCTAGCCGATGCCAACTTTCAAGTGCAGTTGTTGACTCCTGCCAAAACTCCCTGGTTTACGTCAGACTTTCCAATTGTGGAGGGAACCACGTTACTGGAGATAAATGCGATCGCCCCTTCAGGATCATTCCAGTTTGAGCAAACACTGCCCATTCGAGGCACCTATCACCTAGAGGTGAATGTCTCGCCTCAAACACCTGGCAGTTTTGAGCCGTTTGATCAGGTGATCTCGTTTTCTGTGCCAGAAAATCCAGTGAAGTATCGCAACGTCGCCATTTTAGCCGTGATTTTGCTGTTAGCAGGCGCAGGCAGTGGTTGGGTGTTAGGTGCTGATCAAATCCTTGAAGAGGGCGAGATTGCCCCCAGACCCGTGAGGATGTTGCTGAGTGCTGCGATCGTGCTAGCGATCGCTGTCTTGTTGGTGATCAACATTAGTTCTGAGATCACTGAGGGTCATGGCAGCCATAGTCATGAACATGAGCAGGCAATTACTTCCTCTGCTCCTGCCACACAAACCTCTCAAGACATTCAAGTGACGCTTTCTGGAGACACGCTAGCAACGGTGGGGCAAACGGCAACCCAGACGGTGCAAATTGTCGATGCAACCACTCAAAAAGCGGTGCCAGACGTTGTAGTCAATGTGCAAGTCAACTCTCTAGAGCATAACGAGCGCATCTTTAGCCTTGAGGGATTGCCTAACACATCTGGAGAACTCATATGGCAACAGCAATTTTTTGATGGTGCTCCTCATCAGGTGATAGCCACGATCGCACCGACTGGTAGCAGTTCACGCCAATTTTTACCGATTCAAGTGTCTCATGAAGTCAGTGTTGAGGCGATCGCTCCCCCCTTATATATCCGTTTTATTACACTGATTTATTTCACGGCTATCTTTGTGGTGAGTTTAGGGATTGGTTTCATCATTCAACGAAAAACAGGTCACTCTAAGTGGCGTGTTGGTGATCGAGTTGGGTAAGGGCGATCGCCACGATCAACATCACCACGATCAACAATGTAATGGCAAAGACTCTGGCAATGGCTCTGGCTCCGTAGCCAACTTTCTCAGATCAGGTGATTTGAGCATCCCTTGCCTTAATTGGGCATTAGCAGCCGAGCTGATCGCCAAAAAGTTGCCTGCCGAACCCGCTCCGATCATGGCTAAAAAATATCCATGATCATCTGCCTCTATTACCGTCCATTGGGAGCGTAAAAATTTAAACGGCTGTAACCCAAAAACAAACCAGGACTGTCTTCACCAACAGGATAGGCCGTAACCCCCAAAGAGTAGATCCCATCTTGGGATGGATTGCGCTCAGGTTTGAGATAGAGTGTAACTGTTTGTCCGGGTTGTACTGGTTGCTCCAAAACGACCATCACTTCCCCTGGTTCTGGCTCCGTTCCACCCAGATTCATCTGAGAAATCTCGGTTCTAGGATTCATTGCAAAAATGCGAGTTTCGTTAGGTTGAAAGGCGATCGCTTCTTGGTCTGCTCGTTGCGTAATTCTAATGGCTTGCAAGGGTGCTCCTGCATCTTCAGGAACAGAAATCACCAATCGATAGGTATCACCCGATTGATTAACTTGAGCGGAGTTAGACACGACCCGAACAACACGGGGAGCACGATCAAACACTTGTTGTCCATTACTTAGTTGAGCTGCGATCGCAGGAAAAGATAGCAGTAAAAACGAGCCTGAAATGAGAGTTTTGAGTAACAGATGAGAGAGATTAGAAAATTGAGTCATTATTGATTTCAGTTGAAAATGCATCATTTTTGATTTCTCCTGGAGAGAGTGAATTGTGTTTGAAAGAAAAATGGGCAGAGGCTAATCACCTATTGAGAGAGCAAAAAAATTGCAACCCTTACCAACCCAATTGCAACGCGACGATAGCAAGTGAGGCAATGTTGAGGCAGTGTTGAAGCAGTCCTAACCAACCAACATGATCGGTAACAACTCCGGCGATCGCCTGTCCAAAAACAATAAAGCCTAAAGTCAGTGTGGCTCCTAATACCAATTTGATTGGAAAACACCCCTCCCAACCTCCCCTTGGCAAGGGGAGGTGCCGTAGGTGGTGGGGTCAAGTGCAAGGTTCACTGTTTAAATTGGTATAAATGGAGATGAAATAGGCACTAAAGGCGATATACCAGGTACCGATACACTCCCCTGTCAAACTCCAGCGAGGTTTAGGGTAAGACAAGCCAATCAGGATGATCGAATTGGTGGGCGAGTAAGAAGGCAACTAGCACCACTAACCCAACGAGATAGGAAATATTTGCCGCGAGAGATACAGAGTTTAGCGATCGCGCCAACTGCTCATTCAGGCTGGCTTGAATAGGTAACGCACTCCTTAATAGTGACAACAGCAGATAGAGACAAAGTTGATATGACATTCGATAGCACTTATCCAATCTTGGAATAATGTCACCCAAAGCTTCTCCAACTCCAGCTAGATATTTCGGCTTTTGCAGATAAAGGGGCAAGGTGCTGCGAATTGCCCAAACATCCACTCATCGCAACCAGACATGAGTTGATAGATCCCCTGCTTAACGTGGAATTCGGGATCAGAATTCTTGTACCTCAACAACACCTCGAAACATATTCATACCGCAGGTAAATTCATATCTACCGGGTTTATCGGGTGTGAACTCGATCGCCGTGACTTGATTGAGCGGCAGTTCTTTAGCAATGCGAAAATTAGGAAACCGCACTTCTTCAAGGCAACTGCTGGGGTCTTTGCGATCGAAGTTTAGGCGCACAGGTTGACCTGCTTGCACGACGATCTGACTCGGTTCGTAGCCCCCATCAACAGTCACGGTAATTTCCTGAATGCCTGCCTGGGTCGTGGCTTTGCGCGATTTGGGTTTGCTGAGTAAAAACCACCACAGTTCTAAGCCAATTAATCCTAAACCGCCTGTGGTCACGACTCCTTTGACCCACAGGGGTTGTTCAATCCGATGGAATTCTCCAGTTTGCTCACTCGTTTGTTCGATGGGTTGCATTCCGTCATGAGGCGGTTGAGTCGCTGTTTCAGCCGAAACGGTTCCCAATATTATTGCTATCACTGCAATGCCGCCAACAAATAATAATTTCATCATCTAAACACCTCCTATATTGCTGCTGCAATAGCTCCTGAAATTTCTTGATGGACAAGCGTAGTCGAGCCGCATTACCCCATCAGCGATTTTCGGCTGGCTTAAAGTTCCGTAGACGGAGTGCATTTGTCACAACCGAAACTGAGCTAAATGCCATCGCTGCCCCCGCAATAATTGGGCTGAGCAACCAACCAAAGATCGGATAGAGAATTCCAGCGGCGATCGGGATTCCGGCAACGTTATAGATAAACGCAAAGAACAAGTTTTGCCGGATATTACGAATGGTGGCGCGGCTCAGTTGAATAGCGGTCACGATGCCTTGCAGATCTCCGGAGATCAGGGTGATGTCACTGGCAGCGATCGCCACATCAGTTCCTGTTCCGATCGCAATTCCTACATCGGCTTGAGCCAGGGCAGGGGCATCATTAATGCCATCACCGACCATTGCCACGACTTTACCTTCAGCTTGCATGCTCGAAATGATTGCGGCCTTTTGATCAGGTCGAATTTCGGCAAAGACGCGTTGAATCCCCACTTCACGAGCAATCACGTTAGCCGTGCGTTGATTATCGCCTGTCAGCATAACCACTTCTAAGCCCATCTTTTGTAAAGCGCGAATAGCATTCACAGAAGATGGCTTGACCGCATCAGCAATACCCATAATGGCTTCTATGTGACCATCAACTGCAATCCAGATGACGGTTTTGCCGAGATACTCCAATCGATCCCACTGGTGTTGTAGCGGGCTAGTACTCACGCCCAACTCGTTCATCCAACGGTGAGTGCCAATCTGAACCAGACGATCAGAGACATAGCCTTGTACGCCACTACCTGCGATCGCCTCAAAGTTTTGGGTATTGAGTAAGGGGCGATCGCTGTATGCCCCCACAGACTGAGATTGAGCATATTGCACCACCGCTGCCGCTAAGGGGTGCTCTGAGTTCCGTTCGATCGAAGCGGCTAACTGCAACAGTTTGATTTCATTACTGTTAACGGTTCCGTTCACCGTCACATAATCTGTCACCGTGGGTTTGCCCTGAGTAATCGTGCCTGTTTTATCGAGAACGATCGCTTGCAGTTTGTGGGCAAGTTCTAAACTATCTGCCCCTTTGATCAAGATGCCGTTTTCTGCGCCTTTTCCAGTGCCCACCATGATAGAGGTCGGAGTTGCCAAACCCAACGCACAGGGACAGGCAATAATCAACACGCCAACCGCCGTGATCAACGCCATTGTGACGTTACCCATGATGTTAAACCAGAAGATAAAGGTGAGAATGGCGATCGCCATTACCGCTGGCACAAACCATCCAGTCACGCGATCGGCAAGGCGTTGAATGGGTGCTTTCGAGCCTTGAGCTTGTTGCACCAGTTTAACGATCTGAGCCAAGACGGTATCTTTGCCAACTCGGGTTGCCCGAAACTTAAAGCTGCCTGTTTTGTTAATCGTTGCACCAATCACTTCATCGCCCGGTTGCTTTTTAACAGGGACACTTTCCCCCGTCACCATTGCCTCATCGATCGTGGAAGACCCCTCCACAATTTCACCATCCACCGAAATCTTTTCACCCGGACGAACAAGAACAATATCTCCGAGAACGACTTCGGCGATTGGGATGTCAACTTCGCGATGATTGCGAATGACTCGCGCCGTTTTTGCCTGCAATCCGATTAACTTGCGAATCGCATCTGAAGTTTGTCCCTTGGCTCGGTTTTCTAACAACCGCCCCAGTAAGAGCAGGGCAATGATAACGGTTGCGGCTTCAAAATAGACATCGGGGTTCAGCCCTTGAGCCGTAAACCAACCAGGCACAAAGGTTGGAAACAGGGAATAGAGATAGGCGATACCAGTCCCAACGGCAACCAGCGTATCCATTGTGGCGGTGTGTCGCTTCAACGCTTTCCAAGCATTGATAAAAAATCCACTCCCTGCCCAAAATAACACCGGAGCGGTCAGCACAAGCTGAAACCAGGGGTTGTGTAACCACATCGGCAAGAAAGGAATCGATAAGCCTGTCATTGCAGGCAAAGAGCCAATGACCAGCACTAAACTGACAATGCCACTGACCCACACCTTGCGGGTGAGTTTGCGGTTCTCAGCGTGTCGCTCTTGCCGCTCTACATCATCTTCGGGAGCCAGCACATCGTCTTGCATCGGTAATGCAGCATAGCCTGCGGCATCGACTGCCGTTTGAATTGCGGCAACATCGGTTTGGTGAGAGTCATAGGTGACGATCGCCTGTTCTGCCCCATAATTGACGCTACACGCCTCAACCCCAGGAACAGCCCGAATTGCCTCTTCGATGTTGTTAGCACAGGAGGCACAACTCATGCCCCGTAGCTTTAAGGTTGCATTGTCCATATAGCCCTCCTATGCAATGGTGTAACCCGCATCGGTAATCGCTTGCTTGATGGTCGTCTCGGCGGCTTGGGTGTCAACGTTGACGAGTTTAGTTTTAGGATCAGCCTGAACAGTTGCTGCCGGGTCGATCGCCTTGATTGCTTTGGTGATGGTGTCGCTGCAAGCAGAGCAAGCCATATTGGGAACGGTTAGTTGAAGAACCATGAGCCAAATCCTCTAAATTTGTGGTTAATCCTATCTTGGAGTCTCTAGTTCACTGGAGAGTCAAGGGGGTAAAGCAACTATTTTTGGCTATCCCGATTCAACATTAACTTCAGGTTGCGATCGCCCCACCGTTGCCCTTGACTCTCTAGCTGAGTGGAGAGTTTAAGATGATCCCATACCGGTTTATCAGGTCATTATGGTTATGAAAAAAGCAGTCACCTCATTCATGATGTGGGGATTCGTCCCTCTGCTGTCGTTCAGCCTTGCGGCTTGTAGTGGCACAACCTCCCAGTCTACTGAGAGCAGTCCCAGTAATTCCAGCATGGCGCAGATGGATCACGGCTCAATGGGTAATTCCAGCCCTATGCCAATGGAGCATGGCTCGATGAGTATGGATTTGGGACCGTCTGATGAAAGCTTTGATTTACGGTTTATTGATGGCATGATTCCTCATCACGAAGGAGCCGTTGCTATGGCACAAGAGGCACTGCAAAAGTCAAACCGTCCTGAAATCAAAGCTCTCGCTCAAGCCATTATTGATACTCAGGCTCAAGAGATTTCACAAATGCAGGCGTGGCGAGCCACCTGGTATCCCAACGCGGGTGATGAGCCGATGATGTATAGTGCCGAAATGGGTCACACAATGCCCATGACCGATGAAATGCGCTCTAGTATGATGATGGCAGGCGACTTGGGGGCAGCGGACGACCAGTTTGATTTGCGGTTTATCAATGCCATGATCCCGCATCACGAAGGAGCCGTTGACATGGCGCAGCAGGTCTTAGAAAAGAGCGATCGCCCTGAAGTCAAAGCACTAGCTCAAAATATCATCACCAGTCAGCAACAAGAGATTGACCAGATGCAACAGTGGCGACAAGACTGGTATGGACAGTAGTGATTAACTCCAGTAAACGTTACACAATCTATCTCCCCCGTTAGGAGTCATCCGATGTTTTGAGGACGACAATAGGGCGATAGAGCAGGTGGGGGCGTTTCACAAAATGCCTTTGCCAAACTGGTAACGGATGGGTCTGACCCTCTGTAGTGATATAGCAATCCTAAATGGGTTGTGAGAGTCGCACCCCTCCGGGGTGCGACTCTCACAACCTTCTAATTTCACAAATGATTTAGGACTGCTATGTATAGCCATGACATTAGGTTAGGACAGGGATATCAGGGCACACACCCCATACCCCTGTCTCAACCCAAGTGCCTTTTATATCAAATTAATTTATTTCAAGATTTTTTTGTATATAACCCTCAAAACGGTATTACAATTTCAACCGATATTTATAAAATTTGATATTTATAAAATTTATAGTTAGCCTTCGTAGATCCCTGCAATCAGCAGTCAGATAACCTAGAACTGAGGAGATGTAGGGGTTATGCTCTAAGGGTTGCACCCCGTTTTACCTCGTTCTCAGTCATCGGGCTATGTCTGATCTGAGTCGTTCTTTCGGATTTATCTTCTCTTTAAGTTTAATTTAAGGTTAAGGAAAGTTAAAGTTACTATTATTGAGATTTTCCGTTTCAAGTATGATCATCTTCAATCAGAATGACCCTCCACCGAGGACACGAGTTAAAACTTCATCCACTACACCAGAGATGATTAAAGTGGGCGATCGCGTCGAGCTTCTAGCTCCAATCTATGTGGCTGGCAAAATTGGGGTTGTGTGTGGCAGAGAACTATTGACTCCTGATGAGTTGAGCGATCGCTGGTTGATTCAAGTTGATGTAGAGAAGGTGATCGTTTCCCTCTATGTCACTGAGTTTCGAGTGGTTGAGTGATTGATTTTCAAGGTTTGACTGACGTTAACTGAGCTACAGCTTGACCTCAATCTGCGGTTGCTGAGGGTACTAAATTTTTTGATTCATGCTGAATCGCAGCCATTAACCCGGCTAACTCAGTTTCAAGTTGCTGCACTTGTTCCTCTGCGATCGCCGTATTACCCCCCTGTGCTGTCCGTTCGATCGCCTGACACAACGCCGTAAATCGCTGGGCACCAAAGGTCAGCCCTACTCCTTTTAACGTGTGGGCAGCCAGAGATAAATCCTCAGCACTGTGTCGAGCGATCGCCGATTGCAGAGCTTGCATCAATTGGGGAAGTTGCTCAATGTGAGCATTGAGATAGTCTGCCAAAAAGTCTTCATCGTGATCGGTTAATTCCCACAAGTCTTGTCGCACCCCTGGCGACAACATAAATGGCACCTCAGCGATAGACGGTGAGGCAGTCGGCAGAGGGGAATAGTGCCGCTCTTGATAGGTGTAGAGCACTCCCAAATGCTCTGCTATCTTGCTAAACAGCAATCCTTCTTGAACGGGTTTGCGGATAAAGTCATCACATCCCGCTGCCAACGCCATCGACCGTTCCTCTTCAAAGGCGTTGGCTGTCAACGCCAAGATTTTGGGAGAGTGGGTTAGCCCAGACAATTGGCGAATGCGGCGGGTGGCTTCGTAACCATCCAGGATCGGCATTCGCAAGTCCATCAAGACCAGATGAGGAGCATGGCGTTGCACTTGGGCGATCGCATCTTCACCGTTGACAGCCTCTAAGACCGTAAAACCAACCGAGGAGAGCAATTTGACTAACAACTGGCGGTTGGTTGCTTGATCATCCACGGTCAAAATACGGTAGGTCGGTTGTCCCGGTGCCAGACTGAGAACCGACTGCTGTTGGGGTTGGGCGATCGCAGGTTCTATGCGATCTGCTAGCGTCACCGGAATCGCAAACCGAAAAATTGAACCAACCCCCACCTCGCTTTGCACCGTAATATCTCCGCCCATCAACTGCACAAATCGTTGACTAATCGATAGCCCTAACCCAGTCCCTTCCTGTAGTTCCCGTCCGGTATCAGTTTGAACAAAGGGCGTAAACAACAGATCAATCTCATGAGAGGCGATTCCCAAACCTGTGTCTTCCACCTCAAATTGCAAGCTCAGGGCATCCCCGACGGATAGAGCCTCTAAGTTGGAGACAGTTGGAACCGCAATTCGCAACGTCACACGACCTGCCGTCGTGAACTTGATGGCATTATCAATCAAGTTAATTAACGCCTGTCTCAGTTTCATCTGATCGGCTCGGATAAAGCGAGGCACCTCTGGACTACGGGCGATCGCAAAGCCAAGTCCCTTCATTTGCACTCTGGGTTCCATCATGGCAGCCAACGACTCTGTCAAGGCATCAAGATCTAAAGAAGTTTCACAGAGCGTTAATCGCCCTGCTTCAATTTTGGTCAACTCCAACACATCGTTGATCAACGTCAGGAGATGGTCGCTGCTGCGGTTAATAATGTCGAGCTGATCGCGTTGCTCAGCATTCAGCAGCGGTTCTCGCCGCATCAATTGGGTATAGCCCAAAATGGTGTTTAAGGGACTGCGAAATTCATGGCTGATATTGGCCAAAAACTGACTTTTAGCCTGGTTTGCTAGTTCTGCTGCGACCTTAGCCTCTCGCATCGCAACCGCCGCTTGTTTACAGGTGGTGATGTCTAACGTCATGGCTAGAATGCAGGGCAAATCTCGTAAGTAAATTACTTCAGCCGACACCAACAGATAGCGAATCTCCCCTGCTTCGGTGAGAAACGCATATTCCTGGTTGTGGATCACCTGTTGTTCTCGCAAGGACTTCAAAAAGCGATCGCAATCCTCTGAATCGACACACAGGGCTAGCTCTTCAAAGGTTTTTCCCAGTACTGCACTGGGGGCATATCCCAAAATTTTGCAAAAGTTTTGGTTAATCTCGATAAATCGCCCCTCAGCCAAAGTGAGGATCATCATCGGGCCAGGGTTCGATCGAAAGGCTTTGGCAAACTTCTCTTCAGAAAATCGTAGAGCTGATTCAGCAATTTGACGCGATCGCGCCTCTTCCTGCAAAAGAGAATTTTGCTCTTCCAGTTTCTTGGTCAAATACCGCATTTTGAGGTGCGTATTCACCCGTGCCAACACCTCCTCTTGCTGAAATGGCTTGGTAATGTAATCCACTGCCCCTAATGTCAGCCCCTTAATCTTGTCGATCGGGTCAGCTAACGCCGTCATAAAAATCACTGGAATATCACGAGTAGACTCTTGAGCTTTGAGCCGACTACACGTTTCAAATCCATCAATTCCAGGCATGAGCACATCCAGCAAAATCATGTCTGGCGAAATGCGTTGGAGCTTTTGCAATGCATTTTCTCCGTCTCGCGCAATTAACACCTCAAAACCGTACTCAATCAATAGATCCGACAACACTTTAATATTGGTCGGATAGTCATCCACAATTAAGATTTGGGATTTTTTGGAGCTGTTCATAAGAGGTCAGGGCGTTGACGAAGGAGTAGGGAAATAGGGGTCAAGTAGTTGCAGGATAGCCACGTCATCAAATTGATCTGCCATCCCTTTAACCTGATAGGCAAAGGCACCATAACGGGAATCTAAAGATTGCAAGCGAGTCACTTCCTGAAGAATCCGTTCAATGTGACCGATCTGAGCAGCTTCGTAGAGACCCATCAATTCTTCTTTAGGAGGAATAATCATCTCGCCTGAGGAATTAACCTCTGACAAAGGTGACTGTGGAGTAGTCAAGGCTTCTCGCACCCACGTCAAATTGAGATAAATACCCAATTTTTGCAGCAACTCCTCTGCCTGAATCGGTTTTGGCAGAAAGTCATCGTATCCTGCCTGCTGGCTTTGATACCGATCAAACTCAAACACACTGGCGGATGAGGCAATGATTGGGGTTGCTTGAAACGCCTTTTGTTGTCGCAACTGGCGGGTCATCTCAAACCCATCCATCACGGGCATGACTAAATCTGCAATGATCAGGTCTGGCTGAGCCAGGATCGCTTGTTTGAGACCCGCTAACCCATCTTCTGCCTCAATCACATCAAAGCCAAGAGCGTCTAACCACCCCAGCAGCACTGCCCGATTGTCTGAGCGATCGTCCACGACTAAAATCTTGCGGCGGCGACCTTCATACCCGACTACATCCTGGTTTGATTCTTCTAAAAAGGCAGCACTTCCCCCCAGGCGTCCTAACAAAGTCACCTCTAACCAAAAGCGGCTACCCTGCCGGGGTTGACTCTCAACCTGAAGACACCCCCCCATCAGCTCCACCAACTTTTCAGTGATCGTTAACCCCAAACCTGTTCCTTCGGCGCGACGGGTATAACCACTGACCTGCTCAAAGGGTTGAAAAATGCGATCGATCTGATCCAGTTCAATGCCAATTCCGGTATCAATCACCTCAAATCGGAGGTGGTACGTAGAAAAGGGTGAATCAGCTTCAGGGGCTTCTAGGCTCTGACTCCCGATGGGACTCAGTTTTTCTGCTGAAGTCATCGCCTCAACACGAAATATGACCTCTCCTTGGTCGGTAAACTTCACCGCATTGCTGAGTAGATTTAGCAGAATCTGTCGCAATCGCTTTTCGTCAATCTGAATGACATCTGGCAAGATACCGATGGTTTCATAGAGAAATTTCAAGCCTTTTTGCTCGGCGCGGATCAGGCAAATGCTGGCGACTTCCTCTAAAAAGCTTTCCAAGTGAACTTCCTGGGCGTTTAGTTCGATTTTTTGGGCTTCAATTTTAGAGAGGTCAAGGATGTCATTAATCAAAGTCAACAGATGAGAGCCACACTGGTGAATCGTGCGAATGCTGCCGTGTTGTTTGGGGGTGAGGGTGCGATCGCGCATTAAAAGCTGGGTATATCCCAAAATGCCGTTGAGCGGAGTCCGCAGTTCGTGGCTCATATTTGCCAAGAAAGAACTCTTAGCCTGGTTTGCCACCTCAGCCGCTTGCTTTGCGTGTCGCAATTGTTCCAGGGTGGTCTCTAACTCTCGATGCTTTTGCAGCAGTGCTTGCTCTGCCTGCTTCCGCTCTCGGATGTCACGAACCATAAACAGAGCTTCTGTCTCGCTGCTGACAACCACCCGCACTTCTTCGTAATAGGTGATGCCCTCCCACTCAAACTGCTGCTCATAAAGTTGACTCTGCCCAGTATCAAGTGCCTGTTGCAGGTAATAGAGATGTCGCTGAGCAATATCAGCAGATAAAGCCTCGGCAATATGCTTCCCAATCGGCTGAAAATTGGTGGGCAACAGATCTGAGAAGACGTTGGTTTTGAAATAGTTGGTGTAGATTCCGTCTCGATTGACTTGAAACATCAAGTCTGGAATAGCAGCTAGAATGGCTCGATTTTGGCTTTCACTCTGATCGAGGGCAACCGCCGTACGCAGACGCTCGACCTCAAGGCGTTGGCGTTCATTTTCGATGCGCTGGCGTTCAAGCTCTAGCCGAGTGCGATCGGTGATGTCTCTCACAAACCCCTCATAGTAAAGCACCTGTCCTGATTGATCGCGTACAGCTCGACAGGTTTCAGTAATCCAGATGATGCTCCCATCTTGGCGATAGATTTGGGATTCAAAATCTTTAATAACGTCTTGTTTAGCCATCAGCGACACAAAGTCACTACGACGGCTTGCCTCTACATATAACTGTCCAGCGTGATTGGGTTGCGCTATCATCAGCGCGGCAGGGGACTCATACCCATAGATCCGAGCTAACGCCGGGTTAACCCGCAAGTAGCGACCTTCTAAATCGGTTTGAAAAATGCCATCAGGCGCGTTCTCAAACAAACTCCGATACTGATCCGCATGATTAGCGATCGCAGGAACGGCGGCAGGCTCAGGAACAAAGGCTTGATCCCCAGGGCAGTTGGGTGAATGAGAACCTGGAGCAGACATAGGGCAGCGTTAGAGACGACTGAGTACAGCAAGTAACAGCGATTTTAAATTGATAAACCACAGTCAGGTGTAGATGGGTCGATGTAGCTGAAGCCAATGCAAACGGCTGTAAGGCAAACTTTGAGAGTTAATTTATCGTTTTGAGGACAGTCATATAGCCAATCTACTTCTCTAATACAGAATATTGACCATTGAAACCTGAATCTTTTTAGAGGTTAAATATTTATCGTGTCTTTTTTAGAATTATTTAAACTTGTCTTTACCTACAGCAGTCCTAAATCGTTTGTGAGATTGGGGAGTTGTAAAAAGCACGCCTCATTAGGGTGCTTTTTACAACCCCTGTGGGACTGCTATATTAGCTTAAGTTTAGAGTGCTGAAGTTTTTTGAGTTGAGTCTAACGTTGGTATGGTTATAGCCAACCATGATAGCCAACCATTTCAGTGTCCTCATACCCTTTCTAGAAAGGTAGATTACCTATCGATATCTCTGTAAGGACGTTTTGCGAAAAGCTCCTACCCACCGATCTATCACCGTTATAGGTTGAATCGGGATGACAAAGACTGTTGGGTTTTGGCGTGATGATAGATCTGATGATATATGTCGCGTTGAGCGTGGCTGCCACCGAGTTGATGTAACTTGGGGTTGGCGATCGCCAATTGTTTTACACAGGTTGACCAATCTTGTCGGGCATGAGCCATCATCGCCTGAGCTACTGGAACGGTTACCTCTGCCCAAATTGCCCGAATCGAGGGATGAGCCTGTTGGCTATAGGCAACAATGCTATCAAGCATTTCACGCACCCATTGATCATAGCCAGCCCGTGTTAGTGCGTAAATGTATTGCGTATCGAGCAATGGAGAAATGTGATCATGGCGATCGCGCACCGCATCCCCCAACTCTTGCCAGCGATCGCCCACATCGATGCCCCGCAACTCTAATCGCACCAGCAATGAAATCGCATTGATCAGACATTGAGAATAGTCTTTAACGGCTCGTCCCCAAATTTGGCTGTCATACAGGTGCAACACTTGCTCTACATTGCTCTGCGCCAGATAATACAGGGCCACATGCCACCAGTTGTGCGTCCTAAAGGTGCCGCAATTCTCCCAGGTATCCGCCAGTGACTCCATCCAGGCGATGCCTTCGTCCAAACGGTGTTGCGTTTCCATCACATGAGCAACCGCATGATGTGCCCAAGGGTCTTGGCGATTCATCTCAACAGCTTGTCGTCCAGCGGTTTCTGCTTCGGTCAAACGGTGGCATTGCTCCAGTCCAAATGCCACCATGCCATAGACAAAGTGGTTCTCTAAATTAGCAGGCAAGATGGTCTCAGCCAACTTGAGCAATCCCTGAGCATTGCCTAGATTAAAGTGGTGATATTGCCCGATTTGAGCCGCTAAGACATCCTGCGGATAGCACTCTGCTAAAACAGTGTGACAGGCAAGGGCACGATCGAAATCATAGTCAGACCAAGCGGCGATCGCCTCTACATAGAGCTGTTCTCGCTCGGTCGCCAAATCGAGATGCTGTTGAGCCGCGTACAAATAGGGTTTTGCTGCCGTTGAGGCACTGGCAGTTTCAGCAAACAAATGTAAGGCCGCCACATGTGCGTTGACTAACACACTGGTTGGGTCTGCCGCTAACCCCTGCAAAATGACCTGGGGGTTGTTCTCATAGCCCAACATCTGTTGAGCAAACTGATCAATTGCGGCGATCGCATCGGGTGAATCGGTAGTCACGGGTAGTCCCTGATGATCGAGCAGCATGAGTTCTTTTAAGGCAAGGTTAAACCCTACTTTAAATCTAATTTTCAAGGTCAATTCTGCTTCTAGCTTCTAAAATTGAATCTACTTCAGACCAGGATGATCACCATGAGAAAGCTGGGAATTTGGCTGGCGTTATGTGTTGTAACAGCAATTGGCATCGTGGTCGGTTGGAATTGGCATATGATCTCGATTCACCCACAGGCGTTAGAGGCAAGTTATAGTCCTGATACTCAGTTTGAGCCTCAAACAAAATCAGAGGTGCCCGTAGTTGCGCCAACGATCGATGGCGATCGCGTCTGGGCTGATTTAGAACGATTGAACTTTCGGCGATTTAGTGAGAGCGAACGAAACCAGGCTCGCAGCTATATCGCCCAAGCACTACGCGAGGCAGGATGGACGCCTCAAGTTCAATCCTTTGATCGGGGGGTCAACGTTTATGCTGAGCGTCCCGGCACCGACCCCACAGCGGGCAGCATCTTGTTAGCCGCTCACTACGACTCGGTAGAGCGATCGCCCGGTGTAGATGACAACGCCACTGGGATTGCCACCGTGTTAGAAGCCGCACGATTATTGGGCGATCGCCCCACACCACGCACCCTCAAACTAGCTCTGTTTGACCTAGAGGAGTCGGGGTTATTGGGCAGTTTTGCGTTTGCTAAAGAAGCGGCTCAAATTGACAACTTACAGGGAGCGATCGTGCTCGACATGATTGGCTTTGCCTGTCACACCGACGGATGCCAAACCTATCCTGCCGTATTGCCAATCACCCCCCCAACCACTCAAGGCGATTTTTTAGCCGTGATTGGCGATCAAGGACACATGCCGCTGATTGACGCGTTTGCACAAGCCAGTGGAGGTGAATTGCCTCAAGTTTTAACCTTGCCTGTTCCTCTTTTAGGGCCATTTACGCCAGATTTGTTGCGCAGTGATCACGCTCCGTTTTGGCAAGCAGGCATTGGAGCCGTATTGCTGACAGATACCGCCAATTTTCGGAATCCTCACTATCACACCGAGAGTGACACCTTAGACATCATCGATCGCCCCTTTTTCACCGGGTCAGTTCAAATTGTGATCAACGCTGTTACTCAACTACTCCACGATCGCAATAGCACTGCAACTCAGACCGTGCCTCAACAAGACAGAACGACTCCAACCAGAACAACTCCGTTGTAGAGGATCTCGTTGTAGGGGATCTCGTTGTAGGGGGTTTCAAACGCCCCACTCGACCCGTCACTATTTCCCGCGCGATCGCCGCCTTTGTTTTCCAAGCCGTCGGCTGACATCTAAAAACAGATCTCGCCGTAAAAAGGGATAGTCGCTAACCCACAAATCATAATCTGAGAGATAAATATCAGACAGTTTAGAAAATCGGCTCAGGTCTTCTCGATTTGACATCACCAACATTTCAGCCATGTCTCCAGGGCGAATGACACGATGAGTGCGTTGCAGGGGGACTTGTAATGCAGTGCTAAACCCTGTTTCATCCCCAATTTCCAGGTTCAATCGGCGTTCTCGGTTTTCAACAATCACCAAGTCACCTTGTTTGTTGACGGTTTCTTCTTTGCCAATCAACTCCTCAGTGATGTAAACATCCAACACTTTACCGCGCCAAAATCCGCTGTATTTGTACTGGCGACATTCCTGGTTGCGACGACTAGCCAAATAAATGGGCCCCCACAACCAATACAAGCCAACAATCACACCTGCCAAAAAATCAATCAACCCCAACCACTCAGGCAGCACTGATTTCACGACAAAGACAAGAACCACACCAATCACAGAGATCAGGAGTCGTCTCAGAAAGTCATCGGGTTTGCCCCAGTAATATTTGTACTGATCGCTTGTGGCAACTAGCGGAATCAGTTGTTCAAACGTTTCGCGGGTAATGGGGATCAGCATAGGGCTAGGTCAAAAAGCACCGATCACAAGGAGCACTTAAAACTAAGAGTCTGTTTTGAGCCTAACATTTGCGCTGCCTAACCACTACCTTAACGTCAGTTCGGCTTAATAGCCTAGCGAATAAATTCGCAGCTATCAGAGCAAAGTTCGCCTTCGCGAACTACGGAGAATCAAGGGTTGAGTGAACCGACTCCTATAAAATCCGGCTAGTTGCTTACTAGTTACTTTCCTACAGGCAAAGGTTTTAGCCTAGCCTTGCAACAGGGAAGCAGCCAGATTTCATATCAGATCGGTTTTGCTCCTATAGTTGCGGTTTCAACCGCCAAAATCCTTGTTCCGAATTCACGTTACCTTAGTCCTATTACCAGTCAGACCGTGACTCCAAAATCATTACGTTCAGAGCCTCTCCCTAGTCTCAACAGAACTGCCGATACAGTAAGCAAATATAGGGGCAAACCACAATTTACCCCTAACCGATGTCGTCACGCACCACTTCAACGAGATACTCACCCTTAAAAGGCTTGACGCCTACATCAGGTAGATGCGTGTATTAGGAGACTTTAGGTCCCAAACCCACTTTCCCGGCATAAAGGGATTGTTCGCCCAATTCAGCTTCGATTCGCAGGAGGCGATTATATTTCGCGACCCGTTCACTGCGACAGAGCGATCCGGTTTTGATTTGTCCGGCGCGAGTCGCAACCGCTAAATCGGCGATCGTCGTATCTTCAGTTTCACCAGAGCGGTGGCTGATGACAGAGCTATACCCGTTGCGAGTTGCTAAATCGATCGTTTCCAGTGTTTCTGTGAGAGAACCAATTTGATTGAGTTTGATCAAAATCGAGTTGCCTGCTTTTTGCTCAATGCCCTTTTGCAGGCGATCGCGATTGGTCACAAACAGATCATCACCCACCAACTGAACACGGCTCCCTAACCGTTCAGTCAAGAGTTGCCAATGTTGCCAATCATCCTCATGTAAACCATCTTCAATGGAAACAATCGGATATTGACCGACTAACCCTTCTAAATAATCGATCGTCTCGATCGGAGAGTGCAGCGCACCATCAAAGAAATACTGCCCATTCTGGTAAAACTCACTGGCAGCAACATCTAGAGCAAGGGCAACTTGAGTGCCCGGTTCATAACCCGCTTGCTCGATCGCTGAAATCAACAGATCCAACGCCTCTTGGTTAGAACCCAAGTTGGGAGCAAAACCACCTTCATCACCAACCCCAGTCAACAAACCTTCGCGTTTGAGTACTTTACTGAGATATTCAAAGACCTCTGCACCCCAGCGCAACGCTTCATGGAAGGAAGAAGCACCGACTGGCACAATCATAAATTCTTGAATGTCAACATTATTGTTGGCGTGCGCCCCACCATTAATGACGTTCATCAAGGGCACAGGAAGGAGATTAGCCAACGGCCCCCCCAGATATCGATAAAGTGGAATGTCTAGCGCATTAGCAGCTGCTTTTGCCGTTGCTAGAGACACCGACAAAATGGCATTTGCCCCCAAATTAGCTTTATTAGGAGAATTATCGAGGCTAATCATTAAGCGATCGATCACGGTTTGTTGTAAAGCATCAAACCCTAAAAGCTTAGAGGTAATCTTTTCTTCAACATTGACCACCGCTTTGAGCACACCTTTGCCACCATAACGGGTAGGATCACCGTCTCTCAGCTCATGCGCCTCAAAACTACCCGTCGAAGCACCACTCGGCACCTGGGCTAACCCGATCGCCCCATTTTCTAGATGTACCTCTGCCTCAATGGTGGGACGACCCCGTGAGTCCAAAATCTCTCGTGCCAGAATCTTGCTAATACTAGTGTCAATTAAGTCCATAATTTCACTCCCTGCCCTGCTCTAGCTAGACAATCAACCCACTCGCTTAGAATACGCTGGATTTGCATTTAGGAGAATGGGGAGAGGATGCCATTCTTCGGAATCTCATTATTTCATCATCTAGCCGCTCCAATTAGCAACTCCACTGACAGCCATTGCGACGACACCTAACCGGAATTCTGGTGATGCTGCACAATAAAAAGAAAGCGTTGAGGAAAGCCATTATGCGAATGCTACACACCATGTTGCGAGTCGGCAACTTAGAAAAATCGTTGAAATTTTACTGCGATCTGCTGGGCATGAAACTGTTGCGCCAAAAAGACTATCCCGGTGGAGAATTTACTCTGGCATTCGTAGGATATGGTGACGAGTCTGACCACACGGTGTTGGAGTTGACCTACAACTGGGGCACCGAGCAGTATGACTTGGGCAACGCCTATGGTCACATTGCACTGGGTGTAGATGACATTTATGCTACCTGCGAAACCATTAAAAATCTGGGTGGCAAGGTTGTACGTGAACCCGGCCCGATGAAGCACGGCTCGACTGTCATTGCTTTTGTAGAAGACCCAGATGGCTACAAAGTCGAATTGATTCAACTGGGTACTTCGGGATCAGAGTCTGCTAAACAGGAAGCGACTCCTCAATTGGCAGCGCAGTAGTTGCAGCAAAGTTTTAGGGAATGGTAGAAACGCGATTGGGAGTTTGATTGGGGCATTGGTAGAAACGTAATTGGGGAGTTAATTGGGGCATTGGTAGAAACGCGATTGGGGGGTTGATTGGGGCATTGGTATTGGTAGAAACGCGATTAATCGCGTTTCTACAACGTTTCTACCAATATTTCTGCCAATGCCTCTAATTTCCCCTAATTGCTCTACTCCTTGCCCATCTGTCAAACTAGAACATGGTGGTATTTTTAATGTGGTGTGGTCAGGAGACATGAAGTGATGATGGTCGGGATTGCCTTTTTCGTTGGTGCTTTTATATTTGCCAGTTTTGTGGAGTATTGGATCCATCGTTTGATGCATGCGTCGCCCAAAGTCGGTGAGCGTCATCGCGATCACCATCGCCGTAACGAAGGACAAGGGGTAGTGTGGGAATTTCGCGACTATGTCAAGGGCAGTGCGATCGCCATGTTTATCCCATTTTTGTTTTCAGTTGAAGCGGGGATTGGTTGGCTCAGCGGTGCATTGGTGTTTGCTGCTTTTTCTGCCTATGCTCACCAACTTCAACACGAGAACCCGATCAAGTGTTTTTGGATGAAGATGCCCGTTCACTACGTCCACCATCGCTATGGCATGTGGCATCACAATTTTGGTTTAGCGGTCGATTGGTGGGATCACGTCTTTCGCACCTACAAGCTAGTGGAATGGCGGGCTGAAGCGGAACAAAAGATTCCCCCTCGTGGTTATTTAGAACTCCGTTGGTGGTAGAGCACTAAATCAGAATTAAGTTCCCCGGAAGTTTGAAGCTTCCGGGGAACTAGGCTTTAAACCAACGAAAGTCGGGGTGTAGTCCCGGCTCCGACAGGGATCGATCGCCCAACGGCAGCTGCGATCGCCCGCAAACTCCGCACTAAACTCACCATTTCGTCGAGAGAGAGAGCCTGACGCGCATCAGACACCGACTTTTCCGGTTCGGGGTGACACTCCACCATGACTCCATCAGCACCACAGGCGATCGCGGCTCTTGCCAAATCAGCTACCAGTTCTCGCTTGCCAGCAGCATGACTAGGATCAACAATGACAGGCAGATGAGTGATTTGCTTCAGTGCGACTACGGCTCCCAAATCCAACACGTTGCGAGTGTAGGTGTCGAAACTGCGAATGCCCCGTTCACAGAGAATCACGTTGGGGTTACCGTGGCTAAGAATGTATTCCGCTGCCATAACAAACTCTTCAACTGTGGCAGCGAGTCCGCGCTTGAGCACGATGGGCTTATTCACCTGACCCAGTGCTTTTAACAGGTCAAAGTTTTGCATGTTGCGGCTACCGACCTGCAATACATCAGCATGAGTCACGATTTCATCAATTTGGGAAATTGCCATTACCTCAGTGATGACAGGCATATCATATTGCTTGCGAATCGAGCTGAGAATTTGTAATCCCTCTAACCCCATGCCTTGAAAGTCATAGGGAGAGGTGCGGGGTTTATAGACTCCCCCTCGTAATGCTTGAACTGGAGCATGAGTCAATTGACTGGCAACGGCTTCCATTTGAGCTTGGCTCTCAACAGAGCAAGGTCCGCCCACAATTAAGAGGTTTTCGCCTCCCACTGTCACCTGATCAGACAGACGAATCACGGTTGTTTGAACGGAATCAGTTTTGAGAGCGAGTTTAGCCTTTTGCACAAGAATCTCCTTATGAAATTGAGTTGTAGACGGTGTACGAGGAAAACGAAATAGGCAAGAGGTGAGGCATTAAAAAACCCGGTTCCTTTTAGGTTCCGGGTTCTCTACGAGAATGCATGACTAAGTCACCCGGAGTGGTTCCTGGTCCAAAAAAAGTAAAAGCTAAAGCTGAACTGGAATTGGGTGAGCATGGTCATATCCTGAAAGTTACGTCTTGAAAACGAAGCTACATAAAACAAAAACCGCAGAGTTTGTTCTGCGGTTCACCTGAGGTTCCATGACAATCTGGACTCACCCCTGGTGAACCTGTCTAAACCAAAAATAAAAATAGGACGTGGAGCAACGCATAAATCTTGCGACAAGCTTCGCGGTTTTTGTGATGACTAACTTGTTAACAACCGTATCAAGGATAGCAAAGGAACGTCAAGTACCCAAGTGGGGGAGATGGGGTAAAGAGACCCGATTCATCCTGTCTGTCCCTGACTCCTCACCTGTCCTCACTCTGTGCTATGGTGGCTATGCGTTATCTTCATGTGATTGAAGGGATGTTGAGGAACCAAAATCATGATTGAAGTCGAGCACCTCAGCAAAGTTTACGGTTCTACCGCTGCCATTGAGGATGTTAATTTCTCAGTGGAAAAAGGTGAAATTATGGGCTTTTTAGGCCCTAATGGAGCCGGAAAAACAACCACTATGCGCATCTTAACGGGTTATTTACCTGCCACTCAGGGCACTGCCCGAATTGCTGGATTTGATGTGCATGAAAATTCGATGGCGGTGCGACAGCGCATCGGCTATCTGCCAGAGACACCTCCTCTGTATCCAGAAATGACCGTCGAGGGCTTTTTATATTTTGTGTCTCGCATCAAAGGAGTTGCCGCGGGCGATCGCACCAACCGAGTGCAATCGGCGTTATCACGCTGTAACTTGCTTGAAAAGCGGCATGTGCTGATTCGCAAGCTATCTAAAGGATTTCGCCAACGAGTGGGCATTGCTCAGGCGATCGTGCATGATCCCCCTGCGATTATTTTGGATGAACCCACTGTAGGGCTTGATCCCCGTCAAATTATTGATGTTCGCAACCTGATCAAAAGCTTGGCAGGCGATCACACCATTATTCTCTCGACCCATATTTTGCCGGAGGTCAGCATGACCTGCAACCGGGTAGCTATCATTAACCGGGGTCAGGTTGTAGCCACCAATACCCCAGATCAGTTGGTGGCTCAATTGGCAGGAGGGTTGCGCTATGAGCTAGAGGTCGAGGGTGAGTTTGATGCTGTGCAAGACCGATTGCACAATTTGTCTGGCATGCAATCTCTAAAAACAACTCCAGTCGCTGAAAATCACGACTTCCCTAACCGTCACAAAATTATGTTGGAGTTGTCACCTGGAGTTGATCCCGGTCGAGAGATTGCGGCGATCGTCGTCGGGGCAGGACTGGGCTTATATGAGATGCGCCGCACCCAGGTCAGCTTAGAAGATGTCTTTTTGCAATTGACAACCGAAGAAAAAGTGGAAACTGAGGCGATCGCGCCTTCAGAATTGACACTTGACGAAGATCAACCAGACTCCAATGGAGAGGCAGCATAGATGAAAGTCATTCTGGGAAACATCCTGGCAATTTATCGCAAAGAACTACAAAGCTATTTTGCTTCACCCTTTGCCTATGTCATTGCAGGGGTGTTTTGGCTCTTGAGTGGCTTCTTTTTTGTTGCCATTTTATTAGGGCCAGATGGCGTCATTGCCCAAGTTGCTACCCGTGATCAATTAGGTGTGACCGATCCTCCAATCGATGTGCCCTATCAGTTTTTAAGTGTTTATCTGGGAGTCATTGGCTCATTTTCATTGTTCTTGTTACCGATGCTGTCGATGGGGTTGTATTCCGAAGAACGTAAGCGCGGCACCCTGGAACTCCTCGCCACATCACCCGTTACTAATTGGGTTGTGGCCGTGGGCAAGTTATTGGGAGTGCTCACCTTCTTCGCCACGATGGTGATTCCCTTAATGGTCTATGAGACGATTGCGCTGACAGCCTCTGATCCTCCCATTCAAATGACGGTGATGTTATTAGGGCATGCTGGCTTGATTTTGATGGCAGCCGCTGTCTTATCGCTGGGAATGTTTTTATCGTCTTTGACAGATAGCACCATCTTGGCGGCGATCTTAACCTTTGGATTAATGCTGTTTTTGTGGATCGTCGATGTCGTTTCCAATGCCATCAGCGGCCCCATTGGTGAAGCACTCGCTCACCTCTCGTTACTCAAGCACTACACCAACCTGGTACAAGGTGTTCTAGACACAGGCAGCGTCGCATTGCTCTTGAGCTATGTTGTTTTAGGGTTATTTCTCACAGCCCAATCCGTTGAAGCCCTGCGTTATCAGCGATCATAGGGCAGGTTTAAGCAAGATACAGCAGACAAAACACCCTGACAGAATTCATACATCTGATCAGCAATCCAAAAAATACTGCCTAGACATCCTTCTAGACAGATGAAATTTAACCAGAGTTGGCTATTGTTCAAGTAGCGAAGCTTTGTATTGCCTACTTGCAAATCGCTGATCCACACAAATGAGGTCATCATGTTGGAGTTATATCAATTTGAACTGTCACACTATTGCGAAAAGGTGCGGTTTATTTTGGATTACAAGGAACTGCCCTATCGCAAGATTGAAGTCACCCCCGGCATTGGCCAGTTAGATATATATCGCATGTCAGGACAGCGGCAAGTGCCTGTGTTGAAAGACGGCACTGAGGTGATTGCTGACTCAACAGCGATCGCCGAATATTTAGACAAGACTTATCCAGATAAGCCGGTTATTCCAGCCGATCCCAAGCTACGAGGGTTAACCCTGATTATTGAGCAGTGGGCAGATGAGTCGATTGGGCTAAGTGCACGTCAGTGTTTGTTGAGTGCGATCGGTCGTAACGCTGACCTCCGCACATCAGTTTTGCCGAGCAGTACACCTGATTTTGTCAAAAATCTAATAGGAGCCTTTCCTAGCGACCTCTTAAATGGTTTAGGAATTGGGCTTCCTGACCCTACCAAAGCTGCTCAAGATGTAATGAAACATGACCTTGCTGCGTTGTGCTTCATTCTAGAGCAACAACCCTATCTGGTCACTGATCATCCCACCCTGGCAGATTTTGCAGTGGCCGCCTTGACAATGTATGTCAAGTTTCCTGAAGGCCCCTATTTAGACTTGCCATCTGGCTTAAAGGGTAAAGGCACTCCTGGCATCGCTGATGTCGGCGTGTTTGAGCCATTCTTTAGCTGGCGCGATCGCCTCTATACCGATTACCGCAAAGCCTCAACCCTGCCAACATCGACAACATCGGGCTCTGGCCCCACCTCGATCGACATTGATTAAGCCAGTCAAGCTCAAGGCTGAACCGCTAGATCCCCGGCTTCTAATGTGACTATTGAAACAAAGGTAAACGCTTTAAGGAGAAACCGAAGATCTGTCTTTTGATCCTTTATCCTTTGTCCTTTCCTCAAGGAAGCCACGGATATTGCCGAAAGTCGGGTTTGCGTTTTTCTAAGAAGGCTTGTTTGCCTTCGGCTCCCTCTTCAGTCATGTAATAGAGCAGTGTGGCGTTGCCTGCGAGTTCTTGCAATCCGGCTTGACCATCACAATCAGCATTAAACGCCGACTTAAGACAGCGAATGGCGATCGGGCTTTTGTCTAAAATCTCGGTCGCCCATTGAATGCCCTCGGCTTCGAGTTGGTCAATCGGCACAACGCAGTTGACTAACCCCATCTCTAATGCTTGTTGAGCATCATATTGGCGACAGAGATACCAGATCTCTCTCGCCTTTTTTTGTCCCACAATGCGAGCAAGATAGCTAGCCCCAAAGCCTCCATCAAAACTGCCCACTTTGGGGCCCGTTTGCCCAAAGATGGCGTTATCAGCGGCGATCGTCAAATCACAAACAATGTGCAACACATGTCCACCCCCGATCGCATACCCAGCGACGAGTGCAATCACCACCTTGGGCATCGAGCGAATCAATCGCTGTAAATCCAATACATTGAGCCGAGGTACCCCACTTTCATCCACATAGCCTGCTTGACCGCGAACGCTCTGATCACCTCCGGCACAAAAGGCATATTTGCCATCGGTATGAGGCCCTGCACCCGTTAACAAGACTACGCCAATGCGAGTGTCTTCTCTGGCATTTGTGAATGCATCGTAGAGTTCAACAATGGTTTTGGGGCGAAAGGCATTGCGCTTGTGAGG
>JANRJA010000238.1:0-6752 GCA_033764315.1 Oculatellaceae cyanobacterium bins.114
GAACACACTCATGGATGAACCGCTTTCGACGGTTATTAATTCGTTGGGAGAAGAAACCACAAAACTATCTAGCGATGATCCACCTTGCTTTTGCATGTATTGCTATAAGGGCAATTCAGGTTTTCGGATAGGCTCTTAATACATGGGCAAAGCTAGGATGATGTTTTTCTAAGGATACGGGACCCACAATTCCTCCTGTCTGGGCTTCTGGTCCCTGAGAATAGCGAGAAGCTAATTCTGAAAACGATTGTTCTCCTGCCTCTAGACGAAAAAATAGTTCTTCAGCAATCCCTAAATCTTTTGTGCGAATTAATGAATAAATAACTTGATCTAACTGATCTTTTCGTTGTAAGAAATAACTTTCTAGTTTCCTTCTCCATTTGATGCGTTTAAATTTTTCAATTTTAACTTCGCGTCTCAGGCGACTCATTAATTGATCTTCTGTCAAAAAATGTTCTGTGAGCCAGGTTTGTCGGCTACTCTCATCAGTAATCTGACATTGCTCACAAAATTGTTGCTCAGCATCTGCCAACTCTATGGAATTGCACTCAATTGATTGAACGGCTCGATCCGTAATTACTTCTCGCAGGAAAGGAATTAGCAATCCATAGGCATCTAATAAAGAAATAATATTCTCAGTATTAACATTGCCAACTGCAATATCAGTGATCGTAATTGTGCGTTCTCTAAACATAGATGTAGCAGCCATGTCTAATGCAACAACCATACCTAAACCTCCCTGAGATGTTAGCAAAGGTGTGATGTTAGAGAGGGTGCAGAGCTTGATGAGTGGGTCTTTACTGCTGAACATACAGACTTAGACCTAACAAACTTCTGCACCCTTTTTGACCTTAGGCAGGTCTTACTTGAACGCTCAAGTCATAGTCAATACGACCCTCTGCAAACTGGAACACTTGCACAAAGTAAGTACCACGACCGAGTCTCATGCTAATTTGATCATCAGAAGTTCCACCAGCGTATCCAACCCCCAAGATCTCTCCGTTGGGTTGACCGTTGAATTCGGTAGCATCAATAATGCGGTTGTTATTGCGATCGCGAATCAAGCGAACATCAGCATCTTCGGTCAACCCCGTCAGCAACACTCTGACATTGCTGGTGTTGTCCAGGGTAAATTTGAACACATCTGCTGTGTCTTTATCATCCACATGATAATCCCGGCGGTTAACGTTGGTGTTTCTCAACGTGCCAAAATCTTCTTGTTGGGCTAATAAGTTACTAATACCCACGCTCCCGTTTCCTCGACCTGTAGTAGAGAGCCTGAGTAAGTAATTACTGTCACTGCCACTCGACCGATTGATGTTAATAAGGTAGTGACCTGCTTCCAAAGACCTGACGTTAATGACTTCGTTTTGATTGCCGCTGTTGCTAGATCTCACGACTTCTTCACCCGCATCAATCCGATTGTTTTGGTTTCTATCGAGACCCAAAGCAACATTTAAGTTACTCCCTGAAGCAATTTGAGAGAGATCGAGGTTAAATGACATTGCCTCCTGTAGCTCAAATTGATAAACGTCATTGCGATTGGAATTCGTGATTCTGCCACCTAACGATGGAGGGGGAATGGTTCGATCGACAGCCAGAGTACCCAAATTAATAGTAGACATAATGTGAATCTCCTTGTTGAAATTAATGAAAACCAGGTCATAAAAGGAAGTAGACGCAGCACTCTACTAAAATGGTTTAGTAAGTGGGTCTAATGATTTTCAGGATGGGTTATGCTACTGCTAACCCATGCTTATGTTGGGTTTCTTCAACCCAACTACGGTTTTTTTCTATTCAGTTACACTCGTACTTATTGCAACGTATTTGTTGCTTAGTCAGCGGTGCCGCATGGAGTAGAACCCTGATTAAATTGATGGCTTCAACTCAAAACGTCTGATACGGCTATCAATACTTTGTAGAATTAATGGGATATTACTTCTTTAAAGTGCTAACTAAAACAGGGAGTTTAAGCCCTTCTCTTACAAGAGCTTGATTTACTCAGTTTGATAGCAAATTAGTACGAGTTAATGGTCTGGGTAGATGTAAAAAGAGTTACAAGAGGGGTTCCACTCCTGCCTCCCGGTTTCTTGTACCTCATCAACTTCAAAGGTACTGTATGCAAACTTCACAAATAGTGTCAGCTAATTGGGAAGAATATAGGTTGATAGTTACAACTGAAAGATGAAGTTGAAAGCACTTTACTTTAAAGTGCTGGCTGTCACAAAAGGGATTAGTCCCAAATAGGCTGTTATCTATTTGATTTAGGTGAGTTGATAGAAGACTCGCCAGTTAATTGGGAAGGGAAGAATCTAACTGACCTATGCTTTCTAGCAACGTGTTCTAACAATGCATTCTCATAACGTTTTTTTAGCAGGAGTTTTGCTAACCAAGGATAAGCTACGGAATGTATTCTATAGCTATATCGGCATAGAGCATTTAATCGATGTTTATAGTAATATCTGAATTTAAAAATGATGTCAATGAACTTTAGAAAACTTAAATTATCCTTTAGCTATTGCAATATTCATAGCTATCTCAAAGCAGCAGGATGGTTAAATTTTTGTTCTACAGGCATCAGATACCACGGCGATCGCGCTCTAAATCATAGATCACTTTTTCGATATACCAGTTGGCGTTTTCACCGGGATATTTGAGGGTAGCCAACTTAAACAGCCGTTGAGCAGCAGCCTGATCGCCATGCAGCAAGCGCATCAGTTTGCGTTGCAATGAAGGATTTGCTTGATTCCAGTTGGGCGTGTTGGATGACGACTGCGATCGCCCTTGAACACCTGTAGGTTTTTGGGAAAACCAAGACTGTTTCTGCCCCACCAAGGCATTGACCACTAAGCACACCCCAACACATCCACCTAGAGCGATCGCAAGAACCATAAACCGATTTTCAGCAACATCTGGCTCTGCAACATCCGCCGTACTGATGCGAGCATCAGACAATTGCATTGCAGGGGATGGCGTTATAGCGGATGGCACTGACAGTTCAGAGGCAGGAAGCGCAGAAGCAGAAGCTATCACAAGACTGCTAGCGATCGCACCAGCGACTAAAACAACCTGTGGGGCGACTTGTGAGACAACGTGATCAAACAAAGTAGAACGAATCATCTTGGTTACACGCTCAACCCTAATAAAAGGCAATAGATCTATTGTGATTAGCAATGATGACAGTTGTGTGACAAACAGATTACTGCTGTATTACGCTCACCCTGGATCAACTCGTACTCATAAGCTTAGTGCTGCAATCACCGAATTCCGCCAGCAGAGAGAGGTTACTCATCTCATTGACCATTAATTGCAGGTGAAATTGCTCAAGTGATAGCTTTAAGTTACCCAATTGTAAGAGCAAAATTACATCTTTTGGAGAATTAAGCTTGGAGCCGTGGCTCTGACTTAAAGAGTGGGTTGGCACAAGGAATAGATGAAATTTCAACGATGATTAACTTCTGCATTGTGTCATGCAGCGATCGCCAATAATCGAGCCAGTATCGATCTGCAAATGACGCAGATTGATGGTATTGAATATGAGTATTGGGTTGATCGAGAAGCTGGATTTACCGCTCAAGACCAAATCGATCTGATTTAATTTCTGCTCTCAATTGATGATGAGCCAGTTGTTTTGCCAACGTTAGCGACCCATTGAGTCATGACTTGAGGAATTTCGAGCAACAGAAACAGCAACAACCCTTGAGTGATCAACAGGTTTGTCACGAGAAAAAAAGTGGCTTCTTCGATCGGCAGACCCAAGATTTGTATTCCAGTGGTATAAGTTTCAGAAATGTGCCAAATTTCATTGCCGATCGCAACTCGGTCAGCAACCCATAAATAGACCGTGGGAGGCAAAGTGCTAAGCAGCCAAATGCGCCGCATTCTCCACAAGACTCCTGCCCCGATCGCCCATTGCAAGGTCACAATTGGCACTGCCCACGCCAAAACCAACCCCAGATATAACGTTGAGGGCGATCGCAACATGAGAAACCCAGCTGCACTAATACCCACTCCTAAGGCTGGAAGGCCGATCCTAAACCCACTTGGAGCGATAGATTGGGGAACTTCAGGCGTACGTTTGAGTAACCAATAGAGCCATAAACCAGTCAACACACACTGAAGGACAAAGAACAAATACTCCTCAATGGGAACATAGCCAATCGTGCCTACAACGCGATCGCTACCATAGCCCCAAACGTCGTGCCAAACCAGGTAGTTGTCCCACGGGGTGGTGTAGACAAATGCCACCAGTGCCAGCAGAGGAATGCCGAATCGTGCTCTCCATCCACCAATGCCTGCCAAAGGACTCTTTTGTAGCCATAAGAGCCACAGAATCGGTGGAAAGATGAAGATGAAATGGAACGCAAAATAACTCATGGGAGAGTGGCAGTCGTCACAAAGGATAGATTGGTCACTATCCTAGAGACTACACTAAGAAGAGCCTTCTTCAACCAGCTAGATATTTGTCAAGCTTCATATTGAATTGGTATAAGACGGAGTGCAGGGCGAAATCCCTAACCCAGAGCGAAGTCCCCACATTCCATTGGATCATCTGTCAGGGTCTCCTAATCTGGCTTTTGAGCCGTGCCAATATACATCAGCGATACATCCCCGTTAATCTGAACTCTAAAACCACCTGTTTGTCGATAGTGTTGATAAGCAGCAATATTCTCTAAAACAGTTGTGCCAAAAATATTAAACCCTTTGATCTCAATTTTGCTGAAACCGATCGCCTGCATCCACTCTGTCAACTCCTCAGGTTGAATAAACTTATCCCAGTCATGAATGCCGCGAGGAATCTCCTGTAATAACTCCTCTAGCAACCAGATCATGATGAATTTGGATTTGAAGGTGCGATTTAGGGTGTCAAAACAAAAGATTCCACCCGGTTTTAATACCCGATAGATTTCTCGAAGGGTTTGCCAGACATCAACCACATGTTCTAAGACATCAACACAGACAACAACATCAAAGGAGCGATCGCCATAGGGTAAAGATTCAGCGCAACCATGTTGATAGTCGATGACCAGTTGATTGGCATTGGCATGAGCTTGGGCAGCAATGATGCACGCTTTGGATTGGTCAATCCCAGAGGCGATCGCCCCCCGGTGTGCCAAAAACTCACAGGAGTAACCCCCTCCACAGCCGATATCTAGTACTTTTAGCCCTTGCCATTGAGGAATGTGGCGATCGAAATAAACAAAGCGGGGTGGATTGAGGCGATTCAACGTATAAATCTTAGCTGAAGCATTCCACCATTGACTGGCGTTAGCACTATAGAAATTGAGATCGTTGCGCAGTTTCATGAGAGGCACTATGGCTGAAAATCTGTATTATTCGTCTGAAGAGTGCTAAATGCACCACAATCATCAAATCTAAACTCTCATGAAACCAGTCTGTTAGAACCCATCTCAATTTTTAACCCGGCTTACTTAGTACTGCTTTTCACAAATAGGGTTCGGAAATAAAACCCCTGCACCCCAAATTCCCACCCCTATTTACGACGAGTTGTACTTAGAATTGACAGATTGATTCAGGATGTAGGGGACAGGTTGGCGCGATTGGATTACTCATCAAGTTCAGCTGTTCTAAATCAGGTAACGCTGTCAGAAATCTAACATCTGAAATTTGATTATTACTTAGATCTAGTTCTTTTAAAGCTGTGAGATAGATCAGCGATCGCACGTCTGTAATTTGATTAAGGCTCAAGCTTAAGAGCGTTAGATTAACCAGTGGCATTAATGGACGAACATCTGTAATGTTGTTTTCATTTAAATACAACTCTCGTAGCTGGGTGAGCGATGACAAAGAACGAATATCTTGGATTTGATTACTAACTAAAACTAATCGCCTCAGCTCAGTCAATGAAGCTAACGAATCAATGCTGCTGATCTGGTTAAACCCCAACGAGAGTTCTCTGAGATTTGTTAGCGAGGCAAGTGGACTGATATCGCGAATGCCATTGTCTAGTAACCCCAGTGATTCCAGATTGTTGAGCGAGGCAAGCGGGCGGAGGTCGCTGACTTGGTTATTAGTAAGATCTAACACTCTCAACTCAGACAAAGATGTAAGAGGATGGACATCTTGAATCTGATTAGCACTCAGCATTAAATCAGATAATCCTGTGAATAAAGCTAATCGGCTGACATCTTGAATGCCGTTACCGTGGAGCCAGAGAATGGCTAACTGGGGCATGACAGGAAGTCTCTTTAGATCATTCAGTTGATTGAGGCTAGCTCGCAACTCTCTGAGATTGTTGAGTGATGCCAGTGGGCTAAAATCTTGTACTTGATTGGCATCCAAATCTAAGACCGTCAGGATTGGTAATGATGCCAGTGGACGAATGTCCTGCACTTGATTTCGACTCAGCCGCAATTGAGTCAGGGTTGTTAGTGATGCTAAAGGGCTGAGATCTTCAACTCCATTGCCATCTAGATAAAGCTCTGATAACCGAGTTAGCGATCGCAATGGACTCAGATCGGTGACATAGTTCTCCCCTTGAATCTCGTTATTACCAATTTGCCAACGATTGTTGAGAGACAACACTTCCAGGCGAGTCAGCGATCGCAACGGGGTAATATCCTCAATTCGATTGGCATCTAACGACAAACCCCTGACGGGGTGACAAACACAGCTCTAAGGCTGATCGGGTAACAATTTGAGCAAAATCTAGTAAAAAAGGATAGGTCGTTTTTTAGGCAGACCTATCCCAATGAATATATTGCCTCCATCCTACCAAACCCATCTCAAAA
>JANRJA010000239.1:0-6981 GCA_033764315.1 Oculatellaceae cyanobacterium bins.114
CGACGGGTGGAGTGACGAGACGCGTTTATTCGCGTCTATTCACTCCACCTCCCGGATCTACCCGATCGCTCGTGGAAAAGATAAAAGTATTTCGTTGAATGCAAGTTTTAGCTATGGCTCACTTCAGGCGATCGCACATTGTTCTTTCAGGTCTGCTTTGGCTGTCGCTCCTCAGCATGACACAACCAACTCAGGCTCAGACCGTCAATTTGAGTGCAATGCAAACTGATTTACAGGCAGCGGTTTGTCAGAATGATTGGAATCAAGCTCTGCGGGCGATCGCCCCTCTGATCGGCTCACCTGGTATCTCTGGTGAATATCGCCAAGAACTGCTGCAATTTCGCGCACAACTGGAAGATCTGCGGGCGGCTCAAGCCGAGTTAACTAACTTTCCCAATTGTGAAGGCACCATTCGAGTCACTCAACCGACCAGTTCAGCCATTCCTAATCGACCCCTCGATTGGTACAGAGCCGTTCAAAACCTTGAAGAGTTTAGAAATTTACCCGCTGGCAGCGTTCGGTATTAATCAGACGGGGTTAATCAGACGGAGTTGTATTGCATTTCGTGAAGTGAATTTCCGGATTAACAGGAATTGGCGGGAATACTCTTAGAAGCATTGATGGGTAATTCAGGATAAAACAGTATGGCAAATCAGGAACAACTGGCTTTGCTCAAACAAGGCGTGAGTTCATGGAATGAATGGCATCGCACCCATCCCATTCAAAAAGATTTGAGTGGTGTTGATTTGAGCGCGATCGATCTGCAACGAATCAATCTCAATGATGTTGATTTAAGTGGGGTTAACTTCAACAAAACTGAGTTAAAAGGGGCTGACTTAAGAAAAGCTATCCTGTTTGAAGCCAACCTGATTGAAGCCAATCTGTCAAAGGCCAACCTCACAGAGGCATACCTGAGTGAAGCTGATTTGAGCGAAGCCAACCTCAGTGAAGCATACCTAATTGAGGCAATTTTAAGTGAAGCTATTTTGGTCGAAGCTGACCTCAGTAGAGCCAATCTCAAAAAAGCGGTCCTCTGGTTAGCGCACCTGCGTGAAGCCAATTTTAGTGAGGCAGACTTGAGTGGGGCAGATTTAAGCGAGGCAAATCTGCGAGGTGCTCGGCTCAATCTTGCCAATCTAACGGGGGCTAATTTGCATCAAGCTGACCTGACGGGTGCCAGTTTGCGGTGGACTAACCTCACTAGAGCTAACTTTAGCCAAGCCAACCTGACCGAAGCCAACCTCAATCTCGCCAACTTTAAAGAGACAAATCTGACTGATGCCAATTTGGTCAAAGCCATTCTCAGTTTGGCTGATCTGTGTGGAGCCGATTTGACAGGTGCCAATTTGACAGGCGTGAATTTAATTGGGGCAGATCTGAGCGGTGCCAATTTAAAGGGAGCCAATTTGACAGAGGCAGACCTGATTGGGGCAAATTTAGCTGACGTCAATTTAGATGGAGCCGATTTGACGGGTGCTAATTTAAATGGAGCCAATTTGCAACGGGCTGATTTAACGCACACTGTGATCGAAAGAGCCGATTTGCGTGAGGCAGACATTACAACTGCAACCTTACCATTTGGGTGGCAATCTGCTCGATAGAATGGGTCATTGGTCAAGTAGCCATTGGTTCTGGTTAACGCCAGTTTGGGTTAAGCATCTGGCACATGAATCTGCGTTATCCAGACGAAGGGTTTAACCGCCAAAGTTCTTATCCCCAACTGACATTCGTGAAAGACAAATGAGGAGATTTACAGGGCAAACTGTCAGAAACTAACCTGTGATCAACTCATTTCCTAATGCATTATGAAAATCGTTGTAGAACCAATCTTGATGCAATATCTGATTGTTGAAGCAGTTAAGACTAAGGCGATCGCCGCTTCAGATCAGGGATCAATTAACTCATATTTGTCGATCACTAAAAACAAGTGCAGCTTAAGCTGTAAAGTTATGAAAAGCACAAGTAAATTTTCATAATAAATCCTATTAATCTTTTCACAAAAAAGTCATAATTTCAGTAGGAATTCTGACGGCATATCCCCGCAGAAAATTCAATTCAAGGTCTAAGAATCCATTGAATAGAAGCCTACTCTTCTTCAAGAAAAGCCTCTGTTGAATAGAAATTTCTTAACCCAACCCAGCCCAATCAAGGTTGGCTCTATTTCCTCTTCACTCTGTAGACTGCCTAACCAACTAGCAAAAACTTAGTTCATTCTGAAGTAACTAAATCAAACCTTTCAGAGGTTTAGATCCCCGGTTGCTCGTTCAGCATCCTCAAAAGAGTCTGATTTGCGTCACAGCAACCGGGGATCTGGGGAAAGTCGCACACGGGGTTACAGTAAGTATTGAACAAGTATTGAACTTGAGCCATTCAATCTTGCTGGATCTCCCTACCGCTCTTAAAACGGGGGAAACCTAAACAAAAGGCTGATATTTCCTCTTTAAAAGAGAATTTTAGGAGGATCAAAACCTTTGGTTATCAATCAGTCCCAAAAAGTACTCGAACTTAAAAACAAGGATTGTTAATCATCCCTTCAATCTGTCTCTATCGAGCATTTCTATAAATGCCTTCAATGGATCAGTGAATTGATGAGCCAACCCAATTGTTTGCCTTAAAGTTGAGCCGTTTTGAGTTTGAAGATCGGAGTTTTAAAATGACTAAAACAATTGTTAATTTAGCCCTATCGGTCGTGATTAAAGAGATCGAAGATGCCTTAGATTCTTATCCTTACCACCCCTATCAACAAACCTTCTCTGTTCCAGAGATGCGCCAACGGTTGATTTCCTATGTTCTCAGTCGAGTTCCGGGTCATTACACCGTAGTTGATGATTCTGAAGAAGTATTCATCGATACAGCTTCTCTCTGCACCTCCACTACAGAAAAGTTACAGATTGAAGCGTTGATTCATACCGGAATTGAACGCATTCTTCAAGAAGACTCTGATTGGGGCGATCGCCATATTTCCCATGAAGCTGCCCCAGGATGCGCGGCTTCTAATTGGTTTGGTTAAAGATAGCGTCAGGGCACAGCCATTTGATCAAACGATTCCCATCAATATCAACTGTTTGTTAACCCCAAACCTTTTAATGTTGCCCCCCAACCCCAGAAAATGGGGGACTTCTGGGCTGCCGAACGGCTCAAAGTTCCCCAAAGCTGGGAAATGTCAATCAACGCTCCAGACGGACATTGCGATCGCCTGGTTCGGTTCTACGACTCACCCCCCTTGCCAATCCCTAGTATCGTCATAGTTAATAGCCGCGATACAGTGTATATACTGCCTCGTAGAGTTTGTTGATTCACAGCGATTAAGGGAAGGGTCAGGTGTATAAATGGTATTTGCCAACCCTGAGTGAAGTCATCGCCCTGAGCGGAACCGTTCAGGGGCGTCGGGTTGGTTCACCAACACAACAACAAGTCAGAGCCGAGCGAGAGTGGTATGGGGCGATCGCCGCTCTTAATGTGCTGCTGCAACAATTGCAACACAGCCCCCAAGACTCTGGCTCTCAAGACTCTGGCTCTCAAAACTCCGACTCTCAGATTCAAACCCTGCGAGGAATTGTGTTATCGGGGCCAGCACCTGTGTTAGAGCAACCCGACCTGGTAGCACAATTTTCTAGTTGGACGTTTGCTGCCGACCCATTGCGGACGTCTGCCTGGATGCCACTGCAACTGTTACCCGCTGCCAATCAACAAGCGATCGTTCCAGACTTGTCGATGGCGACTCTGCCTTTGTTACCCGAAGACCCCCTCTCAGCCGAACAGTTTTGCTTGGTGTTGACCCCCACGTTTGGGCTAGTCATGGTGTTGGGTGAAGGGCTAGATGGTGAACCTGCGTTTCTCTTTTCGTTTGCGCCAGATGTGGTGTGGCAGGCATGGCAATGTTTGCGATCGCGCCTGATGTTAAATGGCTCTCAGTTTCTCAAAACACTGAATGACCTGATGCAACAGTTTGCACCCGCTGCTCCTGCCTATGAAACCGTGATGCAATTTAGTCAGTTGATGTTGGCCTATTTGCCTGACCCCTATGAGTGGGAAGACGATTGCGACGGACGGATTAAAGAAAAAATTCGTCATGACATCCCTGCACCAATCGCACCGTTAAATGTGCCACTGGGAGATGTGATGCGCCATGTAACCCATGAGCACCCAACGGTTTCTACGATCGCGTGGCACGAGGCAACAACAGAAACAGTGGTGGCATTGCAAGATGAGATCAACCGCAATCAAGAACGCCTAGACCGCCTAACCCAGGTAAAAGCTAGTCCTGATGCTGAGTTGTTGCAGGCGATCGCCCATGAAGTCCGCACTCCCTTGGCTACCATTCGCACGTTGACCCGGTTGTTGTTGAAACGTAAAGACCTCAGCCCCGATGTCGTAAAGCGACTGCAACTGATTGACCAGGAATGCACGGTGCAAATCGATCGCTTTAATCTCATCTTTCGGGCTGTCGAATTGGAAACCGCTGCGGTCAAATCTCCGCTTTCGCCATTAGCCGCCATTTCGTTGGGGCAAGTGTTTCAGCAAAATGTCCCCCGCTGGCAAGAGCAAGCCAAACAGCGCGATCTCACCCTGGAGGTCGTGGTGCCACAAAAGCTGCCGATGGTGGTGGTTGACCCCACCATGCTAGAGCAGGTGTTGACAGGATTAATCGATCGCATTACTCATAGTCTGCCCCCTGGTAGCCACATTCAGGTGCGAGTCAAGCTGGCAGGACACCAATTGAAGTTGCAGTTTCAGTCACAACCCCGATGCTCAGGGAATTCCGACTCGGCAGGAGCTAAAAACCAACCCTTTACTCCGACTCTAAAATCGCTCGGTCAACTCCTCATGTTTCAACCCGAGACGGGCAGCTTGAGCCTCAATTTGAGCGTCACCAAAAATCTATTTCAAGCCTTGGGCGGCAAGCTCATCGTCCGGCAAAAACCCCAACAGGGCGAGGTATTGACCATCTTCTTACCGCTGGAGACTAGAGGGAAAGAGTGATGGGGAGATGGGGAGATGGGGAGATGGGGAGGTAGGGAGGTAGGGAGATGGGGGGATGGGGAGAGCAGCATTCGGCAGGAAGATTCTCGGTGAAACACAGAGCAGAGATTCATGAGAGAGGCGATCGCATTAAGTGTCATTCACACACCGCACTCCAAAATCCAAAATCCAAAATCTAAAATCCACAATTCCTCCATTAGCCTAAAACTCACTTAACCTACTCCTCACTGGGTTCTTGAGCTTGTCAAACTACCGACCTCTATTTTTCCCTTATACAATAGACCTCAACCCACCTTGCATGTGTTGTCATGACCTCCATTCCACCTGTCACCTCAACAGCACTGCCTGACCACACGCAATTGCCCGACTCCGATGGCACCTTTGTGAAAAACTTTCAGGAGCATCCCCAGAGCATTTTGCTGACCGATTCCATCGAGCCTGTTCTGCAAAGACTGCATCCCGACGGCTACTACTGCATTGGGCAAGATTCGGGGATTTATTGGCGCATCATGGAACCCCCCGAACGAGGTGCAGAGGCTCCTGACTGGTTTTATGTGCCCAATGTACCGCCTAGCTTAGAGGGGCAGGCACGCCGCTCCTACGTGTTATGGCAAGAGCACATTGCACCATTGATTGTGTTGGAGTTTGTCTCAGGAGATGGCTCTGAAGAACGCGATCGCACCCCCTGGACAGGCAAGTTTTGGATTTATGAGCAGGTGATTCGTCCGGCGTTTTATGGCATTTATGAAGTCAAAAAAGCCAGCGTTGAAGTCTATCACTTCGTCGAAGACCATTACGAATTACTCTCTCCTAACGATCGCCATCACTATTCCATTCCCCAAGTCGGTGTCGAGCTAGGCATCTGGCAGGGACTCTATCAAAAACTAGAGCTACCCTGGTTGCGCTGGTGGGATCAGGACGGTAACTTGTTGCTAACCGGACACGAGCAAGCCGAACAAGAACGGCAACGGGCAGAACAGGAACGACAACGAGCCGAACAGGAAAAGCAACGGGGCGATCGCCTTGCCGCACAATTAAAAGCCCTGGGGATCGAGCCGGAATAAAAAATGAAAAAAGAAGAACGAAAAAAGAAAGGGGCAAGGAAGAGAGGCAATTAATCGCGTCTGTACGGCATCCAAAATCCAAAATCCAAAATCTAAAATCCACAATTCCTACAGACAGACCCCCTTCAGCCGAGTAAAACTAGTAGGAAGATAGACCCATTTCTCCAACAATTACTATGTCACTAACAACAACTAAATGGACTGTTGAAGATTATCACCAGATGATTAATGCTGGCATTTTGGAGGGTCGTCATGTCGAGCTAATTAATGGGGAAATTGTAGAGATGTCTCCAGAAGGATCGCCTCACGCCAACAAATCTACTAGAGCGGGAGAATACCTCATTCGACTGTTGAGCAATCAAGCACAAGTACGCTCCAGCAAACCCATTACGCTGTCTGACAACTCTGAGCCTGAACCTGATTTAGCCATTGTTCAGCGACTAGAAGAGGAATATGACAGACACCATCCCTATCCAGAAAACATTTTTTGGCTGATCGAATACTCAAACACCAGTCTTGCTAAGGATTTAGAGACAAAAACCCAGGTTTATGCCAGAGCCAGAATTACAGAGTATTGGGTCGTCAACTTAAAGGAAAACAAGCTGATCGTGTTTCGCGATCCAATCAATGACCAATACCAATTCCAACAAGAGTTAACCGATGGAAACGTGACTCCTCTGTCTTTTTCAAATGTGGCGATCTCAGTGAGTAAGATTTTGGGTTAGGTCAATCTCTTGTGATGGCTTAGATCCCCGGCTTCTGATCCGTTGCGATCGCGACAATTTAGGTTTCAAGCTGACGGGGTGACAAACACAGCTCTAAGGCTGATCGGGTAACAATTTGAGCAAAATCTAGTAAAAAAGGATAGGTCGTTTTTTAGGCAGACCTATCCCAATGAATATATTGCCTCCATCCTACCAAACCCATCTCAAAA
>JANRJA010000240.1:0-20795 GCA_033764315.1 Oculatellaceae cyanobacterium bins.114
CTGCCGGAAACCCAGGATTTGCTGAATCGGCGCAGGTCGGTTTTGTTCCTGTATTTAACTTGGCGAATGAATTCGCGGCTATCAGGGCGGAGTCTGCTGTCGCGGATTAGGAAAATTGAGGTTAAGGAAGTTCCCACGATAAAACGTGCGTTTGTTTGTGGTGATGGTCTGCCTGATTTTGAATGTAAGTGGCAACAGAGTTCAAATCTTGTGAATTAACCGTAAACGCTGCGTAACTGCCCTGCCACTTGAAAAAACTATCTGGCTTGCTCTGATGTTCAACGGAGTGGGAGGAACTGCCTTTGATTTGTTTGACGAGAGAGGCGATCGCTACAGTTGCAGGAAATCTGACTAGCAAATGTACATGATCTTCAATGCCACCGATCGCAATCACATGGCATCCCATTTGCTGACATTCATAAATCATTACGTTGTAGAGCGGCTCTCGAATATCTGGAGTAATCAGCGGCAACCGATCCCACGTTGCCCAAACGAGATGCACATACAACTGCGTAAAATTTTGCCTCATGCCTCTATTCTTCCCAGTCCGCGACGGCGGACTTCGTTCATGTAGCCGCGAATTTATTCGCCAGGTAATAGTAATAGAAACAATTTGTTTGGCAGGCGATTGAAACCGCGCCTATAGAGGCAAAGTCCGCCTACGCGGACTACAAACCCTCTGTCTTAATTTGTCGCATCAACGTCTCACACTCCGCCTTGAGGGGAATGCCCAACTCCGTTGTCAACACTAACGCCTACTGAGCAGAACTTAACTGTCCCAGTTCGACGCTAACGGCATCAAAACGATTATCACCTGGGTGGTATGAGAGAATCTCTACACCAATTGGCTCCCCAGTCGTCGAGTCTTTAATCAGAATGACTCCATCTCCAAGCTCCGTGCTAATTTGCTCTTTGCGGGGAGATTGCCAGAATACGGTCAGCAATTCCGTCTCTGGTTCATAGAAAACTTTTACCTGCGCCATAAAGCGGGTTAGACCTTCAATAACTCAACGTGTAAATTTTCCGCATTGATAGGGGTGTAGTTCAGTCGTTCAAAACCAATGACTTTAAATTACTTTCTTCAACTATGTTGCGATCGTTAGATTGAGATTTTGAGGATTCACTAGCTGACGTTTAGAAGCGTTGAGAAATTCAATGCTGACAGGTTCATCGGCTTCATCATAGCTGATAATCACTCCTCCAGGCTCAGAAATCGCATTTACTGGAAACGTATTGCGGAAGATAAAGATAAGAATGTCTGCTTCTGCATCGTATTTAACGTTCATCCGATTCCTCCTGCCAATATCGTTTGACTTGATTTGTCCAGTACAAAGTCAAAATTCGCTTCGTGTTGCTAATTTCAACAAACACAACTCTTAACAGCCCATTGCCGCGCCGGGAATGAGCAACTATGACATCATTCTCGACCACAATTTGCTGAGGATTCATCAAAACGGTTTCTACTTCTTCCCTTGTGATGTCTAACCGTTGCTGCCATTGTTGCTGTCGCTCCTCGGCGTGTTTTGTCCAAACAATGTTCACTCACCGCTTTCCTGACCTATGAAGTAGATGGCTCAATTATCCTTCTTCTTGTTCTAACTCCTCTAGAAGCTTTTCACAATCTGCTTTGAGGGGAATGCCCAACTCTGTCGCCACCGCCAACGCCTGCTGACAATACTCTCGCGGCACCTTGATCTCACCCAACGCTTGATGGACTTCTGCCAAATTTTTGAGAGCTTCAGCTTCGTTAGCTCGATCGCCGATCTCCCGAAAGATTTTTAATGCTGCTTGGTTATTCGCTAAGGATTCTGAATACTGCTCTAGTTTGAGTTGTGTTGCACCCATATTAACGAGAGCAATGCCTTCACCCTGGCGATCGCCAATTTCCCGCGCATTAGTCAGATGTTGTTGATAGAGGTCGATCGCCCGCTCATAGTTTCTCAGACTGTGGTACGCAAGCCCCAGATTGCCGAGGGCAGTGCCTTCACCCTGGCGATCGCCAATTTCCCGTGCAATGGTCAGATGTTGTTGATAGAGGTCGATCGTCCGCTCATAGTCTCCCAAACTGTAGTACGTATTCCCCAGATTGCCCAGGGCAGTGCCTTCACCTCGACGATCGCCCAGTTCCCGCGCAATGGTCAGGTGTTGCTGATGGAAGTCGGTCGCCCGCTCATAGTTTCCCAGACTGAAGTACGCAAGCCCCAGATTGCCCAGGGCTCGTCCTTCACCCTGGCGATCGCCAATTTCCCGCGCAATGGTGAGGGATTGCTGATGGTAATCAATCGCCTGCTCATAGTTTCCCAGACTGTAGTATGCAAGCCCCAAATTGCCCAAGGTCATGCCTTTACCCTGGCGATCGCCAATCTCACGAGCAATGGTCAGGTCTTGCTGATGGAAGTCGATCGCCCGCTCATAGTTTCCCAGGCTGTTGTAGGCAAGCCCCAGATTGCCTAGGGCATTGCCCTCACCCCGGCGATCGCCAATCTCCTGAGCTAAAGCAAGTGTTTCTTGAAGAAAACTAATTGCTTCAGTGTATTCTCCTAAAGATTGAAAGATGTTACCCAAATTATTGAGAGCTTTCCATTGCCCTTGCTTATCACCGACTTCCTTTGCTAAATCTAGGCTTTGTTGATAGTGAAGTTTGGCTTGTGGGTAATTACTCAGAAAAAAGTAGGCATTGCCAAGACCTTTTTGGCAGGTTACCTCGTCTTGTGCTTGTAAATGACTGATTAAACGGCGATGGCAAATTAGCATTTCCTGGAACTTGCCCCAGGTTTGAAGCCGAAGTCCAATTTGCTGATCCAGTAAGATTGTTTTTGCCGTATCCCAATCGTTCACTTCGCAGTAGTGGTCAAATGCCTCCAGGTAGCCGCGCACTGTTTCCACATTAGGGGCATCGGGAGCAGGAGTATAAGCCGTGAGCCAGAGGTGAGCCGCTTGGCGTTCCGCCGCTTTCCAGGTGGTGGTGTTGGGTTTGAGTTGGGCAAAAGCAATCTCACGAATCAGGTTGTGTTGTTGAATCCACAGTTCACCGTCGATCAGGTCAGTGTCTTCGACCAGATTGCACGATTTGAGCACCGTCAGGGCGGCGTTGCTCTCTGCATCAGGAATGTCAGGCAACAGGTTGGGATAAAAGCTTTCTGGCACGGCACGCCGAAACACCGCACCCCGTTGCAGCAGTTGGCGAGGCAGGTCGGGTAGTTGCTCCAGGGTTTGTCTGACCCACTGCCGCGCCCGCTCTTCCTGGCTTTGGTGCAATTTTAGATTGGTTTGGGTTTGGCGGTGTTGATAATAGTCGCGCCAATATTTGTCTACATTGCCGTTAAAAGGACGCTTTTGAATATCTCCAGCAATCATTTTGAGAATCAGGGGATGCCCATCAAAGTAGTCAGAAATGGCACAGAGATGATCTCTATCAGCATCGGTTTGGGGGGTCACGCTATAGTGCCGAAACAGGTCGATGCGCTGCGATTTATCTAAACCGCGCAGAACGTATTCTTGCCAGAGGTTGTCGAGGCGAAAGGCGCGATCGCTCCAATCTGTCGGCACTGCTTGCGAGGTGAGGATGAGGCGAGATGCAGAGGTGCTGGTAAGAAATTGCTCCAGGAAGTCTAACCAGGCAGCATCCGCAAAATGAAACTCACCCTGGTCGTTTTGACACAGCAGATATTCCAATGAGTCGAGTTGCAGCCAGCAGGGTTGCTGTTCCAGGGTTTTGAGCAGGTGGGGCAAGAGTTGCTCGTCGGGCATTTGTTGGGCGGTGTCGTCTCCCAGTTTCGCCAAAATTGCCAGTGCGCCTCTGGTGAAGTCGTTGGAGGATACGCCGCGATCGAGAATCACCTGCCTGTAGCGGGTGGAGGGTTGGAGAAAATTAGCCGCTAACCGTTCGGCAAGGGCTGTTTTACCAATCCCGGTCATGCCGTGAATCAGCACCAGACGGCAACCGTTTTGCACAACCTGGGTGAGATGGGTGATTTCAGCGTCGCGTCCGGTAAAGGTGGTGGGGTTGTAGGTGGAAAAAATTGTATCCGTAGGGACGCGATTAATCAGATTGGCAGGGACGCGATTAATCGCGTCCGTACTTATGCCATGATGGATTGCATTTGTAGGGGCGATCGCATCTGCACTGGTCATAGATGGGGAAACGGTGGGTGAGTTAGGCGTTTCCCCCAGAGGCTTTTTTGCCTGGAGCGACTCCACCGCACGACGAATCCCTTTGACGACATCCAGAAAGGCTTCGTCCTGGTCATCCCACTTTGTGACAGGTTTGGCATCTTTGGGCAACGCCTGGAGTTTGGTGAAAGGACTACCATCCCAGTCGCAGGGTTTTAGAATGATGGGAATCACCCGTGCGGTGCCTTCGTTGTGGCGTTGGACTGCCCGTTGCATTTCTTTGTCATAGCAATAGTCGGAAGCTAGAAAACGGGGCGTAATCAACAGCAAAATGATGTCGGCATCTTCAAGGTTTTGTTTAATCTCGGCATCCCATTCGGAACCCGCCTCGATGTCACGGTCTTGCCATGCCCGAATTTTGCCCTGACGCTTCAGGTTTGCCAGATGCACAACAAGTTCATCTTTCAGATCTTCGTCTTTATGGGAATAGGAGATAAAGACGCTGAGGGGTAGAGGGGATGGGGAGGACATGGAAGAGTGGAGGAGTGAAGAAGAGACGCGATTAATCGCGTCTGTACTAAATTAATGAATCGCTCAGGAATTAATCGTTTTGGCAGGAATATATTCGCCAGTATAGTGGCTAATTTTGTGGAGAGGAATCTAGCTCCCCGGCTGCTTTTGGTTGAGTTTCAGATTCCTGGTGGCTGCAAACAAGCAGCCGGGGAGATGGCTGAGTCGGAGAGTTTAGCTTCCCATCTGCTTTTGGTTGAGTTTCAGATTCCTGGTGGTTGCGAACAAGCAGCCGGGGAGATGGCTGGGGATCTATAGTTGAAGGGGATTAGGGAGAAGAAGAGATGCGATCGCTTAAAACAATTCATTACTGCGCCTGGTTTTTGGGCTTTTGGTTGTTGACCTCTCCGGCAATGGCCCAAGCTCTCAACAGCCCTAATGCTGATCAGCCCACGATTGTTAGCCCAGCGCGATCGACCCAGAATCAAGACCTGCAAGCGGTTCTAGACAACCTGGCTACAGCAACAGTAGTGTATTTGGGCGAAACCCACGACAGCGTGGCGGATCATGAGGCGCAATTGCAGATCATTCAGGAATTACATCAGCGCAATCCCCGTTTAGCGATCGGCATGGAGATGTTTCAGCGTCCCTTTCAACCTGTAATCGATCGCTACTTGCGGGGTGAGATCAGCGAACTGGAACTGCGGCAACAGACTCAATACGATCGCCGTTGGGGTTTTCCCTGGAGGAATTATTCCCCTATCTTGCGCTATGCCAAAGCGCATCAAATCCCAGTGTTAGCCCTCAACACGCCTGCTGAGGTAAGCCGAAAAATTGCCCAAAAGGGGTTTGACGCCCTGAATGAAAGCGATCGCCAATGGATTCCCCCAGAGTCTGAAATTCGCACTGATCACACGGCGATCAATGATGCCTATCGACAGTTTTTGCGTCCGCTCTACGACGACTTTCACCAGATGGAGGGGTCTAGCAACAGCTTTGAAGCCTTCTTTTTGGCACAAGTGTTATGGGATGAAACGATGGCAGAAGGAGTTGCCAATTTTGTTCGCGACCATCCAGAGCATCAAGTGATTGTGCTGGCAGGTCAGGGACATATCGTTTATGGCTATGGCATCCCCAGTCGAGTGGCGCGTCGGGTGCAGGGAATGCAAGGATTTGAGCAGCGATCGCTCTTGTTGAATCCCTCTGACGAGATGCAAACCGGAACAGGAGGGGCGATCGCAGACTACTTCTGGTTTAGTCCCTGACTCCAAGATCTGCGGCTGCTCAAAGCAGCTGGAGAGCAAATCGCTTAAATCGAGTCTTGATTGCCATTGTTGCTATCCTGAACAGATTGCTGACCCTGGCCTTGTTTTTCCTGCTGGTTCTGCGTCACGTAAGTTTCAACATCGTGTTGAATAATCTCTTCAATGTTTTCAGCGAATGTCCTAAACGCTTCGTTGTGATCGGTAAAGGTGCGATAAGGTCCGCTCAGTTGAAAAAAGTGCCATCCCTGAGCCTTTAACGATTCGGCTGAGCGCCGATAGTTGTACCAGCGTTTACCATACTGAAAGAACTCCTCGATCGCTGCTGTGACCGCAACACCACCACTCAGGAGAATAGTGCCGTTCTTGATGTAACCTTGAATGCGATCGTTTCCTACGTTGAGTGTCACCAAAATAGGAACGATAACCCCTCCAATAATCGTGGCAAGCCTCAACCGAAAGTGGCGATCGCGGCATTGTGATGATTTTGCCTCCATCCACAAAATTTGGTCGAGCCACCGAGATCGTAAAAAGGCAGCATTCACAGGCGACAACAGTTTCAACGACTCAAAAATAGCGTTGAAATCATCCTTTAGTTGGTCAGTGTAGTTTTTAGGTTTATTCGTTTTAATAGGGTTGAATGGAGTTGAGGAAGATGAATTGCCTGAAGCAGGCGAACTAGCCCCTGAAGACAGGGAAGCAGAATCAAGGGGTGCAGAACCGATAGAGGTTGAAATAGGGTTTTCAGTGCGATCGCCGTCTGACATAGTTCTCTTTTGGGGGCAAATACAGATGAAATATTGAATTGAGCGTTACTCACCAAGCCTCAAATCACCGTTGTCATAGATGGCTCATCCTGGTGAGGGTCTTCAGTCGTTGAGGATTCAGTCGTTTCAGCTGTTTCAGATGGGGTTTCTGCACCTGAGGCTTCCGATGCCGATTCAGTCGATGCCTGTTCAGCCACCCAGGTTGCAGACGGATCTGTGATTACCGCTTCATCAAGCACTGGAGCATCAACGGGAATATCCATCGCCCCATCAGGCTCAACGGGAATATCCACTAAAACATCCCATTGAGACTCATCTGAGGCATCAACCGATGGGTCGATGGATACGTCAGTCGGGACGTCTAAGGATGAATCGCTGAGGGACTCTGCTGGCGTGTCTATTACTGGATCGGCTAACGGATCGGCTGTCGGGTCTAGTGAAATCAGTTCTGGAGAGGACTCCACTCCAGAACCGTCTACAAACAACTCTTCATGCACAACGGGTTCAGCCGGAGGCTCAGAGAACGGGTCTGCGTGATCTGCCGGGGGCACCACTATATCTGAGACGAGCTGTTCTTGAGGCATCTCAGCCTGCGGTGTCGTCTCTTCGCTAGAAAATTCAGAGGGAGTCGCCTCAATGGGAGCATCAATCGATGTCTCTTCAGGAGAGCTGCTGTAGTCTGTTATCGCCGCTCCACTTTCTGAGGTAGCATCAGAGGCACCATACTCAGAGGCAGCATGATCGGCGGGAACATAGTCAGAAGTCGCATCGGAGGCAAGATTGTCGGAGGCAGCACTATCGGAGGCAGCACTATCAGAGGCAACATAGGAGGTCGCATCGCCTGAGATAGACTGCTCAGCCACAAAGTCTTTCCCTAATACAGGGGCAAAGGCTTCCTTCTTAGACACTTCTTCTTTGTCACCGCTATAAATCTCAGCCAAAGCATCGCGCATTTCTTGAACCCAGCCTGCATTTTCGCTCTGAACGATTGCTTCAGCACTTTGCACCAGGGTTTCAATATTGGCAGACGATGCCTTTGAATCGTCTGAGAGTGCCCGCCACCAAGTGCGCACGTCATATAAATCGGCAGCAGCCGTATTGCAGGCAACGATGGTTGTCTCGACCCCTTTAAATTCTAAAAAAGTGGCGAAAGCGGTGGCTAGTGCCCCACTGATAGCTACCCAAATTTCTAGATTAAAGGCCGCCAATGCAGTGCCTAATCCTCCTAACAAGATGATCACCAACTGAAACCGTTGTAATTCGGTGGTGAATTTAACTGATTTTCGTTGGTAGTAGGTAAATTGATCCTCAATGCGCCACAGCAGATATTGCTCAGCCGTCATATCACTAAAGCCATCATCCCCTTCGGCGGTGCTGTATTGGGGAGGCAGCTTGCCTTTATAGGCTTCTAGCCCGGTTTGATTGACCTGAGTCTCCATTAGGCGTTTGTTGATGATCTTGGCTTTTTTGGCCAAGTGCACATCTCGCGTCTCAGTTCCTAAAGCGGTGGGGCTGTATTCACCAACCCGCATGCGATAGAGATAAATCTCTTTTTTGAGGGCTTCTGCGCTGCTGCGGAGGGCGATCCAGTTAGCACCCATGTTAAACCGCAAAGAGTAGGCAATTAGCGCGGTGGAGAGAATAGGAACTAGCACAACAAACACGTGCAATGCAGGTAGAAACTGGTCTTGTAAAAAGCGATTGACGAAGTCTGACAACCAGGGAATGCCATTTTCACTTCTATTCTCTAAAACGGTGTAGATAATAGCTAGGGTGGTTGCCGCAACTCCCAAAACCAAAATCAGCTTGCGCTGTTGGATAAAGCGTTTCTGTGCTTTGGTGGCATTGAAATCATATCGACTATAACGGTCCCACGCATCTTCTAAGATTGGGTTACGGGGGGCGGTGGTTGGAGTGTCGGATGTCATTCAGTTCTCCCTGATTGCGATCGCAGCCTCGTCTGTGCTTCTATATTCGTTTCTACCGTAAGGTATTATTCCTTACCTGCGAAAATCATTTCTATGGTTTTAGTCAATTCTTCACGTCCAGCGGTCAAATCTATCGCCTTTACTAGCCCAGATTGTATGATCTCTTGGGCCCGTTGATCAGTGGCTTGCCCCCGCAACACAGCGGCCAAGACATCGGCAGTGCGTCCGCTGCCCGCCATCGTAATCACCGATCGCCCTTCCTGCACATTTTGGGAGGCATCCTTCCAACTCACTTCACCTCCATTGATGAGCACAGCCACCGATGGTTGGTCGTCTGCCAACACACTAGCCACATCGGCTATCCAGGGAGACTCATCGCCCCAGTTAGACCCTGGAATCAACAGAAAATGCGTATGGTTTGACTCTAATGAAGCGGCATCTGGAGAGGTGGCCGATTGACCCGGCAAAACCGCTAAACCCACTGGAGTCACCCCAATTAAGGGAAATGAGGCATTGAGTGTCGATCGTGCCTGCCCCATCAAGCGCATCACCCCAGCGTCGGTGCCCCCATCCACGACACAGGCTCCCCATTGGGTTGCCAGCGGAGCCAAAACTTCTAAAAACAAAAGTTGCACTCGGTTGAAATCTTCGTCACTCAGTTTACTGGCACCTCCAATGATGACCAACACTCGCTGTCTCTTGGGCAACCCTAGCTCTTTCAACGCTTGCCACAAGGTTGCTGGAGTTTGGACTTGAACCGCTGTTGCGATCGCACCAGTGGGGAAGGTGATTCGGAAGGGTTTTTCCATGAACCAATTGCCAGGAATGAAGCGGAGAATGAAATTAAAGAAGGCTAAACCGTTAAACATTGAAGGTATAGGGAACTGTCAGAAGTTGGTATTCTGCGTCACGAGTGAATGTATGAATCCTACCGAGTGCGATCGCATTTCGCACAGAAACATTAGTTTTTTGTAATCAGCAAAGAATTGAGATACCTGAATTGAAGACATGAATGGAGTCAGGGCAGTTTGTGAAACACCCCTAGTGATAGTGAGTAATCCCCCCAATCATGGTCAAATTCAGTCATATCCTGAATTCAAGCTTCTTGAATTATTGACCAGAAATCTGTAGCTGCAACACCTGAATCAAATATTGAGTCAATATAAATGCATCGACTCCTAACTCAGTCCGATCTTGTTTTGCCAAAATAGCGGCCTGAGCATGCCACCAAACCGAAGTTTGTACAATCTTTTCAATAGAAACAGGATACTGCGTTGCTGAGATTTGTGCGATTAAGCCGCCCAAGACTCCCGTGAGCACGTCTCCACTGCCACCGCGTGCCAGAGCCGGAGTGCTATCGGGGTTAACCCACACCGTTCCTTTGGGGTTGGCGATCGCCAAGCGTGCCCCCTTGAGTAAAACGATCGCCCCACTGTGGGTGGCTGCCGATCGCACGGCTACTAAGCGATCGCTCAGATCGACCTCTGGAAATAACCGTTTGAATTCGCCGGGGTGGGGTGTCAAGACGGTTGGTGCTGAACGCTGCGCTAGAGTTGGCAGAGTTCCTAAGATCGCTAAACTGTTTAACCCATCAGCATCGAGCACCAGTGGACAAGAGGCAGCTAACACCTGGTGCACCAATCCAGTAGCATCAGAGCTTAAACCCGGACCACAGGCGATCGCTTGATATTTCGCCAGAACGACCGAATCGGGCAAATGGGCGATCGCTCCACTCTCGGTTTCGGGGCAACCGACGATCAATGCATCGGGTAGGTGAACGGTGAGCAGGGATTTGAGGGATTGGGGCACAGCGATCGACAACATGCCCACTCCGCTGGCTCGCGCGGCCAACCCTGTGAGAATGGCGGCTCCCATATATTGCCCAGAACCGCACACCAGCAACAGATGCCCTTGTTTATATTTATGCGTCGTGGGATGACGAGGTAAGGGCAAGGCCGCGATCGCACCGGTTGGGGTAATTCGTTGCACATCGGGCGTTTCTCCCAACACGGCCTGCACATCTGCCAATGGCAAATCGAAATCAATCAATTCTGCTTCACCCACCGACTCCAACGCCTGATCATGGAGAAACGCCTGTTTCCACAGCCCCAAACAAAACGTGCGGTTTGCCCGAATTGCTGTTCCCAAGACCGACCCTGTGTCAGTGTGCAACCCCGATGGCAAGTCAATGCTGACAATGGGGATGGATAGTTGATTGATCTGGGCGATCGCCTCTGCTATCAGTCCCTCAAGGGGTCGGGTTAATCCAAAGCCAAACAAGCCATCTACGATCAAGTCACAGTTGGATAGCGTCTCCACCGCCTCCACTGAGGAAATGCCCAGACTAGTGGCGTAGTTAGCGTGATGTTGGGTTAGTTCTTTTAATGAACTGAATGGGCAATACAGCAGCACTTCATATCCCTGAAAGTGCAGTTCTCGTGCCACCACCAGGGCATCGCCACCGTTGTGACCTGGTCCTACCAATATGCCGACCCGCCCCACCACTGAGCGAGGATACAGCGTCAAAATTCGACGGGTGATTAAGCCCGCCACCTTTTCCATCAGTGCTGCCACAGGCATTCCCGCTGCAAATACTCGCCCTTCAATAGCACTCATCTGACTGGCGGTTACAGCGACTGACTGAATGTATTGAGTGCGGATATCAGGAGTCTGCTGGTGAGAAGGCTTTGAAGAGAGGTTCATGAGAAATGTAGAAGATGGAAGGCAAAGGGCAAAGGGCAGAAGGCAGAATTGCAACATGCTACACCTTGACAAAGATTTAGCTACTACACGTTAGACATGATTTTGAATTCTTCAGGGTGTCTCTGACTCTGTACTACCCATCTCTTGGGATGGATGTATGCCGTGACGTGCATAAACCCCATAACCGTCAGCAAATTGAAGAGCAGGTTCACCCTCGGCGTGGAGTCTATTGTCGTGATCGAAAGACAGCTTACAGGGGCGATCGCACGCGATACAAACCTTTTCAAATTGAAATATAAAACCACAATATTGCATCAATTCCTGAAAAACTTTCCATTTTTCTCTGTCATGGTGCAGTCCAAGAACTGAAATGCAGAAATCAAACATACATCCCCAGATTGACCATCCTGCTGGTCTAACTAAGCTCATTGCAAAGTCTGAAACATTGGCAAATTCAAGTTCAGATTGGTCAAGATCGGTCATCAGTTGAAGTTCAGTACATTGTTCAATACCATATGGAAAAAATGAAGCTTGTGGATTGCTCTCGGTAGGATAATGTGGAAATTCAGGAAATTGAATTTGGTTTCGTAAGCTGATGGCAAGCCCCTCTCCCAGTTGTTGTTTGATTCCGTGGTGAAGATGGTCTATCACTCTTTTTGAAAATCTAAGCCTGATACTATTTCCCGCATACTTCTCAAAATCCTGAGTAGCAAGAATCTGCTTAATTGCTACGAAAGGATTACCGTAGAACCAAATTTCAGGCTCAGGATAATGACTTGCTGTATAAGCAGCTTTGATGATGGCTGAAACTTTTTGGGGATTGATAGGTTCGGTCAGCATGGCTATCGATCGCCACTTGTCCCGATAATTGGGAAGCATGGCTTCCTGTACAGGAGATAGCTTAGTAACAATATGTCTTGGCATATGCCTTCTTCCTTTGGCTTTCCTTTGTTCTTTAGCCCTAGTCCTTCCCTCTACCTTTGCCATATAAGGTCACTGTGAACCCTCTCCTGGTGGAAAGAGCGGTATTATCACCTCTGTATCTCTGCAAAATTCTATCGACCATGTCAATGCTGACTGTGATTAATCCTGCAACGGGTGCGGTGCTGCAAGAGTTGCCTGTTGATGACTCAGAGGCGATCGCCCACAAAGTTGCCCAAGCAAAGGCGGCTCAACCCGAATGGGCAGCGCGTCCGATGTCAGAGCGAATTGACATCATCCGTCAATTTAACGGGCTATTGACAGATCACGCTGAATCTCTGGCCCAACAACTTACCGCTGAGATGGGCAAACCCATTAAACAAGCCAGAGCAGAAGTGGGAACCACCTCTAGTCGCATCGGTTACTTTTTAGATCAAGTTGCAGCTGTGTTGGCGACGGAAACGGTGTTGCATGATCCCAGTCTGGGGTTGAAGGAGCAGATCAGTCATGAACCGTTGGGGGTGATTGCCAATATCTCTGCCTGGAACTATCCCTTTTTTGTCGGCTCAAATGTCTTTATTCCAGCTTTGCTAGCGGGAAATGCAGTGCTATACAAACCCTCTGAGTTTGCCTCTCTCACTGGGCTGTCAATCGCGCAACTGATGGCGGAGGCTGGCATCCCAGAGGGCATCTTTCAAGCTGTCATTGGCACGGGGCAAGTGGGCGCAGAATTGTTGACCCATCCCCTCAATGGCGTGTTTTTCACAGGCTCTTATGCGACTGGGTGCAAAATTGCGATCGCCGCTGCTCCGCATCTGATGAAAGTGCAACTCGAATTAGGGGGCAAAGACCCGGTTTATGTGGCAGAGGATGTGAGTGTGGCGTCTGTTGCCCCTGCGGTGGCTGATGGAGCGTTTTACAACACTGGACAAAGCTGTTGTGCGGTCGAACGAATTTATGTGCATGAGCAGGTTTATGAACCGTTTGTCGATGCCTTTATGGCGACCGTGCGTGACTTTCAGGTGGGCGATCCGACTGACGAAAACACTTACATCGGTTCGCTGGCTCGTCCGGCTCAGGTCGATTTCCTGAAATATCAAGTGGAGGATGCCCTTGCGAAAGGGGCAAAATTACTCTGTGGGGGCGATCCTAAAGGAACCGGCATAGCCGCGCGCCTGGATCGTCCGGGTGCTTTTTTTGCCCCGACAGTATTGGTCAATGTTGATCACTCCATGTCGGTCATGCGAGACGAGAGCTTTGGCCCGATCATTGGCATTCAATCGGTACCAGATGACAGCGAAGCTTTGCGTCTCATGCAAGACACCTCCTATGGGCTGACCGCTGGCATCTATACTGCTAGCGAAGCCCGTGCAGAAGCCATGTTGAGGCAATTAAATAGTGGCACTGTGTACTGGAACTGTTGCGATCGCGTCAGCCCTCGCTTACCCTGGTCAGGTCGAGGCCATTCTGGTATCGGCTTAACCCTCTCGACCTATGGCATCCAAACCTTTACCCAACCCAAAGCATGGCACCTCAGAAACGGATAAACCCGGAAGAAAAGAGTTTTGTTCTAATTCATGAATGTTGATCCTGATAGCAGGGGCGTTTCGCGAAACCCCCTGAAAACCCCATACATTTGATTGATCGGCAACACCGATTAAATCAGCTGATTTGTGGGATTTCTTCAGCCTTTATCCTCCAGCTTTTCTCCTTCAGCCTTTACCCCTCAGCCTTTATCCTCCAGCCTTTTCTCCTTCAGCCTTTTCTCCTTCAACCTTTCTCCTTCAGCCTTTATCCTTCAACCTTTCTCCTTCAGCCTTTTCTCCTTCAGCCTTTATCCTTCAGCCTTTCTTCTTTCCTGTATGACCTCCCCTATCATTGGCATCACCACTTACGGTCGAAATGACCTCGGCGAGTTTCATCTCTATGCCGCCTATGTCGAAGCCCTGCGTCGAGCGGGTGGAGTGCCGATTTTATTACCCCCTGGCGAACAAAACCTCGATCGCTTGATTGAGCGGTTAGATGGCTTGGTGTTTACGGGAGGGGGCGATATCGAGCCAACGCATTACAATGGCGATTTGCATCCAGCGATTTATCGACTGGATGCTGAGCGTGACTCGTTTGAGCTAGCGTTAGCCCGTCGCGCCATTCAAGCTGATCTGCCGCTGTTAGGCATTTGCCGAGGATTGCAGGTACTGAGTGTAGCCAGTGGTGGTAGGTTGCTGCCTCATGTTCCTGATACCTTTGGCACGGATGTCTTGCATCGTCAGGAACCGCTACACCCAACTCGACATGCAGTCACTGTTGCTCCGGATAGTTTAATTGCCTCGATTGTTGGCGCATCTGAGATGGAGGTGGTGTCGTGGCATCACCAAGCGGTGCCCACTGTTCCTCCAGGGTGGCAAGCGGTTGCTTATGCCCCTGATGGGTTGATTGAGGCACTAGAGCACCAAGATCACCCTTGGGCGATCGCCCTTCAGTGGCATCCTGAGCTGTCTGCGGCTCAAGACCCATTGCAACAACGCATTTTTGATGCCTTTGTTCAGGTGGCTCAAACGCGACTTTCTAAAGCCTCTAATTTTTAAAGAGCAAAAAAACTAAAATTCATCAAAAAAATCAAGAATTAAACCCTAAACTCCTCAAATTCTCTTATTAAGCCTGCCGGAGAGGTTAACATAAGGGTTTCAACAAAGGCGATTACTGGGTGCAAAATCGTATGATTGTTTTTGGTGATACGGTTAAGGAATAAGGTTAGGCAATGACAGAAGCACAAAGCCAGCCTCACGCCGAAGATCCGAGTATGAGCGGGTTAAAAATGGCAGATATCCTCATCCTGCCGCCGCCCTTACCGCGTCTAGTCAACTGGATGATTCGTCAAGATCAAGTCACCCTAGCTGAAGCAGCTGCCTATCTTAAACAAGAAGAAGCGACAACCATTGTTCACCTGCAAGCTCTGATTCAGCAACACTACATTAAAGAAATTAGAGCTGAGGGCAAAGTTTACTATCGGGTTCGGCTAGCGCATAAGTCCAGTCGTCAGATGCCCAAAGACGTCTGGAAGGTGCTAAACAGTCAAACGGATGCGGCTAATGTTTTTGTATCTTACTCTCGTCGCAATAAAGAGTTTGTCAAAAGCTTGCATCGGGCCTTGTCAAAACGGGGGCGTGAAGTCTGGGTCGATTGGGAAAGCATTCCCTCTGCCACCGATTGGTGGGCAGAAATTCAGACCGGAATTGAATTGGCAGATGCCTTTATCTTTGTGATCAGCCCTGAATCAGTTAAATCAGAGGTCTGTGGTCGAGAGATTGAGTGCGCCATTAAAAATAACAAGCGGTTGGTGCCCGTTGTTTGGAAAGAGGTCGATCCTTACTTGGTGCATCCTGAGCTAGCCAAGCTCAACTGGATCTTTTTGCGAGAGCAAGATGACTTTGATATAGGATTTCGCAAACTTCTCTCGGCTCTGGATGTTGATGTTGATTATGTGCGTCAACACACTCGCTTGTTAGTGCGGGCTAATGAGTGGAATGACAAACACCAGGATGATAGCTTTTTGCTGCGGGGCAGTGAATTGCAAGAGGCTCAGGATTGGTTGACTCATGGGGCTGATAAAAACCCACAACCGATGCAACTACATCGAGATTACATCTGGGCATCTCGCAATGCTGAAACGAAGCGGCAGGAATCGGAGATTCATCGGCAGCGATCGCAACTCAAGTTGCAACAGATTTTGCTAGTCGTCGTGGCGGTGATGTCAGGAATCACCTTTGTGTTGGGGGTATGGTCATTTGTTCTTTACCGCAGTGCTCAAGCCAGCCGACAAGAGGCTCAAGAGCAACAAATCTCAGCAGAACAAAAACAGGTGACAGCCCTGAGCAAAGCTTCAGAAGCTCTATTTTTGACCAGCCGTGAATTTGATGCCTTGCTAGAGGGGGTTCGGGCTGTTTCAGTGTTTCAACATCTGCTAATAGAACACCCACCTGAACCAACCACTCGACAGGTGCTTGAAACGCAAGCCTTGACCGCTTTGCAAGAAGCTATTTTTTGGGTACAAGAGCGCAATCGGTTTGTTGGGCACAATGGCATTGTCTGGGATGTCACCGTCAGTTCTGATGGAAAATATGTTGCCTCGGTCAGTGCCGATCGCACTGTGCGTCTGTGGCAACTCGATGGCAAATCAACTAATATTCTCACGGGTCACAAAGCCCAAATTTTTGCAGTTGCCTTTTCCCCCAATAGCAACCTGATTGCCTCTGCTAGTGAAGATGGCACCGTTAAACTGTGGCGTTTAGATGGCAGTCTAGTAACGACCCTCACCGGACACCGTGGCTCGGTGAATAGTGTTGCTTTTAACTCCGCAGGAGACGTCATCGCCACGGTTGGAGAAGATGGCACGCTTCGCCTGTGGGAATTAGATGGACGATTAATTCGGACGATTCAAGCCCATCGAGCGGTGATTTGGGATGTGCAGTTTAGCCCCGATGGTAAATTCATTGCGACCGCAGGCGACGATGGCACAGCTAAGTTATGGCGATCGGATGGGAGTTTAGTGACAACCATGCGGGGGCACACCTCCCGCTTATCGAGCCTGAGCTTTAGCCCCGACAGTCAAACCCTTGCCACCGCCAGTTGGGATTACACCGCTCGCTTGTGGCGATTGGATGGCAGCTTGATTCGGATGATTCCTGCTCACAATGCCCCCATCTTTGATATCAGCTTTAGCCCCGATGGGCGCACCCTTGCCACCGCCAGCCTCGACAAAACTATTCGCATCTGGACGGTTAATGGAGCCTTGGTCAACACGCTAAAAGGGCACAGTTCTCAGGTAAGAGGCTTAAGCTTTAGCCCCGATGGCAAACAACTGGTGTCTGCTAGTGGCGATCGCACGGTTAGGGTCTGGCAACTCAACCGCAATCACATCAACATTTTGCAAGGGCACCGTGCCCAGGCTTATGCGGCCACCTTTTCACCCAATGGTGAACAAATTGCCTCTAGCAGTGCTGATCATACGGTCAAAATCTGGAACCGCGATGGCACCCTCTTGAGAACCCTGACCGGGCACAAAGGACCCGTCTGGAATGTCAACTACAGCCCTGATGGACAAACGTTGATCTCCGCTAGCAGCGATCGCACCCTAAAACTGTGGAGTCAAGATGGTCGGTTGCTACATACCTTTGTTGGGCACACTGCCCCCGTTCGAGATGCTGTCTTTAGCCCTGACGGTCAACTGATCGCCTCTGTCAGTGAAGATAAAACAGTTCGCTTATGGCGATTGGATGGCACTCTGGTAAAAACCTTTACTGGGCATTCCAGCGGCATTTTGAGCGTTAGCTTTAGCCCTGATGGGCAGACCATTGCCACTGGTAGTTGGGACAATACGATTAAATTATGGAATCTGGATGGCACCATACAACACACCCTGACCGGGCACAGCGGATGGGTCTACAACGTCAGCTTTAGCCCTGACGGACAAACGATCGCCTCGGCTAGTTTTGATAACACCGTCAAGCTCTGGGAACGTGATGGCACTCCCATTAGCACCTTGCAAAATCACACCGATGGAGTCGTTGACGTTAGCTTTAGCCCCGATGGGCAGACGATTGCCACTGCCAGTTTTGATAACACGGTCAAGCTGTGGCGGCGTAGCGGCATTCTGATCACGACATTGCAAGGTCAAACAGGTGCCATTAACAGTGTTAACTTTAGCTCTCGTGGCTCCTATCTGGTCAGTGCCAGTGACGATCGCACCTTGATCGTCTGGCATCTGGATGTGATTCAAAATATCGATCGATTAATGCAACTCAGTTGTGACTGGCTCAAAGATTATTTAAGGAGCAACCCCACGGTTGAGGTTGACGTGCGTGAGGCGTGTTCTGCTGACCTGTCTCCTGCTCCCTAAGAAGTGCTCAAATCGCAATTACAGCCCTATTCGTGCAGGTAACGAGCACCCAAATGGTGGGCGATCGTCAAAAATAGGGTTTTGACCTTAAACGGTTTAGGCACGACATCATCACACCCCGCCTCTAAAATTTGCGATCGCTGCTCTTCAAAAACGCTGGCCGTCAGTGCCACAATCTTGGGGTTGGGGTGATGCGTCTCAGCAACCCACTGACGAATAGCACGGGTCGCCTCATAGCCATCCATCACAGGCATTTGCATGTCCATCAAAATCAGGTGTGGCAACCAGCGTTGATAGAGGGCGATCGCTTCTTGACCATTCGTGGCTTCCTCTACCTCAAACCCGACTTTAGATAAGAGGCGAGTCACCAACATGCGATTGGTAATCTGATCTTCAACCACCAAAATTCGATAAGAGGGTTGTCCTGGTTGTAATCCCACGATCGGCCCGACCTCTTGTTGGGGTTGAGGGGGTTGGAGTTGAATCACCTGAACCGGAATCCGAAACCAGAAGGTTGCACCCTGTTGCGTCGTACTTTGAACTGCCATTTCTCCCCCCATCAGTTCCACAAAACGACGACTGATGGCGAGTCCTAACCCAGTTCCCTGACCCGATTGTTGACCCACTGACGTTTGCACAAATGCCTCAAACAATTGCGACATCTCTGCTGTTGCAATTCCAGGGCCTGTATCTTCAACCTCAAACTCAATCACATCTGAAGTAGGGGGAGGAGATGTCTGATCGGATGTAAATCTGCTATCGGTCGATAATCTTTCTGCTCGCTTGACGCGCAAGGTGACACTGCCAAGGTCAGTAAATTTGACCGCATTACTTAAGAGGTTGACAAGAACTTGGCGCAGTTTTTTCTCATCTGCCTTGATGTAGTGAGGAATGTCAGAGGCTAGCTGAAGATGAAGTCGCAGATGTTTAGAAGCCGCTTTGAGTTGCAACATCTCGATGAGATTGTTTAACAACCCAAACAAATCAAACTCTATTTCTTCAAGAGTGACGCGACCTGCATCAATCTTAGCCATCTCCAACACATCGTTAATCAACTTGAGCAAATGTTCACCACTGCGCAAAATGATGCCCAAATATTGACGCTGTTGGGCATTGAGACCCGGTTCAGAATCTAACATTTGCGTAAACCCCAAAACGGCATTCAGTGGAGTTCGCAATTCGTGGCTCATATTGGTCAAAAAAGCCCCTTTTGCCAGGTTAGCTGCCTCGGCTGCTTCTTTGGCCTGTTGTAGCTCTGACTCAATGCGTTTGCGATCGCTAATATCGCTAAAAGTACACAGCACCTGATGAACGTTGCCGTTGGTATCAAGTTGGGGATCGGCGTTGACCAATAACCAGATGCGATCGCCTTGTTGCGGGCGATAAACCCCCATCACCACATTGCGAACGGGTTGACGAGTGGCGATCGCTTGGGGCACAGGGTGACAAGATCCTGGAAATGGCAATCCGTTTTCGTGAATGACATTCCACTCTGGATCAAAGGATGTTCTTCCCAACAGTTGATCTTCCGTCAAACCTAGCAGGTCTAACGCTTTTGAGTTGCAAATTAAAATTTCAGCGTCAGGTCCTTGCAACAGCACGCCAACTTGCAAATTTTTGACGAGCTTGCGAAATTGAGCCTCACTCGCTTGCAATGCTGCTGCAACTTGTTTACGACTGCTGATGTCGGCGATGAAGCCCACTGCTCGCATGCGATGGCCTGCCCGACTGGGTAAGAATTGGCTGCGATCTTCCACCCATACATAGGTTCCGTCTTTGCGCCGCAACCGATATTCGGCTCGAAAAGAGGCTCTGGCTGTAATCGTAGATTCGATCATAGAAGTTAATATAGAGCGATCGCTCGGATGCACCAGAGCTAACCAGTCCTGTAAATTGACTGGCATTTCAGTAACGGTATACCCTAAGATCGGCTCAGTATTTGGCCCCCAAGTATTATGATCGGCGTCTCCATCCCACTCATAGAGAATTTGTCCACTGGCTTGACCAGCCGCCTCATACCGACTTTGCCACTCCAGTAACTCAGCTAAATGCTGTCGCATCAAAGCTTCTGCCTGTTCGCGGTTGCCTATCTCTTGCTCTAACGCCTGAGAGCGATCGCAAACCTGCTGTTCTAACTCCGTGTTTGATGCCATCAAAGTCTGACATTGATGGTGCAGCAATCGGTTTTGCAGGTCTAATTTACGCCAGCGCAACTCATAAAGCAGCGTAGTCGCCAGCATCTCCTGACAGACCCAAAGCGACTGGGTTTGAGGCATATAAAAGGGTTGCCCCATGAAACGCATCGGCGTTTCAAACACTTCTAAACGGGTGTGAAGCAACAGCAAATTTGGCTCGTGAGGCAAGTGCTGCAGGTGCTCCAATATTTTTTTAAGATCGATGTCAGGGATGATCTGATCAGCTGTGATCAGGACAGCAGACTGAATTGGGTGCACAGAGCTTTGCAGCAGGATCAGCGCATTTTCGAGTCCTAAAGCAATTTTGACAATAAAGCCTTCATTTTTTTTGAGTTCATCTTTCAGGCTGTCTAACACAGCAAATTCGTCGTCCACACAAATAAGAATCAGCTCACCCATACTTTTTTTGGTCCTGACTGAGTTGCTTGAATTTGCTGTTCTATGGCTTATGGCTTCGTTAATGACGCTATATAATATAGCAATCCTAAATGGGTTGTGAG
>JANRJA010000247.1:0-10761 GCA_033764315.1 Oculatellaceae cyanobacterium bins.114
AACGAACACACTCATGGATGAACCGCTTTCGACGGTTATTAATTCGTTGGGAGAAGAAACCACAAAACTATCTAGCGATGATCCACCTTGCTTTTGCATGTATTGCTATAAGGGCAATTCAGGTTTTCGGATAGGCTCTAACAACATTCCGGCAGGTTCAACATAACGAGCATTTCTGAGGGAGCCAGCGTCGATCGCTTCCGTCTCCGTTTCCCGCAGCAGGTCAGCCACGATCGCCTTTGCTTCGGCATCATCGCCACAATAAAACACAGTGGGACTCTGTTCCCCAAACTGTCTAGACGGAGAATGCAACACTTCAGCAAATAACGGCATAGATTCCACTAATCGAGCACCGGGTGCCAGTTTAGCGATTTCTTCAGCCGCAGAGGTTGTTGTGCCCACAGCTAATCCGCTCATGTCAGGCAACAGTGCATTGACGCAGCTAAACAAAATTTTGCCCTCCAGGGAGCCTGCCTGCTGGAGCGCATCTTCGACAGCGGCCCACGCCACTGACAGTACGACTACATCGGCAAACTGTACGGCTTCGGCGGGTGTGCCGGTTAGGGTATCTGCACTCACAGATGCGGCGGCAGCTTTTAGCTTTTCTGGACTACGGGAATAGCTAAACATAAGTTGGTGCCCGTTCTTTGCCCAGAACTGCCCCATCCCTGTGCCCATGTTACCTGCACCAATGATGCCAATTTTCATGCTTACTCCTGATGTCACTTTACTGATTAATTCGGACTAATTAATTCGGGTGCGTTTTATAGGACGCTGTCGTGGTGTTGGATATAGCCATCCTGCAAATAACTTAGTGACGCGCGGCATCACGATGTATGTCATGAGAGATACCATCAATCCAGTCACGATCAACGTGGTCAGTAATGATGGCAGGAAGTGTAAAAGTGGAACCACGAATCGAGTCATCAAATTAATCAAGACAAAGATGGTTGCCCAGGTGATGACCAGCATTTTGTAACGAGGTGGCGGTGGCAATCCAGGTTGGGTTGGCAGTGTAAACCAGGTTTCTAGACCCGTGATCACAGAGGTTTGCCCCTGATCAACCGTGAGGTGACTGACTCGCTTTAGCAATTGTTGTCGAATTGCTGACGACTCCCACTGCTGAAGGTTGCTGACGTGGTCGAATTTGAATACAACTCGATAGTCAGGATGGGTGCTACCCCCCGAACGAAACACGTTCACCCCCAGATGACCCTCAAAGCTGCGAGAGGCGGTAATCAAATCCATCAGGACTTGCTCGAAAGCAGCTTCGCACCCTGGTTTGACGTGTTGAAGCACATCAACGGTGACGGGAGGATCGTCAGCAGCATCACTGAAATGATTGACAGAATCTGAGATACTCAAGCCGCTCACTCTCCCAGTTGCAATCCTGGAATTCCGACATCCAGGCGAACGACCCGTCCAGGCTCAACCCCGGTCGGAGGTGGAAAAGACATCCCGCCATTGGTGGTGACATAAACGCTGGTGCGATCGCCCTCCCCTTTTCCAAATGCCAGAGCTGTGCTGCCTGACAGTCCTTCTGCGGCGGCGGCAATGATAGTGACCGTTCCCTCAGGGGCAATTCTGACAACACTGTTGTAAACGTGGGTGGTGCCGTAGAGGTTGCCCTGCTGATCAAACGCAAAATCATCCAGATTAATGGGCGTGACAAATACGCCCGGTTCACCTGGTTGACCATCCACGATCGGAATTTTGACAAGCTGCATTTTCTCGGTGTTGGACGCGTATAGCACTCCTTCAAAAATCTTCAGCCCATTCACTGCTGGAAATACTTGATCTGGAGAACTGCGAGCCAAGTGCGGGTGTTCGAGCCAAACCTGGACTGTTTTTTCAGATATATTCAGTTGCCAAATGGCTCCTTTGTAGGAGTCGGCAATTAAGAGGCGATCGCTGTCTAACAAAGTGATGCCATTCAGAAATAGAGCATCTGGTAATGTTGCTAAAACGCTGGTTTCCCCGGTGGGTGCGATCGTGAATAGGGTTGATACATTTTGCTCATCCCAGCCGCTCAGTAGCAGATTGCCATTGGGCAAAAAGGCAAGCCCCGTTGCTTTTCCGGCGATCTTGGCATGGAGAATGGGTGGGTGGTCTGCCTCAATTCGCCAGATGCTGCCATCGTAGTGACTGGTAATAAAAATCTTGTTGTCAGAACTGACCGCAATACTTTCTAGAAATGTGTTTACTGGAAATTCTGCGATCGCCTTTGCGGGGACCAAGGCAATTGGTGTTTCTGCAAAAATGGGGGGCAATCCTGGTGAATCAACCATGCAAGTGTTTCCTGATTTACTTTTGTCAGTATCGCTAAAGACTACACCAGATTTACCCAAAGATGCTCAGATAGCTGGTGACGCTGGGAAATGGACATAGAAACTCCTCAACTTGTATAGGCAATTGAACGCAGATCTTTTAGGGGTTAGCGTTAAACTCTTCTAAGATGAAGCGTTAAATCACTAGAAATTAGTAGTATCACGCGCCATCAATCGTTACCAAATGGATACTGGCATCTTGTTGAGCATGGCTAAAAAACAGTATGGTTGCCCGGTTGAGGTAACGCTCGACCTGATTGGGGGTAAGTGGAAATGTGTAATTCTCTGGTGGCTGCGGCGAGAGCCAAAGCGGTTTGGGGAACTGATGCAGTTGCTATCGGGGATTAGTCAAAAAGTTCTAACTACTCAATTGCGCGAACTGGAAGCAGATGGGCTGATCAGTCGGCAGGTGTTTCCAGAGTCGCCACCCCGCGTGGAATATTCGCTCACTGCCTATGGTGAAACGCTACGACCCATTACCAACTTGATGTGTGATTGGGGTAAAGCCCACAATCCTGAATTTCAGTTTGGCTTGATGTGCTTACGAGGATTGCGCATTTTGGTGATTGCAGATGAACTCGTTAATCAACGACTAGAAGCTGAATTAGGTGAATTGAGGGGAGCCAATGTGATTGCAACTTCACGGGCGATCGCTCTCCAAACCTTGAAGGACATTAACCCAGATATTGTGTTAGTTGACTTTAGTATTGATGACAACTTTCGATCGCTTCATCAGCATCTCAAGGAGATAGCAGCAGATGCTTCAAAGCCTGTCCCAGCTATTGCATTAATAACTAACGAGTCAGAACGCGATCGCGCTTTCGCTCAAGGATTTCGTATTCATTTAATGGAGCCAGTGGAAATCTCAGAACTAGTAGCGGCGATCGCTAATTTGACGGGACGACTAGAGTAATCTCGGTGAGAATTTGAACTTGCTGAGCAGGGTAGGGAGAGGCGCGATCACCTGTCCTTGCTTGTTTGAACAATTCTGGCTAAAACGGATGCAAGCTCTTAGCTAACTTATCCACTCATGTCTTATAACAGACTTTTTAGAAGTGGGAAGACTAAACTTGTTCCTCACCTTTCCAGTATTATGCTATCCACTCTCTATGCGATCGCTCTGCTGCTGGTTGTGTTTACCTTGCCTTATTTAATCGCTTTTTGGAATGTTCGCCACACTACAATGCGATGTATGCGAATCCAACCGGCGTTGGCAAAAGATATACCGAAGCATTTGAAGACAATCTTTAAAGCGGCGATCGCAGAGCTACATCCTCACGGATTCAAGATGGTGAGTTGCCATCACATTGAGCAGGGATCTGAAAAAGAGGGGAACCAGTGGGGTGTGTTGCTGCAACATTCGTCGAGGTCAACATACGCAGGGCTAGTGGTTCGTTCGCTGGTAGACAATGCAACTCCATTAATTCTCACATTCATCACATTTTTGGAGGATGAAACTCAGGTCACTACCAATAACACGCCTTCCTTTAAATTTTATAGCCCCAATCCTCAAGAAATTACGCAATACAGTGAATCAGGAGCGATCGCCCAGCAGTGGCAGATGCATCAAGAGAAACTAGCAGAACTGAACCAGACTCGGCGATCGCTCGTTTTCTCTGTTGAGGCACTGTTAAAGCGACTAGAAATTCATAACCAAGCCAATATTGAACGGTTGGTCAACACCAAAGAGGTGAGTTGGGTCAAGCCCGCAGAGAGCTATCGGTTAAGTTGGTGGACATCAGCCAAGGCAGTCTATCAGATTGCTCGACGTAAACCCACTACCCCACAGCAAGCCAATGCACAAACACTCGCCTCCTCAACTGCCACGGCAGCCACTCCTACAGTCGAGCTAGAAATTGAGGAATTTCATCGCTTGCAACAAAAAGAAAAAGACGGGCTGTCTCAACGTGGGAAGAATTGGCTGTTATTGGGGACTTTAGCGTTATTTATTGCCTCCTATTCACCTATTTTTGAACTACAAAAGTTATTGATTTTTGTTGTAGTGCTGCTATTTCACGAAGGCGGGCACGTTTTGGCAATGAAGATCTTTGGCTATCGTGACACGATCATGCTGTTTATCCCGTTTTTAGGCGCACTCGCAACCGCTCGTAAAGACAATGCCTCCCTGACTGAAAAATTCTGGATTTCATTGGCGGGGCCGCTGCCTGGTTTAATATTGGGAATTACCCTGGCGATCGCCTTTGGTATTACTGATTTCACCGATCCTGATGCAGCCGCTGCCTGGTTTGAAGAAACAAACTGGATTCGAGAAACCAGTTGGATGTTGATCTTCCTCAACTTGTTTAATCTATTGCCCATTTATCCACTTGATGGGGGACAAATTGCAGATTTGCTGTTGTTCTCCCGCAATCCCTATATTGGAGTTGTGTTTAAGAGCATCGGTGTTTTACTGCTGGGGCTATTGGGTTTGACAAATCCCTTGATGCTTGTTTTTGCGCTAATCATTGCCATTACAATCCCCACGACATTTCGACTTGCCAAACTCAATAACCGCTTTCAAAAAGACTTGCGAGAACTCCCTCACGATGATCGCGATGGGTTACTTCAGTTTCTCTTCACTCGACTGCAAGAGCCTCCCTATCGATCGCTGCTGTTTGCCCAAAAATATCGGATGGTGGTTGGCTTGCTAGATACGCGCAGAGAATCCATTGCCAAGTGGCATGTCAGACTCAGCCTAACCGGGATCTATTTGGTCAGTCTCTTAAGTGGATTTGCAGGTGGACTGTATGCCTACGTGCCCAACTGGACTGTCTGGACAAGTATGGTGGATAGCTTAGTCTATCGAGAAGGAGCTTACCGCCACAAAATAGAGCAAGAAATGGAAGCAGCAGATCGGGCACTCCAAAACAATCCCAGAGATGAGCGGGCTTACCTGCAACGGGGCAGAGCAAGACTTTTTTTGCAAGACTATGAAGGGGCGATCGCTGATGCTAATCAAATTCTACAAATCAACCCCAACTCTGGCGAAGCATATCAACTCAGGGGGATTGTCTATGAACGCATAGGCAACACATCATCTGCAACGAGCGACCAACAAAAGGGAATGGAGCTAATCGCCCAACAACAGTTGGAGGAGCTAAATCAGACACTGATGCAAAACCCCAGAGATACGGAGGCATATCTCTATCGAGCCAATCTGTATTTAACGTTGAAACGTTATCAGGAATCGTTGGCGGATTGTAATCAGGTTTTGCTAATTGAACCTCAAAATGTGTGGGCAATATTGGCTAGAGGTGAAGTTTATCTGGCTGTGAACCAATATCCAGAGGCTCTTGGTAATGCTAATCATGCTTTACGTCTAGATGCTAATTCTGGTGATGCTTATGAGTTTCGTAGTCGAGTCTATCAACGAATGGGAAATGAAACCGAAGCGATCGCCGATCAACAAAAGGCAGAGATCTTGTTTCAGCAAGAAGAGAGCGATTTATGACATAAGGTTAAGCGTGCACTCTGCTTGACGAACATCAACCACCACGATTTGTTTGCCGCTGGCATCGTACTCGTAGGTCGTAAGCTGACCTTCCAGAATTGCCCGTCACCGTTAAAGCATCAATTTAATCTAATATCGACCGGCTAGTACAGCTTCAGCATTTTTAAGAGGTAATTCTGATCACAGTAGTAAGTACATTGTGACCTTAAAAAAACGAACTTAATACAACCAAATACTTTCAAGCGCGATCGCCCTAGCGTGACCAGGGGCCCCAAATCGCCAAGGTCATACCTGGGGTTTGAATATTGACAAACATCGTTTGTCCATCCGGAGAAAAGCAAACTCCAGCAAACTCTGCCGTGTTGAGAGCATTTTTAGCAAATGGGTAAAGCGACCCTGTTGGCGTAATGCCAATGATAGAATCAGTCCCGTCGCCATCTTCACAAACAAAAAGATCGCCATTGGGAGCCATCACAATATTATCAGGATTGTCTAAAACACTGGCATTTTCAGGTTCCAGATACAACTCCAACGTGCTCCTAGCAGACAGATAACGCCAGATCTGCCCCTCACCCGTTCTGCCCCCACTGGTACAGCAAAAATAGATCTCACCATTGCCATTGATCATGCCTTCACCTCGCGCAAATTGAGCGGCTCCTTTGTTAAACCCCTCAACTCGAACGCTATCGCTATCTGGATCAGGAACATTGATTTGAACCCATTCGACTGCCATAGGTTGTTGCAGCGGAAATCCAGATCGGGTGATGGCTTGCGGCATGTCTACAAGCTTCAACGCATAGAGCACTCCTCCGGCTCTTAGATGCCCCGGCTCTGTTGGCACAAACCGATACAACAGCCCGTCTTCTCGATCTTCAGTCATGTAGATGTCGCCCCTGGCATCCACCGCCACCGCTTCTCGGCGAAATCGCCCCATTGCCCTCAACGGTATCGGGTCTACAAACTGGGTGGCACGGCTCGGCACTTCAAACACATAGCCGTGTTTTTGGTCACCCCTCTCTACACTCTCCTCACAACTCAACCATGACCCCCAGGGGGTTGCTCCTCCAGCACAGTTGCGATCGGTGCCTGCCAATGAGCCAAAGTGACTGATTAATCGGTGATTAGCATCCATGACTAACGTAGTGGTGCCACCACGACCTCTCGCGTCATAGCGTTTGTCATGAGGTGCTCTGACCAGAGTAGGGGCGATCGCATCTAATTCATGGTTACGCACTAAAATCGTCGTGCCGTTGTTTCCGGCAAAGGCGGCCATGCCATCGTGACCCCCCGGCACAGGGTAGCCATCCGTCATCAGTTGCCCTGTTTCAGACAATCGGGTGTAAGAAAATCCAGCAGGCAAATCTAAAATACCGTTCGGATCAGGTTTCAAAGAGCCATAAGGCAATGTTGCAGAGGCTTGTTTTTGATAAACAGCCTGAAGCGGAGCCAGCAGCAAAGCACCTGTCATTCCAGTCCCTGCTAGCGTAAAAAACTGTCGTCGTGATAAAGCCATAAACTTTATTCTAACCTTGGAGGGTTACGCCTAAAACTGTGTACAGTAATACATGGCTATTTTGCTCTACCAATCAGGTCTGCGATAATCTTGCCAGAACTCATCACACCTGGTAGACCTGCTCCAGGATGGGTTCCGGCTCCTACGCAATAGAGATTGGCAATATCTTCGCTCTGATTGTGTGGTCGAAACCAGGCCGATTGAAATAGGGTTGGTTCTAGTGAAAACGCAGTGCCCTTATAACTGTTCAATTCATTTTGAAAATATAACGGGTTGATGCTGTGTTCTGTGACAATGTGCTTTGACAAATCTGGTAGATAATGGTGCTCTAAGTATTGAATAATTGCATCTCGATAGGGCTTTGTCATGGTATTCCAATCGGTTGTGCTATCTAAGTTTGGCACTGGAGCCAAGACATACCAGCAATCACAACCCAGTGGTGCAAGCGTGGTGTCTGTTGCGGTTGGACGATGCAGATAGAGTGAAAAATCAGAGGCTAGCTGTTTGCGATCAAACAAATCCACCATCCACTCGCGGTAACGCGGACCCATCAAAATCTCGTGGTGTGCCATGTGCTCATAGCGGCGATTGGTGCCAAAGTAAATGACAAACAGGGACATAGAGTAGCGCAAATTTTGAACGTAGCGATCGCTATACTTGCGACGAAACTGTGCCGGAATCAGTTTGAGATAGGTCAAGGCAATGTCAGCATTACTGACGATCGCCTCTGCTGACAGCGATTCGCCATTTTTAAGAGCAATCCCAGTAGCCATTTTGGTCTTGCGATCAATCAAAATCTCCGTCACTTCGGTGTTGAGCCGTAATTCTCCCCCTAGCTCTTGAAACAGGCGCACCAACCCTTGTACCAGTGCCCCCGTGCCACCCATGACAAACCAAATCCCAAAAGCTTGCTCTAGTTTGTGAATCATGGCGTAGACCGAGGTACTTTGAAACGGATTACCCCCAATTAACAAGGGATGAAAACTAAAGACCTGTCGTAGTCGCTCATCTTGAATGTACTGATTAACGAAGCCCGCAACCGACTTAAAGGACTGTAATTGAAGCATGTCGGGTGCTACTTTGAGCATGTCCGTGATCTGGCTAAAGGGTTTTGTCATCAGCGGCAATCCCTTTTGAAACACCTGCTCTGAGGCTCGGTAAAAGCGATGGTAGCCCTCGACATCTGCCGAATTAAATTGCTCAATTTGCTCTAATAGATAGTCGCGATCGCCATTGTAGTGAAACACTGATCCGTCTTCAAATCGCACGTTATAAAACGGATCAAGAGGCACTAATGTCACATAATCTTTGGTTTTGCGATCGCTCAATTCAAACAATTCATCAATCAGGTAAGGAGCGGTGATGATGGTGGGGCCCGCATCAAATGTAAACCCCTCTTGTTGATAGACATAAGCACGGCCACCGGGCTGATCTCGCTTGTCAACGAGGGTCACTTGATGCCCCTGTGTTTGTAGCCGAATGGCAGTTGATAACCCACCAAACCCACTGCCAATTACAACAATTTTCATGAAATGCTCTCAACACTACCAGACTCATTAAATCAGAAGATGTTAGACCCAAGTTGCTGAGTTGCCAAGTTGCCGAGGGTATTGAGATCTGAGTCGTTAAATGTGGAACTGTCGTCTTATGAATATTTGATATCGAGTAGGGCGATCGCCGTTATAGTGGTTTTACCTTTTTAGATAAAAATAGTTGGGCGAGTGTTATGAGGTTAAGTTCTGCTCTGCGCCTGCTTGTTTTAGGATTTGTGATGTGGTGCTCAATGGCAGAGGCTGCTACTGCAAACTCATGGCCCCCAATGGCAGTCTGGTTGCTTCATATTCCTCTGGGTGCAGGTCTCATCAGTTATGGTATCGGCTTAGTGGCGATCGCTCTATTAGAGGGGTTCATTCTATCTCAACGAGAAAACCTCGCTTTAGGCAAAAGTATGATTGTGACTGGGTTAGCAAACCTCTGTTCTTGTCTGTTAGGGGTGCTCATCGTGATGGGTCTGGCGGCTTTGCCCTACAGCATTGTGGGGTTACTATTTCTGGGACTGTTATATGGGTTGCTGATCTTTTTTTCTTGGTCATCTATTCCCTTAGTTCGCTTCAAAGGGTCGAGTCAACCTCAAATTTGGAATATTTTGATGCACTTAATCATGTGGAGTAGCATCTGGTTTGCCCTGTTGTTGAGTAGTTTGTTATTAATTCCAGCCGTTGGTGCATTGAATCCAAACACGGTTGCAGGAGGAAGATTTCCTGACCCAACTGTTTTGTTGATTGTGAATGGGGCACAACTTTTGGCCGTGATGCTATTTGTGGCAATTGGCTTTGCCATTAGTGTTGTGTCAGAGGGGTTTTGCCTCACTCGCTTGTTACCGCAAGCCTCTACATCGTTGTGGCATACCGTTTTGATTATGAACTTGCGATCATATGCCTATATTGCTGTGCCCATCACCCTCGTATTTCTGATGTCACGTCGGTCGTGGCTCTAAAGTGCAATGATTTCCGTAGCAGACCTAACCTGGTGACGTGAATAAACTGGATCTAATACCGATTTAAACGGATTTTTGGGCAGATCAAAATTCAGGAGGGTCTTTGCAGTGCCAAGCCCGTACCAGGATCTATCGTGTTTTCAATTCAAATTGGTATAACGTATGGCTACTTTTTTGCGATCGCTCAGTTACCGCTATCAATGGCTGTTTGATTTAATTGTGGGTGTGTCATCGTTTGTAGTGGGAGGTGAACCCCGATTTCGCCAATTACCATTAGAAGGGTTAAAGATTGCCCCAGAGATGAAAGTGCTAGATCTGTGTTGTGGCAGTGGACAGGGCACCCAATATTTAGTGGAGCGATCGCACCATGTAATTGGCTTAGACGCTGATCTGGTGCCGTTGCAACGCGCCAAACAACGGGTGCCAAGAGCACAATATGTGCAGGCATGGGCAGAGCGAATGCCCTTTTCAGATCATGAATTTGACATCGTTTACACCAGTGCCACACTCCATGAAATGCAGCCTGACCAATGCCTACAAATCTTGCAAGAAGTGCACCGTGTGCTCAAACCGGGGGGATGCTTTACTCAAGTTGACTTTCATCGTCCTAAAAATCCGCTACTCCGATTAAATCTATATTTGTTTCTTTGGTTATTTGAAAATGAAACTGCCTGGAGTTTTGTCTGCCTTGACCTATTAGATGTGTTACCAAAAACAGGGTTTGAGGTGAGACAATTCAAACTTTATGCTGGAGGCAGTCTGCAATTGATTCAGGCATGTAAAGTATCTGATCAGTCAGTTGATCTAACAAAAGATAGCAATCCTATTTAATTCGTGAAAAAGCTCAGGAGTAGGATCATTTGTCCATCATCCTGAGCCTTTAGTAACGCGAGTAGTCCTCTAAAAGTAATGATGTTTGAGGACTATAGCAGTCCTAAATCATTTGTGAGATTAGTAGGTTGTGAGAGGCGGG
>JANRJA010000024.1:0-10043 GCA_033764315.1 Oculatellaceae cyanobacterium bins.114
ACGAACTCATTCCTGGATGAACCGATTTCGTCGCTTATTGATTCGATGGGAGAAGAAACCAGAAAACTACTTAGCACTCATTCACCTAGCTTGTGCTTGCATTGCTATACGGGCTATTCGAGTTTTCGGATAGGCTCTAAGTAGACAGGAAAACTGAGTACTAAGCTTTTTGTAACAACATAAACGCAAGGTGCGGTAGATTTCAAGCTTCTTTAGCTTCCTTTAAGAAAGACAAGCGTAAGAAAGACAAGCGGTGCAAATGAGAGTCGATCGCTCCTAGTCAAATGATAAGGATCTCCTCCATCAAAATGTTATGGAAATCCTCTAGCAAAACAGCTAGGCAAGAATCTGGTTGATGGGTAGTCAACAGTTTCATGCGATTTCTTTAGAATGAGACCATCCAAAAAGAAAGATTCGTAACCATTGCCTGTAGTATGTGCCAACCCGATGGCTCGCTTCAGCCTCTCTTATCATTGCGCCACTGCGACCATGTTCGTGGTTGTGCTATGGCTCAAGTCATGCTCATAGAATATGGCGATTTCCAGTGTCCTCAATCTGGGCAACTGTACTGGGTGTTCAAAAAACTGACTCAACAGTTTGACCAAAATCTGTGCTTTGTATTTCGCCATTTACCTCAAGTCGAACAACATCCTCGCGCCCAAATTGCCGCAGAAACCGCCGAAGCTGCCCATGCACAGGGTAAATTTTGGGAGATGCATGACTTATTGTTTGAACATCAGAATGCACTTGAAGATGCAGATTTGCTGGAATACGCGATCGCACTCGATCTAGACGTTTCTCAATTTCTCAAACAGCTAGCCGATCATGTTCATTTGGATGTTGTACAGAATAATATTGATAGTGCTAATGCTTCTGGCATAAACAGAACTCCAACAACTTTGTTTGTGCTACAACCAAATGACACATTAAGCTTTAGTGAGATCATTTTGGAGGTGTCGAAAATTATCAATCAAATGCAATAGTTTTGCAACGCATATGTCATCATCCACTAGAAGAATGTTCCTCACCCTTGGCTCAAACAAGCTATCTCCAGCTATTTGGACTATGCGTTCGAATAAATTTCGTGACTCTTTTTTGGTAGAAAGAAGGTGAATTCACTTCCGTTACCCAAAGAAGACTTTATTGTGATCTCTCCTCCATGTAATTGAGCTAAACGACGAGACAGATAAAGTCCTAACCCAGTACCATTAGCCTCTGACTTAAAGTTCTCATTTAGTTGTTGAAAAGGCTGAAATAAATTGGGGATCTTCTCAGAGGAGATTCCAATTCCTGTATCGCTGACAACGAATGAGACTCCTTGAGCTTGATGTTCAACTTGAAGCGTCACCGAGCCAATAGACGTAAACTTTACCGCATTTGAAAGAAGATTAATCAAAATTTGCTTAACTCGACGGGAATCTCCTAAGCAGTGATGAATTTCTGGTGCGATTTTATAACTTAGTGACAAACCCTTTTCTTGAGCTTGTTCCTGAATTAAGTTAAAACAGCTTCGACACAAATCAAAAACATTAATTTCAGATAGATCAAGTTCTGCTTGCTTTGCTTCTACTTTAGCCAAATCAAGAATATCGTTTACTAAGGCTAATAAGTGATTTCCGCTACTGCTAATGCATTCAATGTACTGGAGTTGCTTCTCATTGAGTTCACCATAATATTGTTGCTGTAATACATGGGAAAATCCTAAGATCGCCGACAGAGGTGTTCGAAGCTCATGACTGGTTTCTGCTAAAAAGCAATTGAATTGGTTTTCTGAATTTTCTAATTCGTCATGTAAAGTAGTTTTCCCCTGAGGTGCTTGAGTTACCTCTTTCTTGCGCGATTGAATATGATGAATCGCTATTGCACACTGATTTACAACCATTTCTGCTAACAATAGTTCATCGCTACTCCACTCTTGCGATCGTTCAGAGAAGACACCAATGACACCTAAAATCTCTTCTTGATAAACTAATGGAAATATAATTGCATCGTTAACTTGGTGAACTTTAAACCACTCGGCTAAGGGTTCAGGAAGTTGGTCACTATGAAATAGTGTTAATATAAGTAATTGTTCTTCGGTTAAATTTTTGAAATGGAGTTGATAAAAATCATTAAATGATGCATCTGTGACTTTGTTTTGAACATTTATTTCTTGACTTTTAAGGCTTGAATAAAAGTAGCCGTTAATGGATTGGAAGAGGATCGATTGATCTGCTCTTAATAGAATGCACAACCAATCTATAATGCTTTGTAATGTTTCATTGAAAGGGACATCACTCTGGATAGCTTGAGTAAGTTGGTTGGTGAAGCGAATACCCTGAACCCAATGGTCATTACTGACTGTAGGTTTTAAGGACATAATGCTATTGTAATTGTGAACAGATGACTGGCGATGGTGCGAGTGGTTTGAACTGCGAGTGGTTAATAATGTCTCTTGGCATCTAGATTGAAATTTTTGATATCGGAGGTGCATTTCTTGTGAATTCATAAAACAGATGCTCAGGGTAAGGGGACTGATAACAAGATTTTAGAACTGACTACAGATGGGCAGAAATTACTGAGGTATCCTGGGTTGATTGATTTAATAAATTCTCAATCTCGTGGGTTGTGAGAGGCTTTGATACAAAACCTCCTTGGACATAAGGGCACCTAAGCAATGACAATCGTTTAAGATGCTCTTTGGTTTCTACTCCATCGGCGATCGCTCGCATTGACAATGTTTCAGCCAACTCAGTCACTAGCCTGGAAAACCATAGATTGTCGAAGTTCTCTGGATTCTTGAGTCGTTCAACAAATGAGCGATCTAACTTTAAGTTTTGGCATTGGAAATTCTTTAGATGCTTGAGAGACGAATAACCAGTACCAAAGTGATCGACAGTCACTTGAATCTTTTTTTGATGTAATTTCTCCAAAACTGAAATACTATGAATAAAATTTTTTAATAGGGTGCTTTCGTTAATTTCCAATACTAAACATTGAGTATTCATGCTGGTTGCCTCTAGTGCTTGTTCAATTTTTTCAACCAGATCAGGCTGAAGAAATTGATGATCCGAAAGATTAATGCCAATCATTAGGGAATTATGGGAAGGATAAGTTTTATGCCATACGTACAACTGCCGACATGCCTCTTGGAGCATCCAATCCTCTAACATTGCTGTTTCTTCTACACTCATGCAGTTTAAGTCGAAACTTGGAGTTTGCATTAACGTTATCTCCAGGTAATAACTTGAGGTGAGAATGGTTTTTGGTTGAACGATGTGAGGAGCGAAAAGAGGAACGATCGGTCGATAGGTAAGAAAAATCTCTCCACGTTCAACCGTCTGTTGAATATCATGAAATGAAGTAGGAGCAGTCATTGTCGCCATTGTCTTAACCGTTAGGTAACTTTTATTGCTGTGTCAAGTTCGTCAAAGAAAGATTCTCTTGGAAGTGGGTTGAAAAGTGAGTATGCCTCGAAAAACTAGGCGATCCCCTTTCGGCTTTTTATGGAGAAAAGGAGAACTGAACTTAAAGTCCCTTTTCTCAGTGGAAGTTTAGGTGAATCTATATTTTTCACTAATAGCGATAGAATTTTCATCTGCTGCTCTAGAACTAACGGGCTTACAAGGCTGAACTGAGCCATTAACGTTAAATCCTCTGTTTCTAACCAAAGTTTAGTAACTTGAGGTGTTAATCGTCTGTGATAAAAAAGAGTTTAAAGAAGTCTGAATTTGAGCACTCATCTGGTTATAAGCTCTTATGCTTAATCATAAGCCCATGTTATTGAAGATTAAAGAGTTATAAATTGTCACAATTTGTTGAGATCGATGCAACCAGCAGTAACAGTTGAAGAAGGACTATGGCTTGTGGAGACGGCGATTCAACCCGATCGCTTAAGTGATTTGCAGGAATTGATCTTTCGGCAGTGTTGGGCGGGCTTGACCTATCAACAGATCGCCGAAGAAGCAGGATACGATCCAGATTACGTGCGGGTTACTGGTTCTCGACTCTGGCAATCTCTTTCGATCGCGTGTGGTGAGAAAATTACAAAAAATAACCTTCAAGTTACTTTGCGCCGATATAAGCAACAGCATGACCACTTAAGCGATGCGAAGATACTCCCACCTAATAACCATCATTCTTCTCAGCTACAAAAACTTCCATCTTTATCATCCGAGTTCAATTTCAATTCATTTCATCTAGAATCACTTGAAGGACCTGTGCCAATTGAGTCTCCGTTTTATGTCGAGCGTCCCTTTACTGACGAGTATGTTCATGCTGAAATTTCTAAACCAGGAGCATTAGTGCGAATTAAAGCCCCAAAACAGTACGGTAAAACCTCCCTACTCATTCGAGCTTTAGCAAAAGCGGGGCAACTGGGGTGCAAAACAGCACGACTCAACTTTCACCATGCCGATAGTTCGACACTTAACAGCTTGAATAGCTTACTGCGTTGGTTTTGCGCCAATCTCACCCACCAGCTTGGGCTAGAACTGAGGTTGGATGACTATTGGGATGAAGATTTGGGTAGTAAAGTGAGTTGTACGACTTATTTACAAGGCTATCTATTGGAGCAGTTGCAATGCCCGCTTGTTTTAGCACTGGATGAAGTCAATGTGATCTTTGAATATCCTACTGTTGCTCAAGATTTTTTGCCCTTGTTGCGCTTTTGGCATGAGGAGGCGAACAATTTAGCAGTTTGGGGGCACTTACGTATGGTGGTATCCCACTCGACGGAGGTTTATGTTCCTTTGAACTTGAACCAGTCGCCATTTAATGTAGGCTTGCCAATTAAGCTAAAACCTTTTAGCCTTAGCCAAATTCAAGATTTGGCCCAACGCCATCAAATAGGTGAGAGCCTGACAGAAACCACTTTTCTGAATGCGCTCCACCAACTCACCAATGGGCATCCCTATTTAATCCGCCTTGCCCTACACACGTTGGCGCAGGGAGAAATTGATGGAGAACTCTTGCTCCAGGATGCGTCAACCTCAGCGGGAATATATGCCAATCATTTGCAGGGGCATTTAGCGATGTTGCAACAGCATCCAGAGTTAGCCGCCGATTTTCAAGCTGTGATTCAAGCCGATCGACCGATTAGAATTGATACGATCGCAGCTTATAAACTACAAAGTATGGGGTTGTTGCGTCTACAGGGAGATGAGGTCATCCCCAGTTGTGACCTGTATCGATTGTATTTTCAAAATCGTTTGAGTTAATCATTGTCCTGGACACTTCTATGCCTACTCTTTCTCATGCGGCTTATCACTATCAGGTGGGTGGAAGTTTAGGGTTGCAAGCTTTGACATACGTAGCACGACAGGCAGACGAAGAACTTTATCAGGCTTTGTTAGCGAGAGAATTTTGCTATGTCTTCAACAGCCGTCAGATGGGAAAGTCGAGTTTGCGAGTGCGGGTAAAGCATCGACTTCAGCAGGCAGGTTGTTATTGTGCTTCGATCGACATGACCAGTATTGGCAGCGAAACGATTACCGCCGAGCAGTGGTATCGCGGCATTGCGGCTGAACTGTGGCGTAGCTTCGACCTGATGAGTAAAACGCCTTTCAAAACCTGTTGGCAAGAACAGGAAGGATTGTCTCCTGTACAGCGGTTAAGCGTATTTCTCGAAGATGTGTTGTTGAAGTGGCTCTCCGATGCTCCTATCTTTATCTTTGTCGATGAAATTGATAGTGTCCTCAGCCTTAACTTTCCGGTCGATGACTTTTTTGCTATGTTGCGGTTTTGTTATAACTACCGCGCTGACAATTCTGAATTTCATCGGTTGACCTTTGCTTTATTTGGAGTGGCAACACCATCAAACTTAATCAGCGATCGCACTCGTACTCCATTTAACATCGGTCGAGCTATCAACTTGCATGGTATTCAACTGAGTGAAGCACAACCCTTATTACCGGGGTTGGCAGAATGGGTGCGTCATCCAGAGTTGACCTTGATGGAGATCTTGAGTTGGACAATGGGGCAACCCTTTCTCACTCAGAAACTTTGTCAACTTGTGGTGGAGCATTATCAACAAAATAGCTCGTCCCACCTACGTGTTAAATCGCCCACTCAAGAAGCAGCCATCATTGAATACGTTGTTCAGTCACAAATGATTACTTCATGGGAAACGCAGGATGAACCGGAACATCTCAAAACAATTCGCGATCGCCTATTGCGGGATGAAACTAAAGCAAGTGTTTTGTTAGGGCTATATCAGCAGGTTTTGACTCATGGAAAATTGGCTGTAAACGCTAGTTGGGAGCAGGCAGATTTGCTTTTATCAGGGTTAGTTGTTAAACGAGATGGCTGTCTCACTGTGGGCAATCCCATTTATGCTCAGGTGTTTAACCAGACATGGATTGAACTTCAATTAGCAACGCTTCGCCCCTATGCTACCTTGCTTAACGTGTGGGTGCGCTCAGGTTGCCAAGATGAGTCTCGATTATTGCGAGGACAAGCTTTGCAAGATGCCCAAGTTTGGGCAAAGCATCATCGGTTGAGTGAACTAGATTATCGGTTTTTGGCAGCCAGCCAGCAGTTAGACCAAGTAGAGCGAGAAACCCGCCTTGAAGCCGATCGCCTGGGAGCGGTTGAAGCTCATCTTACGTTAGAACGCAGAAGTTCCAGGTATCAGCAAGTTTTGCTTTCCATCATCAGCGTAGCGTTGCTATTGGCAATTTCGTTTGGTTGGGTGGCGTTTGACAAAAACCGTAAATTAGCAGCGAGTGAACTTCAAGCAACTGTGACCACATCCGAAGCTCTGTTTGCTTCAAATCAACGACTCGATTCACTGGTCACAGCATTGCAGTCGTGGCACAAACTTCAACGGTTTGGCAAGGTCGATGCTGTCACCGAATTTCGCATCGATCAAGCTCTGCGGCAATCGGTGTATCGGGGCATGGAGCAAAATCGCTTTTTAGGACACGCGATCGTTCCCAGCGTTGCCTACAGTCCCGATGGCAGGCTACTTGTTTCCCCAAGTGAAGAAAACCAGGTTGCAATCTGGAAAGTCGATGGCACCCACGTAACTATCCTGAAAGGACACAAAGGTTGGGTGAGAGGGGTAGCGTTCAGCCCGGATGGACAAACGATCGCCTCTGCCAGTCTAGATAAAACGGTAAAACTTTGGCGAACAGATGGAACGTTGTTAAAAACCTTGAGTGGGCATCAGGAAGGCGTTTCTTCAGTGGCATTTAGCCCGGATGGACAGACAATCGCCTCTGCTAGCTACGATCGCACCATTAAACTCTGGCGACCCGATGGCGCACTGCTGCGGACATTCAATGAGCACGAGGCAGGCGTGCTATCGGTGGCATTCAGCCCAGATGGACAAATGCTCGTTTCCGCTAGCCTCGATCAAACCGTCAAACTCTGGCGGCTTGACGGCACCCTGCTACGCACCCTGAACGGACACACGAACGGCGTAGAGTCAGTAGCGTTTAGCCCCGATGGGCAGACGATCGCTTCTGCTGGGCGAGACCACACAGTGAGACTCTGGCGAGTGGATGGCACTCTGTTGGAAACTCTGGAAGGACACAACGATTGGATTCACGCGATCGCCTTTAGCCCAGACGGAAAAACCATTGCCTCTGCCAGTCGAGACCAAACCATTCGCTTATGGCGATCCGATGGTGCCTTCTTACAGACCATCGAAGGGCATCGGGGTCAAATTTTTGGGGTGACATTTAGCCCAGACGGTCAAGCGATCGCCTCTGCCAGTCGAGATGGTACAGTGCGGCTGTGGAAGTTGGAAGAACCCTGGCTCAAGGTGTTATCGGGACACGGAACGGCAGTTGTAGCAGTGGATATCAGTGCTGATGGAGAAAAAATTGCTTCCGTCAGCGAAGACAATAGCATCAAACTATGGGATAAAACTGGCGAACTGCTCCATACCATTCGAGATGAGGTTGGACTGGCGATCGCCATTGCTTTTAACCCAGATGGATCGAGAGTGGTCACGGCTGGAGTAGACGGTGCGGTACGAGTTTGGAGTACGAAGGGCGCACTGCTGCAAACACTCAAAGGGCACGAAGCAGAAGTGTGGGGAGTTGCCTTTAGTCCGGATGGACAAACGATCGCCTCCACTGGGCGCGATAAAACGGTGCGACTCTGGAACCTGGATGGAACGTTGCGAAAAACGCTATATGGGCATGAGGGAATTGTGTGGCCCGTCACCTTTAGTCCCGATGGAACCATGCTGGCAACGGGCAGTTGGGATCAAACAGTGAAGCTTTGGAGTCGTGATGGGCAATTGTTACACACGCTTCGCGGACACGATCGCGAAATTAATGAAGTTGTTTTTAGCCCCAATGGAAAAATCATTGCCTCAGCCGGACATGATAAAACGATTAAACTTTGGCACACGGATGGCACCTTAATTAGAACCTTGAAAGGACATACCGCAGCCGTTAAAGGGTTAGCCTTTACCCCGGATGGAAAATATCTGGCTTCCAGTGCCTGGGATAAAACTGTGCGCTATTGGAATGTTGAGAATGGTCAACTGTTAACGACTCTAAACGCTCACCAAGGTGCAGTTTGGCGAATTGCCATGAGTCCGGAGGGACAACAACTCGCTTCCGCTAGCAGCGATCGTACAATAATCCTATGGAATCTACCTCAAGTTCTGGATATCAACACTGTTTTACAACACGGTTGCGATCGCGTTCGGAATTATTTAAGCACTAGTTCAGAGATTGCTGAGCGAGATCGTCATTTGTGCGATCGTTTTCCTAGTCTTGAGGCTCACTCCAGTTCAAAATAAGGCATTGCGGAATAGACTTGTTGTAAAATAAGGGATGAGCACGGGGGTAGTGGACTAAACCTGTGGAAATGAAGGAAACTGAAAGAGTGATTTACCTGAGAATTTGACATGGTACTTGAACCGGTTGTTTGTCCAGGTTGTGGAAGTAGTGATGGGGTTAAACATGGACAATCAGCAGAGGGCAAACAACGCTACAAGTGTCGCAATTCTGAGTGTTCTCGTTGCACCTTTATTCAAACTTATGCCTATCGTGGGTATCTGCCCGAGGTCAAGCGGCAGATCAGCGATATGGCGGTCAATGGTAGTGGGATTCGTGACACTGCACGAGTGCTCAAAATTAGCCGCACAACGGTGAGCCAAACATTAAAAAAAAGAACATCTCTTGAAAGCAGTCAATGAAGCCCGTTTGGCAGAACTTGAACCCGCTCAAACCATCGTCCGTCTTTGTCAGTGGGAAGATTTAGAGGTCGAAGCAGATGAAATGTGGAGTTTTGTTGGTTCCAAGCAGCAGCAACGGTGGTTATGGCACGCAATTGACCATCATACTGGTGAAGTGCTTGCTTATGTCTTATCCAATCATCAGGACGAGGCTTTCCTCCAACTCAAATCGTTGTTAGAACCCTTTGGAGTCATGCAGTTTTACACCGATGACTGGGGAGCTTATGAACGGCAGATTGATCCGGCTTTGCACACCGTTGGCAAACGTAATACTCAAAAGATTGAACGTAAGCACTTAACCTTACGCACTCGGATTAAACGTTTAGCCCGTAAGACCATTTGCTTTTCTAAGTCGATACGGATGCATGATATTGTCATTGGCTTGTTCATTAACCGCTATGAGTTTGGTATGGTTACTTAACCTAATCCACAGGTTTGAGCCATTACCTGCCATCTTTAGCGACTCGATGATGACCGTTGCTGCCGTTGACCGCTTAGTCTATCACGCACTGATTGTGGAGATTCATGCTGACAGCTACCGCAAACAAGCGGCAGTCGCCAAGGGGACAAACGTTACAACCGCAGCACTCAAGCCTCAAGCTTCCGCCTGATCTTAGTTGTCACTTCGATCCCGGTTGTCATTTCGGTCTTAGTTGTCACTTCGATCTTAGGTGTCGTTTCGATCCTAGCTGTCACCCTACAGTAATTGGTTGTACCGATGTAACTCTGCGTCAATTTACTGACGCAGAGTTAGTTCAATGATGATTTCTGGCTTTGTTTACTTATCGTGCTCAATAGAATTTTTGCGATCCTACAAACCCGTCATGTAGCTGTCATTTCTGGGCAAGATAGTTGACATTTGATA
>JANRJA010000030.1:0-11178 GCA_033764315.1 Oculatellaceae cyanobacterium bins.114
ACTGGCTTGGGGCGCTAGTTTGCTCGGTCAAAAACAGCCAACTCATCGTTACACTTATGGGTTACGCGGTTCCTCTATTCTGGTTTCACTTCTCAATGCCGTTTTGCTGCTACTGGCGATGGGAGCGATCGCCTGGGAAGCGCTCCAAAGAATTGGTCATCCCGAACCCATTGCAGGTGGAACAGTGATTTGGGTTGCAGTAGTTGGAATTGTCATCAACACGATTACCGCTCTGCTCTTTATGTCAGGACGACATGGAGATTTAAATATTCGTGGAGCCTTTTTACATATGGCAGCCGATGCAGGTGTGTCGGCGGGAGTTGTCTTGGCTGGTATCACAATTGTACTAACAGGCTGGCAATGGGTTGATCCAGTTGTCAGCCTGATTATCGTTGCTGTTGTTGTAGTTGGCACTTGGCAACTACTGAAAGACTCAGTAAATCTAGCGTTAGGTGCCGTTCCAGAAGGAATCGAACCCTTAGCAGTTCGCACCTTTCTAGCAGAGCGTCCTGGGGTAACCGAAGTTCACGATCTTCACATCTGGGCAATGAGTACCACTGAGACTGCTCTTACAGCGCATCTCATCATGCCAGAAGGTCACCCCGGTGATGACTTTCTGCTGAATCTTTGTCATGAACTCCATGAGCATTTTGGAGTCGGGCATCCCACAATTCAAATTGAAATTGGGGATGCTCAACAATCCTGTCCTTTAGCTCCCGATCGAGTTGTTTAAGGCTGACTCAGCTTCTGTATCATCTGGGAAGATTTGGAGTCTGCTGGATTTGCTGGATATAACTCAATGTTTGACTGTAGCTTTCTTGATCACCTGCTTGCCGAAACAATCGGGCAGCAGTCTGCAAATCTTGTAGTGCCGCTTGTTGATTTCCAGTTTGAGCATAGAGAATACCCCTATTTCCATAAGCGTCTGGAAGATTAGGGTTAAGCTGGATTGCTTGGGTGAAATCGGAGATGGCGGCTGTTGCGTCTCCTAAAGCCGTTTTAGCTTTTCCCCGATTATAGTAAGCATCAGCATAATTGGGATTCGCTCGAACTGCTTGGTTTAAGTCATCGATAGCAGTCTGCAAGTCACCCATCTCCGCGTGAATAATGCCACGATTGTTATATGCTTCCGCGTAGTTAGGATTGAGACTGATCGCTTGTGTCAAATCAGTCAATGCACCCGGCAAATCCCCGGTATCGGCTCTTGCTTCTCCTCGGTTATAAATAGCTCTAGCACTATTAGGATCAAGTTGAACTGCTCGCTCAAAATCTGCGATCGCTCGTCTAAAGTCTCCTAAGTCATGGAGTGCCAGTCCTCGATCAATATAAGCCTCAGTGTATCTTGAATTAGCTGCAATGGCTTGGGTATAGGCAGCGATTGCCCCCTGTAGGTCGCCTTGTCTTGCACGAGTTTGTCCTTGATTCAGTAGTTCAACCGCTCTATTGTGCGTCGTAGTGGGCTGAACCGCTTGCGCCTGAATTGTGGGAGCAATCACAGCTATCAACGTTAAGGTTCCAAGTAGCGTAGCAATCTTGTAAAACTTCATCGTCTAACTCCTTACATTCACTGCCTCTATTTTGGCTCAATATTCAGTTGCCTCAGCACATTGCTTGATAAATGGGTTTAGGAAGACAGCCAGAAAGATTCTAGTTAGGACTTGACTCTCTAGTCAACTAGAGACTTTAGGATTACGACAAGAGTTAAAACGTTGGTTGCAAAGAAAGTTATTCAGCTCCAATCCAAGCTTGCAATACACCTCAGAACTCATCCTAATTAAATCCATTTCAAAGGTCAGAAATGAATCGGTTTATTACTGCGATCGCTATCGTTACCACATTATCCATTGTTCAAGGCTGCACACAACTTGCTCAAGTGAAGGAGGAACCTAAAATGACAACGACAATACATACCAATGTAGCCCACACAGAAGAAACCAATCATAGTCATCCCGCCACTCATACAACCAATCATGATGAACATGGAGATGACCATGCAAACACATCTACATCAACTCAAGCAAAACTCACAACCATTGGTGTAATTTCTCCTAATACTTCTACTACACTTCAGATTGATGTACAGAATGAGGATGGAAACGCGATCGCTCAGTTCAATCAATTCCAGGAGCAGATCATGCACCTGATTGCAGTCAGCGATGATTTGCAGGTCTTTCAACATCTCCATCCAATTTACAAAGGCAATGGACGATTTGAGGTTGAAACCCAGTTTTCCCAATCTGGGAATTACACCCTCTTTAGTGATTACCAGCCAGCAGGACAAACAGAGCAAGTCTCCGTTTTGAAAACCCAAGTTGCTGGAAATAACTCTCCTACGGCTGAAGTGAACTGGAGCCGTACCAAAACCTTTAATGAAACCACTGTTGGCTTTGCTCCAAATCAAGCAACGATTCGAGCAGGTCAAGAGGTTGTTTTGCGGTTTAACTTACAAGATGCAACCAGTTATCAACCCATTACTGATTTACAGCCCTACCTGGGTGAAAAGGGGCATCTCGTTATTCTGCGTCAGTCTTCTGAACTCACACGAGAAAATTACATTCATGCCCATGCGGTGCATGATACACCTGGCAATCAAGTCTACTTCGCAACCCGGTTTCCTCAGCCCGGAAGATACAAACTGTGGGGACAGTTTAACCGCAATAGCGAAATCATTACGGCTGATTTTTGGGTAGAAGTGGTTCCGTAGTGATACATCGGCAGAGTATTGAGAGAAGTAGATGATAGTGTAGCTTCACTCCTCTCAATACTCTTTCAGAAATACCCAAATAATTGCTCTATTTCACATGAATAATATCTCTTAGATTGAACCAGTTATAGCGATGAATACCGTAAGGTAGAACAATCAGCAAAACAACAAATAAAATAGAAAGGATCATGCCCAACGGTAGACCAATTGCAAAAGTTGAACCTAAAGATGTTAAAAGAAAGGTAGATGGAATCATTCCTAGTAGAGTAGCAGTTGCATAAATTGGCAGTGAGAGTCCTGTAATACCCGCCCCATAGCTAATTAAGTCAAACGACAAGACGGGTAGCAACCGTGTGATAAAAATAACCCATCCTAAATAAACCTCTCCTCGATTTTTGGAGAAGTAAATGACTTTTCCTGTAAGCGCACGAACTGCCGATCGCCCTAACGTGTATCCAATAAAGTAGGCAACCAAACCACCCAGAAAACCGCCAATCACGCTGTAGATCCCTGCCAAAATCGGACCCCAAACCATACCTGCCGCAACCGCAAGCGGAGCACTGGGAATCGGGCTGATGACAACCGATAGTGCCAAAACGCTGATGTAAACCAAGACTCCTCGCCATCCCCAGTTTTGAATGGCTTGCTTGAGTCCTTCCGCAGAAAACACGTTAAAGTCTGGACGAAACCAGAACCATCCGCAAACGAAGAGACACAGTAATAGAATGGTCAGGGCGATCGCATTCTGATGGTTGAGAAATCGCTGCTTTTTTCGTCGTTTGCGCTTCATAAGCAACTAACCAGGACATTGCCCATTTTGGCATTCTGGTCCACGAGCAATGTGAGCATCATAGAACGCCTTTACAGCAGTTGGATCGTAGCTGTCTAGCTTTTGTAGATATCCCAAGGCAGTGAGAGCGATCGCATTGTTTTACTCAGGTTATGAATCCAGTTCATTCCACGTTTTGCCACCGTCTTGTGATTGAAAGACGGCATTGTTCTCATTAACAGCATAGAAAGTTCGAGTATCACGAGGGGAAATCGCTAGATATAAAACTGTACCCTCTAAGCCATCGCTCCAACGTTCCCAAGATTGTCCATTATCCACACTGCGGTATAAACCAGTATCAGCAGGAGAAATACGATATCCAAACATTACCGTCCGATCGCCATCTGCTTGTAGTGCTAATCCAGCGACTGGAGCGGTAGCTGTACTGGAAATCAATGACCATGTTTTGCCCGCATCTCGGCTTTCATATAACCCTGCCTGTGTTGTCGCTAATACTCGCTCTGCATTGAGAGGATCAACGTTAAGGCTAAACGGCATTGCTTCTAAACCACTGGCAGGCTGTTGTGTCCAGGTCTGTCCCTCATCGTTCGATACAAAAAAGCCTCGCTTCCCAGATGTAGCTAAACCATAAATGGTATCAGGATTGTTAGGCGCGATCGCCATTGCATGAAAATCTACCCCTGGCATGGAAACTGCTTGCCAATCTACTCCTCGATTTTGGCTCACCTGAAACCCTAAATTGCCCCCTTCTGGCGGGTGCCCACTGGCATAAAAGCGGTTTACATCAGTGGGGTGAGCAATGAACCCCATGTAATCATATTGCTCTTTTACCCACAACCACTGACCTGTCTCAGATCGCTTCAAAAGCCCGTTGTGACTGGCAATATAAATAATTTGAGGATTATCAGGACTGACGGTTAATCCATGAATATGATTATTTGCCTGCCAGTTTTCGGCTGGTTTTAGAGACGCTGCTGAAGTCGTGGGCACTGGTGCGCTATCTGTTTGGTTCGATGGCGATTGAGATGCAGCACTGGATACCTCATCTCTGGTGGGCTGGATGGTGCAGCTAGACAACAAAACTGTGCCTCCCAACAGGGCTAAACCAGCCACAAGTACACCAGTAATGATTTTGCTACGTTTTATCATATTCATCCAAATTTTTGATCAGCCGTTTCTCAATATCTCAGTTGCTACTACCATACTAAAGTCTCCAGTAGAATGTAGAGTCAAGGGACTGGCAATATTTTCTTACATGTGCAATAAAGCTTTGGAGTGAGGTGGCTCTACTACTCTGTCACTGCTCATTCACTTGCAATGTCTGCCAGACAAATTAAGTTTATGTCAAATCAACAAACTGTCACTCGCTCCTCTCGTTGGCTAAACTCACCTGAATGGAATGTAGCTATCTTCTCTTTTCTACTATCTTTTGTCTGGGAAATCCAGCAGATGCCGCTGTATCAAGTCCCGCCTGAGCATTCGTGCTTTGTCATGATCAGATACTGCACATTGGCGACAGTAGGCGATGTTGGGATTATGCTGGTTGCCTTTTGGGTAGTTGCTGCCCTGTCAAAGTCACGATACTGGGTTCAGCAACCAACTTGGAGACAAATTGGCGTGTTTACCCTAGTAGGAGTTTTAATCACGGTTGTTTTTGAGGATTTAGCAACCCGATGGTTGGGTATATGGACATACGCCAATTCCATGCCGATTCTTCCGCTTGTAGGCACTGGGCTATCACCGCTCCTAATGTGGATACTTCTTCCACCACTTACCATTTGGTTCGTTAAACGCCAACTTTGCTAGTCAATTTTGAATGAGCTATATGACGCTCTAAAGAGTTGTCCATCAGCAAACTCCTCAAAATTCTCTTATTTTTTGAATCTTTGCATTGCAGTAGCAGTAATGGTACTAGCAGTACTATTTTAGGTTTTATCATCTTCTCCAAAACTGCTTATTTTAACTGAGCGCTCAATTAAGCCACAGACTGTCCTGCCGCAGTAAGTTTCTATATGGATAGCAGATGCATCAGCAAGTGAGATTTCAATCTGTTCATATCGGTTAGCTAAGTCTCGACGAAACGCCTGCATCTCTTGAATCCGTTGATCTAATTCATCGAGGTGTTGCTTCACCATACGCCTCAGATCAGCACAAGGAGGTGTTCCGCTAGTGCTGATCTCAATCAATTGTTCTATTTCATTCAGCGATAGTCCAAACTGCTTGGCTTTCTGAATAAAGCGTAACCGTTCTTCATCTTCTGTAGTATAAAGGCGGTAATTCGATGCAGTACGTTTGGGTGAGTTAAGCAGCCCCAATCGTTCATAGTATCTAATGGTTTGGGTGGGTAGGTGTACTCGTTGACTCAACTCACCGATCAATAAGCCTTCTTTCATAATTTCGTTAACACTCCTTAAGCAGAAGGGAAATAGTTTCCCTCCTGCTTGCTTACTCTATTGTTGTCCAATGCCAGCTTCAATCAGGGCTTTACGAGAAATCGGTTGCTGATTCTGACAACACCCTGCTAGTTTGCCGTCAACTACAACTGCTGGAACTCGATGAATTCCATACTGGTTTGCCTTTTCACGACATTCATTGGTTGAACATCCTTCACGTAAATCCCACACTTGAATTTCACAGCTTGTACAAGCTAACTCTCTCACCAGCTTGACGGTTTCATCACATAGCGGGCAACCCGCTGTAAAGACTTCAATTAAATGCTGAGTCATCTCAAGGTCCTCCTAAGTGCTAACCTCAGCGTAAACCTTCTACCTAACTTCAAGGTCAAGAGATAAAACTGTAATCAATTGTTATAGTTCAGCACCTATTTCATCATGATTTTATTTTTCTGCATTAAATCTGGAGATAGGCATCCTATAACCATTGGTCTTGAATATCTAGTAACTAGAGTGTTCAGATTAATAGTTGAAGGATAAATTCTCTGCTTACTTATTTTGCAAAAGTTGGAAATCATTATGAAACTTCGTCGTCGCTATTTTCTGGCTCTTGGTGCAGCTAGTATGGGTGGCGTTTTTATTTCCCGCTGGACAATTGGACAAAACCAACCTGCACAATCTATCACTCTCTATCCTGATTTGTATAAGAGTGTAAATGGTCTACTAGAGATAGATTTAGAAGCAGATACGCATTCTCTAAGAGTAGGCGAGGGCGCTAGTCGCGCCGCTACGCAACACCAAGCTTCCTTGATGGCGTACAACGGACAGGTTCCGGCTCCGAGACTGGAAGCCAAACCAGGAGATACAGTACGCATTCACTTCAGTAATAAGCTTACTCAACCTACCAGTCTTCACTATCATGGCTTGCACATCTCACCCAATGGCAATGCCGATAACGCTTTTTTGAGTGTTCCACCGAATGAGCAATTAACTTACGAATTCACAATCTCACAAAATCATCCTGCTGGAACTTTCTGGTATCACCCTCATCTCCATCAAAAGGTTGCAGAGCAAGTCTTTAGTGGATTAGCAGGACTTTTTATCGTGCGGGGAGATCTCGATGAAATCCCAGAGGTGAAAGCAGCTCAAGAAGAATTTCTTATCCTGCAAGATTTTGACCTGAATGCGAATGGACAGGTCAATCCTCCCAACCACATGGGATTGATGATGGGACGGGAAGGTTCACTAGTCACAGTGAATGGCAAGACTAACCCTACCCTTAAAATCACCTCTGGTGGCTTATTGCGCTTGCGAATACTCAACGCCTCGCCTTCTCGCTTCTATCGTTTAGCACTAGAAAACCACCCCCTTTACCTGATTGCAACCGATGGAGGTGCGATCGCCAAACCTGTTGAACTGTCTGAATTATTGCTGGCACCCGGAGAACGGGCTGAGGTGTTGGTAAAGGGCGATCGGGCTTCGGGAGAATATCAACTGCTGAACTTGCCCTACGATCGCGGTGGCATGGGCATGATGGGTAGTGACATGATGATGCCAGGTATGAGCGGGATGCATGGCTCAATGTCAAACATGCCTGGGATGGGCAATATGGGTGGCATGGGTCATAACCAAAATACCCAAGCTCAATCCTCACAACTGCTGGCTACGCTGACCTACGAGGGTTCTACAACACCGCTACAGTTACCCGATGAACTCACCGAAGTAGAGTCTCTACCAGAACCCAGCAATACCCGCCGCATTGAACTATCAATGGCAATGGGCAATGGGATGACCTTCCTCTTCAATGGTAAGCCGTTTGATATGGAAAGAATTGATGCAGAGGTGAAGTTGGGGACGGTAGAAGAGTGGGAGCTAGCCAACGTTGACCCCGATCGCATGGATCACCCGTTCCATATGCACGTTAACCACTTTCAGGTCATTTCTCGCAACGGTCAGCCAGAGCCTTATCAAGCTTGGAAAGATACTGTGATCGTGAAAGGGGGAGAAACCGTTCGGATTCGGATTCCATTTAGAGACTTTGTTGGGAAAACAGTCTATCACTGTCATATTCTTGATCACGAAGATTTAGGCATGATGGGGCTGTTGGAGATCAAGGCGTAATTACAGACTCAATGAATAGGAACTTTAAATGAAATGAAAACTAGAATGCCTCGCTTCCATAGAGACACTTTTGGCAGAGCAGATCGCTAAATATAACGAATTGCGAGGCTATAGTGATGCATCAGCTCAACCTACTTCAAGTTCGCCATCACACCATCATTGAAGCCGCACCGTCTCCTTCCTACCGCTATAACCATGAAGTTAATCAGATAGACAGCTTAAGTTGTTTGAATTAATTGAAATAACGTATTTTTTTCTAAGGAAATATCAACCCCTCTAGTGCCCAATTAAAGGCGTTACTAAATTTGTTGTGCTACTTGGCTGATTATAGTGTTGAGATTTGCGTAGTGTGATGACAACAAGAATGGAAACTACAGTGAGGTAAATACGTTGTAACCACACATTACTCAACTTCAGGGAAAGCTTCCCACCAATTATTCCGCCCACAAACATAGCGAGACCAAGAATTAAACCTAATGAATAATTTACTATTTCTTGGTGAGCAAAGACTAAAGTAGCTACAAGTGAGGAAAAAATATTAATCAGTTTAGTAGTAGCTATTGCTTGAATAAATGTCATACGAAACAACATGACATAAGCTGCTGTGAGCAGAGTGACATAACCACCGCTGAAAAAGCCTCCATATATGCCAAGAATAAATGTAGCTGCATAACCCAAGAACTCAACAATCGATGAAGGCTTTTCTTCTTCTGGGATAAGTCCAGCATCTCTTTTAATCAATGAGAATACTGCAACTGTAATCATTGAAATAGAAATAATAACTGGCATTGACTTAGATGGCACAACGAGTACAAGCAATGCCCCCAAAACTGAGCCTACCAATGTCAATACTGCTAATAATGGCAGTCGTTTAGTGTCAATCATTCCCTTACCAATAAAGGGTAAGGTACCACCAACACTCATCAATGTTAATCCCAGCATATTTGTTGCAATAGCAATATGGGGTTCAATTCCAAATGCCAACATGACAGGAACAGTTATCAAAGATGTGCTACCGGAAATTACACTAATAATGCTGGCTATCAAAAAAACTACAGTGAGGATTAGTATCTGAGGTAAAGGCATGGCTGTACTGTTGCTTAGTAGCGTTAGTGAATAGTATGGAAACTACAGTTACACCTTACCCTAACTTGACATGTCGTAGCAGCATTAGCTAAGTTCATTCTTGAGTACTTCTCCAGATTTTCCTTGAGGAAGTTTTAAGGGTAAACGAACTGTAAATGTGCTGCCTTTGTCCGTCTCACTTTGAACCTGAATGTTCCCTTGATAGGTTTGAGCGATCGCTTGTGCAATGGCTAACCCTAATCCTGAACCTCCAGTATGACGAGAACGATCACTATGGATGCGGTAGAAGCGATCGAAAATACGCGATTGTTCTTTTAGTGGAATACCAATTCCTGTATCTTGAACATAAAATAAAGCATGATTGTCTTCTTTCTGAAGATGAATTGTGACTTTGCCACCTGGAGCAGTGTACTGAATTGCATTGATAATTAAATTAGCGAAAAGACGATAAAGTTGTTCTTCATTACCTAACACAAATAGCAATTCAGATGTTTCAATTTTGGTCTTCAGCTCAATCTGAGATGCAGTCGCTAAAGCTAAAAACTCATCAACTAAATCTTCAATTAACCGATTGAGACAGCAAGAAGATTGTTTAGCAGGCACAATTTGTAGATCAATGCGTGAAAGCAGCAATAGGTCTTGCACTAATTGGGTAAGCCGCTTACTCTGTCGCTCAATCGTGCGGAGTGTATCCTTAGCCTCAGCTTCAGTTAAATCAGGTTCATCTAATGAAAATTCAACGGTTGATTGAATGGCAGCAAGGGGGGTTCGGAGTTCGTGAGCAGCATCAGCAGTAAATTGTTGAATTTGGCGATAGGACTGATATACAGGCTTCATTGCCAACCCCGATAACCACCATCCTGTCATACCAATGAACAGCATTACAGTTGGCATTCCCAAACCCAGCATCCAGCGCATTCGGTTTAATTGAATCTCATACTCCTCCAGAGATTGACCCACTTGGATGTATCCCCAAGGACGATAACCCTCGATCTTCAACTGCAATACAATTTGGCGATACCGAGTACCATCAGAGGCTTGAACTGTTTCTAATTCACTTGATGAGATCGTAGCGGGCAATCCTACAGGCTGTTGCCCTGCTGTTGCTAGCAGAGTACCAGTTGAACTGATAAAGCGAACATAATAGTTATCTTGCACTAATCCTGTGACATGTCTTTCTGCGGAATTGACCTGAGCAACGCAAGATGCTCCATTAAGACATACTAGTCCAGGTAGAAAGTGACTTGTAATGGGTGTAACTTCTCCAGGTTGCTGCAAGGCAGGTTCAATCCCATCATGTAACGTTCCAGCTACAGATGCTAACTTTCGATTGAGTGACTGCCATTGATTATGAGCGATCGCCTTATAAAAACAAAATCCGCTCAGCGCCAGGATAACCCCCATTGTCCCAACATATAAACCTGCCAAGCGCCAGCGAGTTAGAACAAAAACTTTATTGCGGTTCATACCGATGTTCCAATACATTGAGGCGATATCCAACACCATAAACTGTTTCAATTAAATCTTCACATCCATAACTTGCTAATTTACGCCGTAGAAGCCGCATCTGTGCAGGCACAACATTACTGGTAGGGTCAGCGTTGAGTTCCCAGATCTGATTCATAATCTGGTCTCGGTTAAGAAGCTGATTCGGGTGTTGCATAAAATACTCCAAAAGCTGAAATTCCTTAGCCGTCAAAGGAATTTCCTGTTTCGTTAAAGCAATTACCACAAATACAGCAGAGGAACTGTAATCCAGCGTAAGGTTTCCCAGTTGAAGCTGAGATGGCTGCAAGGTCTGCGATCGCCGTTGAAGTGCTCTAAGTCGTGCTAGTAGTTCTGCATTACTGAAAGGCTTGACTAAGTAATCATCCGCTCCAGCGTCTAACCCTAGAACCCTATCCTCAATTTGGTCTTTCGCTGTCAACATTAAAACAGGCAGAGAATTATTCTTCGCACGAAGCTGTTTACACAGATCTAGCCCAGACAATCCAGGTAAAAGCCAATCGAAAACACCAACCGTGTATTCCACTAAAGTATTCTCTAAACAGTCCCATGCGTCTTCCCCATTTGTAACCCAATCC
>JANRJA010000044.1:0-33469 GCA_033764315.1 Oculatellaceae cyanobacterium bins.114
GGCGGTTAAAACCGCGACTACAAAAACAAAGTCCGCCGTCGCGGACTCAAGCCAATCTAGGCTTTTTGTAACCTGCGGAGGCAGGTTTTGTTCGTGTAGCTGCGACTTGAGTCGCCAATGCTACCTAAATCTAGACTTTTAAGACACCCTCTTAGTCGAAGCATTAAATATTACATTGATTTTTTCTAGATAGTGGTAAGTATGATCTAAAGGCGACTAGAATCCTTTAATTGGGCAATCTAGGGAAGGGTGAGTTGAGTGTAGCCCTTTTATTGGGTTTATGCCCATCTGCTTACAAACCTGGTCTCTAGGTTCGTCTGAGAGGTATGATTTGGGCTTGAGCAAGCGTTGGAAGCAGATGCATCTTTTACAGATTGGTTTTGCTAATGTGGGTCATTCCATGACCGATGAGCAAAATCTGATCTGCAAAGTAACAGAGTGGAGTGTGCCTGGAGTCGTTGAATAATTTTTTATGTTAACCAGTGTTGATCGGTTGCTATTTGTCAGAGGAGTTCCCATTTTTAAAGAACTACGGGATGACTTCTTAGTGCGATTGGCATCCATCATGGATGAATTGTCATTCCCAACAAAACACACGATTTTTACTCAGGGGCAAGAGGGGCGATCGCTCTACATTCTTGTGTCAGGTCGAGTCAAAGTACACATCAGCAATCGAGAACTGGCCCGATTAGAGCAAGGAGCTTGTTTTGGTGAGATGTCGTTGTTTGATGCTGAGCCTCGTTCAGCCTCTATCACCACCCTAGAACCCTGTGAATGTCTGATCTTGACGCAACAACAGCTCTACGAGGCGATCGACGAGACTCCAGGCATTGCAGTTAACATTATTCGCTTGTTGTCACGCCGGATTCGCGAGTTAAATATCAAACTCAACGCTCAGAACGAAGGGGTTCGTAGACTACCTCCCATGATTCATGAGAAGCTGGCAGAATTGTAAAAACTATCTGCCCAGTAGCAAAACGCTGTCACCCTGTCACTCCATTTCCTTGCCCTTCTACTACTTGCTTCTGGCGACTACAGTAGACAACCAGTAAGGTGAATAGAGTGATCCCGACCAAGTATTTCAGCGGATCTGGGATGGCAGGATTGGGCGAAAAGAAGCCCTCAATCACACCCGCAATAACCAGCATCGGAATGATCCCACAAATCAACTGCGCGGCTTGCATGCCGTAATAGCGTAAGGCGTCGGGGCGGCGATATTTTCCTGGAAAGAGGATTCCTCGTGCTAACAATAACCCTGCTCCTCCTGCAAAGAAAATAGCTGGCAACTCCAGGGAACCGTGAGGCAACACAAATGCCCAAAAGGGATAAGCGAGGTTATTTTGTCCAACGAGTGTGCTGACTGCCCCAATGAGCAGGCCATTATTAAATAGCAGATATGCAGTAAAGACGCCGGGAGGGGTGAGGAGTGACAATTCGGGTAAAAACATGGTCACTCCACCAAAAACGGCAAATAGGGACACAGAGATGTTGTTAATCATAATGCCGCTTGAGGCCAGGGGTTCGACCCCGACGATTGATCCCATCCACAACTCGCCGCGATCGCGCACTTTAGAAATCAACTCTTCTGGCACCACTAACGCCATAAATGCCGGATCTCGCCAACAAAACCACCAGGCAATTAAGGCTCCTACCAGAAATAGGGCGATCGCCAGAGCAATGTAAGCAAAGTTGCGCTGCACAGTTGCTGGAAACCCCCACAGGCAAAATTCTAGAGCTGAGTTCCACTCTTGCCGCCTTGACCCTTGATAAATCTGGTTATAGCCCCGTGAGGTCAACAGTTGTAGCTCTTGCGCCAGCGATCGGCTGACCGGATTTCTTCTAATGCGGGCTAAGTCAGCAGAAACAGAACGATAAAGGCTGGCTAATAATTTGATCTCATCTGCCTTTAATGACTTCAATCCTTTGCGCTCGACCTGTTTGAGCAGGGTATCTAAGCGTTTCCAATCAGGTTCGCGGCGGGCAATCCAGCGTTGAATGTTCATAATTCGTGAACTTTTGCCAGGGTTAAATTCAGCCTAACTTAAGATAGCTTTGAAACGTTATAAAACGGTTGTTATAAGAACCTTTTAACCCTTACCTCAAGCCCATTCCATATGTCTCAAAATCTTGGCCCGATTAGCCCCTTACAACCGCTGAATATTGGCAACGTTGTGAGTGCAGGGGTAGTGCTCTATCGATCGCACCTGAAATCCTATCTGGGTGTTGCCCTACAAGGCGCACTGTGGTCTTTTCTTCCCTTTTTGGTGCTGATTCCTCTAGGAGCAGTGCTGTATGGTTCGTTTGCGGTGGGTGGGTCGCCACCCGCTATTCTCTGGTTATTGGTGCCCGTCTGGATCGTCCTGTTATTTTTTTGCGGGGCAAAATATCTGTTGTACTCGGCTCTGCTGGCTCGATTGACCTTTAAAGATTTAGACAGTCAACCCGAAACGGTTCGCGATGCCCGTCAACGCTTGAATACTCGTCTATGGTCGTTTTTTGGGCTGGCTGTGTTGCTCTCTATATTGATGTTCGTGGTGTATTTTGGTCTGGCAATGGCTGTTGGCATTCTCAGCACCGCGATCGCTCTGGGCTTGTCTGGTATTCTCGGTCAAACCGCATCAACCGCACTGGCATTTATTCTCGCGGGAGTTGTGGTTATAGTTGGGTTGACCTGGTTCTTTTCCCGATGGTTTGTGTCTGAGGTGGTTTTAGCCGTTGAAGATGGTATTGATGTCGGTCGTAGTCTGAGTCGCAGTTGGGAACTCACAGAAGCATCGGTTTTGAGAATCCAAGGGGTGATATTGGTCGCATTTCTGATCACCTTGCCTCTACTCGCCTTGACTAACTACATTCCATCCTTTGCCCTGACTCGGATTGAGCCTGCGTCGCCAACCTATTTTGTGGTCTATGGCATTTCTCTAATTGCCAGTTTTTTGAGCTGGATTTTGATACTGCCATTTTGGCAATCGGTCAAGAGTGTGTTGTATTATGACCTCCGCAATCGTCGTGAAGGGTTAGGGTTGCAGTTACGAGATAGCTAGAAGACTTAATTGTGAGGAGGGAAAATAGGGAGGCGATATCTTTTATTGTTCGTTAGATGACTCATTTTCACCGGGTTGGTTGAGCCAAGCCTCATACAAATCGGGTCGTCGCTCGCGAGTTCGTTGAATTTGCTGCTCTCGTCGCCATTGGGCGATCGCTTGGTGATTGCCCGACAACAGCACTTCTGGCACTTTTAAGCCCTGAAACTCAGCCGGGCGAGTGTATTGCGGATAATCTAATAATCCAGCTTCAAAACTCTCAGCCTTGAGAGACTCCACCTTGCCGACTGTGCCCGGTAACAGCCGAATCACGCCATTAAGCAATGCTAAAGCTGGAATTTCACCACAAGTGAGGACAAAATCGCCCAACGATATTTCTCGATTAACCAGATGCAGCACGCGTTCATCCAACCCTTCATAATGTCCGCAAATTACAACCAATTGGTCAAAGTTTGTTGATAATTCCTGAAAGAGCTTCTGGTTCATCGTCTGCCCCTGTGGGGTCATCAAAATCACCTGACGGGGAGGCAAAATGGGAACGGATTCTATCGCTGCAAAAACGGGTTCGGGTTTCATTAACATCCCCACACCCCCGCCATAGGGCTCGTCATCTACCCGCCGATGCTTGTCAAGAGCAAAATCTCGCGGGTTAATCAAAGAGACCGTCGCAATTTGCCTAGCTAGAGCCTTGCCCAATAAGCCTGAGCTTAGAGGAGATGTAAAAAAATCTGGAAATAGAGTAATGATGTCAAAGCGCACGAAAAATTAAACTCTAAATTTGGGATGATTGCGTAATCAGGGAAAATTGACGGGTTTGTTCTATGTTCTTAATAAACTTTTAATATTTTAATAAGATTAGAGTAGTCAGGATAGGAATATCTTTGTGAGTCAGCCAGTTTCAACGATTACACTTGTAAAGTTTATACATATCGATGAACAGAAGTGGCATCAACTTCGGCAACCTCTTGGAGCGGATCAGTAACTTCATGTCTAGGAACGATATGATGCTGCAACTAGAACCTCAATTTTCTCCGCAGAGGATGTCTCAATCCACAAAAACTGCTGTTATGGTTATCGGTGGCGCTGAGGACAAAGTTCACGGTCGCCAAATCCTCCATGCATTTTTTAATCGGGCTGGAGGGGTAGATGCCCAAATTGCCATTATTCCCTGTGCATCGCGTGATCCTGAAGCGATCGGGCATCGCTATCACGAGATCTTTACCGATATGGGTGCCAAGGCAATCGAGATCTTGGATATTCGTGAGCGAGAGCAGGGGCAAGATACGTTTTGGCAATCCTTCATTCACACCTGTACCGGGGTATTTATGACCGGTGGAGATCAACTCCGTTTGTGTGGTCTGATGGCAGATACTCCCATTATGGACACAATTCGCATTCGTGCCCAATTGGGTGAAATAACGCTGGCGGGCACCAGTGCTGGAGCGGCTGTCATGGGGCAACATATGATTGCCGGAGGTGGCAGTGGAGAATCGCCTAATCGATCGCTTGTTGACCTGACTACGGGATTGGGGATCATTCCTGATGTCATTGTCGATCAGCACTTTCATAACCGAAACCGAATGGCTCGTTTGATGAGTGCGATCGCTGCTTATCCTGACAAATTGGGCATTGGTATTGATGAAGATACCTGTGCTTTGTTTGAAAGCAGCCGTTCATTTCAAGTGATCGGCAAAGGCACGGTGACAGTGATTGATCCCGCTGAGATGTGTTACACCAACTATCAAGATATTGGTACGACTGATCCCCTGAGTATTCACAATCTGCGGGTTCACATTCTCAGTCATGGCGATCGCTATGACATGCACAAGCGAGTCTCTACTCCTGAGAGTCATTAGTGTCGCAACGGTTGCAGAATTGCCCTGCTGTAACACGAGAGGCTAATGACCTCACCTCTAGTGGAAGAGTCATTTCCTCTGAAGGGTTAATTTTAATCTGTTAGCCTGAAAATCGCTGTTATAGTAACCGCCGAGATGGTTGAAACACAGAAAAGGACTAGAGATTTTGTCATCAGCCAGAGTCTACCGTTCAGTTGAGTTGGTGATGTCGCCGCCCTTACACGCCGTTCTAACCATCCCTGTGGGTGCTATAAAATTCTCTAAACTTCCACAAAATCACCTCCTTGGATGACTTTGTAGAATGAAGCACGATCTCTGATTGTTGTCGTACTCTTAGGGAATAACTCCTACGCTTTCTCGTTCAGATGCCGTTCTGACCTTCAAGAATTCATTCGTGAATCCAAGAAAAATGTTCGCAGTGAACGTTTGCCGGTTCCCTAAAGCGTGAGACTAGTCAATTGGTGCCATTCGCTGCTAATGCCGCCCTACCGTCGCACGATCCCTTGATATATCGTTATGAAAATTCTCAAGACCCAAACGCTGCGAGGTCCTAATTACTGGAGCATCCGCCATCATAAGGTTGTCGTGATGCGTCTAGATTTAGAAGACTTGGCAGAGTGCCCCTCTAATCAGATTCCCGGTTTCTATGAAGGTCTAGTCGAAGTATTACCCAGTTTAGTCGAGCACTTTTGCTCACCGGGGTGTCGGGGTGGTTTCCTGAGCCGAGTGCAAGAGGGAACCATGATGGGGCACATTGCTGAACATGTAGCCTTAGAACTGCAAACGCTTGCTGGAATGATCGTTGGGTTTGGGCGCACTCGTGAAACTTCTACCCCCGGTATTTATCAGGTGGTGATTGAGTATCAAGATGAGCAAGCCGGACGTTATGCAGCTAGAGCAGCTGTCCGGTTATGTCAGAGCATCGTTGATACAGGACATTACTCTCTCACGGAGTTAGAGCAAGATCTCAAGGACCTGCGCGAATTTGCTGGAGATGCAGCACTGGGACCGAGTACAGAAAATATTATCAAAGCGGCTGAATTGCGGGGAATTCCTTGGATGCCATTGAGCACTAGGGCTTTGATTCAACTGGGTCATGGGGCTTACCAAAAACGAATTCAAGCAAGTCTGACCAGCTCGACGGGCATTTTAGGGGTTGAGTTGGCGAGCGACAAAGAAGGGACAAAGCGTCTCTTACGCGATGCAGGCATTCCTGTTCCCAGAGGCACCGTCATCTATTACTTGGATGAACTGGAGCAAGCGGTCGAAGATGTGGGTGGCTTCCCAATTGTGATTAAGCCGTTGGATGGTAATCATGGACGAGGCATTACCATCAACATTAATTCTTGGGATTTGGCAGAAGAAGCGTACGATGCTGCAAAGGCAGAGTCACGTACAAAAGCCGTAATTGTAGAGCGTTATTATGTCGGGCAAGACCATCGCATTCTCGTAGTGAATGGCAAAGTGGTTGCTGTGGCAGAGCGGGTGCCTGCTCATGTGATTGGAGATGGAAAATCTACGATCGCCGACCTGATTGAAAAAACCAATCAAGATCCGCGTCGAGGTGAGGGACATGACAATGTTTTGACCCAAATCGAACTCGATCGCACTAGTTTTCAACTATTAGAGCGGCAGGGCTACTCTTTGGATATGGTTTTGCCGATTGGGCAAATTTGTTATCTCAAAGCAACGGCAAATTTGAGTACTGGCGGCATTGCGGTCGATCGCACTGACGACATTCACCCCGAAACGCTCTGGATTGCTGAACGGGTTGCCAAAGTGATTGGACTCGATATTGCTGGGTTGGATGTGGTGACTCCCGACATTTCTCGTCCGTTACGCGAAATGGATGGAGTGGTCGTAGAGGTGAATGCGGCTCCAGGCTTGCGGATGCACTTTTGCCCCAGTGAGGGCATCCCCCGTAATGTGGGAGAGGCGATCGTTGATATGCTGTTTCCTGCGGGTGCACCTACCCGTGTGCCCATCGTCGCCATCACGGGCACCAATGGCAAAACAACAACGACTCGCTTGATTGCTCATATTTTTAGACAAACCCGGCAAGTGGTCGGTTACACCACCACCGATGGCATCTATATTGGCGACTATTTAGTGGAACGGGGCGATACAACCGGGCCTCAAAGTGCTCAGGTGATTTTGCAAGACCCCACCGTTGAAATCGCGGTGCTAGAAACAGCCCGAGGTGGCATTTTGCGATCGGGCTTGGGCTTTACTCAATGTGATGTTGGGGTCGTGTTAAATGTCGCTGCTGATCACTTAGGAATTGGCGATATTGACACCGTTGAAGAACTGGCGCATCTCAAGAGTGTGGTGGTGGAGTCAGCTCGCCCTAATGGGTATGCCATCTTGAATGCAGATGACCCCCTGGTCGTGGCAATGGCAAAACGGGTCAAGGCTCAAGTCGCTTACTTCTCTATGAACCCTGAGAATGAGGTGGTGAGACTGCATACTCAACAGGGCGGATTGGCGGCAGTCTATGAAAATGGTTATCTCTCGATCTTGAAAGGAGATTGGACCTTGCGAATTGAGCAAGCAGTCCATTTGCCGTTAACGATGGGTGGACGTGCTCCTTTCATGATTGCCAATGCGCTAGCTGCAAGTTTGGCAGCCTTTGCTCAAGGCATTCGCATCGAAGATATTCGGATGGCGTTAAATACCTTCCAGGCGTCTGTCAATCAAACCCCTGGTCGGATGAATTTGTTTAATCTAGGTCATTATCATGCCTTGATTGACTACGCTCACAACCCCCATAGTTATGAAGCTCTGGGGCAGTTCATCCGCAATTGGCAGGGTGAACACATCGGTGTGATTGGAGGACCAGGCGATCGCCGTGATGAAGACTTTGTTACGCTTGGCAGGCTCTCAGCGGCTATTTTTGACCGCATCTTTATCAAAGAAGATGACGATAACCGAGGCCGCCCTCGCGGAGAAGCCGCAGAACTCATCGTTCGGGGGATTCAGCAGATTCAACCTAATTTGCGCTATGAAGTCATTCTGAATGAGACCGAGGCAGTGAATATGGCACTGGATGGTGCCCCTGAGGGTAGCTTGGTTGTGATTTTGCCAGAATCGGTCGATCGTGCCCTGAGTTTAATCAATACTCGTCGCCCGATTGAGGCGGTAGCGACTACGCCTGCCTCTAGTGTGGCTAATGGAAAACCTGATGAGACATCAGAAAACCTGCAAAATGGGTTTCAAACCATTGATGTGGAATCTGAAGAATACGTTCAATCGGGTGGTTAAACATTGGAAGAGAGAAAACGCGACCATCCAGTACGGTTGACACACTCCTCAAACCACGGTGCAAACGGTACGATCAGATTACGAACTTATCGGTGTTGCCACTTAAGAGGGTAAAACGCTATGCAAACTTTGTATGACTCTGACAAACGCAAACTGTTGTCATCGTTGTGTCATGGGTCAATTTTTGTGAGTGCATTATTGCTTTCAGCTGGAATTCCACTCGCGATTCTATTTGTTTCCGATGATCCAATCGTCAAAGAGAATGCTAAAGAATCGCTCAACTTCCACTTTAATATGTGGCTATATGGCATTATCTTTGGCTTGCTATGCTTGCTCTTGATTGGCTATCCCCTATTAGGGCTATTGTTTATCGTCAATATGGTCATGCCAGTGTTGGCGATCGTCAAATGTTTGCGCAACCCTGATGAAGTGTTTCGCTATCCATTTATCTTTAGAGTCCTTTAGAATCGACGCTCAGATGTCGTTCTTCAATCGTAGCTCCCCGGAATCTTTGAGACATCGGGGAGCTTGTTTACTATTCAATAAATTGTAAGAATTGCACCTTGGGTTGATCTAGGGTGTGAAACTGAGCGGCAGTTGCTTCAATCTGATGAAGCTGACCGAGTGCCAATCCACAGGGCATTCCATATTTGGCTAAAACGCGATCGCTGGCAATGTTAAGGGCAGTTCGCGATCGCTCCACAAAGTCTGCAAGCTCATACTCACTTTCAGGTACAAAGTACTCTTTAACAATCAATGAGGGTGAGTAACACGTCTCTTGAGAACCATCGGGCCATTGAATTTGAAAGCGAATCTCAGGCATAGCAACTCTCAAAGCAGTAACAAAGCATTTAGTCGATCGCGATTACTCGAATCGTATCACTGCTTTGAGGACAGTTGTGATCAGAAGTGGCAGGGAGATCTTCACCAAACCAATCCTGTAACTTCTGCTTTGCCGCCTGTTTTACCTCTGGAGTGATGCACATCGTGACGGTTACAAGTGCTGCTGCGATCGTACCCAAATCATCTGCATATCCTATGAAAGGGGTGAAATCAGGAATGGCATCTGTCGGCAAAATAAAATAAGCCAACGCAGAATAAATTACAGTTTTTGCCCAAAGGGGTGTTTCTGGTTGTTGAGCCGCGTAATACAACATCAAGACTTTCTCAACAACATCTTTACCTGCTTGAGTTGCAACCCGCTTGAGTTTTTCCCACAAACCTTTCTCAGAATAATGTGATGAATCTGCCATCGCTAAATCCCCAGTCAATCTTCCTTCAACTTTAGCGTGCAGGAGCTTGACTGGGGAGAGAGGATTACCGAACGAAGGCAGCGCAGAGCCGTTCTCAGTTGAATTGTTTGCTATTAAGACTGCTCAGAATCAGACTATTGGCGACGTTTGAGCCAGAACTTAGCTCCCATCGTACTCAGCATCAACAAACCTAGCACTGAAGAAGGTTCAGGGACAGAAACTGGGTCTGGATCAGGAGACGGACTGGGAGAAGGATCCGGGCTGGGTGCAGGAGAGGGATCCGGGCTGGGAGATGGGGAGGGATCCGGACTTGGAGATGGGGAAGGATCCGGACTTGGAGATGGGGAAGGATCCGGACTTGGAGATGGAGAGGGATCCGGACTTGGAGATGGAGAGGGATCCGGGCTTGGAGATGGGGAAGGATCCGGGTTTGGAGATGGGGAAGGATCCGGGTTTGGAGATGGGGAAGGATCCGGGCTGGGAGCAGGAGAAGGATCTGGACTTGGAGTCGGAGTTGCGATTGGATCAGCAAGCAAGCTGACATTATCAAAATTAGTTTGGGCCCCTGCTGAAAACAACCGGATGGTTAACCTTTCGCCCAACCCTAATGTGCTTGAAGTCGAAGTGAACGTTAGGGTTGAATCAAAAAATTGACCCAGTGGAAAACTAGCTAGATTATTTGGAGAGGACAAACTATTTCGGGCGATCAACTCTGCTAAAGTATCTTCCTCAAGAAGTTGAACACCTGCATAAAGTTGCACTGTGAAATTGGGGATAGTGGACGCAAATCCACCTAAATCATTGCGCCAACCTACATCAACATTTAAGGTGTAGTTTGTGTCTGGCGCGAGAGTATCAGTGAGTTGTTGAGAGATAAACCCAGCGTTGACATAGGTTACATAGCCATCAGGACTAAGTGGTGCGTCAAATCGGCTAGACGCTGGCCGATAAATCCCTGAACTGATCTGTCCGATAGTCCCATCTGGATTGGTCTGTGCTTCTTGTGTCCAACCACTAACGCTAGTTGTAAAACCGTCTGAGGGTAACGTAATGCCTTGATCAAATGATGCATTTTGAATGGTCAGTTGAGCGGCTTGTGCTGGTTGAATCGTGATAGTAGAGATAACCGGAAAAGCACTCAAAACAAGCACTTTAGGGAAATTATTGGCGATCGCTCCCATAGAATAAAAATTGTTTCTTTGAAGGGTAAATGCAGGCATACGATTACTAACCCAGACGTAGATGAATGGCGGATTAAGACATCGGCTATTAACAACTGTTGAGGCAGCAACTGTCACCGATGACTGTCAAGTCAAAGCTTTAATAAACTTAGTCAGGAATGAAAAATAAATTAGCAGTCAGGCAATTGGCAGACACCTAAACCACTTTGCAAGGGGGTCAATACTACTAAGAGAGGTATCAGTATCAGAGTAAAACCGTTTGATCGGCTTAACTTTAGCTTTAGGTAAAGTTAATTAAAAAAGCCATTGCTGAGCAATTCCCTGATCCAAACAAATAGCCTCCTTTAATCACTCTGAATCGACAACTAAGTGCAAAAGATTGCACATCTAATAAGAGCGTCTGTTACCTGAAAAATAATAATTCTTTCGGAGAAGAACTAAGATTGTTCATGGCAGCACGGGGCAAGCTCTAAAACCGAGCCCCAAAAGACAGCCTTTATCAGCTTGATGTTACAATTTTTACAATATACTGATTCTGTTTTTCTAGTATCTTTATGCGATCTTCAGAGGGATCATAAATTTAAGCTGTTTATGTAAAGATTGAATGAACTGAAGCTATAAATAATTGCTAAATACCGAGAGCCACTTTAGCAACTTTTAGGCTTTAAAAGCCGTATTAGTTCAGTATTGGTAAAACATGGAGAACTAGTCGTTTAAAACAAGTGAGGATGTACTGATTTCTGTGCAGCACGTCCTCATATCAAGATCATGGCTTGCTTCACTCCGCCCTTAATCCTGCCTCACCCGCTAAGTACTGCTTTTCACAGATAGGATTCGGAAATAAAACTAAGGAGGTGTGGGGGCTGCGCCCCCAGCCAGGGGTTTCACCCCTGCACCCCAAACTCCCACCCCTATTTACGACGAGTTGTACTAAGTTGCTTCTCTCAATAGCAACCCACTGATTTGCCCCTCACTGTTTAGCTGAATGGCAGCATCCAGTTGACCTCGCTCAAACACGAGGCGATAGGTTTGCCCAACTTGGCGAATTTCTTGATAACTACCCAACTCTTGTTCCAAGAAAGTGCGCCCCTCTTGCAATTCTGAGAAGGGCACCTCAGCTAAAAATTCGGGGGCAAACCACGCTTCCTCAATTTGAGGTGCTGAAAACACCCGTTCTAAAGCGGCTTGAGGAGTGATCTGGGTGCTATTTTGGGCGATAACTTCGCTGTTTTCTAAAGGGGGAATTGCAAGTGAAGGCTGAGCCGATATCCCTGCCGAAGCTAGCAGAACTGTCACCGTACATAAGCTAAGAAGAGTTCTCATACGTTTCACCAAGTTAAGTAAATGAGCACTCTCACGATAGGTGCGATCGCCCTCACTCACCTCCCCCAGACGGCTAACCTATCTGGACACTTTGTAGGGGGTTAATGATCAACGGTTCTTGATAAATCACCGCTTGTCTATAGCTACTGTCGAGACAGTTGAGACAAAGTGACACAAGGTGAGACAAAGAGAGATGGGGGCAGAACCCCTGCACTCCGTCCTAACTAACCCTGCGATTGCTATCAGTATTCATTTTTTAAAGCCGCAAAGCGAGCTGCCGCCGGATCGCAGTTCCCATAAGTCGCCAAGGCACGCTGGAGGTTTTAACGATTTTAGTTCGCAAGAATTTGCCTGTTCCTAAACGAGCCAACCCTTTGTATCGTGCTTTTAACCGAGCAAATAACAAGCTTTCATCTTCGGCGTAGGCGGGGGTAAAGGCTAGTTTGTTGTAGAGTACGTCAGCGCGATGGATACCACTCATCCCATTTTTGCGATGTTCTGGATTGGATTTGCCACCATGTTCACCGTAGTTGCGAAAGGGAATATAGTTTTTGAAGCCGCGATCGCGCAGGTAGCGATCAATGTAAGAGTCAAAGACATTGTATCCAGTGCCATATTTTTGGGTAACTTCATCCACCAACCCAGTTAAGCAGGCAGCCCCTTGAGGAGTCAGAATGTATGCGACTAAAGCTGTTGAATATCCTTCGATAAATCCTTCGGCTGTGACGCTATACATTTGTGGCGCACAGGTATAGAGCCACGCAATCCCCACTTTGTCTTGTTGCGCATTAAACGGTAATGGCAATTGTCCCAATCCTACGACAGGCACATAATCGGCTTCCACAATCATAGTGGGCTGGGTTGCTTGAGCAGCTTGTTCCCAGGCTCGACAGTGATTTAACATGCAGCGATAAGCGGCTGCATAGTCTTTGTATTCTGGCTTGTCTTCTTGACGTTGAACCTCACACTGCAAACCTTCTTGAGCGATCGCGCGTTGCAATTGCTCTGTAGATTCTTTGTAAGCGATAACGATCACCTTGTTGAGGCGATCGACCAATCGGTGAGACTGCTGGGTTTGATTGACGGTTGAATGAGTTGTATTCATGCTCAACCTGTGGGGTCGCAATTAGACAAAAGGGATCAGCAAAACCTTGGCATATTCTAAGAGTTAAGAGCAATGTTTTCTAGCTAATTTTTACGCAAACAACACAAAGCCCCTAATGGAGCCAAGAACAGTGGTTCGATAGGCTCACCAAGCGAAGCAGGAGACCGTGTTCCATGACATGCCCTCACCTCCAAGCTAGAGGATGGAGGATAAAGGTTTTGCTGAATTGGGCTCAGTTTGATTGAAGACAATCCTAAATTGATTATTTTAGGGAGAAAAATTGTGACCAGTTTCAACCAGATTTCTCGCTCGGTGGCGATCGCCTGTTTTGTGGTTGGCACCATTCCTTGGGTTGCCCAGGCTCAATCTACTGAGACTTGGACTGATCAAGTCATTGGTAGTTATCAAAGCCGCATTTGGAGTGGAAGCTCTGTTATTCCTTCTACCACCGAATTTATTCGCTCGACGGATGGCTCTGTGCGAGGTCGCTACACGATGGTTGAGGCAGATGGCTCGGTTCCAGGACTATTGTTAAACTGCCAGACGGTCGAGACAGAGACGTTGCGGTGTGACTGGCAGGATAAATATGGGACGGGTACTTTTGAAGCCAGTTTTTCTGGAGATTTTTCTCGGTTTAACGGTTATTGGGGCACAGGTGATGAAGAACCGTGGTTGCGCTGGAGTGGTTTGCGATCGGGTCATCCCTAAAGTGGGAGAATGAACGTTAACGGTTAGTAAAGAGGTCAGAATGAGTGCGATCGCCCATCAGCTAGAAAGCATTGTGGGTTCAGGGGCAGTGATTGCTTGGGAAGCAGTAGAGCCGACGCCCAAAGCCTGTTTTCAGTCAGCATTACAACCTGGAACTCAAGTTAGTTGTGTGGTGTATCCCAATACACTTGCAGAACTGATGGAGGTGGTTGCTTGTGCTCAGAGCGATCGCTGGCGAATGTTGATTTGTGGCAGTGGCAGCAAACTGGCCTGGGGTGGGTTGGCAACCGGAATTGATGTTGTGATCAGCACTGCCCGATTGAATCGCTTAATCGATCATGCTGTGGGTGATCTCACTGTAACCGCAGAAGTGGGCATTCCCTTTGCCGAGTTGCAAGAGCAATTGGCTCAAGCCCGGCAATTTTTGGCGATTGACCCTCTCTATCCTCAGCAAGCGACCCTCGGTGGCATTGTGGCAACGGCTGACACTGGGGCACTACGACACCGCTATGGGGGCATTCGCGATATGTTGATCGGTATCTCTATGGTGCGAGCGGATGGGCAACTTGCTAAAGCCGGAGGTCGAGTGGTCAAGAATGTAGCGGGCTATGACTTGATGAAGCTGTTTACGGGTTCTTATGGCACTTTGGGCATCATCAGTCAGGTCACTTTTCGCGTGTATCCTTTGCCAGAAGCCTCTCGCACGGTTGTGTTGATAGGAGGTGCAACGGCGATCGCTCAAGTGACCCACACACTGTTAGCCTCAGCCCTTACACCAAGTGCAGTTGAGCTAATTTCACCGCATCTTAGTCAAACGGTTGGCTTGTCATCGGACATCGGTCTGGTAGTTAGATTTCAAAGTATTGCTGTGAGTGTAGAAAAACAAGCGGAGCAACTGCTACAAGTTGGCGAAGCCTTGGGGTTAGAGGCGGTGGCTCTAGACGATGCGCATCAGTCAACTCTTTGGCAAGCATTACGAAAACCAATGGAGTCAGATGCCCAAGAGTCTACAATTCTTGTCAAACTGGGAGTAGTTTCTAATCAAGTTGTTAATCTCCTCGATAAAATGAGCCATTTCATTCCTGAAGGAGCTTGTTCAATCCATGCCAGTAGTGGCTTGGGGCTATTGCGTTGCGGTCAGGAGGCATTGCCCAAACTGATGACACTACGCCAACTGTGTGAAGCTCATCAAGGATTTCTCACTGTGTTAAAGGCTCCTACTGAGTTCAAACAGCGATTTGACCTGTGGGGATATAACGGCAATGCTCTAAGTCTGATGCAAAAGCTTAAAGACCAGTTTGACCCTAATCAATTACTAAATCCTCAGCGTTTTGTCAGTGGTATTTAATCAGAATCAGGACTAGAGGATGGGGAATAGGGGTTAGGCTAGATCCCACCTCGCTCCGATTGATGATCACAGCCGTCCTAACCCCCTCATTGCTGAGTTCAGACGCGATTAATCTTCTCAGCAAAGGCGTGATTAATTCTCTAAATACAGACGTGATTAATCTTCTCAGCGATTAATCCTCTCAGTAAAGACGTGATTAATCTTCTCAGCGATTAATCTTTTCAGCAAAGGCGTGATTAATCTTTTCAGTAAAGACGCGATTAATCGCGTCTCTTCTAAGCCCACACCCCACCTCTACTCCTTTATGACTGCTCTTGAACCCTCCCCAACCTTTGATGCCAACCATCCACCGGAACCCAAGCTCATTGATGCTTGCGTTCACTGTGGCTTTTGTTTGTCTACTTGTCCTAGTTATCGGGTGATTGGCAAAGAAACTGATTCTCCCAGGGGCAGAATTTATTTAATGGATGGCATCAATGAAGGAGAGATTCCTTTATCACCTGCGATTGTTCAGCACTTTGACTCTTGTTTAGGATGTCTGGCCTGTGTCACCACTTGTCCTTCAGGTGTGCAATATGACCAATTGATTGCAGCAACTCGTCCTCAAATTGAGCGCAATCATTCTCGCAGTTTGGGCGATCGCCTGTTTCGCCAATTGATCTTCTCTCTGTTTCCCCATCCTGATCGGTTGCGGATGCTGTTAGTTCCCTTATTTATCTACCAAAAGTTGGGATTTCAGGCCGTGATGCGTGCCATTGGGGTACTGCCCCGAATTTCTCCTCGGTTAGCCGCAATGGAATCTCTGTTGCCTCCTGTCACTGAAAAATCGTTTCAAGACAACATTCCCGATATTATTCCGGCGCAAGGGAAAAAACGCTATCGAGTCGGCATGATTTTGGGCTGTGTGCAACGACTATTTTTCTCAGACGTGAATGAAGCAACGGTTCGAGTGCTAACGGCTAATGGGTGTGAAGTGGTGGTTCCCAAAACACAGGGATGCTGTGCAGCGTTGCCCCAACATCAGGGACAGGAAGTACAGGCACAGACATTGGCACGGCAAATGATTGATAGCTTTGCTGATACGAATGTTGATGCGATCATTATCAATGCAGCAGGGTGTGGTCACACGTTAAAAGAATATGGACACCTATTGCAGGATGATCTGGCTTATCGCGATCGCGCTAAGGCGTTTGCTAGCAAAGTAAAGGATGTGCAGGAATTTTTGGGGGCGATCGGTTTGACGGCTTCGCTCTCACCCTTGCAAGACAAACCTTTGACCTTGGTTTATCAAGATGCCTGCCATTTATTACATGGACAAAAAATTAGTCTGCAACCGCGTCAACTGTTGCGGCAAATTCCGGGGGTGACGCTGCGGGAACCGATCGATGCGGCGTTGTGTTGTGGGAGTGCGGGGGTTTATAACATGCTGCAACCTGACGTCGCAGAAGAACTAGGTCGCCAAAAGGTTGATAACCTGTTGAATACGGGCGCAACGTTAATTGCATCTTCTAATCCGGGGTGTTCGTTGCAGATTCAAAAACACCTGCACCAAACAGGCAAAATTATCCCTGTGATGCATCCAGTTCGATTGCTAGACTATGCAATTCGTGGAGTGAGACTTGAATTGTAAGGTTAGAAAATGTAGATCGAGTTTTACAGTTAAGGCGGTGTTGATCTGTTTTGTCTGAGAGTGAAGCGGGGCGTTTTGCGAAATGCCTCTGTTGTCATGATCAACGTTTATGAATCGTACCTATATTTAGCAACGCCCCACTTTCAATAAGGATTGTGGTTGACAAGATACTGACAAACTGATGGAACGGATCATTTGGAGATCTTGAAGGCGTTATTAATATAGCAATCTCAAATGGGGTGTGCCTCTCACAGCCTGTCCCGTTCAAGCAACTGAAGAGTTTCCATAGCTGCTGTTATGAGACGAATAAAGCAATGAGAAACAGTGGATAAGCAACTAGCAAAATTACTCCTTGGGTCTTATCAAGGTAGCCTTTGAAGGATGCCAATAAAATGACCAACGCTAGCGATCCCAACATGAACATGAGCGGAAAATGCAATAGGCTAGCTTCCACAATTTTTAATGGACGAGCGATCGCGGCTGCCCCTAACGTCATTGTGACGTTGTATGTAAATGATCCGACAACCCCTGCAACGGCGGCTTCAGTTCCTCCACGTCGGGCGGTTGACCAGGCCAAAACCACTAACTCAAAAGCGGTCGCAAAGCCAACAAGCGTGAGGGCTAGTTTTGTCTGGGTTGCTTCAACCTGGCTAATTTGGCAGACTGCTTCTACTAACAAAATAGACCCTAAAACCATGCCAACAAGCCCAGCAAAAACCAAGAGCAGGTCTTTCCCAACTCGGTGTTGAATCCCTTGCTTTTGTTCAGTGGCTAGTTCTGCTGATGCCTCCGCTAGCTCTCCAGTTTCACCTAAAGCAGGGGGAGTGCGTTCAATCCACCAGATGACGGCGATATAGAGACCATATAACCCAATCAGACATAACCCTTCGAGACGGTTAATGGTGCCATCCCAAATAAACCCAGTGGCTATAACACCTATGGGTAAGCCAAATAAGGCATAGCGCATGACTCGTGGGTTAAATGGCAGAGGAGCAACCCATGCACCAACTCCCAAGGCGACAAGACAGATGGCAATGTTTGCTCCTACTACATCGCCAAAAGCGATCGCCGGAACATTTCTTAGGGATGCCGTAACGGCTGTGGCTAACTCTTCTGGTTCTGCTCCAGCAAGCAACAAGGCGAGAGCAAATGAACTGACTTGCAATCGAACAGCGGCGGCTCCGAGGTGTTCAGCGAAGGTTTCGGCTCCCCAAACAATTAAGACTACACCGATCACAATGAGTAGTCCCCAAACTAGAACCACAAAACACCTCCAGTCGCAGCATCTATTCAGTCTAAGTGTGTAAGTCTAAGCTTGACTCATTTCAGGTGTTGCTGATCGACTGGATGAATGTTGTCTACCATGATGTTGGTGTCAGACGTTGGTGTCGGTAGAAAATTTTGATGTTGAGTTTGAGGAGATTTATCGTTGCACAATTTTGCTGTTGTGCCTTGGGAATATCTATAGAAGCAGTGTGATCAAGCTCTTGAGCAAAAGGTATGTTTCTTTTGAGGTTCTAGCGGTTTTCTGGCTCTAGTGACTGGCTCACACTTTGGAGGCGATCGCGATCTAACAACTCAATGTGTGATCCATGAATAGCAATCATTCCTTCTTGGCTGAGGCGACAAAATGCTCTAGACAGTGTGGCTGGAATTGTGCCAAGTAGTGCTGCCAATTGGCTTTTGTTTAGATCTAAGCTTAGAGTATTGCTGTTGCTTGTACGCTCATCTAGATTCAATAAATAGGTCGCCAAACGTTGAGGCACTTCTTTAAATGATAGTTCTTCGACCAGGTTGCTGAGATTTCGGGAGTGTTGGGAAAGACTAATGAGCATGTTGATCGCGATGTCAGGGTCTTGACGAAGCAAATTTAGAAACGCAATTCGTGGGAAAAAAACCAGTTCTGATGCGTCTAAAGTTGCAGCTGAGGCGGGTAAATCTTTGCCATCTAAGGCTGGGACTTCCGCAAAATGTTCTCCTGCCTTGAAGATGTGGAGAATTTGCTCTTTGCCGTGAGCAGACACCTTAAAAGCTTTGACTCTTCCTGTTTTAACGATAAAAAATCCTGTAGCCTCACTGCCTTGATGGAAGATCAGTTCTCCTTTTTTAAAGGTTTTGAGGTGAGCAATTTGAGTCAGGGGCAGCAGAGCAGACAGAGAGAATCCATGAAAGATCTGGGTTGACTGCAACCAATTTGATAAATCTGAGAGGTTTGTCATGGGGTCTGCCGTGCTCAACTTGCAGGACTGAATATTGTCAGTATTTTAAGTTTGGTTTAGCGTGTTAAGTTACAAAACTAAATAGCTTTTAAGGATTAGCTTGACTTAAGTCAAAGCATTTTCAGTGTTGTTTTTTTTATGCTGAAAAGGCTTGATTAAGGTATTAAAAATGGCATTCAAACGAATAATTGCATGATTCAATTATTCGATCAAGATCCTGTAGTTAATCCTTGTCTAAACACATCTGAAATGAAGTGAGAAGTCTGATGACGAGCCTATTTGAACAACTGGGTGGTGCTGCTGCGGTTGATCTAGCGGTTGATAAGTTTTACGAGCGTGTTTTGCACGATGACCGGATCAAACACTTTTTTGCAAATATCGATATGGTCAAGCAGCGGGCGCACCAGAAAGCCTTTCTCACCTATGCCTTTGGTGGCACCGATAAATACGATGGTCGCTACATGCGCGAAGCTCATAAAGAATTGGTAGAACAGCAAGGCTTAAACAGTGATCATTTTGATGCAGTTGCTGAGAATCTAATGACCACCCTTAAAGAGATGGGGGTTACGGATGACCTGCTGGCTCAAGTCGCGGCGATCGCAGCAGCACCACAACATAAAAGAGATGTGTTGAATCAGTGATCAATGCCCTTTTCTTCCAATCCCCTCACACATCTGATGGTTAGCAGTGGAGTGGGACGAGGGCAAAGCCTTTAAGTACACCCAAATTGCCATAGAAGTCAGACAGTTTTATCAACAATAGAAATGACCGCGATCCAACACGATTTCTCCATGATCAGGCACCCACGCAACCCAGGTGTTGGAGGACTCTTGGCAGAGTAACCGGGCTTCATCAAACGCATAATCACTGGGGGTGTGGAGCAATTTGACCCAGGTATCGCGGTTGTAAGTGATGTGGCAAACAGGGTTCCAGCCCGAAGCGATCGCCCACTCTAATGTAGATGCGAGTAGACAGCCTGAATGAGGTGTGGGGAAGGACATACGCTTGCTCCGTTTCAAATTCACGACAACTGATAGCGACTCTTCTCCTCAAGCAGGAACAAAGGAGTTGAATCAAAACTGTATCAATTTTTACAAAATAAGGGTGCGATCGCTCAATTACCTCCAATAAATTAACAAAACCTGACAAATTCTTGGCTGCAACTCAGCGTTGATGCTGTTCAAGATTTGGGTCTTTTGTGTCCTAGTAGAGGTCATTAGCCAACAATGAATGCCCGAATTCAGTAATTGGTAGTCCTAAACAAGTAAGGATATGCTGCGCTCCGTACGGCATATCCTTACTCAAAAATCATTACTTTTAGAGGACTACCCAGCAACTTATCAAGAATTTGAGGGCTTTAGATTCAGTGCGATTGCAGTCATAAATACCCACTCAAATAGATGACGCACGATTATCCATATAGCCTCTAATTGCGGTCTTTTTCCAACTCTTGTCAATTACAAACATGGGTTCAGCGATCGCTCATTTACCCTCGCAACTCAAATCACGCCTTAAGATAGTAGGTTGAGGCATTTTAAACGACCCATGACAGCGACCCGTCCCTACCCCCCGGCTGATTTACCTGAGCAGAACGATTCCTCGACTGCATCACACGCTCTAGCGAAACCTTTGTTGGGTTTGTCGTTAGCAGAGCTAACCGAGTGGGTGCAACAGCAGGGACAACCCGCCTATCGCGGCAAACAGTTACACCAGTGGATTTATCAACAGGGAGCGCGATCGCTCACAGATATTTCGGTATTTTCAAAACAGTGGCGATCGCAGGTTGCAGAGGTTGCCATTGGGCGATCGCAGCTTCATTACCGCTCGGCGGCACCCGATGGCACGGTTAAGTTTCTACTGCGGTTGGAGGATGGGCAAATCATTGAAACGGTAGGCATTCCCACTGAGAAACGTTTGACCGTATGCGTGTCATCTCAGGTAGGGTGTCCGATGGCCTGTGATTTCTGTGCTACAGGCAAAGGTGGATTTACCCGTAACTTGGCGACTCACGAAATTGTGGATCAAGTATTGACTGTGCAGGAAGATTTTGGGCAACGGGTGAGCAATGTTGTGTTTATGGGCATGGGTGAGCCGTTGTTAAACACCGAAAACGTGCTAGAAGCGGTGCGATCGCTCAACATTGATGTAGGCATTGGGCAACGTTCTATCACCCTATCTACCGTCGGGATTCCTGGTCACATCCGCCGACTTGCCGATCATCACCTGCAAGCTACCCTGGCCATTAGTCTTCATGCTCCCAACCAACTTTTGCGAGAACAACTGATTCCCAGTGCTCACCACTATCCTTTGACTGAGTTGCTGAACGAGTGCCGAGATTATGTTAAGCAAACTGGGCGGCGAGTCACCTTTGAATACATCTTGCTGGGCAACCTGAACGATCGCCCAGAACATGCGGACGAGTTGGCTCACGAGCTACATGGCTTTCAGAGCCACGTCAACTTGATTCCTTACAATCCTATTAAGGAAGTTGACTATGAACGCCCTACCCCTCGGCGGATCGAAGCATTTGTCAAAGCCCTACAAGAGCGACATATTGCGGTTAGCGTTCGTCGCTCTAGGGGGTTAGAAGCGGATGCCGCTTGTGGGCAACTCCGAGCCTCTCAAATTAATCTACTGACTTAGAAGCGGTTAGCGGTGGGCTGGAATGCCGGGAGCATAGGCTTCTATTACATTCCCTGTGCGAGAGCAGGTAATGAGTAAATAGTCACACGTAGAACATTGAGTCCGAACCATATGGTTGGTTAAAAGATAATGGCGTTCTGCGGAACTGCCACAATTTGGGCAGTAAATTTTTTGTATAGTAGATGACTTTAAAGCTTCTTGCTCTAATTTGTTTTCAAGAAAATGAGTCGTGACCATGTGTTACACCAATTTTAGAAATGTAAGTTTTATCGTTACAAAAGAAACAAAAATGTATTTTAATTAACCAATCCTACACAAAGTAATAATAGGAAAGGTTATTCAACATTCATTTTTATTATGTCAGTTTTTCTAAAAGGTGGCAATGTAAGATTAATAAAATTTGAACGGGGATCGCTTGCCTGATAAGCGATCCCCGTTCTTAATATTTTATTAACAATTAAGCTGCAACTATCGATTGATATAGATTTGGAGAGATTTTTTGGAGCAAAAAAGACAATCTTTAATTTATCTTCATCAGATCTTTTTTGGTTTTGTGATTTATTTGACTATTTTTATTAATTAAATATGAGGCGGATTGTAGAAAAGATTAATAATAATTAATCACTTTGAAAATTAGCTCAATATAGGAGTTGAGAGCTGATTTTCAAATAGGGATTTGATCTTCCTTAAATCCTCTTTCAAAAAGGGGACTTCAGCCTTTTGTTTGGATTCCCCTTTGAACCAGACTCGACAAAAGCGACTATTTATACACGACTCTTCCGCACTTGTTTTGTTACTTTGCTAAAAGCTGGGCTTGATTTGAGGGGTTTAGGCCGTGACTTGATAGGCAAAGCTCAAGCTTGCCCAAGCATCAACGCTCAATAGATAAGCGTCAGAGGGGATATCGCTTGTAGGGGCGATCGCCACACTGGCTTGGTGTAAATCTTGCAATAGAGCGTGGACAACCTCTAATGCATTGGAGAGTGCCCCCACTCGATAGACTGTATTGTTAGAGCCAACGGCGGTATCAAGCGTGGCAATACATTGAGTCAGTGGGGCACGACTAAACACTATATGAATTTCGGTCAAGCCAGCAGGGCCATTGATAATCCAGGCGGGGGCAGGAACTGGGGGAGGAAGCAAGACGGTTGCCCCAGGCGCAATTACATTTTGAGGGTTGGGTTGGTCAGGGTCGCTAGATGAGATGGGGTAAAGGGCGATCGCTCCACTGCGGGTATCAGCTCCTAACAACGTGAAGTAGACTGGGCGATCGCTGTAATTTTGCAGACGATATCGAACGTGACTGCCAATAGTAGTTGTGGAAATACTGCCGTCAGTGGCTAATTGCGCCAACTTATTTTGAGGGGGTTGCCAGGGCGCACGGCTACTTTCTTGGTGAGCGATCACGCGCTCTTGTGGGGCAATGATTTCCAGGGTCGCCCTCACTCCTAAACGAGAGGAACCGGGGTTGTTGATTAATCGCAATAGCTTCATTGCCAGGAGCGATCGCAACTGAGGGGTTAAACGATTGACGGCTGTTTTGACAGCTTCATCTCCTTGAATCAGGGTATTAGGAACAGCAACTCGTCCTAAATTAAACAGCCCATATCTGCCTTTAGGAGAAACATCATTAGTGGGTGCCACTTCTGAGAGGTTTATATGGGGTGAATTTGTCAGGGCCGTTGCAACGGTTTGAGCATCTCGGATAACTCTGCCAAAGACATAATCAACAGGTTGCTCTGCACCAACAACAGTTGATACTTTAGGAACTGCTGCAAAGGCACTTGTCGCATCAACTCGCTCGATCCGTTCTAAGGTCGAGTCTAGGGCAATGCCAAGACTGATGTTGCGGGGCAACAGGCGCACGGCTTCTCGCACAAACTGCCCCACATAGGGCACGGCTGCCGCTGTTGGATTGACTAATCGGGCTTTGAGCATTAACCCTTCTCGCGATCGCACTTGTAATAAGTGAGTTTCTTGAGTTAAGGGAGTTGAGCGATCAGATAGCTCCGTGGCAGAGGGAATGGGTTGTTCTAAGCGATCGCCTTCTGAGGGGTGCACTGGCTCGCCTGGTTGTGGCAACAAGGTCAATACTGTGTTGCTGCCGTAATAGTCCATTGTGCTGCTGGGTAAACCACCCACCCACAGTTGCAGGGTTTTGCCATCCTCTTCGATCGCTGTGACAACTCCATCAGCAGCGGGTGTTAAAGGAGCAAGATGATAAGCCGTGTTAGGGGTTTGTCCTTTGGCTTCACTCAGTTGAGGTTGTTGTTCCTCACCTGCACTTTGATTGACCAGACTGGCGACTCGAGAAAAGTTAACCCGCAGGGTCGTGGCGGGCATCGTTTGCCACAGTTGTTGAGTCAGGGCATAGGTAAACAGCCCAGCACTAAATCCACTCCACTGAGCCTCGATCGCCCCTTGCTGTTGTCGAGCCGCGGTGAGGGTAATACCTGGAAACTGCTCTGCTTGTTGATTTGCCCAGGTGTCGCGAGATAGCTTGAGTTGACTCAATAACTGATCTTGCAGTGCCAGTTCGCGATCATTCAGTTGCCCCGTGGGTGTGCTGGGGCGAGAACGAATCCGCAAGTTATTTTGAATGACTCTGTTGGGATCGACATAACTGAGATCTAAAACAGTTGTGACTTGATCCGTCGGAAGCGATCGCACTAATAAATTTAATGTGTCTAATAGCACATCATGAATCGCTGGATTTTCTTCAGTGGGCAAAACCCCGTCGATTGGCACGAGACTGCTGTGGGTGTGATCTGCTATAGCATCTATTTTGACTCGACTGCCCAATCCGCTGAAGTGAAAGACGACCACATCGCCAGGGCGAGCTTGCTGGGTCAGGTGCATGAGAAAGCCATCTTCGATTGCCTGACGAGTGCCTTGCTGGTCAGTCAGGGTCACTATATCACTGGGGTGAAACCCAAATCGATGAATCAACAGTTCTCGCTGCAACTCAACATCAGTGAGACATCCATTCAAAGCGTTGCCTCGAACTGGGATATAGTCGCAGACTTGTTCTGGATATTGGTTGATCCCTATTAGCAGTGCTAGTTTGCGGTGGGTGGGTTGAGCCAGGACTTGTTGATACTGGGTTAGCACCGACACCCCTATGTCGCTGAAGCCAATGGCACTCAGCACCACACCCGTCTGTTGCAAAAAAGCCCGTCTTGTCAGTCCCATGCTTCTATTTCAGCATTAAATCAGCATTAAAATTGCCTCCCTTCCTCACAAAATTTCAAGAAAAATCAATCCACATCAGGGGATCAAACTTCCTGTAAGGATTGTTTTTGAGAGTGAACCGTCTATAAAATCTAATGAAATGTTGAAGAGCGGTATAAAAATTTGCTCTGACACTTAAAGTGTTTTTTGTTAATAAAAAAAATTGAATAGCTTGAGAAGTGGGATTTTAGCTGGAGCATGAATGAACGGTGGGCGTAAATTATTGGAGTTCACGGTTGCGTTTTGGGGGGGTATGGGTTGCTTTTGAGACTATTGGATTATTAGTAATCCTCTTGTCTGAGAGCAGTGTCGCAACGACCTTGCCGATTTCTAGTAGTGCTCTCAAGGTTTCTCCAGCAACTGAGCTTCGAGCGTCTATTCGAGTAACTCCTTTGCTTTTAAAAGAACCAGAGGCGACTCCTGCAATCTCTCCTTCTGAGTCGAGTGGAGAGGCCGGACTCGATGCCATTTCTGGTTCGCTTGATACTCCTGCTCCAGTCTTATTGGGTCAAGTCCCTCCTGACACGCTTCAGCCTCCTTCGCGCGATCGCCTGCCAGAGCCTCGCCCTCTGCTGCCTCCACCTGATAATTTGCTTCAGACTGTGCCAGTTTTGCCTCCACCAGAGCCGACCGTTCCCTCGGATGCCGCAACCCCAGAGGGAGATACGCTATTTGTGAGAGAGTTTGAGGTGGTTGGCAATACCGTTTTTAGCCCAGAAGAATTGGCGACGATCACAAACCCCTACATAAACCGCAACCTGACATTTGCAGAACTGTTGCAGGTGCGATCGGCGATTACTCAACTGTATGTCGATCGAGGATATATCAACTCAGGGGCTTACATTCCCCCACAAACACCGGAAGATGGGGTGCTCCGAATTGAGGTGGTCGAGGGAGAAATTGAACAGTTCAACATTACAGGCACTCGTCGCCTGCAAACTAGCTATGTGCGCGATCGCCTTCGCCTCAGTGCTGGCCCCCCTTTTAACCTAAACCAATTAGTTGAGAGGTTGCGGTTACTACAACTCGATCCGCTGATTGACAATATCTCTGCTGAACTGGCGTCTAGTCCTCGCCCTGGTTCCAACATTTTAAATGTGCAGGTGACGGAAGCCGATCCTTTTAATCTGCAACTGTTTACCAATAATGGGCGATCGCCTGCGGTTGGTAGTTGGCGGCGAGGTGTGCAGCTTAATCAGGCCAATTTGCTGGGTGTGGGAGATGTGCTGAGTGTTGGCTACACCAACACCAGAGGCAGCAATGCGGCAGATCTACTCTATACAGTGCCGATCAACCCACGCAATGGCACCCTTAGTTTTAGCGTTGGGATTGCCGATAGCTCAGTGATCGAAGAACCGTTTAATGCCCTCGATATCCAATCAGACTCTCGTTATTACGAACTGACCTATCGTCAACCGTTGATGCAAACCCCGTCTGAAGAGTTTGCTTTAAGCCTAACGGCCTCTCGTCAAGAGAGTCGCAGCGAGTTTTTAGAGGATGTGTTAGGAGAATCCATTCCCTTTCCAGTATCAGGGGCTGACTCAGAGGGACGAACCCGGCTCTCGATCGTGCAATTTGCTCAAGATTGGACTCGGCGAGGCAGCCGTGAAGTATTGGCAGCTCGATCTCAATTTAGTCTTGGGTTGGATGCCTTTGATGCGACGGTGAATGAGTCTGGACCCGACGGTCAGTTCTTTAGCTGGCGAGGTCAGGGGCAATGGGTGAGACTTTTAGCACCTGACACCTTATTCTTGTTGCGTGGCGAGGTGCAGTTAGCCGATAGCGACTTGGTGACGTTAGAGCAATTTGGGATTGGTGGACAAACCACGGTGCGAGGTTATCGGCAAGACAATCTTTTAACAGATAATGGAGTGCTCGTCTCAGCCGAGGTGCGATTACCCATTTTGCGATCGCGCCGTCTCAATGGGGTGTTGCAAATTATTCCTTTTATTGATTTAGGAACTGGATGGAATGCGAGTGATCCACAACCTGATCCGAGAACGCTCCTCTCTACGGGGCTAGGTCTTCAATGGCAAATGGGTAATACACTAACCGCCCGAATTGATTGGGGCATTCCACTCGTTGATGTGAGGCAAGAGGGAGACACATGGCAAGAAAACGGAGTCTATTTCTCGGTCGTTTACAGTCCTTTTTGAGGCAGGTTCTAAAACCGATCATCGTCAGACCTCGTTGGTTTTTGAGCCGCTCTAAAGCTGCTCTATTTTTGGTTGCCCTGCTAACGGCTGTCTTATGTGTAGCAGTGTCTCCGACGATCGCCATCTTGCCTAACTCTAGAACGGCTGAGCAACACGTTGTTAATACACCAGAAGCCTTGGAGCAAGAGGGACAACGCCTCTACGAAGCACAGCGATATACAGAGGCGATCGCCTTGCTTCAACAAGCAGTTCAAGACTATGAGCAACAAGGCAAGCCGTTTCAGCAAGCTATGGCGTTGCGAAATCTGGCGTTGGTTTATCAGGCATTGGGTAATTGGGATGCGGTAACCCAAACCCTGACTAGTGGTTTTAACCAACTACCCGCCATAGGCGAACCGGATCGGTTTGTGGTAGAAGCGCGATTGCTCGATTTGCAGGGTCTAGCAGAACTCCATCAGGGGCAGCTTGAACCTGCTCTTGCCACTTGGGAGCAGGCAACCGCGACATATCAGCAGTTAAACGATTCAGAAGGGGCCCTTCGGAGTCAGGTGAATCAGGCACAAGCCCTCCAATCTTTGGGATTCTATCGTCGTGCGATCGCCACACTCACCCCGCTCACGGAGCAATTGAAACAACAGCCTGACTTGGTCACAACAGCCGTTGCTTTTCGCAGTTTGGGTGATGCATTGCAATATGTTGGAGCCTTTGACGATGCACAAACTGCCCTAGAAAACAGTTTGGCGATCGCTCAACGACTTGACTTACCAGAGCAAATCGCGGCTAGCTATCTCAGTTTGGGCAATATCGCTCGCACTCAGGGCAATGCAGAGGTTGCTTTAGAGTCCTATCAGTTGGCAGCAAACCAGACGGCATCGCCTTTAATTCAAGCTCAAGCTAATCTTAATCAACTCAGCTTACACATTGAAGAAAGTCAATTTGCAGTCGCTCAGTCCTCAGTTCCTCAAATTGCTGAACAGTTGGCTCGCCTGCCCCTCAGCCAACCCCTGATCTATGCCAAGGTTAACTTTGCTCAGAGTCTAGTGCAGTTGAGCGATCGCAACCCCACATCCGCTTTAGTGGAACCTGCGGTTTTGCAAGCGGCTCAAGTGCTCAGTGAAGCTCGACAACAGGCTCAAGCTCTAGACGATCCACGAGCAGAGTCATTTGTTGTCGGTAGCTTAGGCAGTTTGTATGAAAAGACTCAACAATGGACAGAGTCGAAACAACTGACTGAGTCTGCATTAGTGTTGGCACAAGATGCCCGCGCGTTAGATATTGCCTACCGCTGGCAGTGGCAACTGGGGCGGTTACTCAAAGCAGAAGGCAAAGTAGATGAGGCGATCGCCGCTTATGGTGCAGCGGTGGATACCCTACAAACCCTGCGGACGGATTTAGTCGCCATTAGCCCTGAGGTGCAACTGTCGTTTCAAGAAGGGGTTGAGCCTGTCCATCGTGAATTTGTGAGTCTGTTGCTTGAGTCAAATCAAGGTGAACCCAGCCAGGAAAATTTAGAAAAAGCTCGTAAGGTGATTGAGTCGCTGCAACTGGCAGAGTTAGATAATTTCTTTCGAGAAGCCTGTTTGGATGCAACCCCTGTCGAGATTGATCAGGTTGATCAACAAGCGGCTGTCGTCTACCCCATCATGTTGCGCGATCGCTTAGAGGTAATCCTGCGATTGCCACAACACGATTTGCAACGATTTTCGAGTCCAGTTTCTAAAGAGAGGATGGAGACAACCATCACTCAACTGCGGCGATCGCTCACCAATCGAAGTAGCCGCGTTTTTTTGCCGATCGCTCAACGAATGTATGACTGGCTCATTCGTCCTGTGGAGTCTGAATTAGCTAATTCAGATGCGAAAACATTGGTATTTGTGTTGGATGGAGCCCTTAGAAATGTGCCCATGTCAGTGCTCCATGATGGTCAAAAATACCTTTTAGAAAAGTATGATTTGGCACTTACTCCAGGGCTTCAACTCTTGGATCCTCGTCCTTTAGAACGGGATAAGGTAACTGTTTTAGGTGCGGGATTGACCGCAGCCCGACAGGGATTTCCAGCATTGCCCAACGTTTTACCAGAGTTAGAACGGATTGGAGAGGAAGTCGCTACACGCACGTTAGTTGATGAAAACTTTACTGGATCTACGTTGAAAGAGGCAATCACAGCTAATCCAGCCAGCATTGTGCATATGGCCACTCATGGCAAATTTGGCTCAACATTTGATCAGACTTTTATCTTGACTTGGGATGGTCAGATCGATATCACGCAGCTAAGCGGGTTATTGCAAAATGCTGACTTGACTCAAAAAAACCCTATTCAACTGCTGGTCTTAAGTGCTTGTCAAACCGCCGTGGGGGATAATTTAGCGGCATTGGGACTTGCTGGTATGGCGGTTAGATCGGGTGCTAGAAGTACACTGGCAACGCTATGGCAAGTCAACGATGAGGCTACGGCCCTTTTGATGGACAAATTTTATGATGGCTTAATTGCCAAAAACTTAACTAAAGCAGATGCTTTACGGCAAGCTCAGCTTGAAGTGATGGCTATCCCTGAATTTCGCAGGCACCCCTATTACTGGGCACCTTATATCTTGGTGGGGAATTGGTTATAGTAAATGGCTCGATAGTGCTCTAAAGCAACGGTCAGTCGAGCCGTGGTGGGATCAAGTGTGAGGTTCACTGTTTAAGTGGGTATGACTACGCCACCCCAAAATGCTTGCTCAACCAGCATACGAGTATATTAATTGCTTAAAGAAATAAATAGATCTTTGCGTAAACTTTATCTCTTGGCTAAATGGGGTTCGGATATACTTACATTAAAAGTCACACACTCCACATCCGGGTTAATACTGCATCTACTGGGTTACGTTTGATTATTTTGAAAACCTAGAGTGTATTTGAAAATCTCCTGATTACAGTAGTTTTCCTTAGATCTAACTACTTATGTTGGGAGGGATATTTTTGTTTGAATAATGCCCCAAGTCTCTCTGAATTCAGCATCCTGGTTTATAAAACTGAATTTTTAGACAGGATAATGCGTGTGGTTTGACGAGGAGGATGATGTTTTTAAGTCAGGTGCTACCTGGTTTATGGTTGTTTTGAATGAATTAACTTATACCCGTATTACGGATGTGGGTCAGCATATTTTTTGCATTGGCTACGTATTTTTCATTAGTCAGGATGAGGTACTTCCACATGACATCGATTGCTGTCTCGATTGCCCCGTTTACTAGAGCAGGAGCTTCTGTAGATATCTCCTTAGAAAAAGTTAGATCTGAAGCCAGCAGGTTTTAGCCAGGGAATGGCACTCTCAAAGCAATATTGGTCGGATAGATCCTAGAAATCTGTGGTTTGATTCCTGAAACTCTTGACTCCCTTGGCTCTTTACCCGGTTTGCCAGATGCAAACAATTTATCCACTGCCTTAAGGAAATACACTTATGTCCTCAATAATCGTCACTTCGCCTATTACATTTACGCTTAATTCTCCTTCACTGCAACCGCTGGTTCAAATTACCCTGGTAGAAGTGTCAGGTGGAGTACAGGCCACTATTACTGTTTTAGATCCCAATTCTGGAGATATTGCAGGGGTCTTCTTTGACACAGTGGGCAATAAACGTCCTATCGATGTCGTTGGCACGGATGTTAGCAACGATGTCTTTAGTGCCAATAGTGTGATTAGCGTTAACTCTAGTACTGGTAATGTCACCATGTCTGGTGCAGTCAGCACGGGGTTTGATGTTGGGGTAGCGATCGAAAAACCAGGATCTGGCTTTGTTCCTAGTACCTCTTTTACGATTCAGGGAGTGACGATCGCAGACTTGTTAGACGCTGGCTCAAGTAGTCCGTTGCGGTGGGGGGTGCGACTGAATAGCGTATCTGGGGGCAATAAACTGGTGGGAACTGTACCCACTGCTGCCACTATTGGCGATCGCGTCTTTTTAGATAGTGATGCCGATGGCATTCAGGATACAGGTGAATTAGGGGTCGCTAATGTGACAGTGCAACTGCTCAATAGCAATGGTGCCGTTGTGGGGTCTGACACCACCGATAGTAACGGCAATTATAGTTTTAAGGTTGCGTCAGCGGGCACTTATAGCGTCAAGTTTTTGGCTCCAAGCGGTTACTCGTTTAGTCCTAGAGATCAAGGCAGTGATACGCTCGATAGCGATGCTGATGGTGTGACAGGTCAAACGGCGGCGATCGCGGTTACAGCCGGACAAACCAGATTAGATGTGGATGCGGGTCTAGTTCCCCTGAGTCTCGTTGGTGATCGCGTTTTTCTCGATAGCAATGGCAATGGGCTGCAAGACAACAACGAATCCGGGCTAAGTGGTGTCACCGTCAAGTTGTTAAATAGCACGGGCAGTCAGGTTTTAGCCACAACCACAACCAATGCCAACGGTCTCTACAGCTTCAGTGCGTTGCCCGGAACTTACAAGGTTCAGTTTGTCGCCCCCAATGGATATTCCTTTAGTCCTCAAGATCAGGGCAGCGATACGCTTGATAGTGACGCCAATGCCACCGGATTAACCGGAGCGATCACAGTTAACCTCGGAGCAAACAATACTTCAGTGGATGCGGGTCTGCTAATTCCTGCAACGATTGGCGATCTCGTATTTTTAGATGTCAATGGCAATGGAATTAAGGACACAGGAGAATCTGGGGTTGCTAATGTCACCGTCAATTTGCTAAACAGCACAGGCAGTCAGGTTTTGGCGACAACCACAACCAATGCCAGTGGTGCTTACAGCTTCAGTACATTGCCTGGAACCTATCAAGTTCAGTTTGTTGCTCCAACTGGCTATTCCTTTAGCCCTCAAGGTCAGGGCAGCGACACACTCGATAGTAATGCCGATCCACTGACTGGATTGACCGGCCCTATTACGGTTGCGTCTGGAGCGACCAACACTTCGATCGATGCGGGTCTGCTCAATGTCAAACTCGATGCAGCCATAACATTTGACTTCAATGCCTCCTCTTCGGCTTTAAAGCAGCGACTGTTTGACGAAGATGGGGTTGATAGCAATGGCGACGGCAAACTTGAGTTTGTCAATACGGCTCTTCTCGCCCCTGAGGCGGGTGCAACCTTCGTCCAAAATATTGCAATCACCAATAGCGGAACCACGGCTGCTAGCAATGCTGTTGTGGCGATTCGAGGCATTCATCCGTTTATTCAGTTGACGGGTGTGACTGGGGCAGGAAGCAGCATCTCTGGTGTGACAACGGTTGGCAACACAACGACTTACCTCATTACAATTCCAACGATCGCCGCGGGTCAAACGGTTAGATTAAACGCCACCTCCCAGGTGGTTAACAATACCAGCACCGTGAATCTTACTCCTACAAACTTCGAGTTTGTCTTAGAGGATGATCCTACGACTGCGGTTGACTTTGGTGATGCTACGGCTAGCGGCAAACTCTACTTGAGTGAAATTGGGTACAACAAAACAGCCGGAGAAACTGAGTTTAGCTTTGACTCGTTTGCTCGTAATTTGTTGGAGGTCGATCTAGGCAACAATAACACCGTTGATGCCAGTCAGAACCTCAGCCTACTCAGAATAGATGGTACGTTGAACACCGCCAGTGGTGATACTCATAAGCTCTTCACCACGGATGCGATCGAAGGGGACATGGATTTGTTAGTCCGGGCACCTATCAGAGGGTTGAGTAATCCTATCCTGGGTACTCTACAGCTTCTTTGGGGGCTTGACCGCAATATCACTGCCGCAGAATTTCAGGCATTAGTCAATAGTTCAAGTCCTGACGGGTTTGACCTGTTTATTGATGCTATAGATCAAGGCTTGGGTAATCGCAGAAGTGCGGTGGATTCTTTGGTGAAAGATGGGCAAACCGTTACGGCACAGCTCACAGGTACGTCTTACTCTCCGGATGGCACTCGTATAGGAGCATTTGGGCAAGCAGCTCAAGCGGGTAACTTGATCGCGACTGACTCGATAGTGGAAGTCACCTTCACAGGAGGCTCGTTCCAAACCTTTGTTAATGGGCTGAATCCGAATTCCACCTACCGCATCGTTCTTGCTAATCCCATTAACACCATTGATTTTGCCCGTTATTCAGGCACTCCTACCATTCTAGAAATTGTGTTGCCGTCGGGTCAAAATACGCTAACTATTAACAACCAAGTCGATCGAGAAGCCTTAGATCTCCGTTCTATCAAGGTGTTACAGTTTGACCGAAAAACTTTAGCCAATGTCACTATCACAGGCGATCGCGGCAGAAACGTGCAAATCGACAATATCATTGGCACGCTCGGCTCTGACGCCATCAATGGTCTAAATGGTAGCGATACATTGAATGGCTTTTTGGGGAATGACAGTCTTGTGGGGGGTTCTGGCTCCGATGTCCTCAATGGGGGGCAGGGAGATGATACATTGACTGGCGGACAAGCCCAAGACTTATTTGTCTTTGACCGACTGTTTGGCAGTGACATCATCACCGACTTTGCTTCTAATGAAAAGATTGATCTGAGAGCCTTGGGGTTAACGTCTGCT
>JANRJA010000049.1:0-60525 GCA_033764315.1 Oculatellaceae cyanobacterium bins.114
GTCACATTTTTGGAAGTTCGCTATAAAGACTAATCTCATCCAGTAACTTGGATGACTGGTTTCGTTCGACTAAATTGCAGAACTCCCTCACGCACAAATCCCCACACCCGCTTGACATCCCCACGGCTTCATAGTCGTTCCTGGTCAGCGGTTTTAGGTGTCTTTGCTACACAACAAGCGGTTTGGGAAAATCCGCTGCACCAGGGTTGTTATGACGCTACCCGCTCTGGAATAGGAAGCATATTTCGCCAATAAAATGTTTCTTTAGGTAAGACTAAAGCATCAACTCGCTCAAAGTCTAACCGAACTGGATAGAAATCAGAATCGGAGCGTGAGTAGTTAAGAGGGGTCTCCTTGCAATCGGGAAGATAAGCTTCATAGTGTTGAAGAGTTGCCTGAAGAAACCCAAATTTACCTGTTCCAGATTTAAGCATTGATTTCATCTCAGATTCGGTGACTTTTCGCATTGCGCTACTGAGCAAATGTCGAGTCTGTATTGGAAAAGTAGAATCTTGAGATGCGAAATATTCATAGGTTACTTCAAGATCCCAGTAGCCAACGCCCCAGCCGCGATCGCCAATCTTTTCGTTGGGATCATCATAGTCATCCCAACCGAAATGATAATGCTCAACCCATTTGTCCTGATCAAAAATCTTCAGAGTACTCCACTCACTCACCCCTTGATGAGTAATAACCATAGCCTTAGTTTCTAAAAGAAGAGCAAGGGCAAACGCTACCTCTTCAGACGAGAATGCCCACCAGATTGTCCAGGTATGTCCAGCATACTGCCAAAGAACATGCTTCTCCTGCTCATCTAATGATGCAGGAAAAATGTCAGCATCATATTCCGCTCGAAAGTGGTTAGAAAGAGTAGAAGTAACAAGGTGAATTGGAGCTTCGATGAGAACTACACCAAAGCGATTCCAGAACCCGCCAGTAAGACCAAATCCTCGCTTTTCTGCAAGATTCCAACTAGACATAGAAATTTGAGTAATTGCCCCACCAGTAATCTCAATCTAACCTACCCACTCGTAACCCAATGGTAATTTGCTGCTTGACGTTGGCAGACAACTTTAAGGTACTGCCCCAACCGAGGATTCAGCGGCATAACTATTAATAGACGGAAAGTTTCCGTCTAAGATCTTAATTTAGGGTGGATAGGCAGAAAATTTCTATCTAACATTCAGAATTAGGTGAATCGGTAGAAAGTTTCCACATATCATCCGAAATTGGTTGAATAAGCTGACAACTTCATAGATATGTTGTACGTAAATACGTTGATATTTGCTCTTTTATGCATGAGTTGCCGATGAAAGCGCAAATTTCTTGTGATGTGATTTAAGTTCATATCGGTAGCGCATCAGCCCATTTCCTTATCCAACAGCAAAATCGGTATAGTGTCGCATCATCGGAGGGTCAAATCTAAGGACGTGTCCTGTTTAGGCACTCCAAGCTCAACGAGCTTATTGGCGATTCCAACTTCAGTTCCGTCTTGTTGAATCCAGATTTTGTTATCAATAACGTCCACATGAAGGACAACACCATAGACCCGTTTTGCTCCACGTCAACCAACGTAGACAAGCTGATAGTGATCACGTTCGGTGTCAAAAATAGTTTCAGCCTGAATTCGCTCATCCCACACTAGTTTTGCGTGTTCGATCATGAGTTGTTGAATGTATTGACGATAGATATCTATGGATGCCATTGATCAACTACCTCCTGTTCGATGTCATAGACCAATAAAGCAAGCTAATTGCCTTATGCTAGCCTCTACTATTCTCGCTTCATGTTGTGATGAATTTGATTCCATATAACCTTCTAGAAACGCTGTGATGAACAACTATGAATCGGTGCGGATGCAGGCGGTGCAATCGCCTATTATTCCTGTGATTGGGGAGTTGATTCAGCGTCACCCCGGCACAATTTCGCTGGGGCAAGGAGTGGCTTATTATGGTCCTCCCCCAGAGGCGATCGCCCAACTCACCCAGTTTCTAGCTGACCCAGACAACCACAAATACAAACCCGTTCAAGGGATTGTGCCCTTGCAGGAGGCGATCGCCCACAAGCTTCAGACGGAGAACGGCATTCCCATCACCGAGCAAAACTGTGTCGTCGTCACTGCGGGCAGCAACATGGGTTTTATGAATGCGCTACTGGCGATCACATCACCCGGTGATGAGATTATTTTGCAAACCCCGTATTACTTCAATCACGAGATGGCCGTGGCGATCGCCAGTTGCCGTCCGGTGTTGGTTGAAACGGATGAAAACTATCAGCTTCGTCCTGATGCAATTCGCGCAGCAATTACCCCTCGCACTAGGGCGATCGTCACGATTTCGCCCAATAACCCTACGGGGGCGGTCTATTCTCAAACGACCCTGCAACAGGTCAATGAGATGTGCCGCGAACATGGCATCTATCACATCAGTGACGAGGCATACGAGTACTTCACCTACGATGGTGTGCCCCACATCTCCCCCGGATCGTTTTTTGACAGTGCCGATTACACCATTTCGCTCTACAGCCTGTCTAAAGCTTATGGGTTTGCCAGTTGGCGGATCGGCTATATGGTGATCCCCAGACACTTGCTCAATGCCGTCAAGAAAATTCAAGATACGGTGTTGATTTGCCCGCCTGTTGTTTCCCAATTTGCAGCGTTAGGGGCACTCCAGGCGGGGATCGGTTATTGCAAAACGAAACTAGAGGCGATCGCCCAGATACGGCAGACCGTATTGGCAGAACTCAACACCATTCCCCATTTGTGTACTGTGCCTGTCAGTCAGGGGGCTTTTTATTGTCTGGTGCGGGTTCACTTAGAGCGTGATGCCCTGGAGTTGGCTGAGCAACTGATTCGAGAGCATCACATCGCGGTGATTCCAGGGAATGCGTTTGGCATCGAGTCGGGTTGTTATTTGCGGGTGGCGTATGGTGCCTTGCAACACGACTCAGCGATCGAGGGGATCGGGCGATTGGTGCATGGCCTGAAGGCGATCGCCTCAAAGCGATAGAGAGATCGAGACCTTGGCAATAGACCCAGGACTAGCAGATTACTGGCAAACCGCCTGAGCCGTTTGATAAGTGGTTAGATAAAAATCCAATAGTTTCTTGGCCTCATCTTCTGAGGGAAAGCGTTGTCGAACCATATACAAGAAAGGCTTCACGCGTGTCCCATCCATCGGGGCAGGCTCCCAAAGGCAGAGGATCACTCCATCTTCTCTGGGAAGAATATTGTATTTGATCACGAGTTGAGAGGCATCTGGGGGCTGCATAGATGGAGATTGGAGAAGAGTCATCCTAGCGATACCATCTACAAACAAACTGTGGATTGTAAACGTTAAGACCTACCCTTCTCATTCTCTGTTCAGTCATGCGACCCTACAACAGATCAATCAGGGCATTTCTCAAGATTCTGACTCACTCAACTCTAAGATTTTATGGGTTGGTCTTAACCACCTGCTGCAAACACAACCATCAGCAAGACTGAGAGGAGCAGCCCTGGACTGAGGAGCAATATCAGAGTCAGCAATTCATTCATTTCCATGATAGCTACCTAATGAAGTCTAAAGATCAGACGAGATTCAAGTTGGCATCCGTTGCCTAAATCCATCATGCCTGATGTTTCCAGGAAGTAGATGCCTCTAATTCTTAAGGAAAGCCGAAAAAACAGAGGTCTATTCGCGTAACAGCAGGTAATACAATTGCCCTGTCGTGTTGACCAGTCCGGCGCGATCGCCTGCTATGGCTCCAGTGCCCATGAACACGTCCACTCGTCCGGCTCCCTGAATGGCTCCCCCTGTGTCTTGATCGAGTACAAAGCGGCTAACCAGACGTTGCTCTAAGCCGTCGCTGTCGATATAGGGCAGTTGGGTATAAATCAGAGCCAAAGCACCAGGAGGCATGATGGTTTTGTCAGTCGCGATCGAGCGTTCGGCAGTGACAGGTACATTTAAACTGCCGAGGGGAGGGGCACCTCCGGTTTCTCGAAAAAAGACAAATCGGTTGTTGCGCGGCAGATATTCATTTAATGCGGCGGGATGTTGCTGAAAGTAGGTTATGACTCTGGGCAGCGTCAGCCCTTCTAGCGGCAATTTGCCATCGCGGACTAATTCCCGTCCAATGCCAACATAAGGATACTCGGTGCGTCCGGCATAACCCACGGTCATCACTGTGCCATCCACTAATTGCAGACGGGCTGATCCCTGAACTTGAATCAAAAAAGCTTCCAGGCGATCGCGTAACCAGACTAGCTCTAGTCCCCGCAATCGACCCTGTGATCCCTGGAGTCCATCTCTGCCCTCAAGTTGGGTGCGAGTGGGGTGGGGCTGTGCCCATTGCGCCAGATCAGCGGGTTCGCGATAGAGAGGATAGCGAAACTCAGCCGTGGGAACGCGACTGGCAACATAGGTTGGCTCAAAGTAGCCTGTAAAACTGACCGTGCCCAAACCATCTTGTCCGACTGATTGATACAGCACAAACTCTTGCATCACAGCTGTTTGTAAGGCAACAGGCGATCGCGTCGTTCGGACTAATTCTTGAAATCGTTGCAAGCTGCGGCGAACCTGGTCGCGCGTAAAGGCCGGAACCGGATAGTTTTGATAAGCTGCTTGTGCGGCAGGGGTTTGCAAATAGGCGAGTGAATGGGCGATCGCGATCAGCAATGCCTGACGGGATGACTGATCCCAAAGCTGTTCATCTAGCCCCACCAATGTGGGATAACGCTCAAGCGACAACTCGGTTAGATCGCGTTGCTGGAGCGGCAGTGGCGGTGTGCTGAATGGATGGGGCGGGCTTACCTGAGCATGGGCAGGGGCAATCAGAGTGACAATGCTCACCCAAAACCCAATCGCGATGCGAAGCCGTTTCCCCAGTGGGGTCATTGCCCGTTTCATGATCTGGCAATGACCCATTAGAAGTCTCGATCAACACTGCCGAAATAGACAGGTTCCACCCGAATCGCCAACACTCTAGAGGGACGTACAACCATGTATTCCCCCTGCAAATTTTTCATGGGAACACTGATAAAATCATCAGACGCTGATTTTGGTACTAACTCACCGCTATACCACTTCTGAAAATCTTGAATCGTTGTAAAACGGACTTCCTCACGGTGTCCCCCTTCTAGCATCAGGTGGACAGCAAATTCGCTAGGAGTTCTGGGCATAATAAATAGCGTTCCTCAAACCTCAACAAACAATACTCTATAGCAGTCCTATCTTGATTCGCGTATTGATCTGCAAGTTTTTAACAGGGTGCTATGAATGATTTTGAGGTCAATATTCCCAAAAAAGTGGAAAAAGCGAAACTAAGGTATTAAATTAAATCGTTGCAGTTGTGTTTCAAGCATGGGCATCAGTTGTTTGCGGAGGTCAGTTTTGTTGCGAAAGGGGAGTCGGTTGCGATTGGGCAGATCAAATGGAAATTGCCCCGGCAGGTCTGACCGCTCCATCTGCGCCAGAATTAACTGTTCCGATCGCTTAGATTGCAACGCATAACCGACTTCAACGCAGACTTTAGGGCTAGGCACCAGTTGGGGCGGGCTGCTATCAATGGTCAAAATGGGTGTTCCATCGGCAATAAACAGCAAGCTTTTGCGAATCTTCCGCATGAGGTTGCTGCTGAGTCTGACTGGCCCTTCGGTAAGCCGATGGGATTCTTCGAGGGTCAGTGGCAGGCGCGATCGCCCATTAATTTTGTCTAGACAAGCTTGCAACTCGTCTCTCAGCAAATCGCTCGACTCTGAATACTCAGTTTGATAACACAAGAAAATCGTTGGCTCTAGCAACGCCATGACATCTTGTTTGGTGAAATACATTTCATGGCTAATCAGGTCGATGTTGGCGATCGTGTAACCCCCGCTGCCTTCGATGTAAAACTCGACTGTGTCACCTTCCAAATATCGCTGAAACCACTCTGCCTGCTTGACATCAGCACTATCTTCGAGAAAATCAGCCCGGAGAGCAGACTTCAGCAAACTATTTTTGCTGAGTCGAAGATCGTGGGGACGTTTCTCCAAATCTCGAATTGGCTCGTACTCTTTGAGATACCAGGCTTTTAGAGCAATGATTGCCATGACACGCTTTGGCTCTGCTGTTGATTAGTAGATCATTTGTACTATTTTAGCAGCTATTTTTTGGTATTGGAGCTTAAATCTTCCCACAAATGCCTTTAAAGCAACAGCCTTTAAAGCAGCAGCCTTTAAAACAACAGCCTTTAAAACAACAACAGCATCCAAGCCTCGACTCATTGAGTAATTTTCCCTGGATTGTCATGCTATACGGAGTAAAGCTGATTCAAAATTGGTTCAAAAACCAATCTTATTCAGTTTTATAACTCCCTAATCACTACGTGGGAAAATATCAACCTTCGGGTTGAATGCTGTTGTGTTTTGGACGAGACAGATTCAAATAAAACAGCTCTTTACTCCTTAAACTAACGTGAACTTGGCTGTTAAATCTGCCAGGGAAGTTTGTTAACTTCAATTCCTACAATAGCACTTTGACTGATTGACACAAGGGGATGATATTAAAGTTTACTTTGTTGAGAATTCATCAATCTTGCACCGAAAATCCCTTATTAATAAAGGGTTTCATCGATTTGAGTCAAGATGTTTCTTGTCTCTCAATCAGGATCTTGAGGATGAAATTCTATTTATAAATAGGGGTTGGATATTAATATTAAGGAACGGTTAAAAAATAGAAATAGAAATTCATAATATTTTTGATTGAAATGGGTACTGATTAATATTGAGTTAATATTGAGTAAATCTATCGCAATCCTATCTAAATTGTGAGCAAGACAAGGAACTTAAATTCTGTGTTCTATATTTGTGTTCTATATTGTTGTAGTCGTGGTTTTAACTACCAAAATTTTTTAGACATCCGCTAATAGAAATCTGAAGACCCGATCGGCTGTGGAGAACGTGCTCAATAACAGCCTTGCGCCCTTCACAAATGACGGTTGACGAATGACCCTTGACTACACATGTGAGAATAGGGTGAGTGTGATGTTGGGTTGAGCTTGTGGCAAGGGTTTGTTTAGAAGACATTACGCGACGGTTTAACGCAGTTACGGCGATCGACCAGATTACCTTTGAGGTGCCCGATGGTCAGTTTTGGGTGCTGGTGGGGCCATCGGGGTGCGGCAAATCTACCATCCTCCGCACGATCGCTGGGTTAGATACGGCAACTTCTGGCAAGCTTTACATTGGCGATCGCCTGGTAAATCAGGTGCCTGCTCGTCAGCGAGACGTGGCAATGGTCTTTCAAAACTATGCGCTCTATCCTCATATGACTGTGGCGGAGAATCTGGCATTTGGGTTAAAGATGCGAGGGAGCGATGCCAAAATGGTGCGATCGCGCATTGAGACAGTTGCTCGGTCGCTAGACATTGCTCATTTGCTCGATCGCAAACCCCGTCAACTCTCTGGGGGACAACAGCAACGAGTGGCACTAGGTCGGGCGATCGCCCGCGAACCTCAGGTTTTTTTATTAGATGAGCCGTTGTCTAACCTAGATGCTCAATTGCGAGATGATACGCGTGCTGAGTTAAAGCAACTGCATCAACGGTTAGGAATCACAACGATCTACGTGACGCATGATCAGGTTGAGGCGATGACTCTGGCTGACCAGATTGTGGTGCTCAATCGAGGGCGGATTCAACAGATTGGCGACCCTCAAACTATTTATGCCCAACCTGCTCATCAGATGGTGGCAACATTCTTAGGCAGCCCACCCATGAACATTTTGCCTGCAACCTATGATGGTGCTCAGTTTCAGATGGCTGGAGGGCAAACCATTTCCTGTCCAGAACGGCTCCAATACGTGTTGCGATCGGCTCAAGGGCAACGCTTTAACTTAGGCATTCGCCCAGAGCATCTGAAAGTGGTCTCTGAACCTGCCCATATGCCTGGTTTTGCCCATCTAAGTTTGGTGACAACCGTAGTGGAACCCTTGGGACGCGAGATTTTGATCCGCACAGTACTGCCAGAACAAGACCCAATGCAGTCACCTGTGATCAACATTCAAGTTGATCCAACAATTCGTCCAGTGGTAGGAGAGCGGCTTCAGATTCAGCTTGAGTTAGACTACCTATTTGTGTTTGATCCGGCTACAGGCGATCGCATTACAGAGTCCTAACCTTCTAACCTAGCCTTCCTGAATGACAGTTTGGTAAGCCTGATTGATCTCAGCCTCACTCCAACCCTGATGGCTTAATTGATTGAAAATTCGTTCGTAACTGTGATCTAAACGACGTGCTCGATAAATGTAGTCTTTGATCGCCAAGCGGTTGTTCGTTTCGAGGGTTTGTGCCAGGGTATCTGTGATGCTAGAAGAACTCTGTGGGGGTTGTCCTGTTCTGGGGCGATCGCTGGAGTCAGTGAGAGGTGCGTTTTGACTGGATGCCCCAATGGAACGGGCGATCGCACGAGCCACCATTAATCCGAGTTTGCCAACGCCAATGCAAAGTGGGATCCATAAGACAAGGGCGATCCCAGCGGTGCAGATGACCGAAAAGACAAGAATCATCGCCGCATTAGCAAATCCACCGGTCATCACTGCCAGCGCAATATAGATAACAAAGACTCCAACGGTCAATTCTTGAAAGGTTTTCATAGCTCACTCCCGATGCTGGTTTAGAGTTGGTTATCGAGTAGCGTTTCCCAATAACGAATGAACCCAATCACCAGTGCCATATAGCAAGGGATAGCAAACGCCACCTCAACGGGCACTTGAGTAATGGGGGTCGTAAAGCCGGTGAAGTTAGCAACGGCACTAGGGCCATAGACGCGATAGCCGTGGATGATGAACCAGGATTCTAACGGTAGGGCGATCGCCCCAATCACTAATAATGTCACCAGAAATTTTTGAGCGACGGAGTAGTGGATGAGTAAGCGATTCATCAACTCGGTGGTGAGCCAAATAACCACAATCCAAACGCCTGTCATGATGATGCTAATGTCATGAAACCAATAAGACCATTGGGGAAAGTTTTGATTATCGACCATTGGCTCAATCATCATTTCAAACAAAAATACCCCTAAAAATGCAATACAAAAATCTCGTAACCAGTGCGATCGCTTCACAGGAACTAACAGTGTTTGATCGAGCGCAAAGCTCCAATATTTATAGAAACTAATAACTAATGTGGTAAAAACGGGTGTGTAATATATTAATTCGATGGGAACGTTTAATAGGGTGATATTAGATGTAGAAGCTAATACTTCAGGGCTGTAACTGCGAATACCAATGTTAACTACAACTGTTTCAAAGAAACTGACTAAAACTGTCAAAGTGGCGAGATAGAGAATAAAGCGTTTCCACTCTTTCCAGTGCTTAAAAATCCGATCAACAATCAGCACTACTGAGAGCATCATGGCTGACCAGCCGAGAGTTAAAATCCAACTGACATCTCGATAAATATAGGCCCACCAACCCATTTTAAAGTTGTGCCACATAGGAGCTGTAAACAGCTCAAAAATTAAAACCCCAATACTCATCAAAAGGAAGCGTTTGGGAATTTGGTCTTTGAGCCGGGGTAAGACCAACAATGCAGCTACAACTCCACATAAGACAAATAACTCAAATGCCAAAATTGCAGGAGTAGGGCTCTTATCAAAGTTGCAGAGGGTTGAATTGACACAGCGGCTAATGAAGTCAAGCATACATATTGATTTATTGGTCAAGGGTCAATTGTTAATAGTAGAGAATAGATGAGAGAGCAACTGATTTATCCACTCACCTACTCCGACATGCTCATATAGCTATCCTAAATCAGTTGTAATATGAGCGGGTTGTAAGGCTCCCACAACCCATTTGGGATTGCTATACCTCTCGCTATTGAAGATTGATTGAACTCTTAGAGAGCGTTCCTGTTACTGTTTCTTGCGATCGCTGATGAGCATCTTTGATCTTGCATCCTCCCCATTTTGATTGACAAAATTCGGGCAATGTTGTTAACCGCTCCCATAGTTTCCAGAGAGGTTCATCGAGTACATTGCCAAACTTGCGATGGTTGAAATCACAAGACATTAAATCTCCATAGGGAGATACATAAAAATAACTGGTGCCACAAGAACAGCCCACACTTTTGTGACTGGTGAAATACGCAAAAAAGGTCATCCCAGGATAAGTGGGGTCTTGATTGTAAGGATGAGCTGTTTGAATCATCTCATCAACCCAATCTGAGTTATTGACTAAATCTTCTCGGTGATTGTAGCGTCCAGTGGGTAATGCATCAAAAACCAGGATTTCATGAATGCCAATTTGTTTACCTAATTCGGCGATCGCTTTTAGTTCTCCGCGTTCATAGGTTTCTGGAGTCATTGTGGTTGAAATGCCAACTGAAAAACCTAATTTCTTAGCGACTTGAATGCCTCGCAGGGCTTTTTCAAACAAACCGCTTTGGTGGCGAAAGCGATCGTGATCTGCGGCATTGGCAGCATCAATACTAATATAAATACTGTCTAATCCGGCTTGTTTTAATTCTTTGACTCGGTCTTCTAAAAACCACCCATTTGTAAAGAGAACCGTGGTAGATAAAGATTTGTCAACAGAGCGAATGATGTCAGGTAGATCTTGCCGCATTAACGGCTCACCCCCGACGATGTTAATTACTGATACTCCCAATTCTTGAGCGTTCCGAATTAATTTTTGAGCTTCTTTCAACGAGAGCAGTGGACGATCTGGCTCCTCAACCGCTGTAAAAAAGCTGCAATGGTCGCAAGCAGCGTTGCAGGCGTCGTTGACAGCAAAACTCATCAAGTTTGGCAGGTTTTTATTCTGGATGGTGCGATAAAGGGCACGAGCAATAAAGTGAGAGGCAGGTTTACTGAACAGGGCTGGGGTTGAGAGGGAATAAACCGGATATCCATCTCGAAAATGAATGACTTTGTTGTGATTGAGATAGATGCGATAAAGAATGTCAACAAAATCGAGGCTACAATTCATCGCTTTGGTAGCGAGAAACCACTTTAATCGCAGGTTTGTCAATAGAGAATTCATATGCAGCGATTTCTCCAGGGTGAGATAAGAAAGATGTCAAGCCAGTTAGCAGACCTAGTGTAGATCGATACTTTGTAGCCTAGATTACTAAAGTATCTAGAGACATGGGTATGAAAACAGTCAAGACAGGTGATGCAAGGGTGCAAGAGTGAAGCCTCTAAACCTCGTCTTAACTCAGTGGCTATGCGGTCTGGAGCTGATGCTTACGAAGATAGACCTTGCCACCGCCAACCATTGTGCTCAATATCAACCCATCCTGCTTGCCGCTAAGCGATCGCCCGTTGTATTGCCCGTTGTAGCGTATCTGGTCTTAAAGCTCTCTAGCTCAAGAGGTGACCCATAACGGGTGACCCAAATCCACCAACAGTCGCTTGCGTTGTCAAACACCTGGCAACTCCTTACGGTCTCCTCTACCAAGGTAGGGCTGATTCCACGGAATGCTTGAGCGATATTATTTTTTCTTAACTTGAATAATCGGGTTTCTGCTTGTTCTCGGCTTCCAGTTGCATAGAAGATAACTGTTGCTACATAAATTACTGTAATGGGGTGGAGGTTGCTATCATCCTTAATTCTCGATTTTTGCTACTTTGCCCAGATCGGGAATGGATGAAGTAGGCTTAGACGTAACTCTATTTGGAATTAGCTTAAGGTTGCAAACCTGTGGAAGTTCAATCAATGCAACTGGAGTCAATTGTCCAGCAAATCGGTGAAGCGATGGTCGTGACAACTGAGACAGTCGATCAACTGGCTCAGCAGGTAGATGAGTTGGCTAAACAGGTGCAGCAGCAAGGATATCAAATCTTTGCTTTGAGCGATGCGGTTCAAACTTTAGCAGAAAATCAGGATAGTGCTTTAGAACGGTTAGACCGATTAACGACAACGCTAGAACGTCTGGTCAAGGCGATCGAGGCGACGGATGAGGTCAGTTGAAATGCTAAACCCCCCATCTGGGGGAGTGTTTCAAACTCAGGGTGTGAGAACAATTTTTATCAGTACGATAGATAGGTACTCGTTGGGACAATTTGATTGTAAGGACTATTGTTAATGGCACTCGCTGAGGAACTAACGCGAGATTGGCGATCGCGACTTCAAATAGACTGCTCTGATCAATCTGCCGACGCGCAGGATGCAATTGTCGGATGGCTTATTGGAGAAGATCTAGAAAGGTTTGATGCGCTGACGCCGACTCAGTTAGCTGTAGCACAGCAAGCGATGGATTATCGCTATCGCATCTTACGGCAACGATATTTGGGAGTGCACCCCGAAAAGGCATATAGCAAGTTGATTCAACGGCTGAGTAGCCTATTCCTGATTCGTAGCAAGATTCGGACGTGGGTGGCGTTGTCGCGCGATCGCCAGCGGTCGGTGACAGATGTGCTCAAAGAGGTGATTCAGGAACTCATTCAGAGCGACAGTTACATTCGGCAACAAATGACGTGGATCTCCCAATGTACGCCCAATCCGCGCTTACGAAATGCACTCCTGTTAACCAGCATTGAGGAATATTGTCTGCGTCCTATTCGCAATCAACCCCTGCTGGTGTATCGATTTGTCAATCACCTGCGACGCACCTCACGGGGGGGGATGACTCAGGTGCCCACGGGGGAGTTGGTGCGACTGGTGTCAGAAGAAATTACGCCGGATGAAGCTGATAATCCGGTGAGTTTGTTAGACAACCAAGCTGTTACTAAATATCAAGAAGAGCAGATATTAGAAGAGCAGCAAGGACTACGAAGCACAGTTAAGGACAACTTTGTTGCCTATTTGACTGAAAAAGTTGGCCCTGAGGCGGCTGAATGGTTGCTTTTGCACCTGCAAGGAAAATCTCAAGAGGCGATCGCTCAAACCCTCAACATGCCCATCAAACAGGTCTATCGTTTACGGGAGAAAATTAGCTATCACGCGATCAATGTATTTGCATCAAAGCATCCTAAATCTAGTTTGGTGACGTCTTGGTTGGGGACTTCGCTCCAGGAGCATAGCTTAGGTTTAACTCCAGAGCAATGGCAGCAATTTGTAGGGAATTGCACCCCAATTCAGCAGCAATTAATTACAGAAATGAAAGCCGGAAAAACCGTGGAGGTGATTGCCCAGGAGCTAAATATGAAAGCGAATCAGATCGCAGGTGAATGGAGTAAACTTTATCTATCTGCTCAAGAGTTGCGGAATACACCCTAAATCTTTTGAGATCAGTGAATGAGCAGTCCTGCATTCAATTTAGTCATGTTGCGCTATTGATATTGCCTAATTTCGACTCAGTAATCTCCTGCAAAGTTCAACATCCTTTGATGTAATTATTCATAGAATCAGGGTGGGTAGATGCTGAACGATATGGTTCCATTGCTGAGCGTGCTCAGCAACCTAGATGCATTGGTTCACTTCAGCACATTCTCATCAAGTTACCCCATATGCTATCTCCCTTGGGCGATCGCGCTCAACCAAACTCCACCAATTCAGCCTATGAATTAGTGTTATCTCAGTTTCAGGGCGACCTGGTTGAACGTCTCAATGTTGAGCAGATGTTCATCCTGATTGATGGTGTTTTGCCGTTTGAAGCGTGCCTTTACTATCAGGTATTACCGCTATTTATTGAAGGGAGTCGGCTCAACTTAGGGATGGTTTTTCCTAATGACACGTCGGCAGCTGATTACGTTCGTCGAATTGTTTCTTATCACAATTATTCTCTTGTACCTCGACCCATCTCGTCTGAGGCGTTGCAGGGGGCACTCACGGCCTATCTCAATTACTCTGGTAAAAAACAAGCAGACAATCAGCGGAAAACTGCGTCTAATAACCGCCCCAATCGCTATTCAGCGCGATCGCGATCAGAACAGCGTGTTGATCCAGATATGCAAAAAACCTTCGTGGTCGATAGCCCTGAAGATTTAGACGATGTCATCCCTAATCCACTTTCTAACCCAGCCGCAACCCCACCTCCACAGATTCCCTTTACCCCGACTGCTGCTCAACCCAGTACCACGTTACAGGTAGAGGAAGTAGAGGAAGAGAATGCTCCCTCATTTGAATCGTTGTTACAGCCAGAAGGGTTGGAGCCAGCAGAATCACAGGACTTGCGACACTGGGATGATTTAGGGGCTGATCTGCCTCCTGAGCCTCCTCAACTGCTCAACCCGTTGCCGGAGATCGAGATTCAAACAAACTACTTGACTGAGCCTGTAGAAGTATTGGCAACGTTGCCTCCTAGAGAGATGTTGCAAGAGCTGCTGGGGCGAGTGTTGTATGCCGGGATTGGGCGTCTGTATTTTGAACGGCAGATGCATTATGGGCGTGTGCTTTGGAGCCAAAATGGAGTCTTGCAATCTGTGCTAGACCGTTTGGAGCCTGAGATCTTTCAAGGGGTGCTAAATGAGCTGAAGCACATGACACATATGCCAAGAGGCGTTGTGCAAAAAGCGAAACAGGTTGAGATTGAACGGCTTTATCAACAGACTCGCTTGCTCTTGCGGTTTAAGTTGATGCTTACTGAGAATGGTGAAGAGGCAACCCTGCAAGTGTTGCGTGGGGCTGCTTTAAAGTTTCATCAACAGCAACAATTGGCAAACCTAGAGCGAGATGCTTTGACGATCGCTAAGCAATTACAAACAAAAGTCAGTGAAATTCGCGATCGCGCCCGTTTAGAACCAGGGTTGGGTGGAGCCAAGCTGGATGCTTTGCCCGCTTTAAATCAGCTATTGAAGCACATTGAGGCACAACTGGGTGCCTTAGCCGATGAAGAAGTGACTGAGGAATAACGCCAAGACTCATTGTGATGGGTCATGGGTTATTGACGCGATGTGCAATTAATTTAACGTCAGTTCGGTTTAAGAGCCTAGCGAATAAATTCGCAGCTATCAGAGCGAAGTTCGCCTTCGCGAACTACGGAGAATCAAGGGTTAAGTGAACCGACTCCTATAAAATCCGGCTAGTTGCTTACGAATTACTTTCCTACAGGCAAAGGTTTTAGCCTAGCCTTACAACAGGGAAGCAGCCAGATTTCATATCAGGTCGGTTTTGCTCCTGTAGTTGCGGTTTCAACCGCCAAAATCCTTATCCCGAATTCACGTTAATTAGGGGTTTAGATCCCCGGTTTCTCGTTGGAGCGGACTGCAAGGTGCTTCGTTCCATCCCTAGACGGGGATCTGGAATAGTCGCACATAGGGACATGGGTCATCGGTTATGGGTGACAAGCTTAAGGGTCTGCCTGTGCTTTTAAGGTCTGTTGTTGATGGGCGGGGTTGTCATAGCTTGTGACTTTAGCTACTCAGTAGAAAAGCTATGCAGTGCTCCAATCAATATTGGTTGATGATCACTAGCGACTGACAAATGGCAATTGAACCCATAGCGATTGATCAAAACGATTTTTTGTAACTCTAAATACTTTTCTGTTAGCGCGTCCTCATTACTCTGGTCACATTAATGGAGGGGCGATCGCTACGTCAAAACGAACCAATTTACTCTAGTAAATTTACTCCTAGTAAATAATTATTTTGAGAGGGTTGCGATTGACTTAAGATTTAGTTCTTTTGCCTTCATAACAATTGAATTGCAAATGTGCTTCTAGGGTTCCGGCTGGGGTTGTAATGCTCTAAGCGACTGGTCCGAGAGAAGCCAGCTAGTGATAAGTGCCTTTACCAACGTGTTGGGGATGGTTTACTAGCCACACGGCGGGAGAAAAGCCCGGGAGAAGCGGCAGCACCATCTGCGGTCGTGTCCTTGGGCTTTTTTGCTGAGTTCCTTCCGGAGGTGCTAATGGATCAATCACATCTGTCCTATTGTTTAACGTCCCTATTGGTGGGTGCTTGTAATGACTGACAATCCTTTGTTTCAAAATCCTGGTAACGGTTCACCTCAAACGGAGGCGCAACGTGCTTTAGAGCGTGAGGCGCACTTGTCATTAACAGGTTGGCAGCAGGAAGTATCTCAAGGGTTAGAGTATGGGTTAGAGGCGGCAGAGAGTATTCGCGATCGCTCTATTCCCACTTTCTCACGTGGCGAGTTGCCCCATTACGCGGGCATCAACACGTTTATGAAAGCACCTTATCTCGAAGATGTGCGCAAGGTGGGCAACTATGATGTGGCGATCGTTGGGGTGCCGCATGATTCTGGTACTACTTATCGCCCTGGCACGCGCTTTGGTCCTCAAGGTATTCGTCGCATTTCGGCACTCTATACCCCTTACAACTTTGAGCTTGGAATAGACCTGAGAGAGCAAATTAAACTGTGTGACGTAGGTGATATTTTCACTATTCCTGCCAACAATGAAAAATCCTTTGACCAAATTTCTAAAGGGATCGCTCATATTTTCAGTTCAGGCGCATTTCCTATCATTTTGGGGGGAGATCACTCAATCGGCTTCCCAACAGTGCGGGGGGTTTGTCGGCATTTAGGAGACAAAAAAGTCGGCATCATTCACTTCGATCGCCACGTTGATACTCAAGAGACTGACCTGGATGAGCGGATGCACACCTGTCCTTGGTTTCATGCCACTAACATGGCAAATGCCCCTGCCAAGAACCTGGTGCAACTGGGTATTGGCGGATGGCAAGTGCCGCGTCAGGGAGTCAAGGTTTGCCGAGAAAGGGCAACTAATATTTTGACCGTTACCGACATTACGGAAATGGGGTTGGATGCCGCCGTAAATTTTGCCCTAGAAAGGGCATTGGATGGCACCGATTGCGTCTACATCAGCTTTGACATTGACTGCATTGATGCCGGTTTTGTCCCTGGTACAGGGTGGCCCGAACCCGGTGGCTTGTTGCCTCGTGAGGCACTCTACTTGCTTGGCAAAATTATTCAAAAGGCTCCTGTTTGTGGTTTAGAAGTAGTCGAGGTTTCTCCGCCTTATGATGTCAGCGATATGACTGCCCTGATGGCAACTCGTGTCATTTGTGATGCGATGGCAAGCCTTGTCCTGTCAGGGCAATTGCCTCGTTCAGAGAAACCTGCCTATATTCACGATGAATGCAACATGAATGTGGATCAGGTATGGGCTTGAGGTGGTGCGATGCATGAAACAGACATGACCAAGGCATTAATTCTCACTGTCAAAGACTGGTGGGAATCTCAGCCACACCGCCCTCAAATTTCTCAGGTGCATTTGACGGTGGGCAAGTTTACTTGTGTTGAGCCAGCCAGTTTGCAGTTTGCCTATACTGTCCAGACTCAAAACACATTTCTAGAGGGAACAGAGTTGGTGATTCGAGAAACCCCCCTAATTGCCTTTTGTCACCCCTGTCAGCAAGACTATGAACCTGACATCGGCACCCAATATGCCTGTCCTACTTGTCAGGCTCCGATGGATGACATTCGCTCTGGACGTGAACTCAAAATCGATCGCCTTGAACTCATTACAGACGCGATCAATCCAATCCCTGCCAATACAGACGCGATTCACCAAATCTCTACTAATACAGACGCGATTCATCGCGTCTCTGCAACCGCTTAATACAGACGCGATCAATCGCGTCTCTGCAACCCTTTAACCTGCTTTTTTCTTTCTTCTCTCTTCTTTGTTTTTATTTCTTCCTCCCATGCACCAAACTGTTGACGTTGCTCTTGGAATCAATTTGCTTCATGCCAATCAAGCAGGAGCCGACCACAATCGATCGCATTTTGATCAATGGGGTATCACCTGCCTCAACATCATGAGCAGCCCTGGTGCTGGCAAAACGGTGTTGCTAGAACGCACCTTGGCGGCACTCAACCCTGATCTCAACATCGTCGTGATTGAAGGTGACATGACCACAGAGCTAGATGCCGATCGCCTACGACAATATGGTGTTCCTGTGATTGCCATCAACACCGGGCGTTCCTGTCATCTCGATTCCAAAATGGTGGCGGGTGGGCTGCATCAACTGGAACGCAACTATGACCCCACCTCCTTTGATTTACTCCTGGTTGAAAACGTGGGTAATCTCGTCTGCCCTGCAGAGTTTGAGGTCGGTGAACACTTTAAAGTGGCACTTTTGAGTGTCACTGAAGGTGCTGATAAACCCTTGAAATATCCTGTGATGTTTCAAGAGGCAGATTGTCTGTTGATTACCAAGACTGACCTGGTTCCCTATCTTGATGTTGATGTGAATCAAATTGCTGCCAATGTGCGCCAGATGAACCCCCATGTCGCCATTATTCCGGTATCTGCCAAAACGGGTGAAGGGCTAGAAGCCTGGTTTGAATGGATCAAATTGAAGGTAACTGAATCAAACAGCAAACCAACTATTCTCCCTGTGGCAGACCTAGTGCAGACCTAGTCACTATCTCTTTGAAATCTTTATTGAAATCCTTGTCTACCCCTCAAAGTCCAGTCGATTTCGAGTTCAGCCCAACCTTGGAGGACACTCAATGAACATTCGCAAACTTGTTTCGTGGATTGCCATATTTTTGGTTGGAGTCTCGGTTGCTGTGAGTTGCACACCGTCGCCGACTGCAACCTCAGATCCAGGTGCATCAACAGCGGCTAGCCCTGCCGGAGAGCCAGTCACGATCGGATTTAGTGCATGGCCTGGTTGGATTCCCTGGCAAGTTACCCAAGACAAGGGCATTTTTGAGCAAAACAACGTCAAGGTTGACCTGAAATGGTTTGATGGTTACCTCGACTCGATTAATGCCTTGGCTGCTGGACAGTTAGATGGCAATAGCCAAACCCTCAATGACACGATTAGCTCGATGTCAGGGGGTGCCGATTTAGTCATTGTTTTGACTAACGATAACTCTACTGGAAATGACCAAATTATTGCTGCTGAAGGAATTAACTCGATTGAAGATTTGCGGGGCAAAAAAGTTGCAGCAGAAGAGGGAACGGTTGATCACTTCCTCTTGTTGTTAGGGCTTGAGCAAGCAGGCATGACTCAGGCAGACATCGAGTTTCAACCCTTGGAAACAGGGGCGGCAGCGGCAGCCTTTGCGGCAGGTCAGTTAGATGCGGTAGGAGTATTTGCTCCCTTTACAACAAAAGCTTTGGAGCGTCCAGGTAGCAAAGCATTGTTTACCTCAAAGGATTTTCCGGGAGCGATTTCTGATCATTTGGTTGTTTCCCGACAAATGGTAGACGATCGCCCAGAAGAAGTGCAGGCATTGGTGAATAGCTGGTTTGCCACGCTGAAGTATATCGACGACAACAAAGATGAAACGTTGACCATCATGGCAAAGCGGGGAGGCGTCACTGAAGACGAGTATAAGGACTACGAAACAGGCACGACGATCTTTGATATTCAAGAGAACTTGAAGGCAATGGAAGCGGGGTCTGATATGACGTCTTTGCCCTATGCGGCCGATGAGATTAGCAAATTCTTAGTTGAAGCTGGGTTAGCCCAAGAAGCCCCCGATTTGAGCAAGTTATTTGACGATCGCTTCATTAAAGCGTATGCCGCAACCGCAAGTTAGGGGAAAAGATAAAAGGATGAAGGATGAAGGATAAAAAAGTAATCCAGTGATTAGACCTGAATCAGTAGTTAATCGATCATCCTCCCTTTAGCCTTTAGCCCTCAGCCTTTTCTTTTTTCTCTCTTCTCTCTTCTTTCCTTCTTATGAGCCAATCCACCGAGTCATTCCCTAGCCCGATTCTCTCGCGTCCGTCGGAAATGTTACCCCCAACTACGTTTTGGCGAATTGCGGAAGACATTCCTCGACGGTTGGTGATCGTTCTCGTGACTTTGTCGATTGCGGTACCGCTGTTGTTGTGGTGGGTGATTTCGAGTTGGATGGCAGCGGGTGGGGGAACGGCAGCGATCTTCTTGCCAACGCCAACTCAAGTGATTGCGGCCTTTTGGGGACTGTGGAGTGACGGCACACTGCCTAAAGACATCCTCTTTAGCTTATTTCGGGTGTTGAGTGGTTTTTTCCTAGCAGCGGTGATTTCAATTCCCTTAGGGGGCGTGATGGGCAGCTTTGCCAGTTTGCGATCGCTCTTAGAACCCATCATTGGCATCATTCGCTACATGCCTGCTCCTGCTTTTATTCCACTATTGATCTTGTACTTTGGTTTAGGAGAAATTCCCAAGATCCTGCTGATTTTCATTGGTACCCTCTTCTTCAACACGTTGATGATTATGGATGCGGTGAAGTTTGTGCCCAAAGAACTGATTGAAACCACCTATACCTTAGGAGGCAAACGATGGCAGGTGTTGCTGCAAGTGATTTATCCCTTCATTTACCCCAACATCATTGATGCCTGTCGAGTCAACATGGCAGCGTCTTGGAACCTCGTTATTGTTGCCGAACTGGTTGCTGCGACCGAGGGCTTGGGCAAACGGATTAGTATTGCTCAACGCTTTCTCAGAACCGATGAAATCTTTGCAGGGTTGATTGTCATCGGGCTGATCGGCTTAGCGATCGACCTCCTGTTTCGGTTCTGGTTGCGGTTTGCTTGTCGGTGGTCAAGGTAGTGTCAATTGTTAATAGTGCTGAATTTTGAGGTGCTCTCCACTGCCTTCCTAACTCCCCACTCAGAATTCAAAACTCAAAACTCAAAACTCAAAACTCAAAACTCAAAACTCAAAACTCAAAACTCAAAACTCAAAACTCAAAACTCAAAACTCGTACCCATCGACTTTCCCATCCTCCCACCCCTCTCTCCTATGCACCTCGAAGTTAACCACCTCTACAAACAGTTTCCGACTCGCAGTGGGTCAGTCTTGGCACTCAAAGACATCAACATGCACATCGAAGAAGGTGAGTTTGTCTGTGCGGTGGGGGCGTCGGGTTCTGGAAAATCGACGCTGCTACGGTTAATTGCGGGTTTGGAGACACCAACCACAGGTGAGGTGCTGGTGGATGGGGTGCGGGTGACAGGCCCAGGCAGCGATCGCGGCTTGGTATTTCAAAGCTACACCCTCTATCCCTGGATGACGGTGGCAGACAATGTCGGGTTTGGGTTGAAATTGCGCGGCATCTCGACGACCGAGCGACGGCAACTGGTGTCTTATTATCTCGATGTGGTGGGCCTAACCAAGTTTGCCAAGGCGTTGCCCAAGGAATTGTCAGGGGGGATGAAACAGCGAGTGGCGATCGCTCGTGCCCTTGCCTCTTGTCCCAAGATTTTGTTAATGGATGGACCCTTTGGGGCACTGGATGTGCAAACCAAAGAAACGATGCAGCAGTTCTTGCTAGAGATTTGGCGACGGACTCAAACCAGCATTTTTATGATTACCCACGATGTCGAAGAGGCTGTTTTTCTCTCCCAACGGATTTATGTGTTGACGGCTCATCCGGGTAGCATTCAGCGAGAAATCACCCTCGATCTTCCTGACGAGCGAGATTATCACATCAAGCGCAACTTCAAGTTCCAGGATTACAAAGACGAAATTATGGGGCTGCTGCGGGGAGAGGAGGCGGTGTTAGTAGGATGATAGGATGCTGAGTGAAAGAGTTGTGAGTGATGAGTTGCTTCACGACTTATCCCTGCTCTCCATTCTTGGCTCAAGGGTGTATCTTTAAGACAACTGACCGCAGGCTGATCTGTCTAAGTGTCCCTCCCTATGAGCTACTGTCTCAACCTGGAGTGTCCTGCCCCGCACCAGCAAAAAACGCCGAATCCCTTAGAAGCAAAGTTTTGCTCAAACTGTGGTGCAAAGCTGTTATTGAACGATCGCTATCGTGCTCTTGAGGCGATCGGGCAGGGTGGCTTTGGGCGCACATTTTTGGCAGTGGATGAGTTAAAACCCTCCAAGCCGTCTTGTGTCATCAAACAATTGTTTCGACAAGAGCCGATTGAGCCGCCCGAAAAGGCGATCGAGCTATTTCGGTTAGAAGCGGTGCGCCTGGATGAGTTGGGGCAGCATCCTCAAATTCCCACGTTGCTGGCTTACGTTGAGCAAGACCAGCAAAAGTATCTGGTGCAGGAGTTTGTTAACGGGTGGAATTTAGAACAGGAACTGCGCGAGACAGGAGGATTTAACGAAGCCCAAGTGCGGCAGTTGTTAACCGACCTAGTGCCCGTCTTGCACTATATTCACACCCATCAGGTGATTCACCGCGATATCAAGCCAGAAAATATTATTCGTCGATCGAGCGATCGCCAGTTTGTCTTGGTTGATTTTGGAGCCTCAAAATTGGTGGGTGAGACGCCTTCAGAACTGGGTACTAAAATTGGCAGTCCGGGATATATCGCCCCCGAACAAGCCGAAGGCAATGCAGTCTTTGCCAGTGATTTGTATAGTTTGGGGGCAACCTGCATTCATTTGCTGACTGAGTTATCACCCAGTGAGGTGCTGAATCCGCAACGCCCCAACGCATGGAAACTCCATCTCAAGCAGCCGATCACAAAGCTCTTTGAGACGATGTTAGAGCGGATGTTGCAGGTCGATCTGCGGCAACGATATGCGTCAGCAGAGGCAATTTTAAAGGATCTAGAGCAAGCTCCTGTGGAGGATGACTTACCGCGATCGCCCCTTTGGGATATCAATAGTGTGGGCACCTTGCCTACCTCCCCACGCACCCCCAAGGTTGCTCCAGCCGCAATCACCGCCAGCCCTTCCCCATCGGGATGGGAGTGCATTCACAGCTTTATGGCGCATGAATCGTGGATTCGGGCGATCGCCTTTAGCCCTGACGGAGAACTTTTGGTGAGTGGCAGTGGCGACAAAACTGTAAAGCTCTGGTCGGTCGAAACGGCTGAATTGCAGCGAACCTTGGATCAACACAACAGTTGGGTACGGGCGATCGCACTGAGTCCGGATGGCACAATCCTGGCTACGGCGGCTAATGACAAAACAGTGCACCTGTGGGATCTAAAAACAGGTAAATTGCGAAATCAACTGGCTGGACACACCGACTGGGTCAGAGCCGTTGCCTTTGCTGCCGATGGCAAAACCTTGATTACTGCTAGCCAAGACAAAACGGCCAAAGTGTGGGATTGGGAAGTGGGGCTTGCCATACAAACCTTGAGCGGGCACAACCATTGGGTCGTGGCGATCGCCATCAGCCCTGATAGTCAGACCATCGCCACAGCCAGTCGAGATGGCACCGTCAAACTCTGGAACTGGCAAACCGGAGCCTGTCGTCATACCTTGATGGGACACAGTGCCGAAGTATTAGCGGTCGCCATTAGCCCCGATAACAACATGGTGGTGAGCAGCAGTGCTGACCATACGGTGCAACTGTGGGCATTAAAAACGGGCAAACATTTACACACCATTGCCGATCACACCAACTCTGTGAATTGCATTGCTTTTAGCCCCGATGGCAAGATATTAACCACGGGTAGCAACGACCAAACTATTCGTCTGTGGAAAGCCAATAGTGGAAAAGCGATCGCCACTTTAACAGGGCATAACGGTTGGATCTGGTCAATCGCCTTTAGCCCTGATGGTCAAACCCTGGCCAGCAGCAGTTGGGATGGGGTGATCAAACTCTGGCGACGTTCACTGCCGCAAGAACTGCCAGGCCGTTAACAGTTAACCTTTCTCACAAATCAAAGAGGATTGCTATACAATCTGTAACTGTATTTGAGATGGATGAAATAGAATTCTATGCCTCTCTCAGTTGGTACACAAGCTCCAGATTTCACAGTCAAAGATACAAATGGCAACACCGTTAAGCTCTCAGACTATTCTGGTAGAACGGTGGTGCTCTATTTCTATCCCAAAGATGACACCCCCGGTTGCACCAAAGAAGCCTGTAGCTTCCGCGATTATTACGCCGACTATCAAGGCAAAGAAATCACCGTGTTTGGGGTCAGCATGGATGATGAAGCCTCTCACCAGCAATTTACCGAAAAGTTTAATCTGCCATTTCCGTTATTGGCAGATGTCAACGGTGAACTAACCAAAGCCTACGATGTCGATGGTGGCGGCTATTCTAAGCGAGTGACTTATGTGATTGGCGGCAGCGGCAGCATTGTTAAGGTTTACGACTCCGTTAAAACCGATACCCACGCTACCGATATTTTGTCGGATCTTAAGGTTTAAGGTTCTCTTTCTGATCCCCCCTTGCCTCCGGCATCTCCCTTGATAAGCTACGGTGTACACACAAATCTTCTGATTTAGCCTCGGTTGGGTTTGATCCTCCCTAACCCTCCTTAAAAAGGAGGGGATCGGAGTCAAGGTCCTTTTTAAGGGAGATCGAAGGGGATCGAGTCAGGTTTTGAACTCTTAACCCGAGATCTGTGTACACGGTAGCCTTGATAAGGGGACTGAGAGTTCGGGACGATGTCTGTCGTAAAGCCTGTTTCAATGGGTATGACAAAGTGGTTTGATTCTCATAGCTCCCAGGTCAACCCTGGGAGTGTTTGTATATAAACCGTTTATGAAACTTCGAGTCACAACTTTTACGGTCAACAAGCGATTTCCTCTGACGATTAGCCGGGGTACCACGGCTCAAACCACTAATGTTTGGTTGACGATCGCCCATGATGGCATTGAGGGCTGGGGCGAAGCCTCCCCTTTTTCGGTCAGAGGGGAACGACAGACAACAGAGGCGATCGCCCAGACTCTACAAACCCTTGCCCCCCAACTTGAAGCCTTTACCCCCTTTGACCAGCAAGCGATCGAACAACGACTACTGGAGTTACACATTCCCTCGGCGGCTCGGACGGCCATCGATCTGGCGTTGCACGATTGGGTGGGCAAACGAGTTGGCTTACCCCTGTGGCAACTGTGGGGGTTAGAGCGCGATCGCATCGTGCCCACCTCTGCCACCATCGGCATTAGTTCTCCTGAGGCGGCTCAAGCGCGAACTCGTCGTTGGCTAGAGTTTGCCCCTTTTCAGGCTATTAAAGTCAAGCTGGGCAACCCTGATGGCATTGCTGCCGATCAAGCCATGCTCAAAGCGGTGCTCACAGAAGTCCCCAAAGGGGCTAAAGTCAGCATTGATGCCAATGGAGGTTGGAGCTTAAACGATTCCATCTGGATGTCGCACTGGTTAGCCGATCAGGGTGTGACCTACATTGAGCAACCCCTCCCTGAAGGCCAGGAAGCTGAGTTGCCGTCCCTTTATCGAGAGTCGCCTTTGCCAATTTTTGTGGATGAAAGTTGCTTCAACAGTGATGACATTCCTAAATTGGCGGATCGGGTACATGGCATTAATATCAAACTGATGAAATCGGGCGGGCTAACTGAGGCAAGGCGAATGATTGCCACTGCCCGCGCTCATGGGTTACAAATCATGTTTGGTTGCTACTCTGACAGTGCCTTGTCTAACACGGCGGCGGCGCATCTCGCCCCCTTTGCCGATCACCTCGATTTAGATAGTCATCTCAACCTCATAGATGATCCCTTTGTTGGCGCGACCTTAGAGAATGGGAGCCTAGTGCCGACTGATTTACCAGGGTTGGGAGTGGTCAGAGGAAAGGCTGAAGGATAAAGGATAAGAAGGAAGAGTGAAAAATGAAGAACGAAATAAAGAAAAGAATGAACTGATTCAAATGTCTTATACCATTTCTACAGCTTCAGACTATGCATACAACCTGAGCTTAGAATCAAAATCTTGGCGGTTGAAACCGCGGCGATAGGAGCAAAACCGACCTGCGTTGGTTCGTCAAATTTTTATCTTCCGTAGTCCGCACATTAATTCGTTAGGGGCTTAACCCGAATTGACGTTGTATAAACGCTGTCTCAACCCATTACACAAAGTTCCCTGATTCACTTTTCTTTTTATTTCATCCTTTAGCCTTTATCGTTCATCCTTATCTTTTCTCTCTCTTCTTTTTTCCTTCTTCCTTCTTCTTTTTATGCTAACTGCCAATGATCGGGTTGCCATTCTGCTGCATGAGGGACTGCAAAACTCTAAGGGTAAAACAGGAATTTCGTTGCTGCGCTATAGCGATATTCCAATTGTGGCGGTAGTCGATCGAGAGTCGGTGGGGCGATCGCTCAAGGAACTGACAGGTATCGATCGCAATGTGCCGATTGTGGCTTCTGTGGCAGATGCTTTTCCCTATCAACCGACGGTGTTGAGTATTGGCATTGCGCCTTCTGGAGGGGCATTGCCAGAGGCATGGCGACAAGAGGTAAAACAGGGCATTGCTGCCGGACTGTCGGTGGTCAATGGATTGCACACGCCAATGGCGATCGCCCCTGATCTGGCTCCGCTGTTGCAGCCAGGGCAATGGATCTGGGATGTACGTCAAGAACCGACCGGGTTAACGGTGGGCAGTGCTAAGGCGCGATCGCTCTCGTGTCTGCGGGTGTTGACCGTGGGCACGGATATGAGTGTCGGCAAAATGTCTACTAGCCTGGAGCTAAATCGGGCTGCCAAAAAACGAGGGTTGCGATCGCAGTTCATCGCTACAGGACAAACTGGACTCATGTTAGGACATGACGGCATTCCCCTCGATGCGGTGCGGGTAGACTTTGCCGCTGGTGCTGTGGAACAGGTGGTGATGCGCCACGGCGAGACCCACGACATTCTCTTTGTTGAGGGACAGGGTTCCCTGATGAATCCTGCTTCCACCGCCACCCTGCCGCTGATCCGGGGCAGTCAGCCTACCCATCTCGTATTGGTGCATCGCGCCGGACAAGCCCACATTTACAACTGTCCCGATGTCCCGATTCCGCCGCTGCCCAAGGTGGTTCAAGTCTACGAAACCGTCGCCGAAGCGGGCGGTGCTTTTGCTCCTACTAAAGTTGCGGCGATCGCCCTTAACACCTTTCACCTCAGTGAAGCGGATGCCCAAGCGGCGATCGAGCGAGTGCAACTAGAAACTGGGTTGCCTTGCACCGATCCCATTCGCTTTGATGCTGAACCTATCCTGAATGCTCTATTGGGAGTTCTCTAGAGTGGGTTATGAGGGTTTAATGTTAATTTCTGTTTGAGTTTTTGGGCATTCTGGTTGCAAGTCAGTAAATCTAATTGAAATCTTGCTTCAACTAGAAATAAAAGAGCTATGACAGAGCTAGATAAGCATATTCAAGAGCTGTTTGCTGCGATCCAAAACGCTGATGTTGACCAAGTAAAACGACTCTTAGCATCAGGTGTCACACTTGATCAAAAAAATGCCAACGGACAAACTCCCCTGACTTTGGCTTCTAGTATGAGTCATGCAGAAATTATCCAGTTGCTCATTTCAGCGGGTGCTCAAGTCAATTTAGCATCAGAACCTTTGGTCTTTAACCCTCAGATCACAGGCACAGACCTTCCAGGTGGACGAAACCTGAGTGACCTGATTGCTCAAGCCACCGCTGAGGCACCTGAAGAGGTCAAAAATTTCTATGCTGGGTTTATGTCTGTTGTAGATGCCCTCTCTGGTCAGTCAAGTCAGTCTCCGATCGATGCAATGAATGATGCAGATCGAGTGATAGATGCAGATGACAGTGACGACGATCAGGAGAATTATGACGAAGATGAAGAAGCAAGCACCCCCCTTGGGGCAGCTGTTTTGAAGGGAGATGCCAACACCGTTAGAACGTTATTGCAAGCGGGAGCTAATCCTAATCCATCAGCCTGGTATGAACCCCCGGTATTGGTCATTGCTGCTCGTAAGGGCGATGTTGAAATTGTTCAAGCGTTAATTGCAGCAGGGGCAAACGTGAACCGTGGATTTGATGAATTGCCCCTTCATACGGCGGCTGAAGAGGGACATCTTGAGGTCGTTCGTTTGCTGTTGGAGGCGGGTGCAGATGTCGAGGGTTATGAAGAAGATGAGTGGACTGCACTGATGGCAGCTTCTTTTGCGGGCTATTTAGCGATCGCTCAACTTTTGGTGGAACGAGGTGCTGATGTCAATGCTTGGAGTCAGGGAGAAACTCCGCTCATGTTGGCTGCGAGGGGAGCTCATCGAGAGGTTTATCAGTTTCTTTATCCACTCGTGTCGGATGAGATTCGTGCCATTGGCGATCGTGATGCCGAAAATGAAATGGCAAAGACCCTGAAACACAGAAGCAGAAAACAGAACAAATCTGTTGAAAAGCTCATTGATGCTGCTATGTATGGGGATTTAAAGAAGGTTCAACAACTGATTGCTGATGGGGTAGATGTGAATGCGATCGCCTCTTGTAATCGTACGGCTCTATCTCTAGCTATCCAGGGAGGACATATCCCCGTCATTCAAGCATTGTTGGATGCAGGTGCAGATCCAAATTTGCCCGATGAAACCGATGATGGTTTGGTCGCAAACACTCCCTTAATGGAAGCGGCCAGCACTTTTTTTGCGCCCAATCGCAGTGACATGGTGCGTTTGCTCATCCAAAAAGGGGCAAATGTCAATCAACAGGGTGCTCAAGGTCAAACCGCTTTAATGTCTGCTTTGGCTCACTCAGACATGGATGTCATCGAAACCCTAATTAAGGCGGGTGCAAATTTAGACATTCGAGACAGCAACGGTAACACAGCATTAATGCAGGCTGAGAGTGGAAGATTAACTAAAGTCGCTAGTGTTTTACGACAAGCAGGAGCCTCTCAACAGGGGTTGAAAGAGGTTGAACTATTCAAAGCCGTTAGACAGGGTGATGTTGAGAAAGTGAAAGCCTTGCTTCAAGATGGGGTTGATATCAATCTTCGGGTCGGAGGCACTGCATTGTGCCAAGCCGCGCAAAAGGGAAACCTTGAGATTGTCAAACTGCTGATTGCTGCTGGTGCAGACGTGGATCAACGAGCGAGTGAGGGTTATTTTAATCCACTGCTGTATGCTGCCTATGATGGCAATTTAGAGGTTGTGCGAGCCTTGCTAGAAGCGGGTGCAGATGTGCATGTCAGAGTGAAGGATTATCTCAATCCACTGGAGTATGCCGAGTTGGGTCAGTGGGAAGGTAATAGAAAGGGGCAACCCTTTGATGAGGTCATTGCCCTTTTAAAGAGTTACGGTGCCACTAAATCTGCGTCACTCACCCAAGACAATGAGTTGAGTTAAAAACCGTCAGGAATTTCTAAATCCAACGGTGGATAGTCATTTGCTCTCCATCGAATCAACTGTTGATCTAACTCCCATTGAATCGTCGCATCACTTGGACAAGCACCGCCATAACGTGGCGAAAACTCAGTTACATACTGTTGAATGATGAAGTGATTGGAGTAGATTCTGTAACTGCATGTATCTGAAGTGCTTACTTCTACAACCGCAAATTTTCCACTTGGAGAAGCAAACTCAGGACGGATTACTTTTGTTTGTGGACTTCCTATCCAATAAATACCTAAAATCCCAAGAAATACCAAGATTAGAAGCCTGGTTGCTGGAATCAGAAAAATGTAGATAGGAAGTTTGACCAATCGATGCATTTGAAGATAGGGCAAAAGGTGAAGAACCCACCAGGAGAGACGAAAGGTCAGCAGAAGAATGGCAAGCCATAAGATAGGTTCTGCAAATTCCCACCCCCATTGCAATCGGTACAGCGGACGTTCAAAGAATCCTCCTACCTTGCCTGACCAAATTAACCAATGCAGTCCTAGACTAAGGAACAAGCCAACATAAACTAGTTCTATCCAAACGACTCGTTGCTGTGTTTTCACTTGCCGATCTCACATCTGAATGATGGATTTACTAATTCCATTGATTAACAATTTTCTGGCTTGCTTAGGATCGTGGATTTAATAACTCCAAATTCTTGCGTAGGATAGGTTAGCGCAGCGTAATCCATGCGGTTCAGGGGATTGATGCGTTACGGCTAACGCCTAACACATTCTACAAAAGCCGATGTTATTTAATTCTCATTCCTTAATGGTCTGTTGAGACAATTCTTGCAGTTTTTTTGCTGCGAGTTTGAGGTTTGATAGGTCTTTTGCGGGGGAGCGATCGCCCCAATTGAAGGCTGAGTCAGTCCAGTTTTCCATCTCAATGAAGGGTTCAGAGAGGTCTACTGCTTCAGGGAATGGTTGAGGTGACCAGGGTATTCAGTTTTAGTGGCAGGTGAAGCAAGGTGGTAAGGGCGATCGCAGGTGATTGATAACGCAACTGCCATAATAGAATACAGACACTACCAGAGTCATATCGTAGCCCTATGTCTCTCCAAGAACTCAAAGAGCAGGTTTTCAAGCTATCTGTGAGCGATCGTCTCTCATTGATCAGTGCCATTATTGAGTCTTTGCAAGAAAATCCCAGTTTTGCCCCTGACCGAGCTAGAGCTATCAGACGGATGCGAGGTTTACTGAAAATAAACCAACCAGCACCAACCGATGAAGAAGTAGCTGCAATGTTAGAAGAGCGGCGAACGGAGAAATATCTTTAGTGAGAGTTTTAATTGATACAAATATCATTCTAGATTTTCTGTTGCAGAGAGAGCCATTTTTTCAAAACGCCGATTTGTTATTTCAAGCCATTGATTCTGGTCGAGTTGTGGGATGTGTCACAGCGACCAGTCTCACGGATGTCTTTTATATTGCTCGTAAACATACAGGTAGCATTGAGCAAGCACGACAAGCCATTTTAGAAATACTGACGGCTCTAGAGATTTGTCCTGTTAATCGAGTTATTTTGGAATCAGCATTTGTTTCTGGGTTAGCTGATTTTGAGGATGCCGTTCAGATAGCATGTGCTGTTGCTCAAAGATTGGATGCAATCACTACTCGTGATGTTAATTTTTCGAGCACATTGATTCCTGTTTTAACTATTGAAAAAGTTCTGGAATGAATCGAGTTGGATGGATAGATCAACTCAGTTTCAATCCAAAGAACATCGGGTAGTACTCTAAAAGTAATGATTTTTGAGCAAGGATGTGCCGCGCGCTACATCCCTACTTGTTTAGGACTACCGAAAATCGTTTGTTTGCTGATAAACAACGCCCCTACTTTTGCTTTGATAAATCGAGATACTCACATCCGATTGTTTCTAGATGAGTGATGAGTTGAGGAACAGATCGGGAATAAATCACAGCTCACATGAATCCAGGAACAGCGATGCACCGAAGTGTATTGATTAATACTGCTTGCTCGATTGGTTCAATGGTTTAAACTCCTTTAACTAGATTGGATGCCATGCCTAAAGTTTTAACCTCTAACTTCTTCTGGCTGTTTTATACCGCATGCCTCGTATCTTTTGCTTTCACCTTGTTCTTTGGATGGGGCTTAATGGTGGGCACCTTATTCTTGATCTTTTGGGTGTTTCGATGCACAGGTATGGAAGCTAAACTGAGCGATCGCGAACGGCGACTTTACTGGTTGGCGTTGCTTTTCTATCCACCGATTGAAACATCGGTGCAATGGTTGGGAAGACAAGGGATGATTCCTAATGACTTCAACTGGGTCAATCGACTAGAGCACGGTTGTTGGGCGGCGGTTTTATCGATTTTATTTCTACCTATCATTTCAGATGTTTGGAAACGTTTGACCCGTTGGCAAAGCTTGTTATTTGTGGTGGGCTTTGTGTGTTTGTTGGGCAACTTAAACGAGTTTTTTGAGTTTTCCACCCGAGTTCAACCACCGATTGATGAAGCCCGATTTGCTCGATTTTATAGTGACACCATCTATGACATGATGATGAATTTGATCGGTAGCGTAGTTGGATTTGGAATTTACTTCGCCTTTGCTTCTAAAGATCCGAAGCTGCCTTTGAAGTCTTAATTTTCTCGCTTCCTGTTCAACACGATCATTGTGTTTAGAAACCCTCAATCGGGTCAGTATATTGAAGAACTAACGCTCAAAGAGGAAATGATAACGCCACTCGTATTTGCAGATATTTCAGTGTCTGTCCAACGATTATTTTCATCAGATTCTGAATAGCTAAAAGCTCTTCTTTTAAGGGTTGAGATGAGGGGCAATGGGTTGACCTACCGATAACACGCTAACCGTTGCAACAGTTGGTTTCGAGTGGTCGCGTTTTGAAGCGATCGCGCCACTTGCACCGCTTGATTGTATTGCCTTGCCTGGGCATAGGTCAGTGCGATCGCTTCTAACAAACTGCCGCGATCGTTGTCATCGTCTACCGTTAGTCCGGGAATAGGGTTGCCTTGCGGATCTTGATCCATTCGCACAACGATCGTCTTCGACTCAGACCCCGGAATGCGTTTAGCGATGTCAAAGGCTTGGGCTAACAGTTGAGTAGCTCTGGTAGGTTGAGCCGTTTGCAAGTAGCGATCGGCAAGGGTGATCAAAAAGCGGGTTTGGATCTCAGGGATATCGAGCGTGGTGGTTGCCTGGAGTGCGGCTTCATAAGACCCAGCTTGAATGGCTCGGTTGATGATATGACTTAAGGTGTTGATGCGATCGCTCGATTCTCGTATGGCTTCTGCGGCTTCGACTGCTGCGGTGTATTGCCCCGCGTTGAGATATTGACCCACGATTTCGCGCAACACAGAGCTATTGGTAGAGGAATCTGAGAGGGTTGCTGCTAATCGCAACACTTCACGGTGCAGTGCGGCGACTCGGTCGATTTGTCCAGCGTTGGCATATTGAATCGCGATCGCTGCTAATCCATCGGCTTGGGTACTGGGGTCATCTAACGGTTGCACTTGAGCGATCGCCTGAGTGAGCACCCCTTCAGCCGCAGCGGTTTGTCGGTCTTGGAGATATTCCCCAGCGATCGCCGCCAGGGTGCGAATGCGGTAGGGATACGCTCCATCATTCGTGATGGATTCTGCAACCTGCAATGCCTGATCAACTTGCTCTGCTTTGGCATACTCTAGGGCGATCGCCTGGTATGCCTGGTTTCTGTAGTCTGTAAATTGTGGATCGATCGCTTCAGCCGCTTGTCGAGCCACGTCAAAGTTGCCAGCAGTGGCGGCTTCACGGGCGACTCGTCCGATCAACTCAGGTTTGTCAAAAGGAGCGATTGCCACCTCCGTTGGAAGTGTCTGTGTTACCTGCAACGCCAGGTCATAATGACCCTGCCGCAGATGGTCTTCAATCACAGACTGAAACACACTGCTCTGTTGAGAGGCATCATGGATGTTTTGGATGGCTTGAATGGCTTCTTTGAGGGTGTCAGTGGCTGCATCGGTTTGATTGGCAGTGCTGTAATAGTGGGCGATCGCCATCAGGGTTTGGGCTTGAATGGCGGCATCTGGAATTCTCTGAGCAACATCACGGGCGGCATCGCGTTGTCCAGATTGGGCATAGTGCTGTACGACTTGTGACATGACGTAAGCACTGCTGTCTCCTGTGGTGCGGCTCTGAGCGATCGCCTCTGCAAATACCTGGTTGGCCTGGGCAGCTTGTCCGGCTTGCGCCAACCCACCGGCAATATTTGCAAATGCCAAGGCTCTTAGCTCAGTTGTTTGAATGGTTTCAGCAATCAGCAAGGCGCGATCAAATTGGCTCACCTGCACCAGGCGATCGCTAATTGCACGCAGAGCAGAGCTTTGCGAATAGACCGCCGTTTGAATGCTCTGTGTAGTTTGTAAGGCTGGCTCGATCTCTCCAGCGGTGGCATAGGCCGTGGCGATCGCGGCTAGAGCATTGGCTTTGCGATTGGGGTCACGGTGGTCAATGGTGTTAGCCATCTGACGTGATTGGTTGAGCAATGGTAGTGCGGTGTCAATCTGCCCAATGGCGATGTAACCCTGAGCAATGTTGGTGAGGGCAACGGTTTTAAACTCTCCTCCTCGAATCGAGTTGGAGGCTTCTAACGCTTGTCTTAAGCTGGTGAGGGTCTGTTCGAGTTGCCCTGTTTGTTGATGCAGAGTGGCGATCGCCAGAAACGCCCTGACTTTGGCGGCACTATAGCCCGTGGGTAGGCTTTGCACGAGTTGCCGTGCGGGAGTCAACACCTCTCGAACGATATCCAACCGTTCTACGGCTTGTGCCTGAGTAGTGATTTGACTTAGCAAACTGGCTTGGGCTGGGGGGCTGACGATCAGTTCTTCGGTCAGGTTGGCGCGAACCGTGGCATTGCTAAGGGCTTGCACGACTCGCAGGGCTTGCATCATCGTCAGTGCGGCTTCTTCGATCGGACGATCTCTTTGAGATACCCGTGAGGGGTCGCGCAGGGTTTGGCGCACCTGCTCACTTAATTCTCTGACGGTGGCTTCTGCCAAAGCATCTTGATCCACCGCACATGAGTTGGGTGTAGCTTGGGCTAGCAAACGTGTTGTAGGGCGATCGCCCGACATCGCCAGAGATGCCAGATTAAAAGAAGAAACAATCCATAAAATGCCGAAGCATTCTGCAAAACCGTGCCATCCTGATTTATTCATAGCCTCTCAAACGGTTCCCTTAGCGGCTGAAGACATCTGACAGGGGAGGTATCAGAGAACCCCTGACAAGATTGTCAGACACTAATAAAACACAAGCCTGTTTTTAGTAGTGAAATTACTCCAAATATTTTAGGGAGCTAACCCCAAGGGGCAATCGCCCAAGCGTCTATAATCAAGATAGGAATATAAAGTTATGTAAATAAATTTCATGATTCAACCCAGTTTAGAACAACTCTCCGCTCAACTTGAGAGCCAAGACTCCAAAGATCGGATGTTGGCTTTGGCGGCACTGCGACATGTCAGTGCTGAAGATGCGGTGCCCTTAATCAAAAAAGTACTCGACGACACCAGCTTACAAATTCGCTCAATGGCCGTGTTTGCCCTGGGCATCAAACAAACTGATGAGTGTTACGCCATTTTGGTTAAGTTGTTAGAAAATGACCCTGACTATGGCATTCGGGCTGATGCGGCGGGCGCATTGGGATATTTGGAAGACCCCAGAGCACTGGAACCCCTGATACGGTCATTTTATGAAGACACTGATTGGTTAGTGCGCTTTAGTGCTGCGGTGTCATTAGGCAATCTGAAAGATTTACGGGCTCGCGATGCTCTCATTCAAGCCTTGGATAGCGAGGAAGTGGTGTTGCATCAGGCTGCGATCGCCGCTTTGGGAGAGCTGAAAGCTGTGGATGCAGTGGATCACATTCTGCGGTTTGCCCAATCCGAAGATTGGTTAGTGCGGCAACGATTGGCAGAGGCATTGGCAAATATGCCTTCTCCTAAAAGCATCTCGGCATTGAAGTACCTGGAGAAAGACAGCAACTCTAATGTGGCAACCTCTGCAACACTGTCGCTCAAACGGTTGGAGGAACAGGCCGTATAGGGAAGAGGCACCTGACCTTGTAGTCTGACTTTGCAGTGACGGGTGGGGTAGCTGCATGACCCCCCCCCTTAAACCAACCTGGTACTGCTAAAGCGCGATCGCTTATTCTAAAGTATGGGATTTCAAGACTGGTTTGTCAGAATGGGGAGCATCGGTTGTAGTTGACGAATAAACGATTCCACCCATGAAACAAGAACCTGCTCCTGGTTCTACCCGTATTGCTCAATCTGGCGATCGCTCTCAACCCAACGACACTGAGGGAGCGATCGCAAAACGGTGGTTTAAAGACGCCGATTGGGGGCGAATCGTTGGCTGGATTTGGGTGTTAGCCGCCACGGCAGCTACAGGTCTAAATATTGGGTTGGTGCAACTCCTGGAGCGGCAGGTGCAGACCGTTTTTTTTGAATTGCGGGGGCTCGTCACTCCACCGCCAGATGTGGTCATTTTGGCGATTGATGAGGAGTCTCTGGCTCAGGGAGAGTTTTTTCGATCTGATCCTCAACAGTATGCAGCACTAGAGCCGATTCAAAGTTGGCCGTGGCAGCGAACAGCCTATGCCACAGTGATTGATAAACTCATGGCATCTGGGGCAAGGGCTGTAGGCGTTGATGTGATTTTTTCGACGCCTAGCATCTATGGTGAAGCTGACGACCAGCGGTTGGCTCAGAGCTTACAGCATTATGCCGGACGAGTCGTATTGGCCGCTCAATATGTTGAAACAGAAACGCCGCAAGGCATCACAACCCAACTGACAAGCCCACTACCAGAGTTTTGTGGTGCTTCAGAATGTGCGGGCTTTATTAACTTTTTGGTAGAACCAGATGGGCGGATTCATCGATTTGGCGATCGCTTTTTAACCCAACTCATAGAAAATGCACCGCTTGCACAAGTCTCTGTTTTAGAGCAGTTGCCATCGTTTGCATCAGCTGTTTTGCAATCTGCTCAGGTGCCGGTTGCTGTTCCCCGCGACAGCTCTATTTTTTTCTATGGGTCAGCTCAAAGCTTTGAGCATGTGCCCTTTTGGTACGTTTTGGATGCAACAACCTGGAAAAATTATTTGCAATCAGGTGAGTATTTCAGAGACAAAATTGTTCTCATTGGTTCCACGGCTGCTATCCATCAAGATTTTCAGGCCGCTCCGTTTTCCAAAAGTGTGTTCTATCCCCAGGCTATGACTGGGGTTGAAGTTCACGCGAATGCGATCGCCAGTTTGCTAGAGGATAAATCTGTTCGAGAAGCCGTTCCACAAATTCAGTTGCGCAGCGTGTTGGTGCTGGTCGGTCTAGTGCTGGCAACGTGGCTATTGACTCGCCCCCAAGCTCCCTTCCGTCGGTTAGGATGGGCAGTTGCGATCGCGGCAGTCTGGTTGGGACTGAGCTACGGTCTCTTTGTGCACGCACGATTGATTGTGCCCACGGCTGTTCCAGTGGGGGCGATCGCGCTAAGTGGGTCGTCGCAGCTTGTAGTGGGTACTATTCGAGAGCAAATTAGAAAACAGCAGCTCCGAGCAACTCTCAAACTATATGTGACCTCACCAGTCGTGCAGGAGATTATTAGCCAGCAAGCGGATTTGCAAGATCTTTTACATCATCGAGAATCAATTCTGGCGGGAAAAGTCTTAGGCGGACGCTATGAAATTGCCAGGGTGTTGGGGTCAGGCGGATTTAGCGAAACCTACGTTGCCAAAGATTTACAGCGTCCTGGCAACCCGCTCTGCGTGGTTAAACAGTTGCGTGTAGTAAGCGATAACCCAAAAACCTTGAGGCTAGCTCGACGCCTGTTTATTACCGAAGCAGAAACGCTGGAACGTCTGGGGCGACATGACCAAATTCCCCAACTGCTAGCCACCTTTGAAGAAAATCACGAATTTTATCTAGTACAAGAATTTATTGCAGGGAACCCCCTAATCAGTGAAATTGGACGACGACGATTGCTCCCTGAAATGCAAGTTTTGCAAATCCTCTACGACTTGCTAGAGGTATTGGAATTTGTCCACAGCCAGGGTGTGATTCACCGTGACCTCAAACCAACCAATATCATTCGACGACAGGCAGATGGCAGACTCGTTTTGATTGACTTTGGCATTGCCAAAAAAATTACAACTCAATTGGCAGCAAGCAACGGAAAATACACTCAGTTTACGGTTTCGGTTGGCACACCTGGCTATATGCCGGGAGAACAATCTGCTGGATATCCTCAATTCAACAGCGACATTTATGCCTTGGGAATGATTTGCATCGAAGCCTTTACAGGTCGTCATCCCCATACCCTCAACCAAGACGTCAGGACTGGAACTATCTCCTGGATCACCCCAAATCTGGTTATTTCTTCTGAGTTAGAAGCGGTGCTGACCCGGATGATACACCACGACTTTACCCAACGATATCAATCGGTGCAGGCTGTAAAAGCTGACCTTGCTCCACTGCTTAGTGCTGTAGTGATTCCTCAAAAAATTGCTGAACAAGGAGATGACCTGCTTGCAGACGAAGGCTCCTTGACCGATATTGGGTTATCCGATACTGTCGCGTTATCCAACACTATCGCGTTACCCGAAGACTGGGTTGATCTCGATCATGAAGGTTTAGAGAAATAATCCACCATACGGTTGCGTTTGACTTTTCGGTTGAGCCAATATACGTGATGTTGAGTGTCATGCTGCTGACTTCAACAGCCATCATTATCCATTTGTAGGAGTGAATTGTGGGTTGCTCCTACTGTGTCTATACATGCCTGCAAATTTTGATGGGTATTGCTGAATAGATTGGCAGCTAGTTGAGTCAGGACTCTAGCATCTAAAAATCGACGGGAAATTTTGAGATTTTTTGTGCCGGACCATAATCCGGATTGCTCAATCGAGTCTCGTAAGAGCGGTTAATCTAGATTTTCACTGATTCTAATTACAGCCTTTATGTTGCGTCAGATCACTGCCCTCATCACGACAGCTTTGTTAAGTACAGTGCTACTTGCTCAAGATGCGTACGCTCAAACTGTATTAAATCGTGCTGTGGTTGAGTCGTTGCGCAATCGAGTGCAGGTGTTACGGGAAAATCAATCCCCTCGCTTAGCCCAGCGTTTGGATGTGTTAACACCGGGACATGGGGTAGCTACTGCTCGCAATTCTTTTGCCGAATTGCGCTTTAACGATGGGTCTCTGGGTCGTTTGGGTGAACAAGTTGTTTTTTGGTTTACCGCCAGTAGTCGCAATTTTCGGCTCTCAAATGGCACAGTGTTGCTGCTTATTCCTCCGGGGCAGGGTAGGACTCACATTCGCACACCCAATGCGACGGCTGGCATTCAAGGTTCAGCACTGTTTGTGCGCTATATTCCTGAAACTGATACCACAGTCATCGGGGCACTGACCGACAGCGGTATTGAAATGATTAACCGTGATGGTACGCAACGACAGCCACTGAGAGGTGGACAAATGGCTGTGGCGGTTGGCGATCGCATTGAACGCATCTACGATTTTGACTTAAACACTTTCTACGAAACGAGCCAGCTTGTTCGAGGACTGGCTCCTACCGATGCGTCCCAACCTGCTCTATCGCCTGCAGTGGATGGTCAAACGGACGAAGCGATCGCTCAAGTACAAGCTGAAATGCAGGTAGCACTTCAGCAACAGGAATCCCTAGTCATTAGCGATGGTCTTGAAAATCCGACATTTGTCCGGCTGCCTGAGGCTTCCTCTGATGACTTTCCAGATACAACATTTACCGCCTTCCCAGATAACGACCCAGCCCCCAATCCAGCTCTCACTGATTCTGCTTCACGTCGTGGTGAGGATGAGCGAAATGCAGCCATCGAAAATCGTCAAGATGCTATAGGTGTGCAGTCAGGGTCGCAAAATCGTCTCGATCAAACCATTAATCGTGGCAATGGCAACACTAACGGACGCATTAACCGACCTGGAAATGGCAACGGTAATGGGAACGGTAACGGTAATGGGAACGGTAACGGTAATGGGAACGGCAACGGCAACGGCAACGGTAACGGACGACCTGTTGTAGATCGTGACAATGATCGACCGGGGAACGGTAACGGCAATGGGAACGGTAACGGCAATGGGAATGGGAACGGCAACGGCAACGGTAATGGTAACGGACGACCTGTTGTAGGTCGTGATGACGATGACGATCGCCCAGACAACGGTAACGGTAACGGTAATGGTAACGGACGACCTGTTGTAGGTCGTGATGATGATCGACCGGGTAACGGCAATGGGAATGGGAATGGGAACGGTAACGGCAACGGTAATGGTAATGGTAATGGGAACGGTAACGGCAACGGTAATGGACGACCTGTGATAGGTCGTGATGACGATGACGATCGCCCAGACAATGGTAACGGTAACGGTAACGGCAATGGACGACCTGTGATAGGTCGTGATGATGACGATCGCCCAGATAATGGCGACAGCAATGGCAACGGTAACGGTAACAGACGACCCGTTGTAAGGCGTAATGATGATTGACCCAACGCTGGCATGAGCAATGGGAATAGCAACGCCAACGGGCAGGTGGCTAATCATCTTTGAATGTAGATAGCGGCAGGCACAAGCAGAAACTTTCCCTTCTACCCTGAATGAAACGTGAATTGTACGAAAGGTTTGGTTGGTTATTCAATTCTCTGGATGGGTTTGCTATTCAGCGTTTCTAAAAATGCTGTTGCCAACCCGGTTACTCCCCTTAAGGTTGGGTCTGTTGAGGTTGAGTCTCTCAATGTAACGGCATCTCAACCCAGTACCGATCGCCCCTCAATCTCTCCGGTAGTGATGGCGATCGCCCCTGGTGAGATCCTTGCTATGCCTCTAGAGCAGCAGAGTTTATCTGCTTCATCACCCAAGGCAACGGTATCTTCAAAAGATGTTCCTGCGGCTCCTTATCCTGAGACTCCTGCTTTACCCTCTGGTTATCCTCAAACGATGCCGCTTGAAGACGAAACTTCTCCCAACCCCACTAGCGAACCGGATGTAAATACAGATGATTTAACTGAGGGCGACCCAGAACTGGGCATTTTGAGATTACGCGAACGGGAAATCGTAACCGAACAATCCAATGAACCCAATGAAACTGTTTTTTTGCTGGGTGGCGTTAACTATTTAAGAAGTAACAACATTTTGTTGGATGACTTTGATCCAGTGGATGATCAGCTGTTTAGTGTTAGCACAACGTTGTTAGCGATTCCTAATTTGGGGCCACAAACCCAACTGATTGCAGCCATCAACGGCAACCTGACACGCTATAGCAGCTTGTCCGAGCTAGATTACAATAACTTTGGTGTGCAAATTGGTGTTCAACAGGAGTTGTTACCAAACACCTACGGTGAAATCAGTCTGAGCAATCAACAGTTTATTGATGCGAACTCAGGCGATCGCTTTTTGAACGATTATTCTGCTTGGCTCACACTATCGCGGCGCGATCGCCTAAACTCTAAACTGACTCTCGATAGCTTCTATCAATTACGTTTGAGTTTCACTGATCCAAGCGATCGCAGTCGTGTTGGCAACGCTTTAGGAGTGTCACTCGATTATGATCTGCCGCTCAATTTTAGTATTGGATTAGGCTATCAAGTTGCTCTAACAGACTTTACACGTCAAGACCGCAATGATGTCTATCATCAGCTAACGACAGAACTCAACTACTACTTGTCTTCTAACACCCGCGCCAGTGTGTTTGGTGGGTTTAGCTTTGGTGACTCGTCTGATCCAGATATCAATTTCAACAGTTTTATTTTTGGGGCTTCTATCAATTTCAATGTGTCTCTTTTTTAGGTAGTCCTCTAAAAGTAATGATTTTTGAGTAAGGACTACCCTTTTTTAGAGCCGTAGAAAAAACTTGCTGTGTTGGATATTTAGGGAAAGGTGATTGCCCCTAATGTACCGCGATCGCCATCCAACTCCACAGGCACACCCACAGGTAACGCCGCATTCACTCCATCATGACCAAACGGTAAATCGGAGACAACCGGGATGCCTAAATCAGAGAGGCGATCGCGCAACACCTCCTCAGCCGTAAAACTGGGGAGGTTGGGCGGTGGATCACACTGGCTAAACCGTCCCACTGCAATGCCCCGCACTTTGCTAAAAGCACCTGTCATCCGCCATTGGGTCAACATGCGGTCAATGCGATAGGGAGCTTCTGAAACATCCTCAAACGCCAGAATTGCGCCATCCATGTCAGGCTGCACCGCTGTGTGGAGGAGATGTGTTGCCACCGTCAGATTGGCAGGCAATAACAACCCCTGAGCTATGCCCCTGCCCCATCCCACTCCTTGTAGTGCTGGCAGCGATCGCCCCTGTACCCAGTCCAACAACCGCTGCACCGACCAATCCGGTTCTGTTGCCAATGTCGTCAATAAAGGGGCATGGAGTCCGGAGATGCCTTGCTGAGATAAGTCCCACAACAAACTGGTGATGTCAGAGAAGCCAATTAGCCACTTGGGGGTTGTCTCTGCCCAATGCCACTTCTCCAGCAATCGTGCTCCACCATAGCCACCTCTAGCACAGAGAATACCCCGACACTCAGGATTGGTCAGAGCTTCGTGCAACTGCTGACGGCGATCATCATCCTTGCCTGCTAGATAGCCCCAACGGTCGTCATAGCCCTGACATAGCTCAACCCGATAACCGTGCGATCGCCAAACCTCAACTCCTTTAGCAAAAGCAGTTTGTTCACGTAGCGTGCCGCTAGGGGCAACGACACACAGCAAATCACCGAGTTGGAGCGGAGCAGGAGGTTTGCAAGGAAGCATTAACGATTCCCCTGCGATCGCAAACACCGAATGGCCTCTAACATGCCTCTGGCTTTGTTGAGCGTTTCTTCGTATTCCCGTTCTGGTTCCGAGTCTGCCACTAAGCCTGCCCCTGCCTGAACTCTGACGGTGTGTTTGCCGTTCAGCTGATCGCGAACGACCATTGTGCGAATGGCGATCGCCGTATTTAACTGTCCCTCAAAGTCGTAGTAGCCATAGGCACCGGAATAAGGCCCGCGACGACAGGGTTCTAGGGCATGAATGATTTCCATTGCCCGAATTTTAGGAGCACCGCTTACCGTCCCTGCGGGGAAACAAGCTTTTAGCAGATCCCAGGCGGTTTTGCTAGGGGCAAGTTCGCCCACCACATTGCTGACGATGTGCATGACGTGAGAATAGCGTTCAATCACCATTAACTCGTCAACACGAACAGAACCCATCGTGCAGACCCGCCCCAGGTCATTGCGCCCCAAATCGACCAACATCACGTGTTCTGCCAGTTCTTTAGGGTCTTGCAACAACTCCTCTGCAAATGTGGCATCTTGTTGCGGAGTTTTGCCCCGTGGACGAGTTCCGGCGATTGGGCGGACCGTCGCAACACGACTCGTTTTATCTGCCGAGTTTTCGACCTTGACCATTACCTCTGGACTGGAGCCAATAATTTGCCAATCCTGGAAATGAAAGTATGCCATGTAGGGCGATGGGTTGATCAGCCGCAGCGACCGATAGAGCGCAAAGGGGTCGCCCTCATATTCGGCTGAGAGCCGCTGTGAGATCACGACCTGGAAGATATCTCCGGCGTGAATGTGCGCTTTTGCCCGTTCAACATTGGCGCAAAACTGCTCTTTTGTGGTGTTGCTCTGATAGAGCGGAGTAGAGGATGGATGACCTGTTTTTTGCTCTTGCGCGATCGAAGTGGGTGAACTCCACTCCAACACGGTATCTTTGCTGACTAGCGGCAGTTGTAGTTTTTCGACTATTTGGGTGACGCGATCGCACGCTTGTTGATAAGCCGTTGCCAAATCGGTTTGAGGATCCCGCAGATCGGCATAGGCGATCGCCCAAATTTTGCGTTGCACTTGGTCAAACACCAATAGTTGATCGATCTGCATCCACAACCCATCTGGCAAATCGTCTTCGCCAGCAGGATAAATGGGCACACGCGGCTCAATCCACGAGATCAACTCATATCCCCAAAACCCAAACAAGCCCCCAATTCCAGGTGGCAGTTGGGGCAATTTTACCGGAACGTAGGGTTGCAGACAGGCTTCTAACGCCTCAAAGGGATCGCCCTCAAATAAGCGTCGAGATCCATCCCGGTGAACTTGAGTCGTTTGGCTCCCCTTCGCTTCTAAGATCCACACGGGGTCACAGCCCAGCAAGCTATAGCGAGCTAAGTTCTCACCACCTTCGACAGACTCTAACAAAAAGCTGTAGGGCTGTCCGGCACACACCTTATACCAGGCAGATACTGGAGTTTCAAGATCGGCAACCCATTCCTGGTAGACCGGGACAAAGTTGCCGTGTTGAGCAAATTCTGAAAATCGGGCAAAATCTGGGAAAATCATGCCCTCCATTTTAAGGGGCATCAGGGCATCCGGACTAGAGGCTAACGGGTGCGATCGCAACAAAAATTGGAGACAGGAAACCTATCTCCAAAATTAAGTTGCTATAGAAGGTCAAGAGCGTTAGCAAACTTCAGGGGTGACCTGAACCTGCTTAGGGGTCAAACGTCTTTTTGCCGCTGAACTTAACCGTGGCAGGGTCAGGGTTGCTGCCAATGTTACGTTCAACTTTGTTGACATAAGGACGACCTTGATTCACCTTCTCAGGGAAGGTTCCATCTTTAGGATGGAGGTATTGAATTTCCCCGCTGGGATAAACCCGATAGATCTTATAGTTTTCGATTTTGGGCTTGAACTTGGTACGGAATTGAGCACCCAGAGCGATGCATTGTTCTTTGCGTGCTAAGTAAAGGAGATTTTCTCCTTGACGCATGACCGCTGCTCCACCCGTGGGCATCTCAAACACCTGTTCTTTAGGGCTAGTCCAGGTAATAGCGTATTTTTCTTCAACTTCAGCTTTGCTTAGTAAACCGCCGGTGCTGCCACCAAACAAGGGAGTTTGTCCAGTAAGAGTTTCTGTTGACATGAAAGTTTCTCTGAACTTTTTTAGGAATCCTATCATCGCCCCTTGTACACATCTCAACTTCTTGAGGATCTGTTACAGTTCTTGAGAAAAAACGTAACGGTGTCTGTAGATGCTTTTGGAACCTATTTATGCTTAGTACTGCTTTTCACAGATAGGGTTCGGAAATAAAACCAAGGGCGGTGTGGGGGCTGCGCCCCCAGCCAGGGGTGAAACCCCTGCACCCCAAATTCCCACTCCTATTTACGACGAGTTGTGCTTAGGGATGGAGAGAAGAAGGATGAACCACGAAACGGGAAGAAATAACACGACTCGCCATTCCCAGTTCTCACGCTGGTAGTGCTCTAAAAGTAATGATTTTGGAGTAAGGATGTGCCCCACGCAGCGGAGCACATCCTTACTTGTTTAGAACCACCCTTAAGCTTTGGGTAGCGAGCAGAACCGAGATTCTCCGTTTTCGACTCCTTACTCAAACTGGAGTGACAACTCCAAAGGCCCTAACCCTAGTTCTTTGGCAGAGAGCGATCGCACTTCAAACAGAGCCATCATGTCATTCAAACTAGGATTACCTCGATTTGAGCCTTTAAAGCCTTTGGCAATTACCAATCCGCAATAGCCATTAGTTCGTTTACAGCGTTGATCCCATTTTTTTCGGGCTTCGATGTGAATCGGGTCGTCTTCAATGAACTCCCCAAATAAATGGAAGTCACTATTGTGGGTTTGCAAAATCCCTAAATCATAGTGTTGCTCAGCATAGGGGTCTTCTCCGGGATTAAAGCAGATGGCTTTGACTCCTCCAGATGCCTGGAGTTCTTCAATCAGGGCGATCGCCTTAGGTCGCGAGGTCTGAATCAAGATAACTGGAAACCCATCGCCATTCGGGGGAATCTCAGCCTCCGCAGATTGATAATATTTTGCGGTCGAGCGGAGTGTATCTGCGATTTCCCAGGCCATTGCGCCCAAGCTATAAAAGGCATCTCTGGGAATCAAGTCAACCCGCAAGATGGGCATATTTGCTAAGTCAAAGTCAGCGTCATTGAGGGCGATGTTACTTGACATCTCAAACAACTCTTCTGCCAGAGCGGTCATGGTCTCAACTTTAACCGCTACTTTTTTCTTGGGGTCAGTTGGGTTATTGATGCGATAACGACCCACTGTTTGAGGAAACTCTTCGGCGGTTAACTCTGCCAAGTGTTGCTCAAAAAAGCGATGCATCGCTTCTAAAGCAATTAAAACAGCGAGTGCCTCCTCTTCGTACAACATAGGGCGCATGCCCTCTAGTGGATGTAAATTGCCAAAGGTTGGCACGACACCTGTTTCAACTTCAAAAACGTTGAGATCAGGGGAGGCATCTTCGGGTAACTCTGCTTCTTGCTCAAAGGTGAGAAAAAAGCAATCTTGCTCTAAAAACGCTCCTTCTAGATCTTCTGGCGAATCATCTGCCATTAACACCCGCTCGCGAAACTTTCGGAGTGACTCGACCGAGCGATACATTAACAGTCCATATTCCATGCCCAACATCCCTAAGATAGAGACATAGAGGGTTTCAACATCGTTGTAGTTGACCTCAACTGAGATGATCTTTTCTTCGTCTAAGACATCCCAAGGAGCATCTTGCCAGATTTTGTAAGCCGCTTTGAGCAAGGCTTCTTCTTGTTCTGGAGGCAATTGTGGAGGGCGGTTGTTGGCAACATCTTGCAAGCCTCGAAAGATCTCGTCAATCAGGGGCAGTTCGGGCACATAGTCCACTACGATGTCTAACTCTTGCAGCACCCCCCGCAGAAAAAACTGAATTTCGCGATCGCACACGACAATTTTTTGAGGTCGAGCCGGACGGGTCGAACTGTGGGGATATTCCATTGCCCGCAACAACGTGCGCACGATCGCCTCAGGGCCAGTGTCAGAGGGCACAACATCCATTGCTCGCACTAACCCTTCTGAACCGTCTACCCAGATAATGCATTCCCCTCGCATTGAGCTGTCCGGCTCCATGTTGAGATGCGTTGCAAGAACACGGCGATCGCCTTCCCACACACTAGGAATCTGACGAAGCTGTTGGAGCCGACGGCGGGTAGAGCGATTTAGGGCTGTCATATACTCAGCAAAAATAATCCGAACGCTAACAAATTACCAAGAAAACCAGAATGCACTCCTGGGCAACCAGGTGCTCACTATTCATCTTAAACATTGGCTTCCCTCCCTCAACGTTTAATTGACAGATGGCAACAGTCATCAAGGACGTTGCTCTATAGAGTGGCTTATGATTCTACTGCCTTTTAACAATTCATCAATATAATTACAAGTACCAACGGGTTCAAATTCAGCCATGTTCAAAGGCTGTAAAGGATTTGATACAATTTAGCTAGCTTAGATGAGCCAGCTTAGATTAACCTACTTAAAACCTATGGCACTTGTGTCCAAGACTGGGGTAAGGTTATCGTCTCAATAGCTTTTGGTGTAGACATCTTTGGTGAAGACACCCTTGAAGATTGCTACCATCATGCTATGAGGATAAACGATCTATCCTGATTTACTGATATTACTCTGGTAGCACCAGAATTACAGATCCATAGACAGATCTCTATTTAAGGAGTCATTTTATACCGATGACGCAAGCAATTCAGTCTCAACAGCGTGGCATTCAAATGACTGACGCCGCCCTTCGTCAAGTTCTGTCCTTACGTGAAAAACAGGGCAACCAAGACCTGTGTTTGCGGGTCGGGGTTCGCCAGGGCGGTTGTTCTGGCATGTCTTACATCATGGACTTTGAAGACTTTAGCAATGTCCGCGAGAATGATGAAGTCTTTGATTATGAAGGCTTTAAAGTGGTGTGTGACCCCAAAAGCATCCTTTACCTCTATGGTTTAGTGTTGGACTTTAGTGATGCCATGATTGGGGGTGGGTTTCAATTTACCAATCCCAATGCTAACCAAACCTGTGGTTGTGGCAAGTCGTTCTCTTAAGTCATCTATCTAGATTTTGTTTCAAGGGTGAGAGCGCGATCGCTTGTCACCCTTAATTTATGGGCGGCTACCTGCTAAACCCGTGAAAACGAGGAAATTAAACCCCTTGTTGCTGTTGGGGGTTGTTGCCCTCATCAAACTGTCTATGGCGATAACTGCCTTTAAAGGAACCAGAATTCGCTAAAATTCAAGTTCTTTAATGTCTAACTCCTACTTGTAATTGACTGCTATTCACCTATGACTGAGACTGTTGAAGCCCTATTTGATCAAGGTATTGAACGTTATCAAGCCGGAGAATCGCCTGAGACGTTGATTCCTGTGTTTAAGGAAGTGTGTGAGCGATCGCCCAAGAGTAGCCCTGCCTGGACCTGTCTAGCATGGCTTTATTTGCTTGATAACAAGCCCAGCCAAGCCCTCAAAGCAGCCCAAAAAGCAGTTAAGCTCAATCCTCAAGATCCGCAAGCTCGAATTAACCTGGCGGTCGCCATGTTAGAAACAGCTAAAACTGGAGTTCGGGAGCACGTTGAGATTGCTGAACAGTTGATCATGGCTGTGCCAGAGCTACGGGAAGAAGTTAAGAAGAACTGTGAAGATGGGTTAAGCCGTAAACCCAACTGGAAGGGTTTAATTCGAGTTCAGGATTGGCTATTTGGAAACTAGGATCAAAAATTTACATTTTTAAGGCTTTTTCAGTTATTAAACTCCCTAGTTATTGAGGAATCGCAATGATTACTAACGATTTTTAATGATGCAGCCGAAAATCTAATGATAAGATTCAGTGAAGTTAGCGATTAGCTATGTTTATAGCTCTTCGCTTCTTCACTTTCTTTTAAAACAAATAAGGATTGGGAATCATGCTCTCACACGTCGAAATCAAACCCGAAACCCGCAATCACAAAGGCTTTTTTGTACAAGAAGGTTCATACAAGTTTATTGGAATCGACCAATCTGGTTGGGCACTCATTTGTGTTGATGATGCAACTTGCCACTACGTTGATCCCGACAATTTAATGGTAGAAGCACAAGCTGAAAAGTAAGTTGCAGAATTTGAATAACCCAATTATGGTTTTGCTTGAATAATATGGCTGTCCTTCCGAAAGGGCAGCCATGTTTTTTCTCAGAAAACTGAAATTAGATATTAAGTTTCATCAACTCATTCTTGTTGAGTTGTTTCCACCGTTATTCAACGTAGCTTCGCTCACTTGGCATTGTAAGATCAACAATTAATACTCGGTTAAACGAAATAAATCTAAGTCAATTGTTATGTTGAAATGCCCGCTGTGTTGATAGGTTGATCTGAGTTTAAACAACAGAACTGATTCCTTGTACCCGGTTTAAATGAGCCACAAAGGTCTTAGGTTGGGCAACCATTAGCCGCCGATGTGTAAATTGATTTGCATTATCATTTTGAGGCAAGAAAATGAAAGACAAATTGTTGGAATGGCTCAACTTAGCACTGGTGGCAAACCTGTTTTTGGTGCTATTGAGTTTTTTTTGGTTGGCGATCGCTGTTATAGGTCATGCCTTTAAGGTTCCATTGGGCTTAGACCTCTGGTACAAGCTGTGGGAGCCTGTTTTTACACCAGCCATTGGGATTTTGATGGCAGGTGCGCTGTTGAGCGGCATTATCAGTTGGGTCAACAAACGTCTGCAATCGATGTCTGAGGGCTGAGTCAAGCCTCAATGGTTAACCTGAGCAGCTTGGTTAACAGGGTCAACAGTGATCTTGCCCCTCCTGTGATTTCTGCCTAACGTCAGTTCGGTTTAAGCAGCCCAGCGAATAAATTCGCGGCTACCAGAACGAAGTCCGCCTTCGCGGACTACCAAAATCGAAGGTTTGCTGAACCGACGCAGGTCGTTTTTGCTCGTATAGCAGCGGTTTCAACCGCCAAAATCCTGATCTCGAACTCAGGTTGCCTATTGTTTAGCAAGCACTTGTTGCAGGGCAGGCTTGATGGTCTCGTATTGATAGGTAAATCCGGTTGCCAGGGTTTGTTTGGGAAGCACCTGTTGACCTTCTAAAACAACTTTGGCCGCATCTCCTAGCAACGTCTCGATCACAAAATCAGGAACGGGCAACCACGATGGACGATGTAAGACTTGTCCCATGACTGTGCAGAACTCCGCCATTCGCACTGGCTTAGGAGCAGTTGCGTTGAAGGTGCCCTCTAGCGACGGATCGGTCAAGGCTTTGAGAATCAGGTTCACTAGATCGTCGATGTGAATCCAGGAGAACCACTGCCGTCCGCTGCCAATGGGGCCTCCCGCAAACAGTTGAAACGGAGGCAACATTTTGGCGATCGCCCCACCCATGCCCAAGACGATTCCCGTTCTTAAGATCACGAGTCGAGTGCTAGAGGTCTTGACGGCTTGCGCCTCAGCTTCCCATGCCTGACACACCTCGGCTAAAAAGTCAGATCCGGCAGCACTGGTTTCGTCAAAGGTTGCGGTTTCACTTGTGCCGTAATAGCCAATCGCCGAGGAATTGATCAACACGCTGGGCTTTGGATTTGCCTGGGCGATCGCCTCCACAATTTTGCGCGTGCCAATGATTCGGCTGTCGAGAATCTCTTGCTTGCGTTCTGGTGTCCAGCGGCTTTCAGCGATCGGTGCACCTGCCAGATTAACCACGCCATCACATCCGGCGATCGCGCCTTGCCACTCCCCCGATTCCAGAGGAGTATATGTCACCCCCTCAACTCCCGGAAACTGGGCTATTGGAAACAATGACTTACTTTTTTGGGCATCGCGAGTCAACACAACAACCGTGTGTCCTTCTTGCTGCAATCGCTGAACCAAATGGCTCCCAACGAACCCAGTTGCCCCTGTCACCGCTACTTTCATCTCAACTCCTTCCCATTTTTTGTAAAGCACCTTTGATTCTGTCATCAGGGCATAGCATTCAGATCTCAGTCATCAAACGCTTAAGTCAGCTTCTAAGTTAGCTTCCCAAATCCTGCGCTTTTATATCTCTTTGCCTAAATGACGATGAACGATTGACCACTAACCCATGATTCATCACGAATCAGACTTCCGTTCTCCATATTCCATGCCGTTGGCTTCAGCATAGCGATTCATAAAGCGCATAAACCGCTCCCAATGATCGTCCTGCTGGATCTCAAACTTGCACTCAACCCGCACTAACTCATCGCCTTCTGGGCCACCAAAGACAAATTGCACGGAGTCTGGCTCAATGCTGATTTCCCCTTCGCTATCGACCAGGCGCAACCCTTGAGCAAAGCGTTTGGTGTAGCTGTTAAACCGCTCAATCGACTTTAGTTGTCTAAACATCAACAGCACAGAGCGAGTTCCGGTCGAGCGATTGCGCCGCAAACTAACATCGCTGAGTTCTTCAGGAATACCTTCAAAAAAATAAATAAATGGAGTAGATGTCATGAAAAATTAAAAAACTTAAAATTTAGTATACAAAATTACGAGACAAGGCAGAAGGAGAAACTGAATGGGAACGTGCATAGGAGGGAGTGAGGAGACTCACGATATGAGAGGTGGGCTGTTAGCAATTGACGATTAGAACGTTAACACTCCTGATCAGCCGTCACCGAAAACCTGGTCATAAACATTGCAGAATGGTCCATGTTTCATCAAATTTCCTTTGTTGAAGTGAAGATTCACGAATCCAAAAATAGACCATTCCAACATCTCCCCACATAGAACCGATATCATCGTCAGAATCAACTTGAAATAACAATCTCCATTCTGATGCTCCCCCCTCTAATGCTTTTGCTAATGGATCTGCATATCCGCTTTCATCGCCGCAATATAATCCATGTGAAACAAGTTGGCATTTCATCTGCATGTCACCTTGTATGGCGTTAGCATGACCCAAAAGCTGATGCAAAGGCTTAGTTTGTGTAAACCTTTCTCTTACTTCATCAAATAGTTCTAAATAATTATCGACTTCTTGGTCAGCAAGACCCATTTGCTTGAATGCGGTAGAACCGTAAGCAGGTAGGGAGGGAACTCTATTGAACTCTAGGTAAAAAGGGTTAAGACATAACTCATCCATCTCCCAGTCTGCGGGCAAAACAGCTTGGGTCAGTGCGTCAGTCGTTGGGATATAAATAACTGCCGAACTACCTTGATGTTTGGGATCAAACCCCCAGGGTTGTTCAGTTATATCGTAGAAAAAATAGAGCATTCCAGAGTTAGGTAAAGTATGCTCCAAGTCACAAGCTGACAGCTCTGCACAGCTAATTTGAGCTAAGAAACCAAGAGGTTTACCCTGCCATTGCAACCAATTAAACTCTAATGGAACATCAGGTAAACCCCCTATTCGAGAAGCTCCAAGAATAGGGCTATCTGACCCTGATTTAGATATGTGAATAGCCGGGAGTGAGGCTTCTTCTATTTGGCTAGAGACATGCTCCAACCTATGCTTGGTTATCAACTGTTGAATTTGTTCTCTCATTAATTATCTTTGTTCCGTTTGCCTTAAGAAACTATGCTTTTATCACTTGCATAGTAGTCAATATTGAACTCTAAACAGCAACCTTGAAACTATGTTTTACCCAACAATGAAGCATTCAGAACTTTGCAATTTAACCCTCCTCCCTATTATCTAACTCAACCCGCTCAGTTCAAACTCTTGTAAAGTGAGAGAAAACCGCTTTTACATATGTTGTCCTTGCTCCTTGCTTTTCCCTGGCTAGAGTCAGTGCCGCCCTTGTGGATGCAATTGCTGGTGGTTGCCATTTGGTTGGCAATTGTGGTGCTGTCAGCGGAAATCTTGCATCGGTTGCAGTGGGGTGATGGTGAACTCGTGCGAAAAGTGGTTCACATTGGTGTGGGTAATATTATTTTGCTGGCGTGGTGGTTACAGATACCAACCTGGTTGGGGGTGAGTGCGTCGGTGTTGTTTAGTACGATCGCTCTCTTGTCTTACCGAATTCCCATTCTGCCCAGTTTCAATAGCGTGGGGCGTAAGAGCTTGGGCACTTTCTTCTACGCAGTCAGTTTTGGCATTCTGATCGCTTGTTTTTGGCAGACTCAACCTCACTTTGCAATGTTAGGAATCCTGGTGATGACCTGGGGCGATGGGTTAGCTGCGCTGGTTGGGCGTCGCTGGGGACGGCATCTCTATAAGTTGTGGGACATGCAAAAAAGCTGGGAAGGCTCGCTGACAATGGGGGTTGCCAGTTTTGTAGTGAGTGGGCTGTTGTTGAGCATCCAGGGAGGGGGTTGGCTAGCTTGGGCGATCGCAGGCGTGATTGCGATCGCTGCAATGGGCTTAGAAGCTTTCTCTAAATATGGCATTGATAATTTGACCGTCCCGGTTGGCAGTGCGGCTCTCGCGTTTTGGCTTAGCACTATTTTTCAAATTGGGCTGTTAAGCTGAGAAGCGATAATCTCAGCCAAACAGTTGTTGCTATGTCCGCAGGGTCATTTGACAAGAACAGCATTTCGTGGCAATTCCAGCAAATGGGGCGATGGCTGCAAGAGTGGTTTGAGTTGCAGTTTGCCGATGCACCCGATTTGCCGACGACTACACCCCCCTCAGAGCGTCTGTTAGAAACTATTTTTTGGATTTTGGCAAGCGCGATCGCGGCTTGGCTGTTGTGGTATCTGGTGTTGTTTGTGCGAGCACTGATCCAAAGGATGCAGGTGCCGCAACCCCGGGTTGCAAGCCAGCGCACTAAACCTCCAGAGAGCCAGCCCGTGTCGGGTTGGTTACGGCAGGCGCAAGTGTTGCAACGGCAAGGGAATTATGCCCAGGCGTGTCGTGCGCTCTATATGGCGATGTTGCAGCGGTTAGAAGACACCAAACAACTGCCGCAACAAGCTAGCCGCACCGATGGAGAATATCTGCAAGTTGTGCAAACGTTTGCGAAACCCAATCCTTATCAGGTGTTAATTTCCACGCATGAGCGGGTGTGTTTTGATAATGCGGCGATCTCATCAGAGACGTTTGACTATTGTCAACAAGCTTATCGGGAGATTGAAGCTCAATGATTGCAAATCGTTCGCTCACAGCCTGGCTCAAAAATCGGTGGGTGATTTTAGGGGCGATCGCCCTTGTTGCCCTCATCTTGCTGACCGTGTTTGCAGCACCCAATAGCCCCCAAGCCAGTGGCTCTAGCTTTAGCCGTGCTCCTGATGGGTATGGTGCCTGGTATGCTTACCTGCAACAACAAGGCGTTCAAGTTGAGCGGTGGGAACGTCCCTATAAAGAGTTAGATACGGAGCTGCAAAAGCGAGGATTGCCTCCCGGCTCAGTCACCCTCATCCAAGTCACAACGGATGACGTGTTGGCTCCGGAGTTAGATGTCAAAGCGTGGACGCAGCAAGGCAATCGCCTGATCATCTTGGGGTTTCGTGAACCAGCCACCCCGGTAAACTTTAGAACGGTGCAAACCAGTCCAGGGGGAGCCGTTAAAGTTGAAACTCGTCGTCGTCGCAAACTTGAACAAGACGAACATCAACAGTTAGGTGACTCTTTTGGGGCAGTAGTTTGGCAAACCACGGCTGACAAGGGAGAGATTATCTTGACAACAACTCCTTTTTTAGCTGCAAATGCCTATCAAGACGAACCGGGCAACTTTAAGTTTTTGGCCGATCTGGCAACCGCTAAAGGAAACACAACCCTGTGGATTGATGAATACCTGCATGGTTACAAAGAAGCCGATGTCATTGTTGAAGAAATCGGGCAAACTTGGGGGGCATATCTAGCAAATACATCCCTTTTACCGCTGTTATTTCAGGCGATCGTATTACTGATGGTTTTGATTTGGGCAGGCAACCAACGATTTGGCTTGCCTCTGCGTTTGACAACCCCCACTATGAACAACAGTCGGGCTTACATTGAGGCACTTGCAGAAGTGCTGCAAAAAGCCGAAAGTAGTGAATTTATTGTGGATGTCATTGGCAAAGAAGAACAACTGCGGGTGCAAAAGGCTCTTGGCTTAGGCAATACGCTGCTCGATCCAACTAGTTTAATGGATGCCTGGACTACGCAAACAGGTCGCCCTGCCCATGAACTGCAACAAGCCTTGCACCCCTATTGGCAAAAGCGTCGTCTGCGCGAACCTGACCTCAAAATCTGGCTGAGTAAACTGCAAACGCTTCGGCAACATCTACCAACCTGACCGGCCACCTTAAAGTAAGGATACAGATTTAAATAGGGTGGCTAAAAAGCAGTGAAATAGATGAAGGTGTAAGTACTCCCTGACTGAATCATTAAACCCCATTCTTTCTCACCCCCCCTTTATGACCGATAACGCTCTTTTTTCTCACCTCAGTCAAGCCCTCAATCAGGTTGTGGTTGGTCAATCGGGCTTGGTAAAGCAACTACTCGTTGCCCTGTTAACGGGGGGACACGTCATCTTAGAAGGTGTGCCTGGCACTGGAAAGACGCTGCTGGTCAAGGTAATGGCGCGACTGGTGCAAGCAGATTTTCGACGAATTCAATTAACCCCTGATATCTTGCCGGCTGATATTTTGGGAACCAACATCTTTGATCTGAATACTCGTAATTTCACCTTAAAAAAGGGTCCCGTTTTTACTGAAATTCTCTTGGCGGATGAAATCAATCGTACCCCTCCAAAAACTCAAGCGGCGTTGCTAGAGGCGATGGAAGAGCAGCAAGTCACTCTAGATGGAGAAAGTCTGACCTTGCCTCCCCTGTTTTGGGTGATTGCTACGCAAAACTCTCTGGAATTTGAGGGCACCTATCCCTTACCTGAGGCACAACTCGATCGCTTCCTATTTAAGTTGTTTGTAGACTATCCCGATACTGCTGCTGAAAAGCAAATGCTCTTAAACAGTCAGGCTGGGTTTCAGGCAAAGCGGCTCGACCTGTCTCAGCTTAGACCTCTGGCAACCGTGGAGGAGATTTTGCAAGCTCGGCGTGCGATTCAAACGGTGCGAGTGCAAGATAATGTGTTGGATTATGTGTTGGCATTGGTACAGCGCACTCGTCACCATCAAGACTTGGCGTTGGGTGCCTCACCGCGATCGGCAGTGGCATGGTTGCAAACTAGTAAAGCCCACGCGTGGCTCTCTAATCGCGACTATGTGACTCCAGATGACGTTAAAGCCGTAGCTTCTCCCTTGTTACGACACCGTTTGATCTTACGGCCCGAAGCCCAACTTGACGGTTTAAAAATTGATGCCATTGTGGAGTCATTATTGACCCAGGTGCCAGTACCTCGGTAGGCAAGAGTGAGGGAGAGACGCGATTAATCGCATCTGTACCCTTTGAAGGAGTAGTGAGCCGATAGTCAATGGTGAGTGATCAATGGGATGTAGTCTGTTGTTGGCTCACGATTAACGATTGACGATTAACCTTTCACCCTTTCACGCTTGGTTCTTTCCTTTTCATCCTTTACCCTTCTCTTTTCTTTTTTCTCTTTTCTTTTTTCCCTCTTCTCTCTTCCCTCTTCCCCCTATGCTCCCTTCTCGACGTGCTTACGGTTTGTTGTTGCTGGGCATGGCGATCGCCCCCCTGATGACCTTGTTTTGGCAAGCAGAGACGCGCATGATGGCGTCGGTGTTGGGCATGGTGGTGTTTGATGGAGTAGTGTTGGCATTAGTGGCGATTGACGCCAGTCGAGTGAAAGGGCGACAGGTGCAGGTCAGCCGTCAACCCTTGCAACGGTTGTCGATTGGTCGAGACAATCCGGTGGTGTTATCGGTGCGATCGGGCGATCGCTCAGCACAGATCCAAATTCGCGACTATCATCCCCTGACTATTGCAGCGTCTACTTCGCAGTTACAAGCCCGGTTAGAGCCAAAGAGCACCGCAGAACTGACCTACAGTGTGCATCCAACCAAACGGGGTGAATATCAGTGGGGAGATATTCAAATTCGTCAGATGAGCCCGTGGCAGTTGGCATGGCATGACTGGAAAGTGCCCCAAGCTCAAACTGTGGCGGTTTATCCTGATTTGATTGGGTTGCGCGCCTTGTCGATTCGCCTGACGCTGCAATCAGCCGGAGCCATGCGACAAGCTCGCCGATTAGGGATTGGAACTGAGTTTGCTGAATTGCGAGAATATGCAACTGGTGACGATCCCCGCATGATTGACTGGAAGGCAACGGCTCGTCGCAGTCGTCCTCTGATTCGAGTGTTAGAGCCAGAACAAGAACAAACGCTGATTATTCTTCTCGATCGGGGGCGATTGATGACGGCTCAAGTACAAGGCTTATCGCGATTTGACTGGGGGTTAAATGCCACGCTGTCATTGGCAATGGCAGGGCTAAACCGGGGCGATCGCGTTGGGGTTGCGGTCTTTGATCGACAAATTCATACCTGGCTGCCACCCGAACGGGGACAACTGCAACTCTCTAAATTAATCGAACGGTTGACCCCTATTCAGCCTGAGTTGGTGGAACCCGACTACTTTGGAGCCGTGACCTCGTTGGTCAATCAACAAACTCGACGAGCATTAGTGGTGATGATTACCGATATTGTCGATGTCACCGCCTCTGCTGAATTGTTATCTGCTCTAGGACGGCTCACGCCGCGCTATTTACCATTTTGTGTAACCCTGCGCGACCCTGAGGTTGATCGGCAGGCACAGGCATTGACTCAAGATATTCCGTCAACTTATGCCCGTGCAGTTGCCCTCGATCTGATTAACCAACGGCAAACCGCCTTTGCCCTGTTAAAACAGCGAGGAGCATTGGTGCTTGATGCTCCAGCGAGTCAAATCTCCGAGCAACTGGTAGATCGTTACTTGCAGATTAAGGCAAAGAGTCAGTTGTGATAAAAGTGCTAATTGGGTGAGTGGGTGGAAACATGGGTGAATGTGATGATCATGTCATCCCATTCCCTACTCCCTAGGTGCTTTGTTGTAGTGTGAGATTTAGTTTAACTCGTGAGGGCGTTGTGGCGATTGCTGTTGATAGGCCAGATATACCCCCTCTAAAAATGTGTCAGGTGTGGTGTTTTCGGGCAGCTTTTCGAGGGTTAAGAGGGTTTTAACCTGACGCGCCAATTTTAGACTCAGGCTCGATCGCCCCTGATCATGCATCGACGATCGGCGTTTCAAATATTCCCGCACTACGGCGAAGTCATCTGGCAACAAGAGCGACACATTCGCGTACTGCAACAGGTAATCGGCAATGTCTTGAGCTTTGTCGGATGTGACCAGAGTGGTGGCAGCAACCGTTCTTTCTTCTTGAACGACAATAGTGCCTGCGACCCAATCGCCCAAGCGTTTTTCTTGAGAACTCAGGATAATCATCCACACGCCAATCGAGAGAGCATCATCAACAGGACGCAACAGTGCCCGCAAGATGGCTTGTGGTAGCCGTGCTGGACGGCCATCATCTCGAATCACTCGAATTTTAGCCATTCGTTTGCCTGGGGTTTGTCCACGCCACGCTGTCTCAAACCCAACAAAATAACCAACCCAGACAAAGAAAACGAGCAAAGCCGCGATCGCCAGTAACCAGTTGGCTAAACCACTGTAATCAATTCTGAGGGTGTCTAAATATTTGAATAACTGGTCTGAAAAGACCCACCACAGCAACAGTGATAGACCTAAAAAACACGACATGACCAGGTAATCGATCGCCAGTGCCAGTGCTCGATTGCCGATGCCTGCCAATGTAAACTCCAATTCAACGCTTTCTGGAGTCTGCAAAGTAATTCGGTTGAAGAAGCGCATAGGCTTAAGACGGGCGATTACAAAGACGAGTAAAACAACAGTCCCAACGTTCTATACTACGCTGACACTAACTCACCATCCTGCTAAATTCAAGAGCTATGCGTCCGATCGTTGACATCATTCCCCTGCAATACCTTGCCTCTGGCGATCGCCTATCCCTGCAAGTCTATAAGTTTATAGGTGAGCATCCCGGTAAAAAGGTGTATATCCAATCCAATTTGCATGGCAATGAGTTGGCGGGCAATGCTGTGATTCATCAAGTGATGGAGTGGTTATCGCAACTAAAGGCAACGCAAGTTGAAGGAGAGATCTGGTTGGTGCCTGTGTGCAACCCGGTGGGGGTCAATCAGCGATCGCTGCATTATGCCAGTGGTCGGTTTAGCCCCTATGATGGCGACAACTGGAACCGTATCTTTTGGAGTTATAAACCGTCTGAGACAGATCTGGTGGCGTTTGCTAAAGCCCATGCCGATCAAGACACTGCCACGATTGAACAGCACTATCGGCAACAGATTCAAGCCGCGTTTGCCAGGTTAAAAGACGAAGTTTATGCGGCGTCGGGTGTGCCCTTCTCTGAAAAATATCGCTACATCCTGCAATCGCTCTGTTTAGATGCCAACTATGTGATTGACTTGCACACCTCTGTTGATTTTGGGGTGAGTTATGTCTACTACTTTCGCGATCGCCAACACCATGCGGCTCGGTTTGGCTTAGAGTGGTCAATCTTGCTCGATTGGTATGATGGAGATGCCTTTGATGAGGCTTTTATTAAACCCTGGTTGGCGTTAGAGGCGTGTTTTGCTCAGTTAAATCAACCCCTGCATCTGGATGTTGAAGCTTATACCTGTGAGTTAGGGTCTGGAATGCAAATGGACTCCGACGCGATCGCCAGAGGGGTGAATGGCATCCAGCACTATTTAATTGATAAGGGAATTGTGACTGAGGTAACTCCAGTGCGATCGCTGCCTCCGACTCAGTTTGCCAACCGCACTCAGATGCTACGCTATTACGCGCCTACAGGGGGCATCGTGCAAACACGAGTTGCTTTGGGTAGTCTGGTGCAAGCAGGCGATATTCTATATGAACTGCTGACCTTTAACAAAACAGGTGAACCTCCTCAAGCGATCGCCGTGCGAGCTGAACGAAAGGGATGGGTGTTTGACGTGGCAATCAATCACGCTGTCAACGAAGGGGAATATGTCTTGGGACTTGTTTTGCAGCCCACTGTGCAAAGCGATCGCCCAGATGCCACAACCCTACTCACATTCCCAACGGCATAATTAACTTATATGGACTACCCCCACTTCACCATTCCCATCATGACCGATGATTTGCAATCTGATATTGATCTTGAGCGATCGCTCCTAGAGGGGTTAGAGCCGCTCATTCCTGTTGCCCCTCCCGGCTTTAAGTCGGGCTTTGTGGGGATCATTGGTCGCCCCAATGTTGGCAAATCAACCTTGATGAACCAGTTAATTGGGCAAAAGATTGCTATTACTTCTCCGGTGGCTCAAACCACCCGCAATCGCCTGCAAGGAATTCTCACAACCCCAGAGGCCCAAATCATTTTTGTTGATACTCCTGGCATTCATAAGCCCCACCACCAACTCGGACAAGTTCTAGTCAAAAATGCTCAAATTGCCATTGATTCAGTGGATTTGGTGCTGTTTGTGGTGGATGGCTCAGTTGAAGCTGGAGGAGGCGATCGCTATGTGGCTGATTTGCTAATTCAAGCTCAAACCCCGGTGATTTTAGGGATCAATAAAGCCGATCAACAAACAGGTGAGGCTCAACTGCTTGATCACAGCTATGCAGTGTTGTCCGGCTCTCACCAATGGACCACAATCAAATTCTCAGCACTCACCGGGACAGGATTAGACACCTTGCAAACGGCTCTGGTCGATCGCCTAGAACCCGGCCCCTATTACTATCCTCCCAATCTCGTTACCGACCAACCCGAACGCTTCATCATGGGCGAGCTAATCCGAGAGCAGATTTTGTTGCTGACCCGCGAAGAAGTACCGCATTCAGTGGCGATCGCCATTGATCGAGTCGATGAAGAGCCGGAGATCACTCGCATTCTCGCCACGATTCACGTTGAGCGTGACTCTCAAAAAGGCATTGTGATTGGCAAAGGTGGCAGCATGTTAAAGGCGATCGGCACTGCTGCCCGTCAGCAAATTCAAAAGCTAGTCATGGGAAAAGTCTATTTAGAACTGTTTGTCAAAGTGCAACCCAAATGGCGACAATCTCGCACTCGTCTAGCAGAGTTTGGCTATCGAGTGGAGCCGTAATATAGCTTTGGTCAGAAAGCTTACGGCAAAGGCAATGGCTCAAACCCTGATGCTGGGAAAGCTTTCTGACTCGCCTCCGCCTCATCGAATGTGGCTACGGCTATACCAACGTCAATATTGCGTCCTAAAGGGTTTACAAAAGTATCATTGAACGCGATGTACAACTGGTAGTCCTAAACAAGTAAGGATTCTTACTCAAAAATCATTACTTTTAGAGGGCTACCGTACAACTTAGAGGGTTAGATCCCCGGTTGCTCGTTCAGCATCCTCAAAGTAATCTGATTTGCGTCACAGCAACCGGGGATCTGGGGAAAGTCCACATGAGGTTAGGGGAGGAATATGCACAGAGATGCGACCCAAGAGACAAATATCTCGCTCAAAGGGACACTGTGCAGGAATAGTTTGGCAAATGAAGTGAGCGATCGCCCCATTGTTAATCTCTATGCCGTTTAACCATTGACGGATAGGACGCAACCCATCGAATACAGGGATTCGAGACGGAGAAGGTTGAGTTAGAAGAAGAACAGGTTTGAGCAGGTGCAACATCGCTTCACCAGAAATATGCATCGCTAAAGGTCGCTGTTCTATAGCTTAGTGATAAATTCAGCAAATTGAAATATAGTAATAACATAAATAATCTTTATGTTATGTGATCTCTGCTTAACCCCTTTCCTCTGACTCTGCTGCTCCACTATGCACAACTTCTTGGGTTTACAGAGATGCTTTATAGAGTCCATTTGACATCTTTATAATGGAGGGTGAAAGCATCTACCCCCTTGACTTCAGTTGCTATGGCATATTCCAGCAGTCTCACCGATGCAGAATGGGAAATTCTTGAACCCCTGTTGCCTCAGATATTACCG